>NZ_POTW01000034.1 GCF_003236295.1 Jiangella anatolica
CTCACCGGGCCGCCGCCGGACTCGCTGTCGCGCTGACCGCCACCGCCGCCGCGGCCGCCCCGGCCACGTCCGCTCCACCCACCGCACCGCCACCGGCCGCCGACCCGGCAGACCCGGCGGCCGCCGAGTCGACCACGCTGGTCACGCTGGTCACCGGCGACGTCGTCCACGTGACGACCGTCGGTGGCAAGACCTCCGTCGCGGTCGACGCGGCGGACGGCGGCGCGGTCGAGGCGTACGAGCTGGACGGCGACACGTACGTCGTCCCGGCCCGCGTCGCGCCGCAGGTCCGCGCCGGAACCGTCGACGACCAGCTGTTCAACGTCACCCGGCTGATCGAGAGCGGCTACGCCGACGATGCGACCGCCGAGCTGCCGGTCATCGTCACCTACGACGGCACCGCCGCGCGGTCCGCGGCCACCGTCGCGACCAAGGCCGAGAACCTGCCGGCCAGCGACGCCACCCTGCCGCTGCCCAGCATCGACGGCGCCGCGATCGAGGTCAGCAAGGCCGACGCCGCCGACTTCTGGGCCGCCGTCCAGGACGACAGCGGCGTCGACGGCGTGTGGCTCGACGGCAGCGTCGCCGCGACGCTCGACGTCAGCGTCCCGATGGTCGGCGCGCCGCAGGCCTGGCAGCAGGGCCTCGACGGCGCCGGCACCACGGTCGCTGTCCTCGACACCGGCATCGACGCGGGCCACCCCGACGTCGCCGGCCGGATCGCTCAGCAGCAGGACTTCACCGGCAGCGGCAGCCCGGTCGACCGGCACGGCCACGGCACCCACGTCGCCGCGACCGTCGCCGGCACCGGCGCGGGCTCCGGCGGCGCCCGCCGCGGCGTCGCGCCCGGCGCCGACCTGATGATCGGCAAGGTCCTCGACGACGGCGGCAACGGCCAGGACTCCTGGGTGATCGCCGGCATGGAGTGGGCCGCGCGCGGCGGCGCCGACGTCGTCAGCATGAGCCTCGGCGGCTGGCCCACCGACGGCACCGACCCGCTCAGCGTGGCGGTGAACGAGCTGACCGCGGAGACCGGCGCGCTGTTCGTCGTCGCCGGCGGCAACTACGGGCCGGGCGACTACTCGCTGACGAACCCGGGCGCCGCCGACGCCGCGCTCACCGTCGGCAACGTCACCAAGACCGACGAGATCGCGCCGTCGTCCGGCCGCGGCCCGCGCGTCGGCGACCACGCCGTCAAGCCGGACATCACCGCGCCCGGCACGAACATCGTCGCCGCCCGGGCCGCCGGCACCGCGCTGGGCACGCCGGTCGACACGCTCTACACGAGCGCGACCGGCACCTCGATGGCGACGCCGCACGTCGCCGGCGCCGCCGCGATCGTCCGGCAGCAGCACCCTGACTGGACGCCCGAGCAGGTCAAGGCCGCGCTCGTGTCGACCGCGATCCCGCGTGCCCGGCTGACCGTCTACCAGCAGGGCGGTGGCCGCCTCGACGTCGCGACCGCCGTCGCGCAGGGCGTCTACGCCGGCCCGGCGCCGCTGAACTTCGGCTACCTGCCGTATCCGCAGACCGAGCTGGAGCCGATCGTCCGCACCGTCACGTTCACCAACGTCACGGCGGCGCCGGTCACGCTCGACGTCGCGGCGTCGGCGAGCACCGGCGGAACCCCCGCTCCGGCCGGCCTGCTCACACTCGATACGCCGTCGGTCACCGTCCCCGCCAACGGCGCCGCCACCGTCGACCTCACGCTCGACCCGTCGCTCGGCGCCGCCGGCCTGTACAGCGGGTTCGTCACCGGCACCGGCCCGGACGGGGTGAGCGTCTCGCTCCCGCTCGGGCTGAACAAGGAGCCCGAGGTCTACGAGCTGACGGTCACCGTCCTCGACCGCAACGGCGACCCGAACCGCGGCGCGACGCTGCAGATCGGCAACGTCGACGACTCGTCCAAGCACGTCTCGTTCCCCGACCTGGACGCGCGCGGCCAGGCGACCGTCCGCGTCCCACCGGGCACGTACAGCGCGCTGAGCATCATGACCGACCTGGACGGCGAGCGGTACACCTATACGTTCGCCGGCGACCCGCAGGTCGAGGTCGGGCCGGGCGGCGCGAGCGTCGTGCTGGACGGGCGCACCGCGGTCCCGGTCACGGCCGAGGTCGGCCGGACCGTCGAGGGCGTCACCGCGAAGGTCGAGTTCTGGCGCTTCCCGCTGGCCGGCGAGGCGATGCACTACCGCTACCTGCTCGGCGAGCCGTTCACCGACATCTACGCGACGCCGACCGAGGAGGCCACCGAGGGCGGCTTCCACCTCGTCACGCAGTTCTCGCTGGCCGAGCCGGACATCGTCGTCGACGGCGCCGGACTGGAGTCGTTCGAGCCGGAGTACTTCGTCTACGCGCCGGAGCTGCCCGCGGGCCGGTTCCGGTGGGACGTCGTCGACGCCGGCGCCGCGACACCGTCCGAGCTGGCCGGGCTCGACCTGGACGGGCGGATCGCACTGGTCGAGGCCGTCGGCGGGCAGTGGAGCGAGCAGATCCGGGCGGTCGCCACAGCCGGCGCCGAACTGGCGCTGCTGTACAGCCGCAACGGCTACCCGTTCTCCGGCGCGGTCGAGCGCGGGCTGCCGATCCCCGGCGCCGCACTGGACCTGAGTGAGGCCGAGGCGCTGCTGGCCCGCGGCGGCGGCACGGTCACCGTCCACTCCACACCGGACAGCCCCTACCTCTACGACCTGCGCTTCGACCAGGACGGCGCGGTCGGCACGGACCTGTCGTACGACGTCGACACCGACGACCTCGCGACGGTGTCGAGCACGTACCACGCGGACGCGCCGCAACGCACCGTCGCCGACGTGAACGCCTCGTTCGCGCCCTGGCAGGTGTCGTCGTTCGACTCCTACCGCTACTACCGGGCGCCGTGGGAGCGGACGGAGTACGTCACGGCGTCGCCGGGGATGCTGTGGCTCAAGCAGGCCGTCGGCTACGAGACCGACGAGGTGGTCCTGGCCCGGCACGTGCGGGACCGGCTGCGGACGCTGTCGGCCGGCGACGAGCTGGAGGACACCTGGTTCGGCGGGCCGTTCGTGCCGTCGCCGCGGCGCGAGGCGCTCGAGCAGACCCGGCTGGCGATCCCCTGCCCGGCCTGCCGCGACGCCGACGAGCTGTTCTTCTGGATCGAGGACTTCGCCGACTCCGGCGACGGCCACTACGGTGCCTGGGACACCCGCTGGGAGAACTCGGCGACCCGGCTGTACCGCGATGACCAGCTGGTGGTCAGCCGGCGCACCGGGCGCGGGGTGCTGGCGGCGGTCGCGGCGGACTCGGAGTACCGGCTGGAGGTCGACGCCTGGTCGGACGCGCCGTGGAGCTTCGGGACGCGGTCGTCGACGGCGTGGACGTTCCGGTCCGCCGCCCCGTCGCTCCCGGCCTCGGCGCCGTTGCCGCCGCAGTACGCGTGCACCGACCGCGGTCATCGCGACTGCGCGTTCCTGCCGCTGCTGTTCGCGACGTACGACGTGCCGCTGGACGGGTTGAACCGGGCGCCGGCCGGGCGGACGTTCCAGTTCGGCATGACGGTCGGCGGGCAGCTCGGCGCGCCGTCGCCGTCGGTGCACCGGGTGCGGGTGGAGGTCTCCTACGACGACGGCGCCAGCTGGCGGCCCGCGGTGGTCCGGCCGTCGGCGAGCAGCCCGGGCCGGTACGCCGTCACCGTCAAGCACCCCGACGACGCCGAGCACGTCTCGCTGCGCATCGATGCCCAGGGCGATGGCACGCGGCTCGAGCAGGAGGTGATCCGCGCCTACCGGCTGAACTGACCTGCCGCCAGGCCTGGACGCCCTGAGCTGCACCGTGATACATCTTGTATCGTGAGTGAATCGACGGTGTCTCAGGACGTCCTGGCCGCGGCCAAGCGGCTGGCCGAGCGGCAGCAGCTGGGCGGCGCGTCGATGGCCGACATCGCCAAGGAGGCCGGCATCACCCGCGTCACGCTGTACCGGCGCGGCGAGACGCGGACGGCGATCCTGGTCGCGCTGCGCGACGAGCTGGCCCGCGAGGAGCGCGAGCGGCTGCTCCCCGTCCTCACCGGCCCCGGCGACGCCCGCACCCGGCTGACCGCCGCGTTCGAGGTCTTCTGCGCGATCACCGACGAGCGCTCGGACCTGCTGGCCGGGCTCGACGACCCGGCGCTGAACGCGATCTACCACGAGCCCGGCGACGAGTCGCTGACCCGCTCCGAGTTCACCGCGCCGATCGTCCGGCTGCTGCGCGACGGCGCGCTGGACGGCTCGCTGCGCACGGTCGCCGATCCGGAGGAGGCGGCCACCGTGCTCTACGTCCAGGTCTGCGAGACCTACCGCCACCTGCGCCGCGAGCACCGCTGGTCGGCGAAGCGCACCACGGACGCCGTCATCGAGCTGACGCTGAACGGGTTACTGCCGTGACGGCCCTGCTCGAGCGGGTCATCCCCGGCCAGGACGTCGACCGCGGCCGGGTCGCCCGGCTGACCGCCGCGCACGCCGGCGCCGACCTGTTCCAGGCCGCCGTCCCCGCGCTGATCCCGTTCTTCGTCGCCGAACGCGGCATGACCTACGCCGACGCCGGGTTGCTGGTGCTGGCGGGCAGCCTGGCGTCGTCGGTGATGCAACCGCTGGCCGGCGTCGTCGGCGACAAGGTCCGGGCCGCCTGGCTGCAGCCGCTCGGGCTGGCGCTGGCCGGCCTCGGGCTGCTGGCGGCGACGCTGCTCGACTCGTTCGGGGCGATCGCCGCCGCCCTGCTGCTCGGCGGCCTCGGCGTCGCGATCTTCCACCCGGAGGCGTTCCGCGCGACCCGGGCCGCGGCGGCCGCCAGCCCCGGCGCTGCGCTGGGCGTCTTCGCGCTCGGCGGCAACATCGGCTTCGCGCTCGGCCCGTCGCTGGTCGTGCCGCTCGGCGCGGCGTACGGCATCGAGGCGGCCGGCGCGGTCGCCGTGATCCCGCTGGCCGGGGCGCTGCTGCTGGGGCGCGGCATCGACTCGTCCGGCGTCGAGGCCGCCGCCGATCCGGCCGCGACGGCAGCGCTGCCGAGCGACTGGCGGACGTTCGGGTTCGCGACGCTCGGCGCGACGGCGGCCGCGGGTGTGCTGTTCGGGCTCATGGCGTTCGCCCCGGTCTGGTTCGACGAGACGCTCGGCGCCGGTGTCGGGTTGGGCAGCGCCGCCGTCACCGGGATGCTGCTGGCCGGCGCCGTCGGCACCTACGCGGCCGGGACGCTGGGCGACCGGCATGGCCGGCGGCCGGTCGTGCTGGTGTCGGTGCTGGCGCTGGTGCCGCTGACGGCGGTGCTGCCGCTGAACGGGGCGTTCCTGGCGGTGGCGTTGCTGGTGGTCATCGGGTTCGTGCTCGAGGGCATCTTCTACCCGCTGGTGATCGTCGCCCAGGACGGCCTGCCGCGGCACGCCGGACTGGCGGCCGGGATGGCGCTCGGGCTCAGTGTCGGCATCGCGGCCGGCACGACCAGCCTGCTCGGCGTGCTCGTCGACGCGAACGGGCCGGTCGCCGCACTGTGGGGTTGCGCCGTGATGGCCGTCGTCGCGCTGGTCGCCGGCGCCCTGGCCGTCCGCCGCCCGCACTGACGCCCAAATCCGTGGTGGTCCGGGGGGATGCCGTCCCCGCCCGCCTCGCTCGTTCCTCGCTCGGACGCCCGCGCCTACCCCTGACGGCATCCCCCCGGGCCACCACTCGCGACGCCGTCAACAGGGCGTGGACGCCTCGGCCGCGGCGACGCCGTCGACGAAGTCGAGGATCGCGGTCTGGAGCTGCTCGGCCGGGGCGCCGCCCTCGGCGAGGATGTCGGTGCCGTGCCTCGGGGTGGGCAGGACGAGCAGCTCGCTCCCGGGCAACCAGGCGTGCAACTGCCGGGTGTCCTCCGTGGCGCCGTAGCTGTCACCGTCGCCGGTGATCAGCAGCGCCGGGCAGCTCAGGCCGGCGACCGTCGCCTGGTCGAAGTCCATGCCCTCCGAGTGCAGGAGTCCTGCGACCCACACGACGCCGTCGGCCGGCGGCGACGGCTGCAGTGCGACGTGCAGCGACGCCATGGCTCCGAGGCTGGCCCCGGCGACCACGACTCGGCCCGCGCCGTGGTCGCGCAGGTACTCGACGGCGCCGATCACGTCCTGCCAGACCTGGTACCGCGGCCGGAGCCGCTCGTACGTCAGCACCTGGTGGCCACGCCCGGCGAGCGCCTCCGCCGTCGCGGCCCAGTCCTCCTGGCTGTCGCCGTCGCTGCCCATGTGCGACAGGACGACGGCGACCGGCGCGTCGTCGGGGCCGAACAGCCGGCCCTGCCGCGGCTGGCCGTCGCCACCGGTGAACTCGACCTCCTGGTACGGTCCGGCGGGTGTCGGTGCCGCGGACGGCGAGCTGCCGCCGTCGTCGGAGTCACCACCCGAGCAGCCGGTCAGGCAGAGCACGAGCAGGAGCACGAGGGCGGCGCGACGCGGCATGGGCGGCATGGTGCCCTACGAGCCGCGTCGGGTCCAGGCGAGCAGCTGGTCGACCGGCCAGGTGTTGACGATCTTCTCGATCGGCACCCCGCACGCGGCCGCGCGCTCGCACCCGTAGGGCTGCCAGTCCAGCTGGCCGGGCGCGTGCGCGTCGGTGTCGAGCGCGAACATGCAGCCGGCCTCGACGGCGAGCCGGAGCAGCCGCTTCGGCGGGTCCAGCCGCTCCGGCCGCGAGTTGATCTCGACGGCGACGCCGAACCGCGCGCACGCGGCGAACACGATCTCCGGGTCGAACGTCGACTCCGGCCGGGTGCCGCGCCCGCCGGTGATGAGCCGGCCGGTGCAGTGCCCGAGCACGTCCGTGTGCGGGTTCGCGATGGCGGTGACCATGCGCTCGGTGAGCTCGTCGGAGGCCATGCGCAGCTTCGAGTGCACGCTCGCCACGACGACGTCCAGCCGGCCGAGCAGCTCGTCGGTCTGGTCGAGGGTGCCGTCCTCGTTGATGTCGACCTCGATGCCGGTGAGGACCCGGATCCCGTCGCTCTGCTCGTTCAACCCCGCGACGACGTCGAGCTGCTGGCGCAGCCGGTCCGCGGACAGCCCGTTGGCGACGGTCAGCCGCGGCGAGTGGTCGGTCAGCGCCATGTACTCGTGGCCGAGCTCGGCGGCGGCCGCGACCATCTCCGGGATCGGGCTGCCGCCGTCGGACCAGTCCGAGTGCACGTGCAGATCGCCGCGGAGCGCCGTCCGGATCTCCGCGCCGCCCTCGGCGACCGGGCGGCCGCCGGTGGCCTCCAGACGGCGCAGGTAGACCGGGACCTCGCCGGCCAGCGCCTCGGTGATGACGGTCGCGGTGACCTTGCCGATGCCGGGCAGCTCGGTCAGCGTGCCGGCCTCGATCCGCTCGATCAGCTCGCCGATGCCGACGTCGTCGACGGTCTGTGCGGCGGTCCGGAAGGCGCGGACGCGGTAGGTCGGCTCGCGGGCGCGCTCCAGCAGGAACGCGATGCGGCGCATCAGGTCGCCCGGCGTGGGGTCGGCGGTCACGGACCCAGTGTCTCGCGTCCGGTGTGGCCCGGGTCGAAGGCGTCGGCGACGGCCGCGGTCAGCCGCCGGGCCGTCGATCCGTCCGGCTCGCCGTGATCGGGGTTGAACTCGGTGAGCACCAGGCCGGCGAACCCGGGATGCCGCACCATGACCGTCACCGCGCTCATGACCTGGTCGAGCGCGAGCCCCCGGTACTGCGGCACGTCCGCGGCCGGGAGGTCGAGGAAGTTCACGACGTCGACGTCGAGGTGGACGACGAAACGGTCGACGACCGACGTGAGCGCCGACAACGCCAGCCCGGCCGCGGCGGCCGGGTCGGCGCCGACCGACGCCGCCGGGAACCGCCAGCTCGGCACCCGTCCGTGCACGTCCTCCTCGTCGTCGGCGTAGCCGAAGAAGCAGACGCGGTCGGCGGTGAGCAGCGGCCGTCGCGGGCCGAAGCCGCTGAGCGCCTGCGCCGTCCCGGGCAGGTCCAGCAGGTGTGCGACCCCCATGCCGTCGGCGATCGGCTCCTGCGGGTGCTCGGCCGGCGTCATGAGGTCCTGCCCGCCGTCGACGTACATGAGCCCGACGTCCTGGCCCGCCGCGGTGAGGGCGCTGATGACGGCGATGGTCAGCGTGCACTCCCCGCCGACGACGAACGGCGTCTGGCCGGCGTCGAGGATCGTGCGCACCGCCGTGCGGGTGTCGTCGAGGACCTCGAGCACAGCGGTGAGGTTGTTCAGGCCGCCGCCGTCCGGCGCCGGGTGCGCCGCCCAGCGCCGGACCGGCCGGTCGCCGTGGTCGTGGACCGCCTGGCCGGTCCGCCGGAGCCGCTCGACCAGACCCGCCGCCCGCAGCGCCGCCGGCGCCCGCTCCTGGCCCGGCCAGTGCGCGGCAGCACTCGACGGCACGCAGACCAGCCCGAGCGTCGTCATCACATCAGTCCCGTCCCTGCCAGGTGCAGATGCAGATCTCGTTGCCCTCGGCGTCGGCCAGCACCCAGAACGCCGGTGCCCGTCCGTCGTTCACCAGCCGCCCGCCGGCGTCGAGGGCGGCCGCCAGCCGGCGCTGGGCCTCGTCGTGCGGGACGCTGATGTCGAAGTGGATGCGGTTGCGCTGCGGCCGCGGCGCGTCCATCTGCTGGAACCAGAGCGCGGGGCCCTGGCCGTGCGGGTCGACCAGCGCGTCCGCCGGCCCGTCCAGGCCGGGCTCGTCGGTGTAGGCGAGCACCGCCTTCCAGAACGGCCGGATCACCGGGATGTCGATCGCGTCGATGGCGATCTCGAGCGACTGCTCGGACCGCGGCAGCCCGCCGATCGCCGCGTCGGCGTCGCGCCCGGTGGCCCGCAGCGCCGCCGTGATGCGGTCCGCCGCCTCGACGTCCTCGCTGGTCACGTTCGCGATGGCGGGGTCCTGCAGGCTCAGCAGCACCCGGCCCGGCCGAAGGTCGGCCCGCAGGTGATCGTCGGCGGCGCCCGCCGCCCGCGCGGCCGTCGCCGCTACATCCGCGGCCTCCATCGTCGACCCCACCGCGACGCCGGTGTGGAACCGCGCGAGGAGATACCGCCAGCCCAGGTGCTCGACGGCGGCCGAGGCGTCGGGGCGGCTCAGCGGGATGAGCGCGGTGTCGTCCATGCCGGCCATGCTGGCACGAGGGTCCGACAGAATCGGCGGCTTTCAGCCCTGTGCCGCCGCGATGTGGTCGACGGGGCCGGCGTCGTCGACGGGGCCGGCAGGGCCGGCGGGGCCGCGGACGGCGGCGGCCAGGTCGGTGCGGAGCGCGAACGGCACGAACGCGGCCAGCACCGCGACTCCGAGCACCGTCGCCGCCGCGAACGCCGTCCGCAGCCCCCACAGCTCCGCGATGAGGCCGGCCAGGGCGGCGCTGGCCGGGATGACGCCCCAGCTGATCATCCGCGACGCCGAATAGATGCGGCCGAGCAGCTCCGGCGGCGACAGGTTCTGCCGGATCGTCGCGGCGACGATGCGCCAGATGCTCGATCCCGCCCCCGCGATGACGGCGCCCGCCGCCACCGCCCAGATCCCGGCGCCGAGGGCCACCGGCGCCACCAACAGCACCGTGCCGACGGAGTCGAGGATCAGCAGGCGGGTGGTGCCGATCCATCGGCGCAGCGGCTCGACCAGCACGGACGTGATCAAGCCGCCGACGGCCATGGCGGTCAGCAGCAGCCCGTACTGGGCGGCCGAGAGGCCCAGCGGTCCCGGCTCGACCACGTACACGACGAGCAGCGCGGTGGCCACCGCCCAGACGACGTTCATGGCGGCGGTGAACAGGGTCAGCGTCCGCACGACCGGCTGCCCCCACAGGAACCGGAACCCGGCGACCAGCTCGCTCCGCCTCCGGCCCGGCGACGGCGAACCGGCGGCGGGGCCGGGGAAGGCCGCGCCGTCACCCGAGCCCGCGGGAGGCGCCGGGACGCCCCTGCCGCCGGCGGACGCCGCGACCCATGCGGTCACGCCGCCGGGCGCCGCCGCCGGAGCATCCGGGGAAGCCGCCCCATCAGCCACGCCAACCCCGCTGGCCGCGGGAACGACCACCGCGGCCACGTCAACAACCGGCGCCGGGATCGACGCGGTCACACTGACGTGCGTACCGGTCCCGCTGTCCGCGGAGATGGCCACGTCCGCGGCGCCGATCGACGCAGCCGCGGCGGATGTCGACGCAACTGCCACTCCTTCGGCAGCAGCCGCGGGCGACGACCGGTGCAGCGTCATCACCAGCACACCGCCCACCGCGAGCAGATAGAGCGCCGCGCTGGCACCGGTCGCCAGGCCCAGCGTAGCGCCGGCGAGGAGACCGGCGAGTGGCGGCCCGGCCAGCTGGTTCGTCACGTTGACCGTCGCCTCGATCCGCGCGTTGGCCCGGCTGCGCCCGACCGGCTCGACGACCAGCGGGATGGTCGAGGTCAGGGCCGTGTCGACCAGCGTCTCCGCCACGCCGAGCAGCACCGCCACGGCAAGGATCAGCGGCAGCGACAGCGCGTCGGCCAGGTAGGCGGCCGTGACCCCGCCCAGCACCAGCCCGCGCACCGCGTTCACCGTGCCGAGCAGCGCGCGCCGGTCCACCCGGTCCACGATCCAGCCGGCGTGCAGCCCGAACACCGGCCACGCCAGCGTCAGCGCCGCCGTCACCGCGGCGACCCCACCCGCGGACGCATCGACGGCGAGCGCCAGCAGCGGCAGAACGAACAGCGCCATCCCGTCGCCGAGGTTGGCCGCGCCCGTCCCGAACCACAGCCCGTTGAACGACCGGCCCAGCGACACCGGCAGCACGCGCATCGGATTCTCACCCTTCATCGGCGTTTCACTGGTAGTAGTTCTGGCACAAATCGTTCTCACCTGTCAACGCAATATGAACGGTGAGATATTCTGGCGGGCATGACCGACGTCGAACTGGTGGGCAATGCGCTCTGCCTCGACTTCGCCAACACGGTCAACGCGCGACCGGTCGCCCGGCGTGACTGGCTGGCGTCGCCGGAGGAGGTCACGACCTGGGCGCGCGCCGTCGGGCATCCTGTCGACGGGGATCCGAGCCTGCGGTTCACCCTCCCCGCCGCGCGCGACCTGCGCGAGGCGGTGTTCCGGGTGTTTGAGCCGCTGGCGCACGGTGAGGCCGCACCACCGGACGACCTGGAGACGGTGCACGCCACCCACGCGGAGGGGTTCGCGCGCGGCCGGATCGTCGCCGACGGCGAGACGTTCCGGCTGGTGTGGGCCGAGCCGCAGACCCTGCGCGTACTCCTCTGGGACGTCGCGGCGTCGGCGGTCGGGCTGCTCACGACGGGGCCGCTGCACCGCCTCGGCGACTGCCCGTCGTGCCACTGGCTGTTCCTCGACACCAGCAAGAACGGGCGCCGCCGCTGGTGCAGCATGGCCACCTGCGGCAGCCGCGACAAGTCACGCCGCTACTACGAGACGCGCAGCGCCGGCGATCCCGAAGGCGACGGGTGAGCACACGGCAAGCACACCGGCGCCCGCCACGAGCGCCGTCGGGAGGGCGCGGCGGCGAGCGCCTTCCGGCGGACGGGGTTGTCCATCACCAGGCTTTCTGGAGCGTCGACACGATTGCACGCGTAGTACGACACGCGATTTCGTGCCGAACGTGATCAACTCGGCGCCGGAGCGGCACCAACCCGTCAGGACGACGGCAGCGTCGACGAGAAGTGCGCGTCCAGCGCCTCGACGGCGAATGCGACCTGGTCGGACTGGTCATAGAAGTCGGTCTGCGACCCCTCGCCCCACACAGCCGAAACCGGGCCACGCAGCCGGGACCGCAACTCCTCGATGTGGGACGGGAACACGCACCCGTCCGAGTGGACGAACAGCGTCGGCGCCGCCACCACGTCCGCCGTCGACTTGGCGTCGAACGTGAGCCACGGCAGCCAGGACGCCTCGGCCATCTCGTTGCGCCAGGATGGCAGTGCACCCCGCGAAGGGTTCGCGTAGTAGTCCATCTCGAAGAACATGCCGGCGCGGTCGTTGCCGGGCTCGTACGCGGGCACCGTCATGACGACGCCGTCGTCGCGGAAGCGAGCGAGGGCGGCCTGTGCCCGGTCGAGTCGCATGCGCACGCCGTCGATGCCGCCGTAGAAGGGGGCGACCGACTCGGTGTCGTGGAACCAGCCGGCGACCGAGCCGAAGGACGCGATCGGCGCGCCATAGGCGATCGCCGCCAAGGCGTACTGGGCGCTCGCGCACACCCCGACGTAGCCGAGGCCGCCGGGACGGACGAACGACAGCGACGAGGCGAACCGGGCGGCCGCGGCGATGTCGGCGATCTTGCGGCTGGGCAGCTCGAACTGCCGCGGCTCGCCGCCGCTCTCGCCGAAGCCGGCGAAGTCGAACGTGATCGCGGTGTAGCCGCGGGCGGCCAGCTCGGCGGCGTAGAGGTCGGCCATCTGCTCCTTGACGGTCAGCCAGGACCCGGTCACCAGCACGCCCGGCTGCCGCTCCAGAAGGTCATCGGTGCGACGGTGGACGCGGCCGGCGAGCAGGGTGCCGCTGCTCTCGAACACGACGGGAAACGTGGTCATGGGCCGACGCTCGCACGCCGGCCCATGACCACGGAGGGTCGAAACCTGCTGACCTCCGGATCGACCCCGGAGCGACCCGATCGACCTACGGCCGCGTCCGGTGGAATTTGCGGCGGCACTCCTTCAGGTCCACCGTCACCGACTCGCCGAGGTCCACGTTCACCTCGACGGTCTGCAGGACGGTACCGTCGGGCCGCTCGCAGGTGAGGATCCACGGCTCCTCGTAGAACCCGGTCTGGAACCCGTGCACCCCGTCCTCCTGGTACGCCGGGATCGGCCGGTACGACGGGTTCACCGCCCACTCGAACTTGCCGTTGCGGCTCTCGATCGTCAGGTCCGAGCCGAGCGTGGTGGTGAACGACGACGGGCGAGTGGCGCCGTCGGGCTGCAGGTAGGGGCTGGTGTACATGTCGAACGCCTTCGTGACGCGCAGCACGGCGCCCTTCGGCCCCTGGCCCTCGATGACGGCGTACTGGTCGGGGTCGGCGGCCGTCTCGAGCATCGTCAGCATCGCGTCGCGGTGCTCGTCGTACACGTCGAGGACCTGCGTCTGGTAGGTGCGCGGCACGCCGGCGTCCGGGCAGGTCTCCGTGGTCAGCGCGAGCCCGCGGGTCGCGTAGTAGGCCCAGTCGATCGCCTCGCCGGTCGTCTCGTAGTCCTCCGCCGACGGCAGCGCCTTGTAGCCGGGCCCGTAGATCGACGCGACCTCCGACGCGAGCGCGTGCAGCCGGTCGACGTCCTGGGCGGGGCCGGCCTCGAGCTGCAGCGGCGGATACAGCACGACCTGGATGCAGGTGTGCTGCGTGTTGAACACGACCGCCTGCCGGGTCGACAGCAGCCACTCCATGTTCCGCGTCTCCGGCTCCGACCACGGGGCCGCCCCGCCGGTGGAGATCGGCAGCCAGCCCAGGCCGTAGTTGCGGTTCATGTCGGTGTTGGTGTCGGTCTGGCGGCGGCCGCGGACGAACCCGTCGACGTTGACGACGGGCACGACGACGACGCGGGCGCGGTCCAGCAGCCGGGTCACCGAACGGTCGCCGGCGGCCGCGCGCTCGACCAGGTCGATGGCGAACTCCATGGTCAGCTCGCCGCTGGGGAACTCGTTGCCGTGGTGCATGCCGACGTCGACGAAGACCGGCTTGCCGTCATCGGCGGTGACGTTCGTGCTGATCTCGACGCCGCGGACGGTGCGCCCGGACGTCGTCGGATAGGGCAGCGTGATCGGTTTGACCAGGTCGGGATGGTCGGCGACCAGCTCGGCCAGGTCGGCCTCGTAGTCGGCCAGCGTCCGATACGCGGTGTTGCCGCTGGGCAGCTCGGCGGCCGACGGCTCGGCGGACCCGACAGCGGCGGGAACGGCGACCGCGGGGACCGCCAGGACGGCCGCGGCGGCCAACGTCAGCGTGCGACGCCTCGAACGGGGGTGACCAGTAAGCCTCATGAACGCATTCCTCTCCGCGGGGGACGACGGGGCATGCAGTCCGAGTCAAGATCGACCGGCTTGCGCCGAGGTTACCGTTTTGTGACGTATGGCACGAGCGATATCGCATGTCACGCCGCGCTGCATGAGTCCGCCGCGTGCGATAGCTTCCGTGCATGTCCGAGCCCGGCGCGCCGCCGCCCAACCCGTACGCGCAGCCCAGCGGCGCCACGCCACAGCCGCAGCCGCAGCCGTACCCGTCGACGCCGGCCGGCCCCACCCCGTACCCGCCACCCGGCGGCCAGTACCCGCCGCCACCCGGTGGCCAGTACCCGCCGCCCTACGGCCAGTACCCGTGGCCTGCCGAGCAGCAGCCCAAGCCCGGCGTCAACGGGCTCGCCGTCGCCGCCCTGGTGCTCGGCATCATCGCGATCTTCCCGCTGGCGATCATCTTCGGCATCATCGCGCTGGTCCAGATCTCCCGGACCGGGCAGAAGGGCCGTGGCCTCGCGATCGGCGGGCTGGTGACGGCCGGGCTGTGGCTGGCGCTCATCGTCGGCGCGATCATCTGGGCGGTCATGACGATGGCCGACCGCGACGAGGACGGCGCCATCGTCGAGGAGGGCGACGTCTCGACGCTGGACCTGCGGGTCGGCGACTGCGTCACCGGGCTGCGCGACACCGAGGACGAGACGAGCATGGCGACGGTACCGGCGCTCCCCTGCGACCAGCCGCACGAGGGCGAGGTGTACGCGACGTTCGACCTGGACGAGGGCGAGTATCCCGGCGAGGCGGTGCTCTTCGCGACCATCGAGGAGCGATGCCTCGAGGAGCTGGAGACGTTCTCGCAGCAGGCCTGGGACGACCCGAACATCAGTGTCTTCTACCTGTATCCGGAGGAGCGCAGCTGGTCGTACGACCGTGGCGCCGTCTGCATCGCCTACGCCCTAGAAGGCACGCTCACCGGGAGCCTGGCCACACAGGACGGGTGAACACCTGACGGAGTGGCTTGCGGTCTGAGTTAGGTTAGGCAAACCTAGTTGACTGCAGATCATTCTCCGTGAAAGGACCGCGCCCGTGGCGTACCCCGAGGGTCTCAGGCTCGCCGAACCGCCAGCAACCGGAACCGCCGAACCCGCCGACGACCTGCTCGAACGCCAACGCCGCCGAGAGTCCTCCGCCCGCTCCTACCCCCGCCGGCTGCCGATCGCGCTGGTCGCGGCCAGCGGCAGCACCGTCCGCGACCGCCAGGGCCGCGAGTACCTCGACTGCCTGGCCGGCGCGGGCGCGCTGGCGCTGGGGCACCACCACCCGGTCGTCGTCCAGGCGCTGCGGGACGTCCTCGACGAGGGGACGCCGCTGTCGACGCTGGACCTGCCGACGCCGGTCCGGGACCGGTTCGTCGAGCAGCTCTTCGAGGTGCTGCCCGAGCCGCTGCGCGACGGCCGCATCTTGTTCTGCGGGCCGACCGGCGCCGACGCCGTCGAGGCGGCGGTCAAGCTGGCCCGGACCGCGACCGGCCGGTCCGGCGTCCTCGCGTTCGGCGGCGCCTACCACGGCATGACCCAGGGCACGCTCGCGCTGACCGGGCGCAAGGCGGTGAAGGAGCCGCTGGGCACGCTGTTGCCCGACGTCCACCACCTGCCGTTCCCGACGGCGTTCCGCTCGCCGTTCGGCGTGAGCGACAGCGACGGGGCCGCGATGGCCGGCCGGCTGGTGGAGTGGGCCCTGACCGACGACCTCAGCGGCATCGCGACGCCGGCCGCCGTCATCGCCGAGCCGGTGCAGGGCGAGGGCGGCGTGCAGCCGATGCCGCCGGCCTTCGCCGCGACCGTTCGCCGCGCCACCCGCGCGGCGAACACCGTCCTCATCGCCGACGAGGTGCAGACCGGCCTCGGCCGCACCGGCGACCTGTGGGCGAGCGAGGCGATCGGCCTGGATCCGGACGTGCTGGTGCTGTCCAAGGCGATCGGCGGCGGGCTGCCGCTGGCGGTGATCGTGCACCGCGGCGAGCTCGACGGCTGGCAGCCGGGCGCCCACGCCGGCACGTTCCGCGGCCAGACGCTGGCGCTCGCGGCGGGCGCGGCGACGATCCGCGAGGTGGTCCGCGCCGGGCTGGCGCAGCGGGCCCGCGAGGCCGGCCGCCGGCTGACCGAGGGACTGCTCGCCGTCGCCGCCGATGACCCCAGGGTCGGGCACGTCCGCGGCCGCGGCCTGATGGCCGGCGCCGAGCTGGTCGACCCCGGCGTGGTCGACGCGGACGGCGTCCCGGTGCCGGACGGCTGGCTGGCCGCCCGGGTGCAGCGCGCGATGCTGGAGCGCGGCGTCATCGTCGAGGTCGGCGGCACGCACGACGCCGTCGTCCGGTTCCTGCCGCCGCTGATCATCACCGACGACGAGCTGGACCGGGCGGTCGAGGCGTTCGGCGCGGCGCTGCGGTCGGTGCACGCGGACGAAGGTGCCGACCGATGACCGCACCGCTGTTCCTCGACGGAAGCCCGGCCGCGCACGACGCGCTGCGGGCCGCAGTCGCCGAGGTGCTCGCCGTCCTCACCGCGACCGACGAGCGCGGGCCGTTTCCGTCCGCCGGGCCGGCTCGGCTGCGCGAGACCGCCCAGGCGATCGAGCCGCTGCCCGACGACGCGGAGCCGCTCGGCGAGGTGCTCGCCGACGTCGGGCGGACGGTGCTCGCGAACGGCGCGCGGGTCACCGATCCGTGGTGCGCCGCCCACCTGCACCCGCCGACGCTGCTGACGGCGGCCGCGGCCGAGCTGGCGATCGCCGCGACGAACCAGTCGATGGACTCCTACGACCAGGCGCCGATGGCGACGTACGTCGAGGACCGGCTGGTCGGCCGGCTCAACGAGCTGATCGGGCTGCCGGCGACCGCGTCCGGGGTGCTGACGTCGGGCGGGACGGCGTCCAACCTGCTTGGGCTGCTGCTCGCCCGCGACCACGCCGCCGGCGGGGCGAACCTCAGCGGGCTGCCCGCCGGCGCTGGCCGCTGGCGGATCCTCGCGTCGGCCGGCGCGCACGTCAGCGTCCGGCAGGCCGCCGCCGTGCTGGGGCTGGGCCGGGACGCCGTCGTCGCGGTCGGCACCGATGACGACGGCCGGATGGACGTCGCGGCACTGGACCGGACGCTGGACCAGCTGGCGCAGACCGGCGCGGTGCCGATCGCCGTCGTGGGGACCGCCGGCACGACCGACACCGGCGCCGTCGACCCGCTGGCCGCTCTGGCCGACCGCGCCGCCGCGTGTGGCGCGTGGTTCCACGTCGACGCCGCCGTCGGATCGGCGCTCGTGCTCAGCGACCGGCTGAAGCCGCTGGTCGCGGGGCTGGAGCGGGCCGACTCGATCACCGCCGACCTGCACAAGCTGTGGTGGCAGCCGATCGGCGCGAGCGCGCTGCTGGTCCGGTCGGCGGCCTCGCTGGGCAGCGTGCGCGAGCCGGCCGACTACCTCAACCGCACCGAGGACGACGACGTGCTCAACCTCGTCGACCGGTCGCTGGACACGTCGCGCCGGTTCGACGCGCTGAAGATCCTGGTGTCGCTGCGCGCGACCGGCCGGCGGCGGCTGGCCGGGCTGGTGGAGCACCTGGTCGACCTGGCCGCGCTGGCCGGCGAGGCGGTCCGGCGGCGCGCGGACCTGGAGCTGCTGGCGCCGCCGCAGACGGTGACCGTACTGTTCCGCTGCCGCCCCGACGGCGTCGACGAGGACCGGCTGGACGCCCTCAACGTCGACGTCCAGCGGCGGTTGCTGACCTCCGGCCGGGCCGTTGTCGGGCGGACCCGGTATCGCGGCCGCGTCGCGCTGAAGCTGACCTTCACGAACCCGTTGACCAGCCCGGACGATGTCGCGGCGCTGCTCGCCGCGGTCGCCGCCGAGGCGTCTGCACGGGTGGGGGTGGCGGCATGACGGACGTGCTGGAGGCCGCCGCCCTGGCCGCTGCCGCGACGCCGACCCGGGCCGCGGACGATGCGACGGCGCATGCGCTGCTGTCGTGCTGGCTGCGCGAGGTGCCCGGGTGGACGCTGGTCGCCGCCGCCGACGCTGCCGCCGCCGACGCTGCCGGTGCGCAGTCCCCGCCCGGCCGGGTGGGCCACCGACTTTACGAGCAGGCACCGACAGACTCCGCCACGATCGGCGACACCACGGATGTGCAGACCCCGTACGGCTCCGCGCTCGCGCCCGACGCCTCGGTTCCGAGTGCGCAGACCCCGCCGGCATCGCCGAGCGCTCCTGCCGACGGCACTGCCGGTGCGCAGTCCCCGCCCGGCCGGGTGGGCCACCGACTTTACGACCAGGCACCGACAGACTCCGCCACGATCGGCGACACCGCTGGCAGGGGCGTCGGAACCAGCGGGGCGCGGATCATCATCCCGCTGCCGCGCTGGAACGCCCGCCTCATCGTCGGTGTCCGCCGGGTGTCCGCGACGTTCCGGCACCAGTTGGAGCTCCCGGCGCTGATCCAGGTCGGCGACGCCGAACCGCGCCCCGCCGGACTCGCGCAGCTGGCCGTCCTCCTCGCCGACGCGCTGCCGGGGACCACGGCGGAGCCGCTGGTCACGCGCGTCCTCGACAGCGCCGCCGCGGTCGCCGACCACCTGACCACCCGCGCCGCCGACATCGACCGGCTCTGGTCGGCCGAGCCGCTGCCGTTCATCGAGTCCGAGCAGGCGCTGCTGCTCGGTCACCTCGTCCACCCGACCCCGAAGAGCCGCGGCGAGCTGGGCGCCGTCGAGCGCCGCCGGTACTCCCCCGAGACCGCGGGCGCCTTCCCAGTGCACTGGCTGGCCGTCGACCGCGACCTGGTCCGCCACGGCAGTGCCCTCGACGCGTCCGCGCCGGAGCTGGCCGAGGCGCTGCTGCGCGACGATCCCGCCGTCGACCGGTCCGTCCTGGCCCAAGCCCGCGGCGACCGGATCCTGCTGCCCGCCCACCCGTTCGAGGCCGCGCACCTGCGCGCGGCGCCGGACACCGTGGACCTGTTCGAGTCCGGCGCGGTCGTCGACCTCGGCCCGCTGGGCGCGCCGTTCCGGCCGACCACGTCGGTGCGGACGCTCTACCGGGCCGACAGCCCATGGCAGCTCAAGTTCAGCCTGCACGTCCGCGTCACGAACTCCATGCGCGTCACGCTGGCGAAGGAGCTGGACCGCGCAGTCGAGTCGGCGGCGCTCGCGCGCACCGTCGTCGGCGCCCGGACGCGGGAGGCCGCGCCCCACTTCGTCCTCGTCCAGGACCCCGCCTACCTGACGGTTGCCCGCGGCGACACCGTGCTGAACGGCTTCTCCGTCCTGCTTCGCGAGAACCGCTGGAACCAGCAGGGGCCGGCCGACGTCACAGCGCTCACCACGCTGTGCCAGGACCATCCGTACGGCGGACGCAGCCGCCTGGCCGCGATCGTCGCGGCGCTGGCCGCACGGACCGGCCGGGCCGAGGACGACGTCGCCCGCGAGTGGTTCGGCCGGTTCTGCGACGTCGTCGTGCGGTCGCTGGTCCGGCTCTACCTCGACGTCGGCCTGTGCTTCGAGGCGCACCAGCAGAACACGCTGGTCGAGCTGGACGGCGGCTGGCCGGTCCGCGGCGCCTACCGCGACAGCCAGGGCTACTTCCACCGCGAGGCCGCCCACGGCGACCTGACCGCCGTCATCCCCGGGCTGGGCGAGGTCACCGAGTCGATCTTCCCCGAGGAACTGGCCGACGAGCGGCTGGTCTACTACCTGTTCGTCAACCTCACGCTCGGCGTGGTCAACGCGCTCGGCCCGGCGGTCGATGAGTCCACTCTCCTCAGCGACCTGAGAAGGGTGCTGACGGAGGAACGCGCGCGCGGCGGCCAGTACCCCGCGACGCTGCTGGACCGGCTGCTCGACGACGAGCGCTGGCCGTGCAAGGCGAACCTGCTGACGCGGGCGCACGACCTGGACGAGCTGGTCGGCGACATCGCCACCCAGTCGGTGTACGTGACGCTGCCGAACCCGCTGGCGGTGAGCCGATGAGCTGGTCGGTCACGCTGCCGGGAGCGGCGGTGGAGCTGACGTTCGCGCCGGTCCGGCCGGACGATGACGCCGAGCTGATCCACGACTGGATGAACCGCTCGCACGTCGTGCCGTGGTGGCAGCTCGGGGTGTCGCTGCCGGAGATCCACAGCTATCTGGCCGGGCTGACGCACCTGCGGCCGTGGCTCGTGTCGGCGCACGGCGTCCCGTTCGGCTACGTCGAGACGTACGTCGTCGCCGAGGACGCGCTGGCCGGCTACTACCCGGCGCGGTCCGACGACCAGGGCTTCCACCTGCTGGTCGGGCCGCTGTCGATGCTCGGGACCGGGGTGCCGCGGCTCATGGGCCGGGCGATCCTGGCCTGGCTGCTCAACCGCGGCGACCGTGCCGTCTGCGAGCCCGACGTCCGCAACGGCCGCATGCTCGCGTACTGCGACCGGCTCGGGCTGACGTCGCTGGGTGAGGTCGACCTGCCGGAGAAGCGCGCGGCAATCCTGGCCTGCGAGCGGGCGACCTTCGACGCCCGCTGGCCGGACGACCGCGCCGCGGTGGGGGTGCTCGAATGACCGAGTACGACGTCATCGGCGTCGGGCTGGGGCCGTTCAACCTGGGCCTGGCCGCGCTGCTCTCGCCCGTCGACGACGTCGACGCGGTGTTCTTCGAGGCGGCGCCGCGGTTCGCCTGGCACCCCGGCCTGATGCTGCCCGGCACGACGCTGCAGGTCCCGTTCCTGGCCGACCTCGTCACGCTGGCCGACCCGACCAGCCGCTGGTCCTTCCTCAACTACCTGCACGAACGCGGCCGGCTCTACCGGTTCTACTTCTACGAGCGGTTCCACGTGCCGCGGGCGGAGTTCGACGCGTACGCCCGCTGGGTCGCGGAGTCGCTGCCGTCCTGCCGGTTCGGCTCGCGAGTGACGGCGGTGGAGCCCGACGGCGGCGGCTGGCGCGTCGTCGTCGAGACGCCCGGCGGAGTCGAGGAGCACCGGGCCCGGTCGGTCGTGTTCGGCGTCGGCACCCGGCCGGCCGTGCCCGCCGTCGCCCGGTCCGTGCTCGGCGAGAGCGTCTTCCACACCGAGGACTACCTGACCTACCGGGAGAAGGCGGTGACGGCGTCCGCCGTCACCGTCGTCGGATCCGGGCAGAGCGCCGGCGAGGTCGTCGCCGACCTGCTGGAGGCCGGGCTGCCCGGCGGGCTGACGGTGGACTGGTTCACGCGGTCGCGCGGGTTCCTGCCGATGGAGTACTCCAAGCTCGGGCTGGAGCACTTCACGCCCGAGTACACCTCCTACTTCCACGGCCTGCCCGCGGTCCGTCGCGACGAGATCCGGGCCGGCCAGGACCTGCTCTACAAGGGGCTGTCCGCCGAGACCAGCGAGCGGATCTACGACCTGCTCTACGCCGCGACGGTGGACCGCGCCGACCCGCCGGTCGTGTACGCCGGCGGCTGCGAGCTGGTGGCGATCTCGCCGTCGCCGGTGCCCGGACGGCGCTGGCGGCTGACCTGGCGGCACCGCGACCTGGACCGCACGTTCACCCGCGACACCGACGTCGTCGTGCTCGGGACCGGGCACGAGCCGTCCCCGCTGCCCGTGCGTGACGGCGTGCTGGCGCGCGACGCGCTCGGCCGGCCGGAGGTGTCGCTGGACTACCGGCTGACGCTGGCGTCCGGCGCGCCGTCGACGCTGTTCGCGCAGAACGCCGAGCTGCACACGCACGGCGTCGGCGCGCCGGACCTGGGCCTGGGCGCGCACCGCAACTCCGTCATCGTCAACCAGCTGGCCGGCCGCGAGGTCTACCCGGTCCGCGACCGCACCGTCTACCAGAGCTTCGGCGTCCCCGAGGAGGCCCGTCCATGACCGCGTTCGGCCTGGAGCACTGGGAGCGGGCGAACCGCGAGCTGATCGCGAAGCTGCTCACCGAGTTCGGCTACGAGGAGATCATCCCGCTGTCCGGCGCCGTGTCGGTGGAGCTGCCGGGAGCGACGCTGACCGGACGGGCGACGCGGCGGGCACTGGGCTGGTGGCGGGTGGATCCGTCGTCGCTCGAGCTGGCCGGCGGCGGGGCGCTGCCGGACGCCGTCGACGTGTTCACCGCGGTGCTTCTGGCGGCCGGGGCGGAGGCGGCGACCGTCGCCGGCGCGGTGTCCGAGCTGTCGTCGACGCTGCTCACCGACGCGCGCCAGCTGGCGACCGCGCGGCCGGCTGCCGAGCTCGTCGACCTGGAACCTGTGCTGGTCGAGGCCGAGCTGACCGGGCATCCGTGGATCGTCGCGAACAAGGGCCGGGTCGGGTTCGGCGCCGACGACCTGCTCGCGTACCCGCCGGAGGCGCGGGCCGACGTCCGGCTGCTGTGGCTGGCCGCGTCGCCGGCGGTCGCGGACGCCGTCGGGCTGGATCACCCCGCTGTCGTACGGGAGCAGGTCGGGGACGCGGCGTTCGAGGCGCTGCTGGCGGGCGCGCAGCTCGGCGGGCTGGACCCGTCGACCTGCGTGTTCGTGCCGGTGCACCCGTGGCAGTGGGCGCACCGGATCCAGTCGCTGCACGCGGGCCAGCTGGCCCGCGGCGAGCTGGTGTTCCTCGGCGAGGGGCCGGCTCGGTACCGGCCGCAGCTGGCGATCCGCACGATGACCGACCTCGACGACCCGGCCCGGCGGTACCTCAAGCTGCCGCTGTCGATCCTCAACACGTCTGTCTATCGGGGGCTGCCGCGGGAGCGGACGCTGGCGGCGCCGGCCCTCACGTCGTGGCTGTCGTCGGTGGTCGCCGGGGACGCGTTTCTGCAGGAGAGCGGGCTGATCCTGCTCGGCGAGGTGGCCGGCGTCAGCGTCGCGCACCCGACGTACGCCTCGCTGCCGGGCGTGCCGTACCAGTACACGGAGCTGCTCGGCGCGATCTGGCGCGAGCCGATCCAGCCGTACCTGCGCGACGGCGAGCAGGCGGTCTCGCTGGCCGCCCTCCTGCACGTCGACCCATCCGGCGGCTCGTTCGCGGCGGAGCTGGTGTCGCGGAGCGGGCTGTCGCCGGCCGAGTGGGTCGCACGGCTGCACGCCGCGGTGCTGCCACCGCTGCTGCACGTGCTGTACAAGTACGGCGCGATGTTCTCGCCGCACGGGCAGAACTGCATGATCGTGCACCGTGACGGCGTGCCGACGCGGCTGGTCGTCAAGGACTTCGTCGACGACCTGGCGATCTGCTCGGAGTCGATCCCCGAGCACGCGGACCTCCCGCCGGACGTCCGCGCCGCGCTGGCCGACGTGATCCTGGACGGGAAGACGCTGCGCAAGTATCTGCAGAACGGGCTGCTGATCTGCGTGTACCGGTATCTGGCGGAGATCTGCGCCGACGTTCTCGGGCTGCCGGAGGCCGATTTCTGGGCGTCCGCCCGGGCGGTGCTCGTCTCGTACCAGGACCGGTTCCGCGGCGAACTGGCCGACCGGTACACGCTGTTCGACCTGGAGTCGCCGACGTTCCCGAAGCTGTGCCTGAACCGGCTGCGGCTGTTCGAGCGCGGCTACGCCGACGACCCCGAACGCCCCGTCATCTCCGCCCTCGGCACCGTCCCCAACCCCTTGGCACCGACGTTCACCCCGGAATGATCACGTTGAGTTGGGGTGCTCCCGCTTCACCAGGCATGCACGCCTGGGGAAGCGGGAGGGATCCTACTTGACGTGATCATTCCCACGAGGGGTCAGTGGAGGTCGTTGCGGCGCCAGAGGGCAGCAGCGCGTTCGAGCTCTTCCGCCATGCGGAGGTTGCCCTTGGCGAGCCGGGTCTGCCGTTCGCCGTCCGCCTCCCCCATGTCGTCGGCGGAGTGCGCACGGCCGGCGGCGACGACCCGGCAGAACGCGGCCGCCCGTTCCAGTGCGACCGCGAAGTCGCCGGTGAACGCGCTGGTCAGCACCGCGTCGCCGAGCGCGGCCACCTCGGCCGGACCCGGCGGGTGTGCGACGCCGGCGACCGCCGTCGACACCTCCGCGACCCGCTCGCCGACGGCGAAGACGCGGGCCGCCTCGGAGCCGTTGCGGTGCACCCAGCTGCGCAGCAGGTACAGCGACCAGAGCGTGCCGGGCAGCGTGTCGGCGCCGGAACCGCGCCACAGCTCGGCCATCTCGTCCAGGCCGAGCCGGTCGGCGAGGTCGAGCAGCCGCGGCGCCGCGCCGGGCTCGGATCGGGCCGCCTGCAGGACGGCGGCCGCGGTGGCGTGCGCGACGGCGGTGCGGTCGGCGGGATCGGGGTCGCCGAGCAGTTCGGGCATGTCGGGGCGCAGCTGCGGGCGCCGGTGGCTGCCTTCGGTCACGTCACCATTGTCCACTGTCGTCCGGTCAGGCCTCGAACGCGCCGCCGGGAGCCAGCACGCGCAGCTCCGTCTCCTCCGGCGCGAGCTTCTCGTACAGGTTGTAGAAGAAGTCGGGCGCGGCCAGCAGCGCCTCGTGGATCGGGACCGCGACGTTCGGCGTCAGCGCCCGCAGGTAGTCGGCCGACTCGCTCAGCTTCAGCCACGGCGCGGCCGTCGGCAGCCCGAGGATCTCGACGTCGACGTCGGGGATCGTGAACGAGTCGCCCGGGTGCAGGAACCGGCCGCCGATCAGGTAGGCGACGTTCGGGATGACCGGCACGTCGGGGTGGATCACCGCGTGCTGGCCGCCGAACACGTCGATGCCGGTGCCGACGTGCAGCCGCTCGCCCGGCTGGACACCGGTGGCGGCGATGCCGGACTCGGCCAGGACGGCCGCGCTGCCGCCGTCGGTGTAGAGCGTCGCGTCAGGGTTGGCCGCCAGCAGCGCCGGCAGCCGGCCGACGTCGAGGTGGTCCGGGTGCTGGTGGGTGACCAGCACCGCCGTCAGCCCCGTCAGCGTCTCGAAGCCGTGCGAGAAGCCGCCCGGGTCGATGAGGACGCGAGCGTCGCCGTCCTCGACGAGAACACAGGAGTGCTCGAACTTCGTCAGCCTCATGATCTCGAGGCTAGCGCCGGCTCGGCGGTTCCGCGCGGCCACCGCCCGGCTGCCACAGGACGTCGCCGGCGGCCCGGTTGGCGTAGCGGGCCAGGATGAACAGCAGATCGGAGAGCCGGTTGAGGTAGGTGGCGGTGAGCGGGTTGACGCCGTCGATGTCGCCGCTGCCGTACTCCTCGACCGCCCGCCAGGCCGATCGCTCCGCTCGCCGCACGACGGTGGTGGCGACGTGCAGCTGCGCGGCCGTGACGGTGCCGCCGGGCAGGATGAACGACGTCAGCTTCGGCACCTCGGCGTTGTAACGGTCGCAGTCGGCCTCCAGCTCCTCGATCCAGGCGGCCTGGACCCGCAGCGGCGGGTGCTCGTACTCGGGCTTCAGCGGCACGCAGAGGTCGGCGCCGACGTCGAAGAGGTCGTTCTGGACCCGCTGCAGCACGGCCAGCACGTCGGGGCCGAGGTCGCCGCCGCCGGCGCCGGAGCGCTCCAGCGCGATCGCCACCCCGATGGCCGCGTTGGCCTCGTTGGCGTCGGCGTACGCGGCCAGCCGCGGGTCGGTCTTGCGGGTGCGGCTGAAGTCGCCCAGCCCGGTCGTGCCGTCGTCGCCGGTGCGGGTGTAGATCCTCGTCAGCCTCACCATGTCCCCACACTACGGTGACGAGATGTCCTCGACTCTGCTGCCGGTCGGTCCGGGTCTCGTCGTCACGATGGTGGTTCTCGTCGTGGTCGCCGTCGCCGTGAGCGCCGTCGCGCACCTCGGCCACGACCGCGCGGTGGTGACGGCGGCCGTGCGGGCGGTCGTCCAGCTCGCCGCCGTCGCGCTGGTGCTGGCCGCCGTCGTCGAGGTAGAGCCGCTGACGGCCGCGTTCCTGCTGGTGATGCTCGCGACGGCGACGGTGACCGCGGGGCGCCGGATCACCAGCGACCGGTCCTGGTGGCGGGCGGTCGTGCCGGTGGCGGCCGGTCCGCTGCTGGTGGTGACGGCCCTGCTGGCCGTCGGCGTCCTGCCGACGACGCCGCTGGCGGTGATCGCGGTCGCCGGGATCCTGATCGGCGGCGCGATGACGGCGTCCGCGCTGGCCGGACGGCGCGCGCTGGACGAGCTGGAGACGCGACGGGGTGAGGTGGAGGCCGCGCTGTCGGTCGGCCTGTTGCCGCGCGACGCCGCGCTGGAGATCGCCCGGCCGCAGGCGGCGACGGCGCTGATCCCGGCGCTGGACCAGACCCGCACCGTCGGTCTGGTGGTGCTGCCGGGCGCGTTCGTCGGCATGCTCATCGGCGGCGCCGACCCGATCCAGGCCGGCGCCGTTCAGCTGTTCGTGCTGATCGGACTGCTGGCGGTCGAGACGGCCGCCGTCGCGCTCACGATCGAACTGGTTGCCCGCGGCGCGATCGTCCGGCCGGCAGCCGGGCACTGACCCGCGTCAGCGCCGGCACGACGAGGTAGACGGCGACCGGCACGACCAGCAGCGTCAGCACCAGCGTGCTCAGCGGCGTCGGCAGGTCGCCGGTGAGCGGGCGGAGCAAGAACTGCCCGAGCGTCACGAGCGGGTAGATGGCCAGCCAGATGATCACGGCGCGGCGGTGGACGGAGGGTGGACGGTTTTCCAACTGCATGGTTGGAGTTTGCGCCAGTCGGCCGCAAAAAGCAACTAGACGGTTGGAGATTGCTACGGTGCTGTCATGCCGTGGGACACCGAGGCGACCCGTCGCCGCCTCCTGGACGCCGCCGTCGAGGAGTTCGCCGAGTACGGGCCTGCCGGCGCCCGCGTCGACCGCCTCGCCCGGTCCGCCGGCGTCAACAAGGAGCGCATCTACCAGTACTTCGGCGACAAGGACGGGCTGTTCCGGGCCGTGCTGACACAGGAGCTCCAGCGCCTCGCCGAGGCCGTCCCGCTCACGCCGGAGCAGGCCGGCGACCTCGGCGACTACGCCGGGCGGCTGTTCGACCACCACACCGACCACCCGCACCTCCTCCGGCTGCTGCACTGGGAGGGCCTGGTCAGCGGCGGCGAGGTCGTCGCCGAGACGAAGCGGGCGATGCATCTGCAGGAGAAGGTCGCGGCGGTCGCCGACGCACAGCGGCGCGGGCTGGTGACCGGCGCGGTCGGCGCCGGTCAGCTGCTCTACGGCCTCATGGCGCTGGTCGACTGGTGGTTCGTCGTGCCGCACGTCGCCCGGATGACGGTCGGCGCCGACGGCCTGGACCGCGCGACGCAACGGGCCGCCGTCGTCGAGCTGGCCCGCCGGATGACCGCGCCCTGACCGGCCCGAACCGCTCTGCGGCGTGTCGTCAAGGTGATCCTTCCCACGCCACAACGCTGGGAACAACCACGGACATCGGGTAGTTTCAGGTACTGGCGACAGCCCTTCGGGGCTCTCGCTGGGCGGCGGGCCGTGGTAACCCCGGGTCCCACTTATAGCCGCTACGAGCGGCCGTTGCGCCGAGAGGCGTTCCCGGCCCGGCGCCCGAACCATCCCGCGTAGGCCACACTGGCTGCGTGGAGCTCAGGCAGTTGGAGTACTTCGTCGCCGTCGCGCACGAGAAGAGCTTCACGCTGGCGGCGAAGCGACTGCACGTCGTCCAGAGCGCCGTCTCCGCGGCCATCGCCGCGCTGGAGAAGGACCTCAAGGTCACCCTGTTCGAGCGCAACGCGCAGCGGGTGGTGCTGACCGAGGCCGGCGCGGCCCTGCTGCCGGAGGCGCTGGCGGTGCAGGACGCCGTCCAGGGCGCGCACGACGTCGTCGACGAGCTCGGCAGCGGCCTGCGCGGCCGGGTCCGGATGGCGATGCTCGGCGGTCTGGCGCTGATCGACCTTCCCGCCGTCGCGGGCCTGTTCCGGGCCCGCTACCCCGGTGTGGAGCTGCAGCTGCGGGTCGAGGCGAGTGGGTCGTCGGGCAACCTGGCGGCGCTGCTGGCCGGCGACTGCGACGTCGCGCTCCTGGCCCTGAGCGGGCCGGCGCACCCGGATCTGGCCACGTGGGAACTGGTCCGCGTGCCGAACGTGCTGGCGGTGCCGGTGCGGCACCGGCTGGCCCGGCGCCGCCGGGTGATCCTGGCCGATCTCGCCGACGAGAGCTTCGTCGACTTCCCACCCGGCTTCACGAACCGCGCGATCGCGGACCAGGTGTTCGAGGCCGCCGGCCTCTCCCGTCGCATCGCCGTCGAGGTGGCCGGCGTCGACGAGGCCGCCGCGTTCGTCCGCCACGAGGTGGGCGTCGCGCTGCTGCCCGAGTACGCGGCCCGGCTCACGGACGGGGTGCGCGTGCTGCCGGTCGACGGGCAGTCGTTCGAGTGGGCCGTGCACCTGGCGACCCTGCGCCGGCGCCGGCCGCCCGCGGCGCTGCGGGCGCTGCTGGGGCTGGTGACGCAGCACGTCCGGTTGCTCGACGGCACGGTCGCCGGCCGGGACTTGCATCGCGCGAACTGATCCTGGCATCGAAGAGATTCGTTTGTATTGATGCTTCTCGGATTCCACGATCGAGGTGTCAGCACACACCTCAGATCCGGAAGGACCCGGTCATGACCGACCAGAACACACCTCGCGTCGCGATCGTCACGGGCGGCTCGCGCGGCATCGGCCGCGAGACCGCCGCCCGGCTGGGCCGCGAGGGCTATGCCGTCGGCGTCACCTATGGCGGCTCGAAGGACGAGGGCGAGCAGGCGGCCGCCGAGGTCGTCGCCGCGGGCGGGCAGGCCATCGCCGTCCAGGCCGACGTCGCCGACGAGCACTCCGTCGCCGCCCTCTTCGACGAGGTCGAGCGGGCCTTCGGCGGCGTCGACGTCGTCGTCAACGCCGCCGGCATCATGCGGCTCGCGCCGCTGGCCGACCTCGACCTCGCCGAGCTCGACGCCCACCTGCGCACCAACGTCCGCGGGACCTTCGCCGTCGACCAGCAGGCCGCCCGCCGGCTGCGTCGGGGCGGCGCCATCGTCAACGTGTCCAGTTCGCTGACGCGGTTCTCGCGACCCGGCTACGCCGCCTACGCGGCCAGCAAGGGCGCCGTCGAGGCGATCACGCTGATCCTGGCCCGCGAGCTGCGGGGCCGGGACATCACTGTCAACGCCGTCGCGCCCGGCCCCACCGCGACCGCGCTGTTCCTCGACGGCAAGCCGCAGGAGCTGCTCGACCGGCTGGCCGCCGAGGCGCCGCTGGAGCGCATCGCCGAGCCGTCGGACATCGCCGAGGTCATCGCGTTCCTGGCCGGACCGGCGCGCTGGGTCAACGGCCAGACGCTGTACGCGAACGGCGGTGCGATCTGATGGGCACGATCCTCATCAGCGGCGCGTCCAGCGGCTTCGGCGCACTCACCGCCCGCGCCCTGGCCGACGCCGGCCACACCGTCTACGCGGGGATGCGCGACGTCGCCGGCCGCAACGCCACCGCGGCGGCCGAGGCGCGGGCCTACGCCGGCGGCACGTTGCGCGCCGTCGAGCTCGACGTCAGCTCCGACGAGTCCGCCCGGCAGGCCGTGGCGACCGTCGTCGGCGAGCAGGGCCGGCTGGACGTCCTGCTCCACAACGCCGGTCACATGGTCACCGGCCCGGCCGAAGCGTTCACGCCCGAGCAACTCGCCCAGCTCTACGACACGAACGTCGTCGGCACCCAGCGGCTCAACCGCGCCGCCCTGCCCGTGCTGCGCCGGCAGCACGACGGCCTGGTCGTCTGGGTCGGCAGTTCCAGCACCCGCGGCGGTACCCCGCCGTATCTGGCGCCGTACTTCGCGGCGAAGGCCGGGATGGACGCGCTGGCCCAGAGCTACGCGCTGGAGCTGTCGCGGTTCGGCATCGAGACCACCATCGTGGTCCCCGGCGCGTTCACCAAGGGCACCAACCACTTCGCGCACAGCGGCTCGCCGGCCGACATCGCCGTCGCCGCCGAGTACGAGGAGCGCTACGCCGGCCTGATGGACGACGTCAGGCAGCGGCTCGCCGGGCTCGAGCCGGAGTGGGCCGACGTCGCCGACGTCGCCCGGGCCATCGTCGACGTCGTCGGCGCCGAGAAGGGCCGCCGCCCGTTCCGCGTCCACATCGACCCCTCCGACGACGGCTCGGTCGCCGTCAACGCCGTCGCCGACCGCATCCGCGCCGACTTCCTGCTGCGGATCGGCCTGTCCGACCTGCTGCACCCGAGCGTCTCGTGACGCTCGTCGACGTGCACGCGCACTTCCTCACCGAGGAGTACGTGGCCGCGGCCGTGCGAGCCGGGCACCTCGCCCCCGACGGGATGCCCGGCTGGCCGCGGTGGTCGGTCTCGTCGCAGCTCGAGCTGATGGACCGGCACGGGATCTCGCGTGCCGTGCTGTCGGTCTCGTCGCCCGGCGTGCACTTCGGTGACGACGTCCGGGCCCGAGTGCTGGCCAGGCGGGTGAACGAGGCGGCCGCGGGACTGGCCGCCGAGCGGCCGGACCGGTTCGGGTTCCTCGCCGCGCTCCCGCTGCCCGACCTCGACGGCGCGCTGGCCGAGACCGGGCACGCGCTGGACCAGCTGGCGGCGTCCGGGGTGGCGGTGCTGACCAACGCCGCCGGCCGCTACCCCGGCGACCCGCGGCTGGAGCCGTTGTGGCGGTTCCTCGACGAGCGGGAGGCCGTGGTCCTGCTGCACCCGACCTCGCCGCCGAACTGGCGCGACGTCGCGCTGGACCGGCCCCGGCCGCTCATGGAGTTCGTGTTCGAGGGGGTGCGGGCGGTCGGCGACCTGGTGCTCTCCGGGGTGCTGACGCGCCATCCGCGGATCCGGTTCGTGGTCGGCGACGCCGGGTCGGTGCTGCCGCTGCTGGCGTCGCGGCTGGAGCTCCTCGCCGACGACGGGGCCCGGCTCGCGGCGCAGCTGGACCGGCTGTGGGTCGATCTCGGGACGTCCGGCCTCTGGCCGTCGGGGTCCGAGCAGGTGGTCTACGGCAGCGGGTTCTGCTTCACGCCGGCGGCGGGGGTCGCCCGGCAGCTGAGCCGGCTGGACCGGGCCGGCGGCGACTGGCGTGCGACCACGACGGCGAACGCGGCGCGGCTGCTCGGCGATGTGCCGCTCGCCGCGCGGGGGTAGGTCACGACCAGCCGAGCTCGTGCAGCCGCTCGTCGTCGATGCCGAAGTGGTGCGCGACCTCGTGCACGACGGTGATCAGCACCTCGTCGACGGCGTCGTCGCGGGTGTCGCAGATGCGCAGGATCGGCAGCCGGAACAGCCTGATCGTGTCCGGCAGCACGCCGGTGTACCACTCGCCGCGCTCGGTCAGCGGCGTACCCTCGTACAGCCCGAGGATGTCGGGCTCGTCGGCCGGCGCCTCGTCCTCGATCAGGATGACGACGTTGTTCATCATCTCGGCCAGTTCCGGCGGGATCTCGTCGATCGCCTCGGACACCAGCCGTTCGAACTCCGCCTCGGTCAGCTCCAGCACGGCACCAGTCTCGCCTGCCGCGATGGGCGGAGCCGTTTCCGGGGGCGGAAATGTGTTACCAACGAGACGTGGAGGTAGCGACGGAGACGAGTCCGCCGGGGGACCCGGCGCCGCGCCGGGAGTGGCAGGACTACGCCCGCCCGGCGACCTGGCCACCGTGGCTGCGTCGCACGTTCACGCTGCTCAGCCCGGTCGCGCTGGCGCTCGTCGGCGCGTGGATCGCGTTGGCCGTCGCCGGCACCACGCAGGCCTACGTGGGGCCGCTGGCCATCGACGTCGCGTTCCGGCCGGCGTTCACCGGCGAGTCGGTCATCGAGCTGGACCCCGTCGGCGCCGTCGTCCTGGACACCCACTCCGGACCGGTGCAGCTGAACATCTCCGTCCGCGAGGTCGACCTCGACGGCCTCAACGGCTACGTCAACGACCCGTACTCGCTGGCCGGCCTGGACGACCAGATCGGCGCCGGCATCCAGGACGTCATCGTCGACGCTGCGGTCCGGGCCGGCCTCACGGCGGTCGTCGGCGGGACGCTGGCGGCGCTGCTGGTGCTGCGCTCGGTGCGGCGGACGGCGCTGGCGGCCGGCGTCGCCCTCGCCGCGGTGCTCGGCGGGTACGGGCTGACGGCGCTGACGTTCGACCCCGACGCCGTCCGGGAGCCGGCGTACACCGGGCCGCTGGCGGCCGCGCCGCAGCTGATCGGCAACGCCGAGGACATCGCGACGAACTTCGACGCCTACGCCGACCAGCTGGCCGGCTTCGTCGCCAACGTCGCCGCCGTCTACGACACGACGCTGAACCTGGAGACGTTCCAGCCCAACGACGACACGATCCGCGTCCTGCACGTGTCGGACCTGCATCTCAACCCGGCCGCCTGGGACATCATCGACGCCGTCGCCGAGCAGTACGCCGTCGACGTCATCGTCGACAGCGGCGACATCGTCGACCAGGGGACGCCGCTGGAGAACTCCTACGTGCGCCCGATCGCCGACCTCGGCCGGCCCTACGTCTTCGTCAAGGGCAACCACGACTCCGTCGCCACCGCGGCCGCCGTCGCCGCCGCACCCAACGCCGTCGTCCTGGACGGCGAGCCGGCCGAGGTGGCCGGGCTGCGCTTCCTCGGCGCGCCGGACCCCCGGTTCACGCCGGACAAGTCCGTGCGCGGCGTCCCCGACGAGGTCATCCGCGAGGGCACCGAGGAGTTCGCCGACGAGGCGGCCGAGCTCGACCCGCCCCCGGACGTCATCGTCTACCACGACCCCAGCCACGCCGAGCTGTTCGACGGCATCGCGCCGCTGGTGCTGTCCGGCCACGCCCACAAGCGCGACACGTATGTCCTCGACGACGGCACGCGGGTCATGGTCCAGGGCTCCACCGGCGGCGCCGGGCTGCGCGGCCTACGTGACGAAGATCCCACTCCGGTCAATCTGTCGGTGCTCTACTTCGATCCGGAGACGAAAGGGCTCGTGGCCTGGGACGATCTGACCCTCGGCGGCCTCGGCCAGACCAGCGCCGAGATCGACCGCCACCAGGCCGGCGAGGACGACGGCGCAGCCCAGGGCCCCGAGGACCCGTCGCCAGCTCCCGATTTGGAGAACTGAGCGCGTCCACCCTATGCTTTCAACGTCCCGAACGGCGACGAGCCATGGGCCATGTCGTCAGATCTGGTCCCCATCGTCTAGCGGCCTAGGACTCCGCCCTTTCAAGGCGGCAACGCGGGTTCGAATCCCGTTGGGGATGCGGTACCCGTTCCGACGGTCGCCGGGCACGGAAGTACGAACGCAAGGTCCTGTGGAGCAGCTCGGAGTGCTCGCCGCCCTGTCAAGGCGGAGGTCGCGGGTTCAAGTCCCGTCAGGACCGCCAGCAACACCCACAGCTCAGAGGTCATCCTCTGAGCTGTTTTCATGTCCGGAGCCCGATTCCGGAGCCCGATCGTGCGCAGCTGGTCGGCCCCTCTGGGAGGCCCAGCCAGCGGGCGACCGAGGCGCCGACGTCCGCCAAGGAGGCGAGGTCCGGGCCACGGCGCGTCGATGGGGCGCCGCCCGTTCCGGCCAGTACGGGGACGAGTTCGCGGGTGTGGAACGGGTGACCGATGGACGGGTCGTTACCGTGGTCGCCGGTGACGACCAGCAGGTCGTCCGGGCCGAGCCGGGCGGCGATGCCGGGCAGCGCGCGGTCGACGGTCTCCAGCAGGGAGGCGAACGCGGCCGGGTCCTGCGAGTGGCCGGCCAGATCGGTCTGCTGGACGTTCGCGACGACCAGCCCGGTCCCCGCGGCGGAGGCGACGTCGGCGAGGACGGCTGCCGTGTCGACACCGGGACGCCGGTCGGCCGGGGCGGACGTCACCAGCAGGTCCGCGGCCTTGCCGATCAGCACGACGCGGTGACCGGCGCGGGCCGCCACCTCATGCAGCTGCGAGGCATGGTCGACCGGCGCGCCGAGGTGCTGCACCCGCAGCCCGCCGTTGCGGTAGAACCCGCTGGCCGGCGTGTCCAGGCCGACCGTCCCGTCCGGACCTGGGCGGACGGCGTCGGCCAGCGGCCGGTCCGACCGGCCGCCGACGGCGATGACACGGGCGACCGGCGCCACCGAGCGGACGACCTGCGCGATCGCCAGGATCGCGGCGAAGTCCAGGTCGTCCAGCCGGGCCGAGACGTTCCAGTTCAGGCCGGGGTCGGCCTCCAGGTTGTCGTGCACGAGCGCGAAGCCGTCGACGACCAGCACGGGCAGATCGGCCAGCGTCGAGACGAGGTGCCCGGCGACCCGCAGCGCCGCAGCGACCACGTCGAGACGGTCGGCCAGCCGGCACAACACGACGTGCGACATGTCGGCGCCCATGAGCGTCTGGTGGCCGGCGAACGAGTCCGCGCCGGGATAGCCGAGCCCGGCCAGGGCGCCAGAGGCCCGCACCAGCGGAACGGGCGCGGCCAGAACGTCACCGAGATCCGGCCGGACCGCCGTCAGACCCAGACCAGCCAGGTGCGGCACTGCCAGCGGCCGGCCCCGTGACCGCGAGGTCCAGGCGGCGACGGAGCCGACGGTGTCAGCCGCGGCGTCCGCGGCCCGCACCAGAGCAGCGTCCGGCATCGCCCCGGCCCCGAAGCCGTCGAGGACGAGGACGGTCGCCGACCGGCTCATGCGACCCGGCCGCCCAGCGCGTCGAACACGCCGTCCAGCCGCGGCCGCCCGGACCCGATCCCCGAGACGACGGCGACCCGGGAACGCGTCACGAAGATCTGCGTCCGGAACGCCATGACGGCCGTGTCGCCGACCCGCGCGCCGCCACCGTCGCCGAGCCAGTCGAACCGCCGGTAGTAGTCGATGCTCCCGGCCGGGGTGTCCCGCAGCGTCGCCCGGCGCACCCCGCCGGCCGTGGCCACGACCAGGTCGCGAGCCCGGCCGCGGCTGTAGAAGCCGCCGCCGAACACGCTCGGCGCCGAGCCGAGCTGTGCGATCTCGGAGACGTACACGAGCGCCGGACGCTCGGTCAGCCCGGCATCGACGGCGTGCTCGGGCGTCGTGCCGGTGAGTGAATGGCCCGGCTCGCCGACCGTGCCGCCGAGCGCCGCGATCTGCGGGATCGTGCTGACGCTCGTGTGGCTGGGCAGCGACAGGACGGGATCGAGGCCCGCCGCGCGCAGGGTCGCCGCGGCGGCGAGCACCCGCTCCAGCGTGCCGGTGGGCCGCGGCCGGCCGGCGGCGGTGTCGAAGCTCAGGCACGGGAACCCGGTCGCGCCGGCGATGCGGACGCCGCCCAGTTCGGCGGCGAACGCCAGCACGCCGGCGACGTCGGAGACCTCGAAACCGCCGTCCTGGCCGGGGAACGTCGACTCGGCCGCGCCGCGGATCTTCAGCAGCACCGGCTGGACGCGACCGCGCCCGCCGGCCGAAGCGGCCGCCGCGACCGCGGCCAGGTTCTGCTCGTCCGCCACCGTCACGTATGCGGGCCCCGCGGCGAGCAACCGCGGGAGCCGGCGAGCGGGCACCTGCACCAGATGGCCCAGGTTGCCCAGCCGGGCGCCGGCCCCCAGCAGCGCGCCGGCCTCGCGGTGGTCGATCGCCGCGGCCAGCGGCAGGTGCTGCGCCACGGTGGCCGTGACGAGGGGATTGCGGCCGTACTGCTTCGCGACGAACCACAGCTCGACGCCGTGCCGCCCGCCGGCCGCCGCCAGCGCGGCCGCGTTGTGGTCCACCGCGTCGAGGTCGATCACGTAGGTGTCCGGCTCGACGGCGCCGGAGCGGTGCAGGTCGATCGCGGCCTCGACGAGCGCCGGGTTGCGCCGCTCGGTCATCGCCAGGAACATCAACGATCCCCTTCGGCCAGCGCCGACCGCAGGATCCGCACGGTCAGCTCGGCACCGGCCCGCATCGGGTTCACCCGGATCGCCCAGTCCGCCAGCTCCGGCTGCGCGGCCAGCGTCGACGACGACAGCCGGTAGACCAGCGGAGTGATCTCGTGCCGCGAGTTGGAGCCGACGGGGAACGGCGCGGCGCCGTGCCGCGCGGCCCACTCCGGCACCCGCGCCGCCACCGGCCGGTCCAGCAGCGCGATCACGCAGAGGTCCTGCGCATTCGCCACCCGCAGGTCGACGACACCCGGCACGGCGCCGCCGGCCAGCAGTTCGGCCAGCTCCGTCACCGCGCGGGCCTGCGCTGCCCAGTTCAGCGGGACCATCACCAGCGCCTGCAACGCCGCCAGCGCCTGGGCGCCCTGGACCTGGCCGCCGCCGGAGTAGTTCGCCACCCGCGCCCGCCCCACCACGTCCGCGGAACCGACGACCACCCCGACGCCCTCCGGCCCGTGCAGCTTGAACAGCGAGAACGCCGAGACGGTGGCGCCGTGCTGCACGCCGATCCGCGGGGTCCGGAACACCGCGTAGTTGTCGTCGACGACGACGCCGTGGCCGGCGGCGACCGCCCGCGCGATCACGGCGGCGGGCTGGTGCCGGTCGCCCAGCCGTTGCCGCGAGTGCTGCACGTAGACCCAGCGCGCCGGGTCGCCGGCCAGCGTCGCGTCGAGGGCGGCGTCGTCGTCGAAGTCGACCCGGGCCACCTCGACGCCGCCATCGCGGAACGTCGTCGCCGTCGTCGCGTAGTCCGGCGCGTCGTGGGCGATGACGCGCCGTTCGCCCCGCGCCCACGGGCCGGCCGACAGCGCGGCCCGGATGGCGCCGGTACCCGCGCCCTGGACCAGGCAGGCGTCGTCGGCGCCGAACGCCTCGGCCAGGGACGCCTCGGCACGCGCCGTCGTGTCCGGCCGGCCGAGTCCCGGGACGACCCCGACGTCGGCGCGGAACAGCGCGCCGTCGGTGAAGTGCGCCGCGATCGCGCCGACCAGCCGCTGCTGCATCCCCAGCGCGTCCTCGGCGGTCGCGATCGGCAGCGGCGTCGTCTCGGGCAGCGAGGGGCTCATGGTGTCTCCGTTCCGTCCAGCCAGCGCAGCGGGTTCGCCCGGTAGAGCAGGTCGAGCGTCGGCGGGTCGACGCCGCGGGTGGCGAGCTCGGCGCGGAACGGGCCGAGCACGTGGCCGAAGCCCGGCCCGCCGCGGCTGGTCAGGTAGGCGTCGCGTGAGATGTCGTTGCTGAGCAGGACGTGCCGCGCGTACCCCGCCGCCAGCAGCGCGAGCAGCAGCTCGATCCGCTTCTCGTCCGGCTGGTAGGACGCCTTGCCGACGGTGTCGAAGGCGACGTACGCGCCGGCGGCGGCGATGGCCTGGTGCTGACGCTGGTCGTCGATGAGGTCCTGGTGGCCGATGCAGATCCGGTGCGGCGGCAGCCCAGCCGACGTCAGCAGGTCGAGCTGCTCCAACGCACCCCGTCCGAGGTGGGCGTGGGTGGCCACGGACAGCCCGGTGGCCAGCGCGGCGCCGGCCGACGCGAGCAGCCCGACCCGCTCCGCAGGACTGGCCGAGCCGCTGCTGCCGATCTCGCCGATCACGCCGGGACGGACCTCCGAGCCGATGTCGTCCACCAGCAGCTCGGTGGCCCGCACGACGGAGTCGCCGGGCTCGCCGCCCGGGTGGAACCGCTCGTAGTACCAGCCGGTCGCGACGACGACCTCGACGCCGGCCCGCTCGGCGATCGCGCGGGCCCGGGCCCGGTCGCCGCCCATGCCGCGGCCGGTCAGGTCGACCACGAGGCCCAGCCCGTGCTCGGTCCGGGCCGCGGCCAGCTCGGCCGCCACCGCGGCGTCGTCGCTCACCCGCGCCTCGGGGTCGCCGAACCGGGTGAGGTCGACGACCAGGTGCTCGTGCGCGAGGACCGTGCCGGGCACGTCCGCCGGCACGAGCACCCGGCCGCTGGCGGTCCGGATCGGCATCAGCCCGCCACCGGCTGGACGAGGTCGACGAGGTGCAGCAGGTTGAGCGCGATGCCGCCGACGATGACCGCCGCCGGACCGGCCGCCATCCGCACCACCGGCCGTCCCATCGCCTCGTTGATCAGGTACAGCCCGCCGACCAGCGCGATGCCGAGACCGCCGCCCATCGCCAGGCCGGCCATCAGCGAGCCGACCAGGATCGCCAGCGTGAGCGACTCCGTGATCGCGTGCCTGATGTGGTCGGCCGACTCGCGCACGCTCGGCCAGTGCTGCAGCCACCGCCCGACGGCGCTGAGCAGCAGCACCTCGACCGACATCACCAGCGCGCCGAGCACGAACGCGACCGCGAGCGCCAGCGGCCAGGCGTCGATGAACAGGTGCGACAGGTAGCCGATCGGGTACACGAAGGTGAACCCGGCCATCGCGTACGCGCCGGAGGCCAGCGCCGTCGTCGCGATCAGCGGCACGAAGCCGAACGCCCGCAGGAAGTCGACCTGCGCGGCCTCGCCGTAGGTGCCGTCGGCGACGAGGAAGCTGGTCGCCTCGCCGCCGCCGAAGATGCCGCTGGCCGCCAGCGCCGCGACCAGCCCGCCGAGCACGCCCAGCGGGATCACGTTGCGGCGCAGCCGGTCCGCGTTCGGCCCGAACAGCTGGTCCGACGCCGCGGCAGCCGCGGCCCGCTGCTCGGCCAGCACGACGCGGTCGGTCTCGGAGGCGCCGGCCAGAACCAGTTGCTCGGCCCGCCGGGCGGACCGGTCCTGGGTGAGCGCGAATCCGAGCAGCATGACCACACCCACTGCCATCGCCAGCGAGCCGGGGAACAGCGTCTCCCAGACGTTCATCGACAGCAGCACGACGGCGAGCTCGGCGCCGAACGTGATCAGGCCCTTCGCCCGGCCGAACTGGCGAGTGATCGCCAGCACCGGGAACAGCGTGAACAGCCAGAGGATCGGGGTGGAGATCTGCTGGAGCGCGGTGACGAAGTCGATCGGCAGCGACGTCGCCGCGTCGTTGGCGGCATTGAGGCCGAAGACGCAGATCGCGCCCCACGCCGCGCCGCCCGCCGCCGCGAGCCACCGCCACGGCGCGACCAGGCCGATGATCTCCACCGGCAGGAACACCAGCCACGGGTTGAGGACGCCGGTGGACAGCGCCATCGGCGCGCCGAGGCCGAAGATGAACCCGGCCGACAGCCCGGTGACGATCGTCGCGGTGGCCAGCCGGGTGGACCGGCCCTGGATGTAGTCGAGCAGGAACGGCCGGGCGCCGTCGTTGAAGACGGCGAGGGCGGCGTTCGCGATCAGCGCCGCGAACGCGCACATCACGATGACCAGCGCGCCTTGCCACGTTTCGAACGAGACCGACGCGGTGTCGGTGGCGGCGAGGATCATGCGTCCGCCCCCCGCCGTCTGCCGTCCAGCTCCGCCCACAGCGCCGGCACGACCTCCTGGACCTGATCCAGGGCGAAGCCGAACGCGACGTTGCCCTCGTCGACCGCGGCCTTGATCGCGGCGGCGGACGGGATCGTGCGGCCGAACGTGTGGGTCCGGTCCGAGCCGAGCAGGCCGACGAGCACGCCGAGGCTGGCGCCGGCGCCGGTGTGGCAGGTGCCCATGTAGTAGTCCGCCTGGCCGGCGCGCAGCTGGACGGCGGCGTCCATGTCGGTGCCCACGATGACGGTGTCACCGGGACTGAGCAGTGGTCGCAACACCTCCGCGACCTCGGTCTTCGCAACTCCACCAGCGATGATCTTCATCGGTTCTCCTTGGTTGCGGTCAGCGCGAGGGCGCCGAGATGGAGGCTGAGGTACTGCTGCTCGACGGCGGACAGCGCGACGCCGAGGGTGGACTCGGCCCGTTCGGACAGCCGGGCCGCCGCGACGACCGCGTCCGGCGCCTCGTCGACGACCTGCCGATAGACGACGTCGGCCGGCGGCTCGATGTCCGGCTCGCCGCGCAGCAGCCGGCCGAGCGCGGCGACGAGGTGCGAGGTCAGCGAGCCCGCGGTCTCGTCGGTGACGTCGTGGTCCGGCTCGAGCCGCTCGAGCTCGCTCGTCACGAAGTCGACGACGCCCGGCGGGGTCTGCGCCATCGCGCGGAACGTGTCCAGGCGCAGGCGAAGTCGGTCGTCCATGCGTGACTCCGTCCGTGGGGTTCAGTAGGTGGGGATGCGCCGCCCGGCGACGACGTCGTCCGCCGCCGTCCGTACCAGGTCGTCCACGAGCGCGGCCTTGACCGCCGTCGGCACCGCGTCGGCGTCCCGGCGCGCGACGATGACGGCCGACGTGGTGGCGTCGTCCGCCAGCCCTTCGACCGGATGGACGGTCACCGGGCTGGAGATGTGGGTGTCGATCTCGTCCAGGTTCCACACGGTCGCGTCGACGAGACCGTCGGCGAAGTGCCTGTTCAACTGGTTGTACGAGACCTCGATGCGCTGCTGCTGGGGCAGACCGGGGAACACGGCCGCCGTCAGCTCCGCCTGGTCGACCGACGCCGGGTCGACGGCGACCCGCAGCCCCGCGTCGTCCGGCGCCCTCCCCTCGGCGACGACGAGCCCGTGCGCGCCGACGTAGGAATGCGGGCCGAAGTCGCGCACGATGTCCAGCTCGGGATCGGACTGGGCGGCGAACCGCGACATGACGGCGTAGTCGGCCCGCTCCTCCCGCAGCGCGCGCATGCGGTCGGTGGAGCCGCGGACGAACATCAGCGTCAGCGGGACGCCGGCCCGCTGGAACGACGCGTGCATGCCCGTCGCGAGGCCCTCGTAGCGGCGTGAGTACGGCAGCGGCATGGCGACCGAGATCGACCGGCCGCCCGCGAACTCCCAGATCAACCCGTGGTCGATCGCCGCGACGAAGGTGCCGAGCTTGCCGCGCGGCCGGATCTCGACCGCACCGGCCTCCTCCAGCAGGCCCAGTGCCGCCTGGACCGTGCCCTTGCCGACCTGGTACCGCTCGCTGAGCTCCTGCACGGTCGCCATGCGGTCGCCCGCGGACGCCGTGGAGAGCTCAACGGCCAGCAGGTGGGCGACGGCTCCGGCCTTCGACATGAGCATCTGGAGGCGCGACATGCCGGGGATACTATCCAGAATTCCGGATATTGGCCAGAACTGATTTCTGGTGCTGCTGGGTTGCGGTTGCGCGCCGCGTCGGCGGAGGTGGAGGCCCCGAGTCTGCGGGTGCGGACCCCCCGCTCGCGGCCGCCCGCAAGATCAAACCGCTACGCGAGCGGACCTGCGGGACGACCCACATGCGACGGCCACCTGGCCGGCGCCAGAACCCGGGCCGACGTCGTCGACCCGGCGGCAGCACTCGCGAGGAGTCGGCGCTCCCGGTCAGGCCGGGTCGAGGACGGGCGCGACGCGGTCAGGGTCCGGCTCGGCGCCTTCGTCGCGGAGCGGGTGGGCGATCTCGTCGGCCGGGAGCCTGGCCCAGACGATCGCCACGACGGCGACCACCACCGGGACCACCCCGGCGATCACGAACGTCGGGCGCAGCCCGATGACCTCGGAGATCGGGCCGGCCAGCGCCATCGACACCGGCATCAGCGAGATCGAGACGAAGAAGTCGAGGCTGGCGACGCGGCCCAGCAGCGCCGGCGGCACCCGCCGCTGCAGCAGCGTGCCCCAGATGACCATCGGCGCGGAGAACAACGCACCGAGCAGGAACGCCGACACGATGACCACCCAGATCGCGCCGGCGAAGCCGATGACCACCATCGGCAGGCAGCCGACGCCCCAGAGCAGGTTCATCCAGGTGAGGTAGCGGCGCGGCATCCGCATCGACGCCATGATCAGCGAGCCGACGGCGCCGCCGATGCCGAACGCGCCGAGCACCCACGCATGGTCGCCGGGGCCGCCGCCGAGCCGGTCCTTGATGATGAACGGCACCAGCACCTCGAGCGGGCCCATCAGGACCAGGATCATCAGGCTGGCGAACAGCAGCGTGGCCAGCAGCCACGGCGTTCGCCACATGTAGGCCAGGCCCTCGCGCATGTCGGCCAGCGCGGTGCGGACGGGGTGCGCGACGGCCTCGGCGGGGAGCTCGCGGCGGACCGCCGTCTTCGGGACCGTGGTCAGCGCGAGCAGGCCGAGCGCCGCGGCGCCGGCGGCCACCAGCACCGCCGAACCGGGGTTGGCCATGCCGACGACGGCGCCGGCGACGGCCGGGCCCAGCGCCTGACCGACCGTCGGCCGGACCATGCCCTCGAAGCCGTTCACCGCCATCAGGTCCGACTCGGGCACCAGCGCCGGCAGCCACGCCGAGTACGCCGGGTAGTAGAACGCCATGCCGACGCCGGTGACGAACGCGACGACGGCCAGGTGCCACAGCCGGGTGACGTCGGTCAGCGAGAGCGCGGCGACCAGCGCCATGCCGCCCAGCTCGACACAGGCGACGCAGATCAGGATGGTCTTCTGCGGGACCCGGTCGGCGACGACGCCGGCCAGCAGAGCCGGCAGCATGACGCCGACGGCTGACGCCGTGGAGACGACGGAGAGCTGGCCCGGCCCGCCACCGATGCGGATGACCTCCCACACCTGCGCCACGATCCAGACGCCGGACGCGAACGTCGACAGCACCAGGGCCACCGCCAGGCGACGGTAGGCCGGGGTGCGGAACGGCGTCAGCGCGCGCGGCAGCTGCCGGCCGGCGGCGTCGGCGACGGATTGCGTGTCGGTCATCGGGTGCTCCTCCGCGAACGATTGTGCCGATACCGACTGACAAAGTCGCCCGGATTCATCGCCGCCGGGCCGCGCCCCGGTGCGCTCAGGAGAAGTCGGCGTTCGGGTCCATCCAGACCAGCTCCCAGTGGTGACCGTCGGGGTCGAGGAAGCTGCGGCCGTACATGAATCCCTCGTCGAACGGGTCCTTGGCCTTCTGGCCGCCGGCCGCCAGGGCCTTGTCGGCCACCTCGTCGACCTCCTCACGGCTGGCCACGGTGACCGCGAGGATCGCCTCGGTCCCCGACGTCGAGACGCCGTTGGCGACCGACTCGGCGAAGAAGTCCTCGACCAGCGCCATCACGTAGATCGAGTCGCTGACGGCGACGCATACGGCCTGCTCGTTGGAGAAGTCCTGCTGGAGCTCGAAACCGAGCGCCGTGTAGAAGGCCGTCGCCCGGGAGAGATCCGTGGTGCGCACGTTGACGAAGAGCTTGCGGGACATGGGTCACTCACCTTCCTGATCTGTGTCCGCCGGTCAACTGTTTCCGGCTGAGGACAACTGTGTCCCACAGATACTGTTTCCGCAAGACTCAATTTTGGTAGAGTTCCGGAGACAGATGTGGAGGGCACCCGGTGACCGGTTCGGATACGACAGCGGATGGCACGATCCAGCTGCTCTGGGGGCTGCGAGAGGGGCCCACTCGTGGACCGAAGCCGGTGCTCAGCCTCGAGCGCATCGCCCAGGCGGCGGTCGACCTCGCCGACGCCGAAGGGCTCGCGGCGGTCTCGATGCAGCGGGTCGCGGCCGACCTCGACTTCACCAAGATGTCGCTCTACCGGTATGTCACCGGCAAGGACGAGCTGGTCGCGGCCATGATCGACCTCGCCGTCGGTGAGCCGCCGGCGTTTGGCGACCTGCCCGGGACGTCGTGGCGGCCGCGCATCGAGGCGTGGGTGCGGCTGCTCGGGCAGACGTGGGAGGCGCACCCCTGGCTGCCCTGGGTCACCATGGGCGACCGCGTCATGGGCCCCAACGAGACCGGCTGGACGGAGCTCTCGGCGGCCGTGCTCGCGGAGACCGGACTGACCGGACCCGAGCGCATGAGCCTCGCCCGCATGCTGGGCGGCCACGTCCGCGCCACCATGTCGGTGGCGACGGCCGGCACCCAGCCGTGGGTCAACGGGCATCAGGCGGCGCTGCTGCGCGAGCACGCCGACCGCTACCCGACGCTGCACGCCCTGCTCGACGGCGAGGCGCCGCCGCCGGACAACGGCCGTGACTTCGGCCTGCGCCTCATCCTCGACGGCGTCGAGCGCCTCATCGCCGAGCGCACGACCTGACCCACAAGCAGTGGCGATTCCCGGTGCCAGCAGTGACACTGGACGAGTGAAAGCCGATGTCAGCGCCCGCCCCGGCCACTCCCACGAGCATGCCGACGACGTCCGCACCGTCGAACGGGCCCTGGACCGCCTGCGCGCCCGCGGGCATCGCATCACCGGCGCCCGGCACGCGGTGATCGAGGCGCTCGCGACGGTCGACGGCCACCCGAGCGCGGAGCAGCTGTCCGAGCAGGTCCGCGAGCTGCACCCGACGGTGCACCGCGCCACCGTCTACCGCACGCTCGAGACGCTGGCCACGCTCGGCGTCGTCACGCAGGTGCACGTCGGCGGCAGTGCCACCACCTACCACCTGGCCGCCGAGGCGACCGGGCACGACGACCACCTGCACGCCAGCTGCCGGGTCTGCGGCCGTATCATCGACCTCCCCAGCGACCTGCTCGACCCGATCAAGCGGCGGCTGGCCGACGAGAGCGACTTCCAGCTCGACCCGCCGCACATCGCGCTGTCGGGCACCTGCCGGCGCTGCCAGTAGTCAGCTCAGCCGCAGCGTCGCTCGGACCGGCCAATGGTCCGACGGCAGCCGGCCGCCGGGCCGCTCGCGCACGACCGCGGCGTCCTCGATCGTCCAGTGCGGGCTGACGAGGATGTGGTCGATGCGCCGCCCGGCCGCCGTCCCGGTGAACCCGTGCATCGTCCCGCCGGTCACCGGCACCGGCGCGAACCCGGCCTCCAGCAAAGGCCCCATGACGTCGCGGGCGCCCTGCACGGCGTTGAAGTCGCCCATGACGACGGCGGGGACCGACGGGTCCAGCCAGCCGGCCAGCTGCCGGGCCGACGCCACCCGATTGGCCGCGTGCCGCTCGTCGAGATGGGTGTTGACGACGGTGAACTCGCGCGCCGTGCGCCCGTCGCGGCAGCGCAGCACCGTCGCGACCCGTGGGAACGACGCCTCCGGCAGCCGGGTCCCTGGGATGTCCGGGGTCTCGCCGTACCAGCGGGTGTGCTGTTCCACGACGGTGACGAAGCCGCCGGCGACGACGACCGGGCACTGCTCGCCGGACCGGCCGCCGTTGCGACCCGCGCCGAACCAGCTGGTGCCAGGGAGCCGCCGGGCGAGGTAGCGGCGCTGGAACTCGTAAACCTCCTGCAGCCCCAGCACGTCGGCGCCGAGCGAGCCGATCGCCGCCGCCGTCGCGCCGCGCCGGAACCACCACGAGCTGAGCCAGTCGAACGCGCGACCGTTGCGGATGTTGAACGTCGCGAACCGCAGCACCCCACCCGAGTCCACGGCGGCAGCGTAGCGGTCAGGAAGGGCCCGCGGAGGCGAACGACGGGGTGCGGGTGGGCCTCCGCCCGGCCCGTTCGAGCGCGCCGGCGAACCGGGCCGCGTCGCGCACCGCGGCGCCGTCCGGATCGTTGTTGAAGTAGACGTAGACGTCCTCGTCGTCGGCCCACGTGTCCGCGAGCCGGTCGGCCCAGCTGCGCAGCGCCTGGCCGCCGTACTTCGGCCACGGATGCGCGGCGCCCTCGTGCAGGCGGAGGTATCCCCAGCCGGTCGTCCGCCACAACGGGGCGACCGGCCGGCCGCGCCGATCGGCCCAGCAGAGCGCGGCGCCGCGGTGCTCCAGCACCGCCCGGACCTCGTCGGTCCACCACGACTCGTGCCGCGGCTCGACCGCCACCCGCACGTCGCGCGGGAACAGCGACAGGCAGCGGTCCAGCCGGTCCGGCGCGGCCTTCAGGTTCGGCGGCAGCTGGATCAGCACCGGCCCCAGCTGGCCGCCGAGCCCGGCGGCGACGTCGAGGAACCGGCGCACCGGCTCCTCCGGGTCGCGCAGCCGCCGGATGTGCGTCAGGTACCGGCTGGCCTTCATCGCCATGACGACGTCGTCGGGCAGCCGCTCCCGCCACGACTCGACCGTCTCGCGCCGCGGCAGCCGGTAGAACGCGCCGTTGTTCTCGACGGTCGCGAACTCCTCGGCGTACCGCTCCAGCCAGCGCCGTTGCGCCAGCCCGGCCGGGTAGAGCACGCCGCGCCAGGAGTCGTACTGCCAGCCCGACGTGCCCACGCGCACCACCATGTCGGATCAGTGCCCATTCCTGGCCGGTTCGAACGTCCGTCACACCGCGACGGCCTGCACCGCGGGCACCCGGATCGCCTTGCGGGCCGCGCCGAGGCACGACGCCAAGGTGAGGACGGCGGCGGTCGTGACGATGCCGAGGTAGATGCCGATCGTGGTGTCCGGCAACAGCTCGCCGGTCCGCGCCAGGCTGTACGGGAACACCGTCACGATCGAGCCGACCGAGCCGAACAGCACCCCGGCCGCCGCCAGGACGGCGCCCTCCATGCCGACCATGCCCAGCACCTGGGGCGGCGTCGACCCGACCAGCCGCTGCTGGCCGAACTCGCGGCGCCGGTGCGTGGTGGCCGCGACCAGCGTGTTGATCACCAGGATCGCCGCGAACACCGACAGCATCCCGACCACGACGAAGTTCAGCGTCTCGATCGCCTGCGCCTCGTCCGGCGGGATCGACGTGCCGGCCGCCGGCGGCGCCGCGTTCTCGATGCTCTGCATGTAGAGCGTGCCGGTGGCGACGCCGGTGAACAGGATGATCGGCATCAGCGCGCCGGCCATGTGCTGCGTCCGGCGGCGCACGTTCTCCACCGCGAGGTAGCCGCTGACGCCGCCGAACAGGCGCAGCGGACCGGCCAGGACCGCCGTCACGGCCCGCACCAGCACCGGCGCGAACAGCGCCAGCCCGATGGAGAACCAGATCGAGGCCTGCCCGGCGGTCTGCATCGCGTCGATGCCCTTGTCCTCGAACAGCGCGACGGTGAGGATCGCGCAGTTCAGGCCGATCGCGAGGAACGCGATGGCGGCGATGGTGCGCTTGCGGGTCATCCGCGCCTCGTCCAGTGTGACGGCGGTCAGCGCCTCCTTGGCGCGCATCCGGGTCGCGCGGCGGGCGGTGACGATCGCGCCGCCGACCGCGGCCAGGAACGTCACGCCGATCCCGATGGACAGCGCCGCCGCGCCGAACGCGTAGGAGATCCCCTCCGCCACCTGGCCGGTGTTCTGCAACGTGTCCAGCAGCAGCCGTCCGGCGCCGAGCGCGGGCAGGATCGCCAGCGCCGCCGCCGCGACGGCGACCAGCGCCGCCTCGCCGACGATCATCCGGCCGACCTGGAACGGCGTCGCGCCGATGCTCTTCAGCAGCGCCAGCTCACCGGCCCGCTGCCGCACCGACAGTGTCATCGTCGAGAGCACCGCGAACAGCACGATCACCAGACCCCAGCCGCCGACGACCAGCGCCATCGTGACCAGCGTCTCCTCGCTGACGGAGTCGACGCCGGGGCCGGCGGCGGTGTCGAGCAGCGCCGCGAACGACATCACGACGACCGCGCCGAGGAACATCGACAGGAAGCTCGCGACGAACCCGCCGGTACGGTGCCGCAGCGAGCGGACGGCCAGCCCGAACATCGTCACTCACCCACTGCCGGGCGCAGGGCGGCCGCGTCGCCGAGGTGGGTCATCCGCTCGGCGACGGCCTCGGCCGTCGGGCGGTCCAGCGAGCCGGCGATGCGGCCGTCGGCCAGGAAGATCACCGAGTCGGCGTACGACGCCGCCACGGGGTCGTGCGTCACCATGACGACCGTCTGGCCGTACTCGCGCACCGCCTCGGCCAGGAGCGTCAGCACATTGCGAGCGCTGCGGCTGTCCAGCGCGCCGGTGGGCTCGTCGGCGAAGATCGCGCTCGGGTTCGTGACCAGCGCCCGGGCGATCGCGACGCGCTGCTGCTGCCCGCCGGACAGCTCGGTCGGACGGTGGTTCGTCCGGTCGCCGAGCCCGACGCGCTCCAGGATCTCCAGCGCGCGCTTGCGGTCGGCCCGCTTGCCGGCCAGCCGCAGCGGCAGCGTCACGTTCTGCAGGACGGTGAGCGTCGGCAGCAGGTTGAACTGCTGGAAGATGAAGCCGATGCGCTGGCGGCGGAACTTCGTCAGCTGGGTCTCGCTGCCGCCGGTCAGCTCCGCGCCGTCGATGAACACCCGGCCGTCGGTCGGCTGGTCCAGGCCGGCGGCGCACTGCAGGAACGTGCTCTTGCCGGAGCCGGACGGCCCCATGATCGCCGTGAACGTGCCGGCGGCCAGGCTGACGGACACGTCGTCCAGCGCCCGGACCGGGTTCTCGCCGGTGCCGTAGGTCTTGCTGACCTGCACCAGCCGAAGCGCCTCGGCCGACCTCGTGATGTCCATGCTCTTCTCCTTCTCGTCAACGTCTCTCCAGCAACCTAGGGATCCGGCCCGGCCGAGCACGATGGAGCAGACTCCCCAGCCGGGGTGGGGCTAGCCCCCGGAGTCCGTCTTGACCGGCTCGGTACAGTGACGGCGTGCCAGGTCTCGGACGCGGACGAGCGCGCGTAGCGCGCGGCCTGGTCATGTCCGCGGCCTGTCTGGCGCTGCCCACGTTGGCGCACGTGGCCGCCGGCGGCGACGTCTCGACGCATCCCGGCTTCGTCCTGGTGGCGTTGCTGTTGTGCGTCGCCTGCGTCGCGCTGGCCGACCGGCGCCGCTCGGTGGCCGAGATCGCGGCGATACTGGTCTTCACCCAGCCCGTGCTGCACGTCCTGCTGACGCTGGACGGCCACCACGGCGGCTCGTCCGCCGACGTCGGGTCCGCGGTCCCGTCCGCCGAGATGGCCCTGGCGCACCTGCTGTCCGCCGTCGCGCTGACGGTGCTGCTGGCCGGCGCCGAGAACGTCGCCTGGTCGCTGGCCGCGCTGTCGGCGACGGTGCTGCTCACGCGGGTGCGCGAGCTGCTCGCGTCGCCGATCGTGGGAGCGCCGCGCCTGCTCGGCGGCGGCGACGGGGTGCGGGTGGCGGCCGCGCCGCGCAGCGTCCTGCTGGTCCGGTCGACACCGTGGAGAGGCCCGCCGGCTCTGCCGGTTCTGGGCTGATCGCAGATCGACGGGGACGTGGCGCCGGGTGAGTCCGGTGTCGCGTGGCTCCCGTATCTCTCCACGACTGAGACAAAGGACGCATTCCATGAAGATCCGTACCCTCGCCCGGGCCGGCCTGGCCGCCGGCGGCGCCGTCGCGCTCGGGGTCGTGCTCGCGGCCGGCGCCGCGGCGCACGTCACCATCCGGCCCGACGTCGACACCGCCGGCTCCTACGCCAAGATCACCGTCCGGGTGCCGAACGAGTCCGACACCGCGGGCACCATCCAGGTCCGGCTCGACCTGCCCGCCGACACCCCGATCCCGTCGGTCCGGGTGCAGCCGCATGCCGGCTGGACCGCGGAGCTCACCATGACCACGTTCCCGGAGCCGGTGCAGGTCGGCGACCGGACCCTCGAGGAGGCGGTCACGTCCGTCACCTGGACCGCCGACGCCGGCGTCCGGATCGGCCCGGGTGAGTTCGACGAGTTCGCCATCTCCGTCGGCCCGCTCCCCGAGGCCGGCACCTACTTCCTTCCGGCCACCCAGACCTACGACGACGGCGAGGTCGTCGAGTGGGCGGAGGAGACGGTCGAGGGCGAGGAGGAGCCGGAGCACCCGGCGCCGGTGCTCGAGGTCGTCGAGGCGCCCGAGGGTGCGGACGGCCACGGCGGCGGCGCGCCGACGGCGGAGAACGTGTCCGACGAGGACTCCGACTCCGCCGCGACCTCCGACGAGGGTTCGTCGTCGGACGATCTCGCCCGCGGCGTCGGCATCGGCGGGCTGGTCGTCGGCGCGGCCGGCGTGGGCATCGGCGCGGCGGCGCTGCGGCGGCGTCGTGCGTAGGCTCCGTCACCTGATCGGGGTCGCGGCGCTGGCCGCGGCCCCGGTCGCCGGGCTGTCCCTCGCCGCCGCCCCGGCCGCCGTCGCGCACGACCAGTTGGTCGGCAGCACGCCGGAGGAGGGCGGCACCGTCAGCACGCCGCTCACGTCGGTCGAGCTCGTCTTCAGCGCCGCGATCCCGGGCGAGTTCGTCCAGGTCGGCGTCACCGACGCCGCCGGGACCACGCACCAGGACGGCGCGCCACAGACCGTCGGCGACACCGTCACCCAGGCCGTCCGGCAGCTGCCGGACGGCGAGTACACGATCGCCTACCGCGTGGTCTCCTCCGACGGACATCCGATCGACGGGACGGTCGCGTTCACCGTGGCCGGCGTGGGCCCCGCCGAACCGGCCGACTCCCCGTCGTCCGAGCCGGCGCCGTCGTCCGAGCCGGCGCCGTCGTCCGAGCCGCCGACACCGGCCGAGACGTCGTCGGAGCAGACCACGCCGGCCGCCGAGTCGTCCGCCGACGACGGCGGCGGGCTGGGCTCGACGGCGACCGTCCTGCTGATCGCCGGCGGCGCCGTCGTCGTCGCCGTGCTCGCGTTCGTGGCGGCCGGTGGCTGGCGGCGCGGCCCGACCGAGGACACTGACAGCTGATGAACACCTCGACTCCGGCCGTCGACGTCGTACCGCCCACCCGCCAATGGGGTCCGGCGGCGGCCGGGGTCGCCCTGGTCACGCTGGTCGTGGCGCTCCTGCTCGGCGGCGGCACGACGCCGGGCATCCCCGGCCTCGGCGACCCCGGCGCCGTCACCCAATGGGGGCTGCCGGTCGCCCGGGCCGTGCTCGACGGCGCCGGCGCGGTCACCGTCGGGCTGCTCGGCCTGGCGGTCGTGCTGCCGACGCGCAAGGGCCAGCTCGGTAGCGACGCGCTGCACGCGCTGCGGGCGGCGTCGCTGTCGGCGCTGGTGCTCGCCGTCGCCGCGGCCGTCGTCCACCTGCTGACGCTGTCCGACCTGGTCGGGCGGCCGCTGCCGGACGCGCTGGCCGGCGACTCGTTCGTCTCCTACACGTCGACGGTCGAGCAGGGGCGCGCGTACGCGGCGATGGTGGTGCTGGCGCTGGCGCTCGTCCCGGCGGCGCGGCTGACGCTCGGCCAGGGCGGCGCGATCGCGCTCCTCTGCCTCGGCGTCGCGGCGCTGGTCCCGCTCAGCCTCATCGGGCACTCGTCGTCCGGCGACTACCACCACTCGGCGCGGGTGTCCCTCCTCGTGCACCTGATCGGCATGGCGGTGTGGGTCGGCGGGCTGATCGCGGTGTCCTGGTACGCCGGACGGCGCGGGCGGGAGCTGCCACGGGTGGCGCGCGCCTTCTCCGCCGTCGCGCTGGGCTGCTTCGTCATGGTGGCGGCCAGCGGCGTGCTGAACGCGTGGGTGCGGCTGGCGTCGCTGTCAGAGGTGTTCACGTCGTCGTACGGGCTGATCCTGCTGGCGAAGGTGGTGGCGCTGGTCGCGCTGGGCTGGCTCGGCTGGCGGCACCGGACCCGCACCCTGCCGCAGCTGGACGCCGGCCGTCCGGGCGCGTTCCGGCGGCTGGCGATCGGCGAGATCGTCATCATGGCCGCCGCCATCGGCCTGGCCGTCGCGCTCAGCCGCACCGAGCCGCCCGGTCCGACGATCCCGGAGGTCCGCACCGTGGTGCGGGAGCTGATCGGATTCCCGGTCCCGCCGGAGCTCAGCCCGGGCCGCATCGTCACCGAGTACTACCCGGACGCGATGTTCGCGCTCGGCGTCCTCGCCGCCCTGCTGCTCTACCTCGGCGGCGTCTGGCGGCTGCGTCGCCGCGGCGACTCCTGGCCCGTCGGGCGGACCATCGCCTGGCTGGCGGGCCTGGCCACCGTCGCGTTCGTCGGGCTGTCCGGCCTGCAGACCTACGGCATGGTGATGCTGTCGGTGCACATGGTCCAGCACATGATCCTCATGATGGTGAGCCCGATCCTGCTGGTCCTCGGCGGTCCGATCACGCTCGCCCTGCGCGCGCTGAAGCCGGCCCGGCGCGGCCAGCTCGGCCCCCGCGAGGCCATCACGGCCGCCGTCAACAGCCCGGTCGCCCAGGTGCTGACGCACCCGCTGGTGGCGCTGGCGCTGTTCGTGTCCGGCTCGTTCACGGTGTACTTCACCGGCCTGTTCGAGTCGGCGATGCGGTCGCACACCGGCCACATGCTGATGAGCGCCCACTTCCTCGTCGTCGGGTACCTGTTCTTCGAGATGCTCATCGGCATCGACCCGCTGCCCAAGCGACCGCCGTTCCCCGCCCGCGTCGTGCTGCAGCTGCTGGCGATGTCCTTCCACGCCGTCTTCGGACTGGCCCTCATGGAGTCGTCGCGCCTCATCGCCGGCGACTACTACCGCGAGATCGCCGTCGAGATGCCATGGCTGCCCGACCCGCTGGACGACCAGATCCTGGCCGGGCAGATCACGTGGGGCTTCGGCGAGGTGCCCGGGCTGCTGGTCATCGGCGTGCTTTTCGTCCAGTGGTACCGCTCCGACGAACGCGAGGCGCGCCGCTTCGACCGTCGCGAAGGCGAGGACGAGGCCGAGCGCGAGGCCTACAACGCCTACCTCGCCGAGCTCGACGAGCGGTCCCGCCGCGAGAAGACCTGAGCGCCGGCGGAGGCGATTTCGCCCGGCGCGGAGGTGTCGGCTAAACTCGTCCCGCCAACGCAAGGACAGGTAGCTCAGTTGGAAGAGCGTCCGCCTGAAAAGCGGAAGGTCGGCGGATCGAACCCGCCCCTGTCCACCCCTTCACCAGCGAGGATGTCTCCCGCTGGTTGACCGTGAGAGACCGGATCCGACCGGGGATCGCGGTTCGAAGGTGCACGTATGGTGCGCGACGGGTCCCCCTGCCACCGATGAGTCTTCGTCGCCCGCGTGGTCTGCCGTCTGTCGAGGTTCGATCTCACAGAAGGATGACGTGACATGCCGCTGGACCTGTTCGCCGGGATCTACGTCCGTGACTATGCCGCCGTGCAGTCTTGGTATGTGCGGCTTCTCGGTTCCGAGCCGGCCTTCCTTGCTACCGAGACTGAAGCCGTGTGGCAGCTTGCCGAGCACCGCTGGCTCTACATCAAGGAGAACGGCGAGCACGGCGGGCACGCCGTACTTGCGATCATGGTCGACGACCTGGACGCCCAGGTCGCGCAGATCGCCGAACGTGGCATCGAGCCCGCGGCCTGGGAGGAGTATGGGCAGGACACCCGCAAGGCGGTCTATCACGACCCCGAAGGCAACGAGGTCGGCTTCGGCGTGATCCCGAACTGACCAGCGCGGCGGGCCCGGACGGCAGCTTCTCGCCGGGCGCGTACGTGTGGGTCAAGATCGCCGCACGCAGGGCGTTCGCTACCTGGATGTCCGACGCGGGGCCGCAACCCGAGGTCATGCCCGCGGTCACCCTCCCGTAGGGTCCTGGTCCGTGAAGCAGAGTCTCAAGAGGACCCTCGTCCTCCTTCCGATCTCCCTTCTCCTGCTCGCCGCTTGCGGAGACGACGACGGCGGAACAGGCAGCGACGACAGCGCATCGCCCCAGGCGCCGGCATCCGAGGCCGCGCCGAGCGACGACGCCGGCAGCGACGACGACTCGGCGGGCGCGCTCGACCAGAGCACCGACCTGTGCAGCCTGGTGAGCGAGGAGACGCTCGCGGCGTCCGACCTGACCGCGGCCGACGGGTCGCAGCGGGACCGGGCCGGCCTGCCGGCCTGCGTGTGGGACAGCCTCGATCGGACGATCGCCGTCGCGGTCGACTTCGCCTACGCCCTCGGCCCGATCGAAGAGGGTGGCATGGAGGTCGAGGAGATCAACGGGCGCCCCGTCCAGGTCGCCTACGACTCCGAGATGACCTGCTTCTACAGCTTCACCGTCGACGACCAGACCAAGGTGGACGTCATCGTCGAGGACCTCGGCGACCCCACGGTGACTCCAGGTGAGCCGTGCGACGCCGGGCGCGCCGCGCTCGACGACGTCATGGAGAAGACGGGCTGACGCGTGCGGCCGGGCCGACAGGACGAGGCTGTCCGCCGCGTGATGGGCGGATCTCGGCGCTCGCTCATGGCGACTCCGTCGTGTCGGCCGGCCTCACATCCCTCGATCGCGACGCCACAGCAGGCAGGCCATCCCGACCGCGAGCGCCACGATCGCGCCGATCACCGCGTCCAGCGTCTCGTCACCCCGGCCGTGCGCGCGAAGCCACGGAATCACGCCCGCGCTCGCGATGCCGATGCCGATGCAGCTGAATCCGAACCAGCGCAACCAGTACATCGATCCTCCCCGATCCCAGGCACAGCGGTCAGCCGCTGCGGGGCCGCTTCCTCCGGCTGCGCCACCACAGCGGCAGGGCGCCGGGCTCGTCCCGCGCCGCGGGTGGGACGGCGATCCGCGGGCGGTTGAACAGCACGACGCCGGCCGTGATCGCCAGCATCGCCACGAAGCCGGCGCCGAGCCAGACGGTGAGCCGGCCGGCCGCCCGGCTCGCGGACCCGGACAGAGCGTCCTCGAGCAGACTCGCCACGAGGCCGAGCTGCAACAACGCCAGCGCGGCGACGCACCCCGGTAGCGAACGGATGTCTGCGGTGCCCAGCGCGTTGCCGAACCGCGCCCACCGCCGCCCGGGCTTCGTCGTGGTCCGCCGGTCGGGCCGCTCGCGCCACATCTTGATCGTCAGGACGAGCCCGAACACCACCAGCGGCGTGAGCAGGACGGTCACCACCAGCGCGCCCACATCGACGCCGCCGTCACTCATCGGTCGCACCGTCCTCGGTGGCGACCCGTGCACCGGCCAGGAAGTCGAGCAGGGCGCGGGCCAGCTCCTCCGGGGCCTCCTCGGCCACGTGGTGGCCGGAGTCGACGGTGCCGGCCCGGACGTCGCCGGCCCAGGGACGCCAGACGGCGAGTGCGTCGCCGTACAGCGACTCCATGTCGTCGCGAGACGACCAGAGGACAAGGACGGGGCAGTCGATGCGCCGGCCGGCCGCGCGGTCGGCGTCGTCATGAGCGCGGTCGACGCCAAGGCCGGCGCGGTAGTCCTCGAGCATGGCGCGCACGGTCGCCGGGTCGTGGATCGCGCGGTGGAAGTCGGCGAAGTTGGCGGTGCCCATCCGCTCGGGCGTGTTGGCACCGCCGGCGACCCCGACGTCGTACCAGGCGTCCGGGTCGGCGCCGATCGCTCGCTCCGGACGCTCCGGCTGGGCGAAGAAGAACCAGTGGTACCAGGCCTGAGCGAACCGCGCGTCGCAGCGGGCGAGGGCCTCGCCGATGGGCACGCAGTCGAGCACGGCGAGTGCCGTGACCACATCCGGGTGATCCAGCGCGAGCCGGTAGGCGACGTAGCTCCCGCGGTCGTGGCCCACGACGGCGAATCGGTCGTGTCCGAGCGCCCGCATGAGCTCGACGCCGTCGGCGGCCATGGCCCGCTTCGACTGCTGCACGTGGTCTGGCTGCGGCGGCGGGGCCGTGGACTCGCCGTAGCCGCGGAGGTCCGGGCAGACGACGGTATGCCGCTCGGCCAGCAGCGGCGCTACCCGATGCCACGTGGTGTGCGTGCGCGGATGGCCGTGCAGCAGCAGCACCGGCGGGCCGCTGCCGCCGTGACGGACCCGCAGCTCCGCCTCACTCGTGCGCACCGGCTCCAGCCGGAAGCCGTCGAACATGGCAGGTACTTAGCCACCAGGCATCCCCGGCAAACAGGGAGCCGGCGAAGGCCGGGCTCTGCGCCCGTCGTGGCCGCCTTCATCGCCGCTATCGTCGCCGCCGTCGCCATGGTCGTCGCCGAACGCTGGCGTGGGCGCTCGCCGAGTCCGCTTCCGAGCTGAAGAAGGCCGTCCAATGCGCGGCGACGAACGCGTCGATCCGCTCGTCCGCGGGCTCGTCGGCCTCGAGGCCGTACAGCCGGGAGTCGAGCTCGTTGAGAATCCGGCCTTCGGGATCTTCCAGCTCCATACCGCCCAGAATGCGTTCGCGCTCGTCGATGTCCGTCGGATACGGATCGCCGATGGTCCGGCAGGCGGCGTGGATCAGCGCCGCCCAGGCCGGGCCGAGCACGTGGGCGCCCGCCATCGCGTCCAAGGCGTGGTCGCCACCCGAGTATCGGAAGTACACATCGAAGCCCCCGCTGTTGACCTCGGTGCGGAGCAGGTTGAGCGCCAGCACCGTCCGCTGCTCAGGAGTCATGTGCTCGACCGCACCATGGTCGGATATGACCGCTCTCCACAGGTGGTCGAAGACGTACCACCCGGCGCCGGTCCGGTCGGGCGGCGCCGACTGTCGTAGGTCGCGGCTCATGCCACCATCCTGCCCAACCCCTCGGACACCAGCTCGACGTGGGGTGCGACGGCTGGGCAGGCCCGAGGTCCCCGAGGACCTGCGTGCTCCTTGACTTCGAGCGCGCTCGAAGTCGTTGCGTCGCGCCATGCACTATCGGCCCCTCGGCGGCACCGGCATCGACGTCAGCCCCTACTGCCTTGGCCCCATGATGTTCGGCGCGGCCGGCAACCCGATCACGACAGCGCCCGCATCATCGACGCCGAGTTGGACCGCGGGATCAACTTCGTCGACACCGCGGACATGTACTCGGCCGGGGAGTCCGAGGAGATCGCCGGGGACCGACGCCTACCACCCCGACGGCGCATGGACGCCGGTCTCGCTGTCCGACCCGGCCCGCAGGCGCCGTCCGATCGGGAACGCAACGTCGCCTGAACTGTGACGGCCGGGCGCGAGAACAGCATTGCCACGTCACAAGGGCGACCGCGCGGCCCGCGGAGAATTGAACGCCGGACTCTCGCACACATAGGCCGAATGGCCATCAGAAGAATGATGTTCGAGAAAAGAAAGCAACCGTCGAAAGTTGCGGACACGGGCGGCATCGGGAAACCCGCCGCCCGTGTCGACGCCTGGCGGCTCCTGCGATGCGACGGTACGCCCACACCCCACCCGGGGCTGACTCCATCGCACTCGCGACGCCGACCCGATCTCGTGTGATCCTGAGCAACAGGTCACACGACTTCTAGTTACGCGTTACCGCGCAGCCCCCGCCACAGGCCTGGCCCGCCGCCTACGGGCCCAGCCTTGACTTCCCCGTTGCACCGCCCCCGCTCGGCAAGTCGAGCGTATGGTGGGACGATTCTCACCCCTTAGAGCTCGCCGACTTCGACGCGCTCCACTGCGGACCCTTGCCCGTTGAGCAGCGCACGCACCTCGGACTCGCGGTACCGCCGGTGGCCACCGAGCGTCCGGATCGACGTGAGCTTGCCGGCCTTGGCCCACCGGGTCACCGTCTTCGGATCCACCCGGAACATGGCCGCCACCTCGGCAGGAGTGAGGAGGGGCTCGGCGTCTTGTGTCCTGGTCGCCATCGTCACCTCCTTAGATCCCATAGCGGGAGGTTTCCCGCCACACCGGATATTCCACCTTGTCGACCCCCAGGAACGACACCGACCGTACGGCTCGACCGAAGCCAGCCATTCGGCTGATGTCCACCCAGGGTGTCTCTAGCCTACGTAAGGTTCACGTAAGCCGCGAACCGACCCAAGTCGTGCGGGCCGGCCTCAGCCGGCATCGGAGATCGTCCGAGTGCCGGCACCACCCACCTCTGCTTCTCGCCTCGTTCGTCCGCGCTTGACTGCGAGACACAGCAGTGCCCCACATGCCACCGCGGCGACCGGAACGATCAACGTCGGCTTCATTGCATCAACATAGCCCTGTATGAACACATCGTGGGCCATTTCGGCGATCTTTCCCGCGACTTCTTCAGAAACTCCCGGTGGTAGTGCCATGTCAATTCCGTCCTGCGCCGCGCTGACCTGCAGTCCTCCCTCCGCGGCACCGGCGAAGCCGTCGATGAACGGCTGGCGCGCCTCGGGTGGCAAAGCGGTTGCGGCGGCAACGGCCTCGGAATGCAACCGGCTGGCGAGCAGTCCCTGCAGGACCGCTCCGACCACCGCGCTGCCCACGACCTGACCCAGTTGCCGGTTGGTGTTCAGCACCCCGGACGCCGCACCGGCGACCCGGCCGGGCACGTCGCGCATGGCGACGGTGTTCATCGGGGCGAAGATGCACCCCAGGCCGACACCGGCGACCAGGAGCGACGGCAGGAAGTGCCACCACTGCGCCGAGTCGGTCGCCACGAGGGCGAAGGACAGGATGCCGATCCCGTACAGCGTCAACCCCGCCATCAGGATGTACTTGCCGCCGACGCGGTCGGTGAACCGGCCGGCGAACGGCGCGATGACCATGGACACGACCGACATCGGCGCGAGCGTCAGCCCGGCCTCCAGCGCGGTGTGCCCGAGCACGGTCTGCAGATAGATCGTGATCGGCAGGAACGTGCCGACCATCCCGATCGCCACCAGCCCGGCCACCCCGTTCATCACCGAGTAGTTGCGGTCCTGGAAGAGCCCGAACGGGATCAGCGGCTCGCGGTCCTGCCGCAGCGCCTGCGACACGAGGAAGACGGCCAGCAGCACGCCGCCGGCGATCAGCAGCAGCGGGATCGACACGAACTCCCACACCC
>NZ_POTW01000035.1 GCF_003236295.1 Jiangella anatolica
GGGTCCGTAGGCTCGGCGCGTGCGGGTGCTGATCGCGTTGGGCGGCAACGCCATGACGACGACGGACGGGCGGGCGCGGCCGGGCGACCAGATCGCCGCGGTCACCGTCGCGATGGAGCCGGTCGCGGACCTGGTGGCCGCCGGCTACGACGTCGTGCTGACCCACGGCAACGGTCCGCAGGTGGGGAACCTGCTGGTCAAGAACGAGCTGGCGGCGAGCGTCGTGCCGCCGGTGCCGCTGGACTGGTGCGGCGCGCAGACCCAGGGGACCATCGGCTTCATCGTGGTCAACGCCCTGGAGCGCGCGCTGGCCGCGCGTGGCGTGCGCCGCCGGGTCGCGGCCGTCGTCACCCGGACTCTCGTCGACGCCGGCGACCCGGGGTTCGCCCGGCCGACCAAGCCGATCGGCCGGTACCTGCCGCGCGACGAAGCGGCTGTGCTGGTCGACCACGGCGAGACCTGGGAGGACCGCGGCGAGCGCGGCTGGCGGCGGGTCGTCGCCAGCCCGGAGCCGCTGGAGGTGCTGGACGCGCCGGCCGCGGCCGCGCTGCTGGCCGCCGGGTTCGTCGTCGTCGCGAACGGGGGCGGCGGCATCCCCGTCGTCCGCTCGGCCGACGGGTCGATCCGCGGCGTGGAGGCGGTCATCGACAAGGACCTGGGCGCGGCGCTGCTCGGCCGGGCGCTCGGCGCGGAGACGCTGGTCATCGCGACCGACGTCGACGGCGCGGTGCTCGGCTACGGCACGCCGGAGGCCCGGCAGCTGGACACCGTCGACGTCGCGACCCTGCGCGGGTACGCCGCCGAGGGGCACTTCGCGTCCGGGAGCATGGGCCCGAAGGTCGAGGCCGCCTGCCGGTTCGTCGAGCGGGGCGGCCGGCGCGCCGTCATCACCTCGCTCACCCGGATCGCCGACGCCGTCCGCGACCACGCTGGCACGACCGTGCTGCCGGCAGACATCACACGAGAGGTGGCCGGGCATGCCTGAGCCGATCGAGGTCCGCAAGGTGCCGATCACGCACGTCAGCGACGCCTCCGGGCTCGCCGAGCTGATCGACGCCGGGGTCATGGAGGCCGACCGCGTCATCGCCGTCGTCGGGAAGACCGAGGGCAACGGCGGGGTCAACGACTACACGCGGATCATCGCCGACCGGGCCTTCCGTGAGGTGCTCGTTGATCGCGGCACCCGCACGCCGGAGGAGGTCAAGCAGGTCCCGATCGTCTGGTCCGGCGGCACCGACGGGGTGCTCAGCCCGCACGCGACGGTGTTCGCGACGCTCCCGGCCGGCTCCGTCGAGCCGACCGACGAGCCGCGGCTGTCCGTCGGGTTCGCGATGAGCGAGCCGATCCTGCCCGAGGAGATCGGCCGCCGCGGCATGATCGAGAAGGTCGCCGCCGCGGTCCGCGTCGGCATGGAGCGGGCCGGCATCACCGACACCGCCGACGTGCACTACGTGCAGACGAAGACGCCGCTGCTGACCATCCACACGATCCGCGACGCGAAGGCGCGCGGCCGGGACGTGTGGACGGAGAACACGCACGAGTCGATGGACCTCTCCAACGGCGCCACCGGACTCGGCGTCGCGGTGGCGCTGGGCGAGATCGCCATGCCGGCCGACGACGCCGTGCTGCACGACCGGTCGCTGTACTCGTCCGTGGCGTCGTGCTCGTCCGGTGTGGAGCTGGACCAGGCTCAGGTCGTCGTGGTCGGCAACGTGCGCGGGGTGGGCGGGCGGTACCGGATCGGGCACTCGGTCATGCGCGACGCGATCGACGCCGACGGGATCTGGTCGGCCATCCGGTCCGCCGGGCTGTCGCTGCCGGAGCGCCCGCACCCGTCGGATCTGGACGGGCGGCTGGTCAACGTGTTCCTCAAGTGCGAGGTCAGCCAGGACGGCGTCGTGCGCGGCCGCCGCAACGCGATGCTGGACGACTCCGACGTGCACTGGCACCGCCAGATCAAGGCCGCCGTCGGCGGCGTCACCGCCTCGGTGACCGGCGACCCGGCCGCGTTCGTCTCGGTCTCCGCCGCCCACCAGGGCCCGGACGGCGGCGGCCCGGTCGCCGCCATCGTCGACGTCGGCGAGTGACGACCCGCCGGTCCGGACGATCAGGTGACGAAACGCGACGGTTCGCCCGCCGTTGTGTCACCTGATCGTTTTCCGTCCGCATGCTGGAGACGATCAGGTGACGGACCGAGCGCTCCGGCGTCGTCTACGTCACCTGATCGTTCCCCTGGAGATGATCAGGTGACACACCGAGCGACGGGGGCGGAGGGCCGCCTGCGCGGCGTTCCCGGCGCTGGGGGCCGGTAGGCTCGGCGGTCATGCGTGTGCTGTTCGCCGGAACCCCCGAGGTCGCCGTCCCCTCGCTGCGGGCCGTCCTCGAGTCGCGGCACGAGGTGGTCGCCGTCCTGACGCGGCCGGACGCGCCGGCCGGGCGGGGCCGGCGGCTGACGCCGTCACCGGTGGCGGAGGTCGCGGCCGAGGCCGGCGTCGAGATCCTGAAGCCGCTGAAGCCACGCGACCCGGAGTTCCTCGAGCGCCTGGGCGAGCTGGCGCCGGACTGCGCCCCGATCGTCGCCTACGGCGGGCTGATCCCGCCCGCGGCGCTGGAGGTGCCCAAGCACGGCTGGGTGAACCTGCACTTCTCCCTGCTGCCGGCCTGGCGCGGCGCCGCACCGGTGCAGCACGCCGTGCTGGCCGGCGACGACCTCACCGGCGCGGCCACGTTCCAGCTGGAGGAGGGCCTGGACACCGGCCCGGTCTTCGGCACCGTCACCGAGAGCATCCACCCCACCGACACCAGCGGCGATCTGCTGCACCGGCTGTCGCTGTCCGGCGCGGAGCTGCTGGTGCGGACGCTCGACGGCATCGAGGACGGGTCGCTGCGCCCGCAGCCGCAGCCGTCCGACGGCGTGTCGCTGGCGCCGAAGCTGACCGTCGACGACGCGCGGGTGGACTGGACGACGCCGGCGCTGCGGGTCGACCGGGTGGTCCGCGGCTGTACCCCCGCGCCGGGCGCCTGGACGACGTTCCGGGGCGAGCGGCTCAAGCTGCGCCCGGTCCAGCTGGAACGCGGCCGCGACGGCCTGGCGCCCGGCGAGATCGTCGTCGAGAAGTCCGGCGTCCGGGTCGGGACCGGCAGCCACGCCGTCGTCCTGGGCGAGGTGCAGCCGCAGGGCAAGAAGGCCATGCCGGCGACGGACTGGGCCCGCGGCGTCCGGCCGGAGCCGGGGGAGCGGCTCGGCGCGTGAGGCGGGACAGGACCGACCCGGCCCGCGAGGCCGCCTTCGAGGTGCTCCGCGCGGTCTCCGCCGACGACGCCTACGCCAACCTGGCCATGCCGGCGGCGCTGCGCCGGCACGAGCTGAGCGGCCGTGACGCCGCCCTGGCGACGGAGCTGGCCTACGGCACGCTGCGCGGCCAGGGCACCTACGACGAGGTGATCGGGGCCTGCGTGACCCGGCCGCTGGACGGCCTCGACCCGCCGCTGCTGGACGCGCTCCGGCTCGGCGCGCACCAGCTGCTGGCGACGCGCGTCCCGCCGCACGCCGCCGTCTCCACCGGCGTCGATCTGGTCCGCCGGCACGTCAACGAGGGCGCCGCGCGGATGGCCAACGCAGTGCTGCGCCGGGTCGGCGAGCGTGACCTCGACGGCTGGGCGGCGCGGCTGGCCCCGTCGCGCGAGGACGACGCCGTCGGATACCTGGGCTTCCGGCACGCCCACCCGGAGTGGATCGTCCGCGCCTTCCGCGACGCCCTGGGCGGCGACGACGCGGAGCTGGAGGCGGCGCTGCGCGCGGACAACGAGCCGGCCGGCGTGACGCTGGCCGCGCGGCCCGGACGCGGCACGGTCGCCGAGCTGGTCGAGGGCGGGGCGACGCCGACCCGGTGGTCGCCGTACGGCGCCGTCGTCGAGTCCGGGTCGCCGGGCCGGCTGGCCGCGGTTCGCGACGGCCGGGCCGGGGTGCAGGACGAGGGCAGCCAGCTGGTCGCGCTCGCGCTGGCCACGGCGCCGGTCGACCCGCCGGACGAGCGCTGGCTGGACCTGTGCGCCGGTCCCGGCGGCAAGGCGGCGCTGCTGGCCGGGCTGCTGACCGAGCGCGGCGGCCGGCTGCTCGCCGTCGAGCAGCACCAGCACCGGGCCCGGCTGGTCGCGCAGGCGCTGGCCGGCGACCCCGGCGAGCACGAGATCCTGGTCGCCGACGCGACGAAGCCGAGCTGGCCGGAGGCCGACTTCGACCGCGTCCTGCTGGACGCGCCGTGCACCGGCCTGGGCGCGCTGCGCCGCCGGCCCGAGGCGCGCTGGCGGCGCCGCCCGTCCGACGTCGCCGGGCTGCGGCAGCTGCAGGGCGACCTGCTGCGGTCCGCGCTGTGGTCGGTCCGGCCCGGCGGGCTGGTCGGCTACATCACCTGCTCGCCGCATCCGGCCGAGACGGCGACGCTGGTCGACGACGTGCTGGCCGGCCGCGACGATGTGGAGCGGGTCGACGCGCGGCCGTACCTGCCCGGCGTCCCCGACCTCGGCGACGGCCCGGACGTGCAGCTGTGGCCGCACCGGCACGGCACCGACGCGATGTACCTGGCGCTCCTGCGGCGGACGGAGTGAGATGAGCATCCGCTACGAGCTCGCGGTGGACGGCGACGCGGCGGCGATCGCCGAACTGCACGCGGTGAGCTGGCAGACCGCCTACCGCGGCATCCTGCCCGACGACGTCCTCGACGGTGATCTCCTCGGGGAGCGGACCGCCTCGTGGGCCCGCCGCTTCGCCGACCGCACCGGCACGCTGACGCTGGTCGCGCGCGACGACGCCGGGCTGGCCGGGTTCGCGCACTGCGTCCTCGACGACGACCCCGAGTGGGGCACGCTGCTGGACAACCTGCACGTCCGCCCCGACCTCAAGCGGCAGGGCGTCGGCCGCCGGCTGGTCGCGCTCACCGCGGCCCGGCTGCGCGAGCTCGCCCCCGGCAGCCGCATGTACCTGTGGGTGATCGAGGCCAACGAGCCGGCCCGCCGGTTCTACGTGGCCGCCGGCGGCGAGGAGGCGGGCACGGACATCTGGGACGACCACGGCGCGGAGGTGCCGATCGTGCGCATGGCCTGGCGGTCGCTGGACGCACTGGCGGAGGGGACGCGATGACATCCCACCCCGCCGAACCCCCGGTGAGCGCGCCGCGCGACGAGCCGCTGAGCTGGCCCGTGACCGAGACGAGGACACGGTTCGAGGGCCACGTGATCGCCGTGCGCAGCGATACGGTCCGCTCGCCGGTCGACGGCAGCGAGTTCGTCCGCGACGTCGTCGTGCACCCCGGCGCGGTCGCCGTCGTGGCCGTCGACGACGCCGGCCGGGTGCTGGTCGTGCGGCAGTACCGGCACCCCGTCGGGCTGCGGCCGGTGGAGCTGCCGGCCGGGCTGCGCGATGTCGCGGGGGAGCCGCCGCACGAGTCGGCCGCCCGCGAGCTGTACGAGGAGGGGCACGTCCGGGCCGCGGACTGGCGGGTGCTGATCGACCTGCTGACCTCGCCCGGCATGACCGACGAGGCGATCCGGGTGTTCCTCGCCCGCGGCGTCGAGGCGCTGCCCGACGACGAGCGGTTCGACGGCGTCGCCGAGGAGGCCGACCTCGGTGTCGAGTGGGTGCCGCTGGACGACCTCGTCGCCGCCGTCCTGGCCGGCGAGGTGCAGAACGCGACGCTGTGCGCCGGCGCGCTGGCCGCGATGGCCGCCCGCGACGGCGCCGGCTACGACGCGCTGCGCCCCGTCGACGCGCCGTGGCCCTCGGGTGACAGATCCGGCGGGTAGTCCAGCCCCAGCCGGTCCAACTCGGCCCGCGCCAGCGCCCGGACGGCGGAACTGTCACCCGAGCGCCACCCGGCCACCAGCCCGCCGCCGATCCGCGGCAGCCGCGCCGTCGCCAGCGCCCGCGCCGACAGCAGGTCGTCGCGGTCCGGGAAGGCCGCGACGGCGCGGGCGTCGGACGCCGCGCGGTACCAGAGCACGCGCGGCCGCACCCAGACGTACGCCGCCGCGGCCAGCGCCAGCACGATCACCACCAGCCCGATCACGTCGCCGGCCCGCTCGATCGAGGCTGCCGTACTGGCGCCGGATGCGCTCATCCGCCCCGCGGCGTCGGCCGCCCGCCGCAGCGACTCGGCCAGCGCCTCGCCGGCCAGCGGCACGCGGGCGATGGAGTCCGCGGTCTCGGCCAGCGCGTCCGCCAGGGCTCCAGCGCTGGTCTCGAGGAACGTGGCCGGGCTGGTCCGGGACCGGATCGAGTGCCGGATGGCCAGCCCGCCGGCGATCATCCCGGCGCACCACAGCGGGCCGAGCACGTCGGCGATGACCTGTCGTCTCCGCCGCTGCGGGCGGTCGGCGTAGAAGCGCATGGCAGAGGTCTACCGCAGGCGGCTGGAAATCCAGGTGAGTTCCCGGGCGGCGCTCCGTACGATCGGCTCCCGCCGAGCGGCGAGGGGGCTGGACGACCCGATGGAGTTCAGGCAGATCGGCGCTGGGCACAGTGCGGTCAAGCTGGTGCGCGACATCCAGCGGAACACCGCGCCCAACCGGTTCGGACTCCTGGTCGCCGACGGCGTCTGGGAGGCGTCCGACGTGCTCGACGCGGGATCGAGCGCGGCGGACGGGCCGACGGCCTGGTCGTGCTGGCCGAGATGCCGCCGTGGACGCCCGACGCGATCCCGCTCGCGGAGTCCGCGCTGGTCCTCGTCACCGACGGCGTCGAGATCCCCGGGAATCTGGGCACCATGCTCCGGACCATGGACGCGGTGGGAGCCGACTGTCTGGTGCTGACGCACCGCAAGACGCGGATGTCGCATCCCAAGGTGCTGCGCGCCTCTCAGGGGATGAGCATCACCGTTCCGCACCTGGACGAGTCGATCGACTCTCGCCACGCCGACTACTCCGGGCGCACCGCCATCGTGATCGGGTCGGAGAAGTACGGCGTCCGTGATGACTTCTACGCGGCGGGCTACCAGCGCATCGGCATCACCATGCTCGGTAGCGGGGACTTGCTGAACGCCGCCGTGTGCGCCTCCGTCCTGCTGTGTGAGGCCCGGGCCGGCAAATCCTCGCGTTTTCCCTAGGACGGAGCGAAAATGTGGGGGTGTTCACTTGTCATGACGTGACCGGGACGGAGACCCGCGAGTCGATTTAGACTCGCCCCGCCGTCCACCGGGGGCGGCGTCCCCGACAGCGTCGTCGGGAGGACCGAGAAGGTGGGAACCCAGTGCTGGTCGGCATACCAACCGAGGTCAAGAACAACGAGTACCGCGTCGCGATCACCCCGGCCGGCGTCCACGAGCTCGTGCGCAACGGGCACGACGTCGTGGTCCAGTCCGGCGCCGGGCTGGGCTCGTCGGTGCGCGACGACGAGTACGCCGGGGCCGGCGCCCGGATCGCGCCGGACGCCGACACCGTCTGGGCCGACGCGGACCTCGTGCTGAAGGTCAAGGAGCCGATCGCGGAGGAGTACCACCGCATGCGGCGCGACCAGGTGCTGTTCACCTACCTGCACCTCGCCGCGTCGCAGGAGTGCACCCAGGCGCTGCTCGACTCCGGCATCACCGCGATCGCCTACGAGACGGTCGAGACCGCCGGCGGGCAGCTGCCGCTGCTGGCGCCGATGAGCGAGGTGGCCGGCCGGATGGCGACGCAGGTCGGCGCGCACGTGCTGGAGCGGGCGCAGGGCGGCCGCGGCATCCTGCTCGGCGGCGTGCCGGGCGTGAAGTCGGCGAAGGTGGTCGTGATCGGCGCCGGGATGGCCGGCATGAACGCCGCCGTCATCGCGATGGGCATGCAGGCCGACGTGTGGGTGCTGGACAAGAACGTGGCCCGGCTGCGCGACGTCGAGGAGTTGTACGGCGGCACGGCGCAGACGATCGCGTCGAACCTGTTCGAGATCGAGACCGCCGTCGTCGACGCCGACCTGGTGATCGGCGCGGTGCTGGTGCCCGGCGCGAAGGCGCCGAAACTGGTCTCCGACGAGCTCGTGGCGAAGATGCGGCCCGGCAGCGTGCTGGTCGACATCGCCATCGACCAGGGCGGCTGCTTCGAGAGCTCCCGCCCGACCACGCACGACGACCCGACGTTCCGGGTGCACGAGTCGATCTTCTACTGTGTCGCCAACATGCCCGGCGCGGTGCCGCACACCTCGACCTACGCGCTGACGAACGTCACGCTGCCGTACGCGGTCGAGCTGGCCAACCGCGGCTGGCGCGACGCGGCGCGAGCCGACGCGGCACTGGCGAAGGGCGTGAACGTGCACGACGGCGCTATCGTCTACGAGCCGGTCGCCGAGGCGCACGGCCTGCCGTCCGTCGCCTTGGAGAAGGCCCTGCACTAGCCTCGTTCCGCCCCCGAGGAGCCGCCGCCGTATGGACACCGCCGAGTCCGCGCTGGAACGCGCCGTCCGCGGCTACCTGGACCACCTCGCCGTCGAGCGCGGGCTGGCCGCCAACACCCTCGCCTCCTACCGCCGCGACCTGCGCCGCTACACCGAGTTCCTGCGCGATCGCGGCCGCGACTCGCCGGAGAAGGTCGAGGAGGAGGACGTGACGGCGTTCCTGCGCAGCCTGCGCGAGGGCGACGAAGGCAGGGTCGCGCTGGGCGCCAGCTCGGCCGCGCGCACCGTCGTCGCCGTCCGCGGGCTGCACCGGTTCCTGCACCGCGAGGGTCTGTCCGACGGCGACCCGGCCGGCGCCGTCCGCCCGCCGACCCCGCCGCGGCGGTTGCCCAAGGCGATCCCGCTGGCCCAGGTGGAGCGGCTGCTGGAGGCCGCGTCGATCGGCGAGGGGCCGCGGGTGCTGCGCGACCGCGCGCTGCTGGAGGTGCTGTACGGCTGCGGCGCACGCATCTCCGAGGCCGTCGGCCTGGACCTGGACGACCTCGACGGCGAGTCCGGCACGGTGCTGCTGCGCGGCAAGGGCGGCAAGGACCGCGTCGTCCCACTGGGCAGCTACGCCTGGGAGGCCGTCGACGCGTACCTGGTCCGGGCCCGGCCGGCGCTGGTCGGGACGGGTAGGGGCACACCTGCGCTGTTCCTCAACGCCCGCGGCGGCCGGCTGTCCCGGCAGAGCGCCTGGACGGTGCTGCGCACGGCGGCCGGGCGGGCCGGGCTGAGCACCGCGGTCACGCCGCACACGCTGCGGCACTCGTTCGCGACGCACCTGCTGGAGGGCGGCGCCGACGTCCGGGTGGTGCAGGAGCTGCTCGGCCACGCCTCGGTCACGACCACTCAGGTGTACACGCTGGTGACGGTCGACCAGCTCCGCGAGGTCTATGTGGCCGCCCACCCGCGCGCCCGCGGGTCCGCGCCGCCCGCGCGAGGTAGGCTCCCCTCCCAGGACGAAGCGTAGAAGGCCACTCAAACGACCATCGAGGAGCTCTGAACGACGTGGCACCCTCGAAGCCGGACGCCGCGGGCGTGCTGCCGTTCGACACCGAGCCTGAGCTCGATCTCGGACCCACGCGCCGTCCCCCGGTCGACTTCCCGAAGCCCAAGCGGCTGGACCACCACGGCCCGGCGCGCATCGTCGCCATGTGCAACCAGAAGGGCGGCGTGGGGAAGACCACCACCACGATCAACCTGGGCGCCGCGCTGGCCGACTACGGCCGCCGGGTGCTGCTGGTCGACTTCGACCCGCAGGGCGCGCTGTCGGTCGGCCTGGGTCTGGACGCGCACGACCTCGAGCTGTCCATCTACAACGTCCTGATGGACCCGTCGCTGCGCGCCGCCGACATCGTCCAGAAGACGCCGATCGAGGGCATGGACCTGCTGCCGGCCAACATCGACCTGTCCGCGGCGGAGATCCAGCTGGTCACGGAGGTCGGCCGCGAGCAGGCGCTGGCTCGCATTCTCAAGCCGCTGACCGCGGACTACGACCTCATGCTGGTCGACTGCCAGCCGTCGCTGGGGCTGCTCACGGTCAACGCGCTCACCGCCGCCGACGGCGTCATCGTGCCGCTGGAGTGCGAGTACTTCGCGCTGCGCGGCGTCGCGCTGCTGCAGGAGACGATCGAGAAGGTGCGCGACCGGCTCAACCCGGAGCTGGAGATCGAGGGTCTGCTGGCCACCATGTACGACTCCCGCACGGTGCACGGCCGCGAGGTGCTGTCCCGGCTGGTCGAGGCGTTCGGCGACAAGGTGTTCCACACCGTCATCGGCCGCACCGTCCGGTTCCCCGAGACCACCGTCGCCGGGCTGCCGATCACCAGCTTCGCGCCGTCGTCGCGCGGCGCCTCGGCCTACCGTCAGCTGGCCCGCGAGGTCCTGGCCCGCTGGGAGCCGGCTCGCCCGTGACCGACGCGACCACGCTGTTGCTGGAGCCCGAGCAGGACGAGGGCTCGGCCTTCGAGGTGCACCTCGACAACTTCGAGGGCCCGTTCGACCTGCTGCTCACGCTCATCGCCAAGCACAAGCTCGACGTCACCGAGGTGGCGTTGTCGCAGGTCACCGACGAGTTCATCGCCTACATCAAGACGGCTGACTGGGACCTGGACGAGACCAGCGAGTTCCTCGTCGTCGCCGCGACGCTGCTGGACCTCAAGGCGGCCCGGCTGCTGCCCAGCGGCGAGGTCGAGGACGAGGACGACCTCGCCCTACTCGAGGCGCGCGACCTGCTGTTCGCCCGGCTGCTGCAGTACAAGGCGTACAAGGAAGTCGCCGGCGTGCTGGCGGCCCGGTTCGCCGACGAGGCGCTGCGCTTCCCGCGCGCCGTCGGGCTGGAGGAGCGGTACTCCTCGCTGCTGCCGGAGGTCGTCGTCGGGCTGGGCCCGGAGGAGCTGGCGATGCTGGCGGCCAAGGTGCTGACGCCGAAGCCACCGCCGCTGGTCGGCCTGGCGCACCTGCACCAGCCGCGGGTCAGCGTCCGCGAGGAGGCCGTCATCGTCGTGGAGCGGCTGCGCCGGTCGCGGGTGCTGACGTTCCGCACGCTGGCCGCCGACTGCCCGACGACCCTGCACGTCGTGGCCCGGTTCCTGTCGCTGCTGGAGCTGTACCGCGAGAAGGCGGTCGCGTTCGAGCAGGTCGTCGCGCTCGGCGAGCTGACGGTGCGGTGGACCGGCGACGACGAGGAGGACATGTCGGTGGGCGCGGAGTTCGACGAGGAGGCGGCCGGTGAGTGACATCGACGAGCCGAGCCTGCGCGCGGCCGTCGAGGCGATCCTGCTGGTCGTCGACGAGCCGATCGACGTGGTCACGCTCGCCCAGGTGCTGGAGCGCCCGCGCGGCGAGGTCTCCGACGTGCTGGAGATCCTGCGCGACGAGTACGCCCGGCCCGGCCGCGGCTTCGAGCTGCGCGAGATCGGCGGCGGCTGGCGGTTCTACACACACGCCTCCTGCGCGCCCGTCGTCGAGCGGTTCGTGCTGGACGGCCAGCACGCCAAGCTGACCCAGGCCGCGCTCGAGACGCTGGCCGTCGTCGCCTACCGGCAGCCGGTCAGCCGGGCCCGGGTGTCTGCCGTCCGCGGCGTGAACTGCGACGGCGTCATGCGCACGCTGACCGCCCGCGGGCTGGTCGAGGAGGCCGGCGCCGACCCGGAGTCCGGCGCGATCCTCTACCGCACCACGTCCTACTTCCTGGAGCGCCTCGGCATGGCCTCGATCGACGAGTTGCCGCCGCTGGCGCCGTACCTGCCCGACGCCGACTCCATCGAGGAACGTGACACCGAGAATGCCTGACGAAGGGGTGCGGCTGCAGAAGGTGCTGGCGGCCGCCGGGGTGGGCAGCCGCCGGGCCAGCGAGGCGCTGATCGCCGCCGGCCGCGTCGAGGTCGACGGCCAGGTGGTGCGCACGCTCGGCACCCGGGTCGACCCCGCGACCGCCGTCATCAAGGTCGACGGGTCGCGCATCACGACGGCCGAGAGCGGCCAGGTGTACCTCGCGCTGAACAAGCCGACGGGTGTCGTCAGCACCATGGACGACCCGGAGGGCCGGCCCGACCTCAGCGGCTATGTCCGCGGCCGGCGCGAGCGGCTGTTCCACGTCGGCCGGCTCGACGCCGACACCGAGGGCCTGATCCTGCTCACCAACGACGGCGAGCTGGCGCACCGCCTCGCCCACCCGTCGTACGAGGTGCTGAAGACCTACGTCGCCGAGGTGCCCGGCCCCGTCGCGCCGGCGCTCGGCCGCGAGCTGCGGGCCGGCATCGAGCTCGAGGACGGCCCCGTCCGGGTCGACTCCTTCCGCGTCGTGGGGCGGGCCGGCACCCGGGTCATGGTCGAGGTGGTACTGCACGAGGGCCGCAAGCACATCGTCCGGCGGCTGCTGGAGGCGGTCGGGCATCCGGTGAAGCGGCTGGTCCGCACCCACATCGGCCCGGTCGCGATGGGCGAGCTGCGGCCCGGCAACACCCGCACCCTGACCAAGGCCGAGGTCGCCGCCCTCTACCACGACGTCGGGCTCTGACCCGATCACGCCCCCGTAGCGCGGAACACCTGATCCGTCGGTCGCGATCGCTATCCTGAGGCTGTGTGGTCCGCTGACCGCAGGGACGGAGTGCTCCGATGACCGTACGTGACGTCGACGACGACGGTGCGATCGTCGCGAGGCCGTCGTTGACTCTGGCCGCGCTCCGCCAGGCTGTGGCGGCTGTGGCGCCGTCGCGGCTGCCGGAGTTCTTCGAGGACATGCGCAAGCGTTCGTCCGGGCCGGCGAGGAGGACACGGTCCTTCCGATCCGGATGTTCTATTACCAGTGGGGCGTGACCGTCGAGATCGAACGCCATCCAGACACAGCACGACGTCTGCAGGCGGCGGAGCGAGCCATGGACAGTGACGATCCGCAGGTTCGTGACGACGCCATCCGCGCGGCCGGTGAGATCGTCAGGGCGGCTCATCGCGTGGTCGCCGGTGGCTGAGTGGCGTTGGGAGGTCAGTCCCGACGATCTGCTCAGCAGTCTCCCAGCCGAGGCCGTAGCCGAAGCCGAGCGGCTCCATGGTGTTTCTCGACGGAGCTTCTACACCGGACCCAGTCCGGGCCCGCGAACCGAGAGTCGCGGCCGGGTCATGCTCACCTACCTGACCGATGTCCGCGGCGAACGGATCGTGGTCGTCCAGGTCACGTGGTTTGCCTGACGAAGGGCGGTCGGACGCGGCTTCGAGGGCGCAACGGGTACCTTGCTGTCTCGTGACTGTACGCGCGATACGGGGGGCCACCCAGCTCGACGCCGACGAGGCGGGGCACCTGCTGGAGCGGACCGCCGAGCTGATGACCGCGGTGCTCGACCGCAACGAGCTGACGCCTGACGACGTCATCAGCATCTTCCTCACCGCGACGCCGGACCTGCGCTCGGCGTTCCCGGCCGTGGCGGTGCGCCAGCTCGGCATCACCGACGTGCCGATGATGTGCGCGCAGGAGATCGGCGTCGCCGGCGCGCTGCCGCGGGTGGTGCGGCTGATGGCGCACGTCGAGACCACCAAGCCGCGCTCGGAGATCCGGCACGTGTACCTGCACGGCACGACGGTGCTGCGCGACGACCTCGCGGACCGGTGATGGACCCCTTCGGCGGCCGCGCCGTCCTCGTCGTCGGGACCGGGCTGGTCGGCACGTCGCTCGGGCTGGCGCTGACCCGGGCCGGCGTCGACGTCCGGCTGGCCGACGCGAAGCCGGAGTTCCTCGCCGAGGCGATCCGGCTCGGCGCCGGCCACGCCGAGCCCGAGACGCCGGCCGAGCCGGCCGCGCTGGCCGTCGTCGCGGTGCCGCCGGAGGCCGTCGCGACGGTAGTCGGCGAGGTGATGTCCGGCGGCCGGGCCGAGTACGCGACCGACGTCGCGAGCGTGAAGGTGCTGCCGACGACGCAGGTGCGCGAGCGGGTGCCCGACCCCGGCCGCTACGTCGGCAGCCACCCGATGGCCGGCCGCGAGGTCAGCGGACCGAGCGCAGCGCTGGCCGACCTGTTCGCCGGCCGCCCGTGGGTGATCTGCCCCGACGACGGCACCCACCAGCAGGCGGTGACCCGCGCGCTCGCGGTCGCCCGGCTGGCCGGCGCCGTCCCGATGACGATGACGGCGACTGAGCACGACGCAGCGGTCGCGCTCGTCTCGCACACGCCGCACGTCGTCGCCGCGCTGATGGCCGGCCGGCTGGCCGGCGCGCCGGGGCACGAGGTGCGCCTGGCCGGCCCCGGCGTCACCGACGTCACCCGCATCGCCGGCGGCGACCCGGAGCTGTGGACCGAGATCCTGACGGCGAACGCGGCCGCCGTGCGCCCGGTGCTGGCCGGGCTGCGCTCGGACCTGGACCGGCTGATGAGCGCGCTGGAGGCGCCGGTCGCCGGCCAGCCGGTGCTGCGCGAGCTGCTCCGCGACGGCGTCGACGGCCGGTCCCGGCTGCCCGGCAAGCACGGCAGCGCGCGCACCGAGTTCGGCACCGTCATCGTCGCCGTCGACGACCGGCCCGGCCAGCTGGCCGCGCTGTTCGCCGACGCCGGCGCGGCCGGCGTCAACGTCGAGGACGTGCGGATCGAGCACAGCCCGGGCGAGCCGATCGGCCTGGTCGAGCTTGACGTGCGCCCCGGCGCCGAGGACGAGCTGACGGGGTCGCTTCGGGCACGCGGGTGGACCATCCGCGGCTGACCGGCGGCCGGTACCCTTCTGGACGTGTCCGAAACCGACCTCGCTCACCTCGTCGTCGCCATCGACGGCCCCTCCGGCTCCGGGAAGTCGACGGTGGCCCGCCGGGTCGCGGCGGCGCTGGGCCTGCGCTATCTCGACACCGGCGCGATGTACCGGGCGGTCACCTGGTGGGCGCTGGAGCGCGGCGTCGACCTCGCCGACACCGAGCGGGTGGCGCAGCTGGCCCGCGAGCTGCGGCTGGAGCAGGGGCTGGACCCGGAGATCGAGACGCTGTCCGTCGACGGCGCCGACATCGCCGCGGCGATCCGCACCAGCCGCATCTCCGCCGCCGTCAGCGCCGTCGCCACCAACCTGGGCGTCCGGGCCGAGCTGGTGGCCCGGCAGCAGGCCGTGGCCCGGGCCGGCGGCGTCGTGATCGAGGGCCGCGACATCACGACCGTCGTCGCGCCGGACGCGCCGGTCCGGGTGCTGCTGACGGCGGACGAGCAGGTCCGGCTGTCCCGCCGCGCGCTGGAAGTGCACGGCAGCGCCGACGCCGACGCCGTCGACGCGACCCGCGACCAAGTGGTCCGCCGCGACGCCGACGACTCCACCGTCGCCAGCTTCCAGCAGGCCGCCGACGGCGTCGACGTCGTCGACTCCTCGCTGCTGTCGCTGGACGAGACCGTCGCCGCCGTCCTGAAGCTGGTGGAGGCCCGCACGGGGGTGCGGGCGTGAGCGACTCCGGCCTGCCGACCTACCGCGGCTCGGTCTTCGGCAAGTACGCCGCCTGGACGCTGGCCCGGCTGCTGTACCGGGTGACGATCACCGGCGCCGAGCACGTGCCGCGGACCGGGCCGGTCATCCTGGCGCCCAACCACACCGGTTTCCTCGACGCGCCGCTGCTCATGGGCACCTGCCCGCGGCCGGTGCACACGCTGGCGAAGAAGGAGCTGTTCAAGGGGCCGCTGGGCTGGCTGCTGCACGGCGTCGGGCAGATCCCGCTCGATCGCGACGACCCCAGCCGAAGCATGGTCAAGTCCGGCATCGGCGTGCTCGACGCCGACCGGGTGCTGGTCGTGTTCCCCGAGGGCACCCGCGGCGCCGGCGACTTCTCCGAGCTGCGGACCGGCCTGGCCTGGTTCGCGCTGCGCTCCGGCGCGCCCGTCATCCCGGTCGTGTTCACGGGAACGGCGTCCCGGGGACGTACCCTGGGGGGGATGCCCGGCCTGCGGTCCCGGGTCGAGGTCGTCTTCGGCCGTCCGGTCACGCTGCCGGCGGGCGGCGGGCGCACGCGCTCGGCCCTCGACGCGGCGACCGAACAGCTGCGCGAAGCCCTGGTGGCCCACCGCGAGGCCGTGGCGTCCCGGAGCGAGGAGCGCAAGTGAGTGAGCAGATCCCGGCGGAGGCCCTGGAGGCCGTCGCCGAGGCGGACGTCTACACGCCCGTCGTGGCCGTCGTCGGCCGTCCCAACGTGGGTAAGTCGACGCTGGTGAACCGCATTCTCGGCCGCCGCGAGGCGGTCGTCGAGGACGTGCCCGGCGTCACCCGCGACCGCGTCGCCTACGACGCCGCCTGGGCCGGGCGGTCGTTCACGCTGCTCGACACCGGCGGCTGGGACCCGGAGGCGAAGGGCATGGCGGCGCGGATCACCGCGCAGGCCGAGGTCGGCATGGCCGCCGCCGACGTCGTCATGTTCGTCGTCGACTCCACCGTCGGCGCCACCGACACCGACGAGGCGGTCGCGAAGCTGCTGCGCCGGTCCGGCAAGCCGGTGCTGCTGGTGGCGAACAAGGTCGACGGGCCCAGCGGCGAGGCCGACGCGGCGGCGCTGTGGAACCTCGCGCTGGGCGAGCCGTACCCGGTGTCGGCGCTGCACGGCCGGGGGAGCGGCGACCTGCTCGACGCCGTCGTCGCCGCGCTGCCCGACGCGCCGCCGGAGTCCTTCGACGGGCTCGAGGGCGGCCCGCGCCGGGTCGCGCTGGTCGGCAAGCCGAACGTCGGCAAGTCCAGCCTGCTGAACAAGCTGGCCGGCGAGGACCGCGTCGTCGTCGACTCCGTCGCCGGCACCACCGTCGACCCGATCGACGAGCTGATCGAGCTGGGCGATCGCGAGTGGCGGCTCATCGACACCGCCGGCATCCGCCGCCGGGTGCACGAGGCGTCCGGCGCGGAGTACTTCGCGTCGCTGCGCACCGCCGCCGCGCTGGAGCGGGCCGAGGTCGCCGTCGTGCTCATCGACGCCAGCGAGCCGCTGGCCGAGCAGGACCTGCGGATCATCTCGATGGTCGTCGACGCCGGCCGGGCGCTGGTGCTGGCGTTCAACAAGTGGGACCTGCTCGACGAGGAGCGCCGCGACACGCTCGACCGCGAGATCGACCGGCAGCTGGATCGGGTCGCCTGGGCGCCGCGGATCAACGTCTCCGCGCGCACCGGCTGGCACGTCGACCGGCTGGTCCGCGCGCTGGACACCTCGCTCGAGGGCTGGGACCAGCGGATCCCGACCGGCAAGCTGAACGCGTTCCTCGGCCAGCTGGTCGCCGCCCACCCGCACCCGGTGCGTGGCGGAAAGCAGCCGCGGATCATGTTCGCCACCCAGGCCGACACCCGCCCGCCCCGGTTCGTGCTGTTCACCACCGGTTTCCTGGAGCCGTCGTATCGGCGGTTCGTGGAGCGGCGGCTGCGCGAGGAGTTCGGCTTCGAGGGCACTCCGCTGGACATCGCGATGAAGATCCGAGAGAAGCGCTCGCGGTCGTGATGCCGCGGCCGGGCACCATCACCCCGATGATGGCGACGCTGTCGGACCGGTTGCCGGCCGACGACGACCGCTGGGGCTTCGAGGTGAAGTGGGACGGTGTCCGGACCATCGCCTACGTGTCCGGCGGCGAGGTGAAGCTGTCCAGCCGCACGCTGCGCGACGTGACCCGGGTGTATCCCGACGTGCACGGTGTCGCGGCCGCGCTGGACGGGCGCGACGCGGTGCTCGACGGCGAGATCGTCGCGTTCGACGACACCGGCCGGCCGTCGTTCGAGAAGCTGCAGTCGCGGATGAACGTCGAGGTGTCCGGGCTGTCGGACCGGCTGGTGACCGGCGCTCCGGCGGTGTACCTGCTGTTCGACCTGCTCTACCTTGACGGCCGGTCGCTGCTCGACGCGACGTACGAGGAGCGGCGGGCCGCGCTGGACGAGCTGCTGCCGTCCGGCGGCTCGGGCTGGCAGCGGCCGGACTACGTCGCCGGGAACGGCGCGGCGATGCTCGAGGCGACGAAGGCGCAGCGGCTGGAGGGCGTCATCGCCAAGCGGCTGGCCAGCCGCTACCAGCCTGGCAAGCGCGGGACCGACTGGCTGAAGGTGAAGAACGTCAACCGCCAGGAGGTCGTCATCGGTGGCTGGTTCGCCGGTGAGGGCGGCCTGAGCGGCACCCTCGGCGCCCTCGCCATCGGCGTCTACGAGGGCGACGAGCTGCGCTACTCCGGCCGGGTCGGCACCGGGTTCACGGTGGCCGAGCGGCGGCGGCTGGCCGGGCTGCTGGCGCCGCTCGCGTCGGGCGCCAGCCCGTTCGTCGGCGCGCAGCCGGACAAGCGCGGCTGCGTGTTCGTCCGGCCGGAGCTGGTGTGCGAGGTCGCGTTCGCCGAGTGGACCGCGATCGGCACCCTGCGCCACCCCGCCTACAAGGGGCTGCGCACCGACAAGCCCGCCCGCGACGTCGTCCGGGAAACCGCCGGGTAGCCGTGACCGGGCAGCTGTCGCTCGCGCAGGCGCGCCGGATCGCGCTGCGGGCCCAGCTGCTCGACCGCCCGCCGCCGGCTGCGCCGGTGACGGCGGCGCGGGTGCGGTCGGTGCTGCGGGCGCTCGGCGCGGTCCAGCTGGACGCCGTCAACGTGCTGGTGCGGTCGCACTATCTGACGCTGTACTCGCGGCTCGGGGCGTCCGCGCCGGAGCTGCTCGACGATGTCGTGTACCGGCGACGGCACGGGTTCGAGTACTGGGGGCACGCGATGTCGTTCGTCCCCGTCGAGCTGCACCCGGCGCTGCGCTGGCGGATGCGGCGGCGGGCCGAGCAGCCGTCCTGGCGGCGGTTCCGCGACCGGGTCGAGCGGGAGCGGCCCGGCTACCTGGACGCGCTGGCCGCCGAGGTCGGCGCGCGCGGGCCGCTGGCGTACGCGGACCTGGCCGACAAGGCGCCGCGGGACCGGTCCGCCCGCGCGGGGTACGCCGACTCGACGCTGCTCTGGTACCGCTGGTCGGACGGCAAGTCCGCACTGGAGGGGCTGTTCGACGCCGGCGAGCTGGCGGCCGCCGGGCGGCGCGGGTTCGAGCGGCTCTACGACGTCCCGTCCCGGGTGCTGCCGTCGGCCGTGCTCGCGGCGCCCGGCCTGTCCCTGGCCGACGGTCAGCGCGAGCTGGTCCGCCGGGCGATGGCCGCCCTCGGCGTCGCCACCGCCCGCGACGTCGCCGACTACTTCCGGCTGCCCGGCGTCGAGACCCGGGCCCGGCTGCGCGAGCTGGTGTCGTCGGGGGAGCTGGCGCCGGCGCGGGTCGAGGGATGGGCGGACCCGGCCTGGCTGGCGCCGGGCCCGATCCCGCGCGCCGTCGACGGGCGGGCGCTGCTGTCGCCGTTCGACTCGCTGCTGTGGGAACGCGGCCGGGTGCGGCGGCTGTTCGGCTTCCGGCACAGCTTCGAGCTGTACGTGAAGCCGGACAAGCGTGAGTTCGGGTACTTCGTGCTGCCGTTCCTGCTCGGTGACGCGCTGGTGGCGCGCGTGGACGTCAAGGCGGACCGGCCGCGTGGGGCGCTCCTGGTCCCGGGCGCGTTCCTCGAGCCCGCCGCCTCCGAGGACGAGGTGGTTCCGGCGCTGGCCGAGGAGCTGTCCCGGCTGGCCGGCTGGCTCGGCCTGTCCGCCGTCGAGGTCGGGTCGCGCGGGTCGCTGGCCGGACCGCTGCGGCGGAGGTTCTAGGCCTTGCCGGCGGGGATCCGCAGCCGGACGTCGCGCCGGTCGGCGGCGGGGGCGGCGAACGCCAGCAGCCGGGACGCCTCGGCCTCGAGCTCCGTCTCCTGGTCGCCCGTGAGCGGACGCAGCAGCTCGGCCGTCAGCGTGGCGGCGTCGTCGTCCACCGCCATGGTCCAGAAGCCGGCCACCTCGCCGTCGATCAGGACGGCGGCCTCCCAGCCGATCCGCGTCGCCGCCTCCGGGCCGACCAGGCGGGAGCGGTCGGCGAAGCCCAGGACGACGTTGTCGGCGAGGGCGAGCAGCCGCGGCGGCGCGGGCGTGTCCGGGTCCGGACGTGGCGCGTCGGGGAGGTCGAACAGCTCCTCGCCGTGCTCGCCGGCGAATGTCAGCAGCTCCGGGCGCATCGCCTCGACGACCTCGCGCAGCCGGGTCAGCCCGCTCCACGCCTGGACGTCCTTCACCGTCGCCGGGCCGAACGCGGCCAGGTAGCGCCGGACCAGCGTGCTCGGCGGCACGCCGGGGGACAGCGGCCGGCCCAGCCAGTTGCCGGCCAGCGCGATGTGCGCCGGCCCGTGCCGGTTCCACAGCCCGTCCGGCGGCGGGTGGACGACCGGCAGCAGCCCCTGCACCGACCGGGCCAGCGCCGTCGGGTTGTGCCCGGGCCAGCGGGCGGCCAGCGCGGCAGCGAGCCGGGGCCGGGTCAGCCGGCCGTCGTCGAGCAGGTCCGCCGCCGCCTTCGCGAGGTCGTCCGGGTCGACGCCGTCGAGGGCCTTGCCCCAGGCGCCGCGCTGCCAGCGGGCCAGCATCGGCGCCAGCAGCGGCCGCAGCCACAGGTAGTCGTCGGTCGCGACGAGGTGCAGCGTGCCGCGGAACAGCGTCGCCCGGACGACGCTGCGGTCCAGTTGCAGCGCCGTCAGCCGCGCGACGGTGAAGCCCTCGACCCGGTTCCACAGCATGACGTACGGCGGGTCCGGATCCTGGCCCTGCAGCCCGCCGACGTCGCGGACGACGTCCAGCGCCGATCGGCCGACGCGGCCGAGCAGGTGCTGGCGCGCGAGCGTCGCCCGGTTCAGCCGCCGCCCGTCGAGTCGCTGGTGCATGTCAGCACCGTAGGCCCGATGGGGGCCACCGAGTGTCCTCGACACTGTCCCACCTCGAACCGTGACACTCGCGCGGAAAACCGGTTGCCCGCGCGCACCGGCCGGTGATCGACTGGACACCACCAGCGAGTGAGAAGGGAGAGCGTCATGCGCCGAGCTTTCGGGTCCACCCCAGTGACTCCATTCGTCCGAGCAAGGGACTCGAAGCTCATTGCGTACGCTCAACCTGGGCATCCTCGCGCACGTCGACGCCGGTAAGACCAGCCTCACCGAGCGGCTGCTGTACGCCGCCGGTGTCATCGACGAGGTCGGCAGCGTCGACGCCGGCAGCACCCAGACCGACTCGCTCGCGCTGGAGCGCCAGCGCGGCATCACCATCAGATCCGCCGTCGTCGCGTTCACCATCGGCGACACGGCGGTCAACCTCATCGACACACCCGGCCACCCGGACTTCATCGCCGAGGTGGAGCGGGTGCTCGGCGTGCTCGACGGCGCCGTGCTGGTCGTGTCGGCGGTCGAGGGGGTGCAGGCGCAGACGCGGGTGCTGATGCGCACGCTGCGCCGCCTGCGCCTGCCGACGCTGATCTTCGTCAACAAGCTCGACCGCGCCGGCGCCGACCTCGACGCCGTCACCGCGCAGCTGGCCGCGAAGCTGACGCCGCGGATCGTGCCGCTCGGCACGGCCACCGGGCAGGGCACCGCGGCGGCCAGGTTCCGCCCGTTCACCAGCGACGACGGGCTCGACGCGCGGCTGGTGGACGCGCTCGCCGACGGCGACGACGCGCTGCTCGCCGACTACGTCGAGGACCCGGCGGCGGTGACGCACCGGCGGCTGCTGCGATCGCTGGCCCGGCAGTCGCGACGCGCGCAGGTGCACCCGGTCTTCGCCGGCTCGGCGATCACCGGCGCCGGCGTCGCGGAGCTGACGGCGGGCATCGCGCGGCTGCTGCCGTCCACCCCGCAGGACGGCGCCGACGGGCGGCCGCAGGGCACCGTCTTCAAGGTCGAGCGCGGGCCGGCCGGTGAGAAGGTCGCCTACGTCCGCATGGTCGCCGGCACGCTGCGCGTCCGCGACCGGCTGGCCGCCGGCCGGGTCACCGCGCTGAGCGTCTTCGACGGCGGCGGCGCCCGGCCGCGGGGCGAGGCCGGCGCCGGCCGGATCGCCAAGGTGTGGGGCCTGACCGGCGTGCGCATCGGCGACACCCTCGGCGAACGCGCCGAGTCCGCCGAGCACCACTTCGCGCCGCCCACCCTGGAGACGGTCGTCGTGCCGCGACGGGCGCGGGACCGGGGCGCGCTGCACGCCGCGCTGGCCCAGCTGGCCGAGCAGGACCCGCTGATCGACCTGCGTCAGGACGACCTGCGGCAGGAGGTGTCGGTCTCGCTCTACGGCGAGGTGCAGAAGGAGGTCGTCCAGGCCACGTTGGCCGCCGACTACGGCCTCGACGTCGACTTCCGCGAGTCCACCACGATCCACGTCGAGCGGGTCACCGGCACGGGCGAGGCGGTCGAGTTGATGAAGCAGGACGGCAACCCGTTCCTCGCCGGGATCGGGCTGCGGGTCGAGCCGGCCGCCGAGCGCGAGGGGGTGCGGTTCGGCATCGAGATCGAGCTGGGATCGCTGCCACCGGCGTTCCTGCGGGCGATCGACGAGACCGTCCACGAGACGCTGCGGCAGGGGCTGCACGGCTGGGACGTGCCGGACTGCCGGGTGACGCTGATCCGGTCGCAGTACGCACCTCGGCAGAGCCACGCCCACGCCACGTTCGACAAGAGCATGTCGAGCACGGCCGGCGACTTCCGGCTGCTGACGCCACTGGTGCTGACGACGGCGCTGGCCCGGGCCGGGACCTGCGTGCTGGAGCCGGTGCACCGGTTCGTGCTGGAGCTGCCGGCGGACTGTCTGGGCCAGGTGCTGCCGGTGCTGGCACGGCTGCGCGCGGTGCCGGGAACACCCGCGGCGACACCGGAGGGCTATCTGCTCGACGGCGATCTGCCGGCGGCGCACGCCCACGAGCTGCAGCAGTTGCTGCCGTCGCTGACCCGCGGCGAAGGCGTCCTGGAGACCCGGTTCGAGCGCTACCAGCCGGTCGCCGGCCCGCCGCCGGAGCGTCCGCGCACCGACCACGACCCGCTGCACCGCGAGGAGTACCTGCTGCGGGTCATCCGCCGGGTGTGACGGGGATCGTCGCCAGGTCGCCGAGCAGCAGCTCTCGATCCTCGTCGGTGCTGATGGCGGCGCCGGCCTCCCGGGCCTGCGCGAGGTGGCGCCGCGCCTCGTCCACGTCGCCGGCGACGGCGTGGGCGCGGGCCAGCGCCTCGTAGGCGAAGGCCAGGTCCCAGTCGCCGATGCCGTTGTCCTGGCACGTCGACAGCACCAGCCGGGCGTGGAACAGCGCCGGCTCGCCCCGTCCGAGGACGCAGTAGACGCGCGAGCACAGCCAGTGGCTGCGGGCGACGTTGTGCGGCGTGCCGACCTGCAGCCAGTGGTACGCCGACGCGTGCGCCTGGTGGACCATCAGCACGTCGTCGCCGGGGGAGCGGTCCTCGGACTCCATCAGCCGCCACGTGTCGTTGAACAGGGCGGCGGCCAGGCGGCGGTGCAGCTCCGGGTCGATCGTCGCGGACGCGGTGTCGCTCATGGTGAATCCCCCCGGAATCGGTCGTGACGGCACGCATTGTCCCATGCGGCTCCGGCGGCGCCGCCTGCGAGACTCGCCTTCGTGGCCGGTCAGACCTACCGCGAGCGCTTGAGCACGTCCGCGTGGTGGTGATCGGTGAGCGTCGTCCACCGACGGCCGTGACAGGCTGGGTCCGTGCAGGTGGGCATTCTCGGGCCGGTCCGGCTCAGCGACGGCGACAGGGTCGTCGCCGTCGGCGGGGCGCGGCTGCGGGCGCTGCTGACCCGGCTGGCGCTGGAGCCGGGCGCGGTCGTGCCGATGCCGGCGCTGGTCGACGCGGTCTGGCCGGATGGTCCGCCGGGCGATCCGGTCAACGCCGTGCAGACGCTCGTGTCGCGGCTGCGCCGGCTGCTGGGGACCGGCGCCGAACTGCGGCAGGTCGCCGGCGGCTACCGGCTGGAGCTGGCCGCCGACGACGTCGACGCGGGCCGGTTCGAGCGGCTGGCCCGGGCCGGCCGGGACCGGCTGCGGGCCGGCGCCGCCGCCGAGGCGGTGACGGCGCTGCGCGCGGCCCTGGCGCTGTGGCGCGGCCGGCCGCTGGCCGACCTCGACGGGGCGGCGGTCGCCGGCCCGGTGCTGTCCCGGCTGGACGAACTGCGGCTGGCCGCCGCCGAGGACCTCGCCGAGGCGGAGCTGGCCGCGGGGACCACGGCCGCCGACGTCGCCGTGCGGCTGCGTGCGCTGGTCGCCGAGCAGCCGCTGCGCGAACGGCTGCGGGCGCTGCACGTGCGCGCACTGGTCGCGGCCGGCCGCCGGGCCGAGGCGCTGGAAGCGTTCGAGGACGCGCGGACGCTGCTGGCCGACCGGCTCGGCGCCGACCCGGGCGCGCAGCTGCGCGCCGCTCACCTGGACGCGCTGCGCGCCGACGAGCCGGTGCCGGCCCGGCCGGCGCTGCCGGCGCCGCTGACCTCGCTGATCGGCCGCGACGACGACCTCGCCGAGGTGACGAAGGCGCTGAGTCGAGCCCGGCTGGTGACGCTGACCGGGCCGGGCGGCGCCGGCAAGACCCGGCTGGCGGTGGCCGCAGCCGCGACGCTGCCGGTGCCGGTCCGGCTGGTCGAGCTGGCCGCGGTCGCCGACCCGGAGGAGGTGCCGCAGGCCGCCGCCGACGCGTTGCCGGCGCCGGGCACGGTCGAGCCGGCCGGGCGCACCGCCGTCGAGCGGCTGGTCGAGTCGTTCGGCGGCAGCGAGATCGTGCTGCTGCTGGACAACTGCGAGCACGTCGTCGACGCCGCGGCGGAACTGGCCGGCGAGCTGCTGCGTCGCTGCCCGCGGCTGCGGGTGCTGACGACCAGCCGCGAGCCGCTGCGGCTGCCCGGCGAGGCGCTGCACGAGGTCCGTCCGCTGGCGCCGGCCGACGCCGTCCGGCTGTTCGCCGAGCGCGCCCACGACGTCCGGCCGGAGCTGGACCTGGACCCGGCGCTGGTCGCCGAGGTCTGCCGCCGCCTGGACGGGCTGCCGCTGGCGATCGAGCTGGCCGCCGCCCGGCTGCGGTCGCTGCCGCTGGCCGAGCTGACGGACCGCCTCGGCGACCGGTTCGACGTGCTCACCCGCGGCGCCCGCACCGCGGACCAGCGGCATCGCACCCTGCGCGATCTGGTCGGCTGGAGCTGGGAGTTGCTCACCGAGCCGGAACGGACGCTGCTGGAGCGGCTGGCCGTCGTCCCGGTCGTGACGCCGGCCAGCGCCGCCGCGCAGGGTGGCCCGGACGCGCCCGAGCTGCTCGCGGCGCTGGTCGACAAGTCGCTGCTGCAGCTGGCCGAGGGCGCGCAGCCGCGGTACCGGATGCTGGAGACGATCCGCGAGTTCGCGCTGGCCCGGCTGACCGCCTCCGGGCGCCGGGCGGCCGCGGAGGCCGCGCTGGTCGCGTCGGTGCTGGAGCTGACCGAGCGGGCCGAGCCGGGCCTGCGGTCGGCGGACCAGCCGCAGTGGCTGGTGCGGCTGCGCGGCGAGTGGGAGAACCTGCGCGCCGCGGTGCAGCTGGCCGTCGGCACGGATCCGGCGACGGCGGTCCGGCTGGGCGCCGCGCTGGCGCAGTACTGGACGATCTCGTCGGACCACACCGCGACCACGCACCGGCTGCGCCGCCTGGTCGAGCTCGACGGCCCGGCCGACCCGGAGCACCGCGCGGTCGTCGTCGCGTACTACGTGCTCAACGCGCTGCTCGGCGAGCACAACCCCGAGGCGGCGCCGGCGATCGCCGGCCGGCTGCGCGGGTGGGCCGGCGCGGCGCCGGCCGCCGGGCACCCGGTCCTTCCGCTGCTGGACCCGCTGCTGGCGCTGCTGGCCGACGAGACCGGGGCCGGCCTGGCCGCGGCCGACCGCCTGCTGCCCGCCGCCGGCGACTGGACCCGCGGCGGGCTGTTGCTGGTCCGCTCGATGCTCGCCGGCGCCGGCGGCGACCTGGCCGGCGCGATCGCCGACCTCGACGGCGCGGCGTCGGCGTACCGGGCGGCCGGCGACCTCTGGGGCGAGTCGACGACGCTGACCTTCCTGGCGCTGATGCGGACCAGGTCTGCTGACGCCGCCGCGGCGCCCGCGCTGGAGCGGGCGATCGGGCTGCGCCGGCGGCTGGACCCGTCCGACGAGGCGATCGAGCAGCGCGCCTGGCTGGCCCAGCTGCACGCCTGGACCGGCGCGCCGGAGCAGGCCCGGGCCGAGCTGACCGGCCTGGCCGGGCTCGCGGCGCCGTCGGTGCACTGCGTCGTGCTGGTCCGGGTGCTGCTCGGCGATCTGGACCGGCTCGGCGGCGACCTCGCCGGCGCCCGCCGCTGGTACGGCGAGGCGGCGGCGCACGCCGCGGAGTCCGGTGAGCCGATGTTCGTCGCGATCCTCGGCACGTCGGCCGGGCACCTCGCGGTCGCGGCCGGCGCCGCCGACACCGCGGCCCGGGAGCTGACCGCGGCGGCGACGGCGGCCGCGCACATCAAGGACCTGCCGCTGGTGGCGGCGGTCGGCGTCGCCGCGGCCGCGCTGGCCCGCTCGGACCGCGAGCCGGGCGCGGCGGCCGAGCTGCTCGGCGCCGCGCACGCCCTGCGCGGCGCCGCCGACGGCCTCAACCCCGACGTCGTCGAGCTGACGGCGCGGCTGCGGGCCGAGCTGGGCCAGGAGGAGTTCGCGACGGCGTACGAGCGCGGCCGCGGGCTGGCCGGCCCGGCCGCGAACGCGCTGATCCAGGACTACGTCCGCCGCCGGTAGGCCGGCGCCGCCGGCCGTCAGCTCACGGTGATGCTGATCGGCCAGCGGACGAGATTGCGATCCAGACCCTCGCAGTACCGGATCGCCGTCGCGTAGATGTACGCGGTCGAGCCGGTGGAGTTGAAGTTGATCGACGTGCTCTCCGGGTCCAGCAGCGACGGGTACTGGTAGCGCTCCTGGCTCGCGTGCGTCGAACAGTTCTCGCCGAACTGGCCGTACCGCGGCAGCTCCATCACCGTCTGCGGCGTCGTCCACGTGCGCAGATCGGTCGACGTCGAGGCGCGGACGACGGCCTTGGTGACACCGCCGACGGTGGCGGTGCCGTGCGCGATCGCGAGGTAGAGGTTCTGGCCCTCCACCTTGATCAGGCTGCGGATCGGCCAGCCGAGCGAGGATGCGACCGGCGCGCAGTCGTTGTCGCCCGGCTCGGTGCCGGGGGCGTACGGGCTGCTGAACTGGACGCCGAACCCGGTGCCGTCCCACGCCCGCCACGACGCCGGGTTGCCGAGGTCCTGCGGCAGCGTCCGGATGAGGCAGCTGCCCTCGCCGCTGGGCCGGTCGTAGGAGAGCGTCGCGTACAGGTAGCCGCCGGGGCCCTCGACGATGGTGGAGGGGACGAAGGTGCCGACGCGGTCCGGGCTGGCGGCGTCGAACGGGACGTCGGGGCCGGCGATGAAGCGTGGCGTGCCGGTGGGCGGCGACGTGAACGAGTAGCCGCCGTCGGTGGAGGTGGCCTGGACGGTGGTGCCGTACCAGCACTCGTCCTGGACCGAGCAGTCCAGACCGGTGTAGTGGTCCGGGTGGTAGTCCATCGCGACCAGCCCGTGGATCGTGTCGCCGTCCAGCGTGTAGAACGACTCCAGCCAGCCGCGGTTGTCGAAGGTCTCGGGCAGCGGGTTGGCGCCGGCGGCGTAGATCATGTGCCCGCAGTCGCGTTCTACGGCGTTCAGCGACGGGCCGATCGAGGCCCAGTGCTGGTAATGGGTGGCGATGAGGTGCACGTCGCCGGACGAGTCGCGAAACGCTCGCGCGGCGGCGTCGGGCAGGTCGATCGTGGCGCACGCGTCGTCCCCGTAGTCGAAGACGATCTCCTGGGGGCCGGTGACGGCGAAGCCGACGGTGGCGAGCGCCGTCTCCTCGGCGGTGGCGGGCGTGAGCGCGGGCGCGGCGCCCACGAGGGCGACGGCGCCGACGGCCGCGAGGCGGCGCAGGACGTGCTGACGGGTCATCTCGGCTCTCCTCCGTACGACGGTGAACGGGGTGGACGATCGAGAATGTGGCTTGAAACGTTGCAATATGGATGATCCATCCGAATTGCGGCGCTGTCAAGAAAGCGCTTACCCTGGTCCGGAGTGCCACCACCGACGGGAGTCTCGATGCCGCACGAGCGGGTCAGCGCCATGCTGGTCATGTCAGATGCCGCGTATCGGGATCTGTTCGACGACGAGCTGCGCGCGCGGCTGGACGGGCTCGCCGACCTGGTGCTGCCGGGCCCGGTCGCGACGTTCCGGCCGCCGGAGGTGCGGGCGGCGCTCGCGCGCGCGGACGTGCTGCTGACGTCGTGGGGGTCTCCGCCGCTGGACGAGGACGTGCTCGCCGGCGCGCCGCGGCTGCGGGCCGTCCTGCACGCCGCCGGCAGCGTGAAGCACCACGTCACCGACGCCTGCTGGGACCGTGGCCTGACGGTGACGACGGCGGCCGCGGCGAACGCCGTCCCGGTCGCGGAGTACACGCTGGCCGCGATCCTGTCGGCCGGGAAGCGGGTGCCGCAGTTCGCCGCCGGCCTCCGTGCGCGCCCCGGCGACTGGAGCTGGCGCGACGAGGTCGGCGCGGCGTCGAACTACCGGCGGGTGATCGGCGTGGTCGGCTTCTCCAGGATTGGCCGCCGGGTGGCCGAACTGCTCCGGCCGTTCGACCTGACGGTGCTGGTGGCCGACCCGTACGCCGATCCGGTGGCGGTCGCGGCCGCCGGAGCGGACCTCGTCGAGCTGGACGACCTGCTGGCCCGCGCCGACGTCGTCACGCTGCACGCGCCGTCGCTGCCGGAGACCCGCCACCTCATCGACGCGCGTCGATGTGCGCTGATGAGCGACGGCGCCACGCTGATCAACACGGCGCGCGGAGCGCTGGTCGACCACGCCGCGCTGACCGCCGAGTGCGAGCGCGGCCGGCTGTCGGCCGTCCTCGACGTCACCGAGCCCGAGCCGCTGCCGCCGGACTCGCCGTTGTACCGGCTGCCCAACGTCGTGCTGACGCCGCACGTCGCCGGCGCGTTGGGCACCGAGTGCCGCCGGCTGGCCGCGCTGGCGCTGGACGAGTTGGAGCGGTTCGCCGCCGGACAGCCGCCGCAGCACGCGGTGCGCCGCGACGACCTGGTGCTGCAGGCATGAGCATGAGCGTGCGCACCGGCCTGGTCTCGGTCACGTTCCGGCAGCTCGGCGTCGGCGACGTCCTCGACGTCATGGACCTGGCCGGGCTGGACGCGGTCGAGTGGGGCGGCGACGTGCACGTGCCGACCGGCGACCTCGGCGCCGCGCAGCGGGTGGCGGCGGCCTGCGCCGGCCGCGGCGTCGACATCGTCGCGTACGGCTCGTACTACCGGGCCGGCAGCGACGAACCGGGCGCGTTCGACGCCGTGCTGCGGACGGCGATCGCGCTGGGCGCGCCGCGGATCCGGGTCTGGGCCGGCGCGGCCGGCTCGGCTGAGCTGGACCCGGCGCGGCGCGACCTGGTCGTCGACGACGTGCGCAGGATCACCGCGCTGGCCGCCGTCGAGGGCATCGAGATCGCCGTCGAGCACCATCCCGGCACGCTCACCGACACGCTGGAGTCCGCGCTCGCGCTCTATGCCGAGGCCGGACACCCGCGGCTGCGGCCGTACTGGCAGCCGCGGCTCGGCCTGGACCCGGACGAGGCGGTGCGCGAGGTGACGGCGCTGCTGCCCGGCCTGGTCACGGTGCACGTCTTCAACTGGGCCGCCGACGGCACCAAGCTGCCGCTGGTCGGCGGGGCGCCATTGTGGCTGCCGGTGCTGGACGCACTGCGGGCGGCCGGCGACGCGCAGCGCTACGCGCTGCTGGAGTTCGTCCCCGACGACGACCCGGTGGCGCTCGTCCGCGACGCGATCACGCTGCGGGAGTGGCTAGGGGGTGGCTGACGGATCTTCGGCGGCGCGGATCGACGCCCAGACGCCGACCAGCTGCGTTGCCGTCGTCGCCCGATGACACCGCATCGATCTCCTCCGGCGCCTTGCTGGACCGACGCCTGGACGCCGCCCGCATCCGCCAATATCCGTCAGACACCCCCTGGCCGGGTCCTGACGACGGCGGCGGTCTGCGCGCCCAGCTCGGCGCCGTCGCCGTCGGCCGTCACCGGTCCGGTGGCCAGCAGCAGGTCGCCGAACGGCGCCGACAGCGGCACCCGCTGCGGCTCGCCGGCCAGGTTGACCGCCACCCGCAGCGCGCCGCGGTGCAGCACGAACCAGCCGGCGTCCTCGTCGAACCCGGCGGCGACGGCGGTGAGGTCGTCGTCGCGCAGCTCCGGCTCGGCCGCCCGCAGCGCGATCATCCGGCGGTAGAGATCGAGCACCTCCGCGTGCCCGGGCCGGTCCGGCTCGGTCCAGTCCAGCCGGGCCGCCGCGACCGCGGCCGGATCCTGCGGGTCGATCATCGCCGACGTGTCCCAGCCGTGCCGGCGGAACTCCTCCCGCCGCGACGGGCCGATCGCGGCGGCCAGCACCGGATCCGGGTGCGAGGTGAAGTACGGCCAGCGGGTCGCCGCCGCCCACTCCTCGCCCATCCACAGCATCGGCGTGAACGGCAGCGACAGCAGCAGCACGGCGCCGATCCGCAGCCGCGCCGCCGACGCCAGCTCGCTCAGTCGCTCGCCGGCCGCCCGGTTGCCGACCTGGTCGTGGTTCTGCAGGCAGACGACGAACCGGCGGCCCGGCGTGCGGGCACGGTCGACCGGGCGGCCGTGCGGGCGGCCGCGGAACGAGGAGAACCGGCCGTCGTGCAGGAACGCGTCGCGCGCCACCTTGGCCAGCACCGTCAGCGAGCCGAAGTCGGCGTAGTAGCCCTGCCGCTCGCCGGTGAGCAGTGCGTGCAGGGCGTGGTGCACGTCGTCGTCCCACTGCGCGTCCAGGCCGTAGCCGCCGAACGCGCGCGGCTCGATCATGACCGGGTCGTTGAGGTCGGACTCGGCGATCAGCGGCAGCGGCCGGCGCAGCTCGCCGGACAGCCGCTCCACCGCCGCGGACAGCTCGGCCAGCAGGTGCGGGTGTCCGTGCCCGGCCAGCGGGTCGGACAGTGCGTGGACGGCGTCCAGCCGCAGCCCGTCCAGGTGGTAGTCGCGCAGCCACATCAGCGCGTTCTCGACGATGAACCGGCGCACCGCCGGCTCGCCGAGGTTGACGACGTCGCCCCAGGCGGTGCCGCCGCCGGCATCGGTGAGGTACGGGCCGAACCGCGGCAGGTTGTTGCCGCTCGGGCCGACGTGGTTGTAGACGACGTCCAGGACGACGGCCAGGCCGCGGGTGTGGCAGGCGTCGACGAACCGCTTGAAGCCGTCGGGCCCGCCCAGCGGCTCGTGCACCGCGTACCAGCCGACGCCGTCGTAGCCCCAGTTCCAGTCCCCGGCGACGGCGTTGACCGGCAGCACCTCGACGTGCGTCACGCCCAGCGCGACGAGGTGGTCCAGCCGCTCGATCGCCCCGTCGAACGTGCCGGCCGGGGAGAACGTGCCGATGTGCAGCTCGTACAGGACGGCGCCGGCCAGCGGGCGGCCGCGCCAGTCGCCGTCGGTCCAGCCGAACGCGCCGTGGTCGTAGGTGCGCCCGCGGCCCTCGACGCCGTGCGGCAGCCAGGCGGCGCGCGGGTCCGGCAGCACGTCGGGGGAGTCGTCGAGCTGCCAGCCGTAGTCGGTGCCCGGCGGCGCCGGCGCGTGCGCCGTCCACCACCCGCCCGGCGCCGCCACCGCCGTCGCCCGCCGTCCGCCGGCCAGGAGCACCACCCGGCGCGCGGCCGGCGCCCAGAGCGCGAACGCCGTCATGCCGGTGGGACGAGCAGCGCGACGGGATAGTGATCGAGCAGGTCAGCGAGCCGCGCGGGCCCGCCGTACGGCCGCCCGGTGAGCACGTCGACCAGACCGTCCGGCAGCTCCACGACGGTGTCCGCCCACCCACCCCGCCGCTCCAGCCGGACCGGCAGCCGGGTCGCCACCGTCACCGCGCCGCCGCGGTCGAACGCGATCGCGTGGTCCGCCGCCGGCCCGTGCGCCGGGACCCGCCGGTACGCCGTGAACAGCTCGGGCCGGTCCCGCCGCAGCCGCAACGCCCGCGAGACGACCCACAGCTTCGCCGCGCCGTCCACCGGCGGCGGCCCGGCCGGCCCCGGGAGCTCCGCCAGCAGCGACCGCAGCCGGGCGAAGTCGACCGGGCGCCGGTTGTCCGGGTCGACCAGCGAGTCCTCCCAGCCCTCGGTGCCCTGGTAGACGTCGGGCACACCGGGCATGGTGAGCTGCACGAGCTTCTGGGCGAGCGCGTTGGTCCAGCCGTGCGGCCGGATCCGGGCGATCAGCGCCTCGACCGCCGCCCGCGGCCCCGGCCGCGTCGCGACGGCGTCCAGCGCCGCGTGCACCGCCGCCTCGGCGTGCTCGTCCGGCTCGGCCCAGCCGGTGAACGTCGCCGCCTCGCGCATCGCCTTCGTCGCGTACGCGTGCAGCCGGTCGGGCGTGTCCAGGCCGATCCCGAGCACCGTCTGCCACAGCAGGTGGGCCATCGCCGCGTCCGGCATCGGCGCCTCGACGGCCAGCAGCCGGACCAGCGCGGCCCACTCGTCCGGGACCTCGGCCAGCACCGCCAGCCGGGCCCGCACGTCCTCGCCGCGCTTGGTGTCGTGGGTGGACAGCGTGGTCATCGACGCCGTCGCCCGCCGCTGCTGGGCGGCGTGGAACTCGTCGAGGGTGACGCCGAACCGGGACGGGTCGCCGCCGACCTCGTTCAGCGCGACGAACCGGGTGTACCGGTACGCAGCGGTGTCCTCGACGCCCTTCGCCATGACCGCGCCGGTGGTCTGCTGGAACCGGACGCACAACTCGTCGGCCGGATCGGTCAGCCGGGGGAGCAGAGCGTCGAACGCCAGCTCCGGCCGCCGGGCCCGCGCCGCCGCGACCGCCACTGCCAGGTCGGCCGCCCCCGACGACGGCAGGTAGGAGCGGTAGACCGGGAACGAGACGGCCAGCTCGGTGAGCGCGGCGAGCGCGTCCGGCACGGATGGCGCCAGCCGGGCCAGCCGGTCGAACTCCGGCCGCAGGATCGTCGTCGCGACCGCCCGCTTCCCGGCCAGCGCGTGCGCCGGCCAGTCCAGCTCGTCGCCCGTGGCCTCCCGGTACAGCCGGTCGACGGCGTCCTCCGCGTCCGGGTCGACGAACAGCGGGCCCACCTCGGCCAGAGCGTCGTACCCGGTCGTCCCGTCGACCGGCCAGTCCGCCGGCAGCGTCTCGCCCGGCTCCAGGATCTTCTCCGCCAGGATCCATGCGTGCGGTGCGCGCGAGCGCAGCCAGGCCAGGTAGCCGCCGGGGTCGGCCAGCCCGTCCGGGTGGTCCACCCGCAGCCCGCCGACGCCGTCCTCGTCCACCCAGCGAAGGATCCGCGAGTGCGTCGCCGCGGCGACGGCCGGGTCCTCCACCCGCACGCCCGCCAGCGACGACACCGAGAAGAATCGCCGGTAGACCGGGTCCGGCCCGGGCGCGGCCCAGTCGACGTCGAACCAGTCCGCGTACGCCGAATCCCGGCCGTGCGCCAGCAGGTCGTGCCAGGCGGGGTTCTGCGCCGGGTCGGCGACGCCCTGGTGGTTCGGCACCAGGTCGACCACGACGGCCAGGCCGTGCGCGCGGGCCGACGCGAGGAACGTCCGCCAGCCGTCCTCGCCGCCGCGCTCCTCGTCCATGACCCGCGGGTCGACGACGTCGTAGCCGTGCGTGGAGCCCGCCGCGGCCCGCAGCAGCGGCGACAGGTACACCGCGCCGGCGCCGAGCTCGCGCAGGTACGGCGTCAGCTCCGCGGCCGCCGTCAGCGGGAACGCCGCGCTCAGCTGCAGCCGGTAGGTCGACGAGGGTGCGGTCACGACGCCGCGTCCCGCGGCGTCCGCAGCACCAGCAGCGACCGGGCCTGGACGGTGACGACGGCGCCGGCCGCGCGTGGCCCGCCGCGGTCGCCGGCGTCGTCGTCGGCGGTGTCCAGGACGATGTCCCAGGCGGCGCCGAACTCCGGGCCGGGCAGGGTGAACTCCAGCGGCTGGTCGTGCGCGCTGAAGCAGAGCAGGAACGAGTCGTCGACGACGCGCCGGCCCCGCGCGTCGACCTCGGCGATCCCGTTGCCGTTGAGGAACACCGCGATCGCGCGGCCGAACCCGGCGCCCCAGTCGGCGTCGGTCATCGGGCTGCCGTCGGGGCGCAGCCAGTCGATGTCGGGCAGCCCCTCGACGCCGGACCGGCGCACCGGCAGGCCGTCGAAGAACCGGCGCCGCCGGAACACCGGGTGCGCCGCCCGCAGCGTCGTCACCCGCCGGGTGAACTCACGCAGCGCGTGGTCGGCGTCGTCCCAGTCCACCCAGGTCAGCTCGTTGTCCTGGCAGAACGCGTTGTTGTTGCCGTCCTGGGTGCGGCCCAGCTCGTCGCCGTGGCCGATCATCGGCACGCCCTGCGACAGCAGCAGCGTCGCGAGGAAGTTCCGCTGCTGCCGGGCCCGTACGGCGTTGACCTGCGGGTCGTCGGTGCGGCCCTCGACGCCGCAGTTCCACGACCGGTTGTGGCTCTCGCCGTCCTTGTTGTCCTCGAGGTTGGCCTCGTTGTGCTTCTCGTTGTACGAGACCAGGTCGCGCAGCGTGAAGCCGTCGTGCGCGGTGACGAAGTTGATCGAGGCGACCGGGCGGCGGGTGGACGGCTCGTACAGGTCGGCCGAGCCGGTGATGCGGGAGGCGAACTCGCCCAGCGTGGCCGGCTGACCGCGCCAGAAGTCGCGGACCGTGTCGCGGTACTTGCCGTTCCACTCCGACCACTGCGGCGGGAAGTTGCCCACCTGGTAGCCGCCCGGGCCGAGGTCCCACGGCTCGGCGATCAGCTTCACCTGGCTCACCGTCGGGTCCTGCTGCACCAGCTCGAAGAACGCCGACAGCTTGTCGACGTCGTAGAACTCGCGGGCCAGCGCCGAGGCGAGATCGAAGCGGAACCCGTCGACGTGCATCTCGGTGATCCAGTACCGCAGCGAGTCCATGATCAGCTGCAGCGTGTGCGGGTGGCCGGCGTGCAGCGAGTTCCCGGTGCCGGTGTAGTCGAGGTAGTAGCGCTTGTCGTCGTCGACCAGCCGGTAGTAGGCGGCGTTGTCGATGCCGCGGAACGACACCGTCGGGCCCAGGTGGTTGCCCTCGGCGGTGTGGTTGTAGACGACGTCGAGGATCACCTCGATGCCGGCCCCGTGCAGCGCGCGCACCATCGCCTTGAACTCCTGCACCTGCGCGCCCGGGGTGGCGGCGGACGCGTACTCGTGCGCGGGCGCGAAGAACCCGGCGGAGTTATAGCCCCAGTAGTTCGACAGGCCCTTCTCCTGCAGGGTCGCGTCGTTGGCGAAGTGGTGCACCGGCATCAGCTCCAGCGCGGTGACGCCGAGCGACGTCAGGTGCTCCAGCACGACGGGATGCGCGATGGCGGCATACGTGCCGCGGATCTCCGCCGGGATGTCCGGGTGCGTCATCGTCAGGCCCTTGACGTGCGCCTCGTAGATGACGGTCTCGGCGTACTCGCGCCGCGGCGGGCGGTCGGTGCCCCAGTCGAAGAACGGGTTGATGACGACGGACTTGGGGACGTACGGCGCGGAGTCGTCGTCGTTGCGGCTGTCGGGGTCGCCGAACGTGTAGCCGAACAGCGCCTGGTGCCACTCGAACGTCCCGTCGATCGCCTTCGCGTACGGGTCCAGCAGCAGCTTCGCCGGGTTGCACCGGTGGCCGGCCTTCGGGTCGTGCGGCCCGTGGACGCGGAACCCGTAGCGCTGGCCGGGCTCCACGCCGGGCAGGAACGTGTGCCAGACGAACCCGTCGACCTCGGTCAAGGCCAGCCGCGTCTCCGTGCCGTCCGCGTCGAACAGGCACAGCTCGACGCCGTCGGCGACCTCGCTGAACAGCGCGAAGTTGGTGCCGGACCCGTCGTAGGTGGCGCCGAGCGGGTAGGCCGCACCGGGCCATTGAGACATCGGCTCGGCAGAGGTCATCGGCGGCCCTTCGTCGCGGGTTTCGGTGTGGTGCTCGCAGCGCCGCGAGTCAGGTCTCACTGTTCCAGGCGCGGCGGCCCGGTACCACCGAGTCTGCCGGGTGTGTTCAGCGGTCCGGCGGCGGGCCGCTCTGTGACCGTGGTCGTCGCCAGCTGGCCGCGCTCCTCATTCCCGGAAGGACCGTACAGTGCTGCCAGGCTGCCCGAGCTGTGCAGGTCATGGGGGTGAGGTGTCCTTGTGTCGGGCGAGGCGGGCGCGGTCACCGGTCCCAGCCTGCTGGCAGTACGGTGCCCGGGCGTACCGGCGAAGGCCAGTCGGCCGGCTCAGGCTCCACCGCGCCGACGCCGCGTACGTGCTTCCACCAGCGCACTGAGCTTTCGCGCCGGTTGTTGTCCTGCAGCACGGCGGCGAACCGCGCGGCCAACTCGGCCCGGTTGCCCCACGCGAGGCCCCAGCCGAACCGGACGACTTCCAATCCCAGTCGCCGCAGCTGCCACTCGCGTTCGCCCTGCTTGGCCACGATCTGCGACGCATCGGGACGATCGTCGTATTTCAGCGCCCCGTCGGCCTCGAACACGACGCCGTGAAATGGCCACAGCCCGTCGACCCGGTACTCCGGCCCGTTGGCGCCGACCCACGCGTTGGATACGGGCAATGGCAGGCCGAACTGCAGACAGGTGAACCGGCCGAGGGTCTCGAGCGGCGACTCGGACAGCGGGTCGGCATGGTCGGCCACCCACCGTGCCCGTCCGGCCCCGGGCCAGTGCGCCAGGTGCCGCACCGCGCCGGCAAGGTCGGCGCCCGCAGCCGCCGCGGCGTCGGCGACGACGAGCGCCGGCAGGATCGGCCCGGTGCGGGCGACGTCGGCCACCGCCCACGCACGGCTCACTACGTTGACGCCGTCGGTGCGCCGGGCGTGACCGGCTGCGAGGTCGACGGCTCGGAGGTCGCCGAACGGCATGTTCCGTACGGAGTGACCAGCGCGAACGTCGCGCACCGCGACCTGTCGTGAGGGTGGCCGGCCGACGACCGGGAGTCGCCACATGGCGACGGCGGACCAGCCGGTCAGGAACGCCGACGGTCCGCAGTAGCAGCCGAATGCGCGGGCGCCGAGACGGAACGCCTCCCACTCGTCGTCGAGCTGCGCCGCGACGGTGAAGCAACCGGGCAGCAACGGCGCCATCAGTCCGGCCGTGCACAGTCGGCGCAGGCGGCGAGGGTCGACACCTGCCGCCCGGGCGGCGGCGACCGACACCACGCCGTGCTCACGCGCGATGAGCTCGGCGATGTCGTCGGGGATCCGCTGCAGTCGTCTCGCCACGTGTTCAGCGTCATCGCTGCCGGACTGGCATATGAGGTCCGGAAGCCGATTTGTGGATGACCGCAGAAATACGCACCGCCTGTGGAGGAGCACGCCTCGCTCGGCCGACGCACTCCTCGCCCGCCTCAGGGCCACGGGAACGCCGGTTGCGGCCTCGGAGTGGTGCCGTTGCCGGCGACGTGTCCGGGCAGCGAGTGAGGTGCCCCGCGGACGAGTGGTGCCGGCCCCGGGCGGTGATCCGGCCCACACGGTGCCCGGAATGTGACTTTCCGCTGTCGGTTCCTCCCGCTCTGGGCGATCATGGAGCGTCAGACACAACCCGGGGGCGGGGGACGTGGAGGTCGACACATGGATCATGGCGCGCATGAACGGCCCGGATCGGCCGGCGAGCACTCACTTCAGGAGGCGAACGGCACCCGGGAGCGGGCCGACCGTTTCTACCGCGAACAGGTCTCCGATCACCTCAACGGGCACATGCGCGAGTTCGTCGGCCGCATGGAGATGGTGTTCGTGGGCTCGTCGGACAGCGGCGGCGAGTGCGACGTCACCTTCCGGGCCGGCCCGCCCGGCTTCGTCCGGGTGCTGGACCCGCGGACGCTGGCCTGGCCGGAGTACCGCGGCAACGGTGTCATGGCCAGTGCCGGCAACATCGTGGAGAACGGCCACGTCGGCCTGTTGTTCATGGACTTCGTGCGCGATCTGGTCGGGTTGCACGTCAACGGCGGCGCCGCGCTGCTGCCGCCGTCGGAGTTCGCCGTCCGGCATCCGGAGGTGCCCGACGACGCCGACGTGCCCGGCCGGCGGCCGGAGCGGTGGGTGGTGGTGCACGTCGAGGAGGCCTACATCCACTGCTCCAAGCACGTGCCGCGGCTCATGCCGGTGCCGCGGAACCGCCAGTGGGGCACCGACGACCGCAAGGCCAAGGGTGGCGACGCGTTCGGGGTGGCGGCCTCGCGCGGGCTCGGCGTGCACGCGAAGCGGGCGCTCGGTTCCTGACACGCCGGGGTCGCTACGGGTGATGCGCACGGGGGAGCCGTAGCATCAGCGCCTACCATCCAGATGGGGCTGATCATCTGAAATGTGGGCCGAATGTTGATGACGTGCGCCTTCTGCGGCAAGAGCCAGAAGCAGGTGAAGAAGCTGATCGCGGGGCCGGCCCGCATCTGCATCTGCGACGAGTGCGTCGGGCTCTGCAACGAGCTGATGGCCGACGAGCCCGTCGACGACGCCGCCGGGCCGGTCGAGCCGCCGAAGCCGCGCGAGATCCACGAGTTCCTGGACCGCTACGTCGTCGGGCAGGACGCGGCGAAGCGGGCGCTGGCGGTCGCCGTCTACAACCACTACAAGCGGGTTCAGGCGCCGTCGTCGGACGTCACCGTCGCCAAGTCGAACGTGCTGCTGATCGGCCCGACGGGGTGCGGCAAGACGTACCTGGCGCAGACGCTGGCCAAGCTGCTGAACGTCCCGTTCGCGATCGCCGACGCCACCGCGCTGACCGAGGCCGGCTACGTCGGCGAGGACGTCGAGAACATCCTGCTCAAGCTGATCCAGGCCGCGGACTACGACGTCAAGAAGGCCGAGACCGGCATCGTCTACATCGACGAGGTCGACAAGATCGCCCGGAAGGGCGAGAGCGCGTCGATCACCCGTGACGTCTCCGGTGAGGGTGTGCAGCAGGCGCTGCTGAAGATCCTGGAGGGTACGACGGCCAGCGTGCCGCCGCAGGGCGGGCGGAAGCATCCGGGGCAGGAGTTCATCCAGATCGACACGACGAACGTGCTGTTCATCGTGGGCGGGGCGTTCGCCGGGCTGGACGGCATCGTCGAGGGCCGGTCCGGGAAGCGCCGGCTCGGCTTCTCCTCCGAGCCGGTCGACCTGACGGCACGTGCGGCCGGCACGGTGATGCCGGACGACCTGCTGAAGTTCGGGCTGATCCCGGAGTTCATCGGCCGGCTGCCGGTCATCACGACGGTGTCGCCGCTGGACCGGGACGCGTTGATCCGGATCCTGTCCGAGCCGCGGAACGCGCTGGTCAAGCAGTACATGCGGCTGTTCGAGATCGACCACGTCGAGCTGGAGTTCACCGACGACGCGATCGAGGCGGTCGCGGACCTGGCGCTGCTGCGCGGGACCGGCGCCCGTGGGTTGCGGGCGATCCTGGAAGAGGTCCTGCTGCACGTCATGTACGAGGTGCCGTCCCGCGACGACGTCGCCCGCGTGGTCGTCACCCGTGAGGTGGTCGAGGCGAACGTGCTGCCGACGCTGCTGCCGCGCGGGCGGCGCCAGCAACGCCGGCAGCGGGGCGAGCAGTCGGCCTGAACCGGACCGCGTCGCCGGGGCGCAGCTGGGCGGCGCGCGGGAGGTCCGCCGTCAGCACGACGCCGATCACCGGGTAGCCGCCGGTCACCGGGTGGTCGGCGAGGAACAGCACCGGGCGGCCGTTGGGCGGCACCTGCAGCGCGCCGGTCACCATTCCCTCCGGTGGCAGTTCCCGCGCGCCCGGCGCCGGCGGGAGCGGCGGGCCGGCCAGCCGCAGACCGACCCGGTCGCTGTCCGCCGTCACCTCGAAGTCGCCGCCGAACAGCGCGTCCAGGGCGGACGGCGCGAACCGGTCCGCTCGCGGCCCCGGCAGCACCCGCAGGGTCACGTCGCCCTCCGGCCACGGGACCGGTGCGACATCGACCGACGGCTCGCCCTCGACGTCGCCGGCGAGCGGCAGCAGGTCGCCCACGCGCAGCGGCGGCGGGCCGATCCCGGCCAGCGAGTCCCACGACCGCGACCCGAGCACCGGCGCGACGCCCAGCCCGCCGCGCACCGCCAGGTAGCCGCGCAGCCCACGCTCCGGCCGGCCGACCCGCAGCACCTCGCCGGCCCGGACGGCGAACGGCGCGTTGAACGCCGCCGCCCGGTCACCGGCCCACACGGCGGCCGGGGCGCCGGTGAGCGCGACGGTCGCCGTCCGGCGGAATCGGATGGCCAGCCCGCCGAGCACGAACTCGACGGCCGCGGCCTGCTCCGCGTTCGCGACCAGCCGGTTCGCCAGCCGGAAGCTGTCGAGGTCGGCGGCGCCGGACCGGCCGACCCCCAGCGCCGCGAGCCCCGGCCGGCCAAGATCCTCCACCAGCGCCAGCGGGCCAGGGTCGACGACCTCGATCATGCGAACGGCGTGATCGGCACGCCGTGCTCCGTCAGCACGTCGCGGACCCGGCGCAGCAGGCCGGCCGCGCCGGGCGTGTCGCCGTGCACGCAGAACGACCGGGCGGCGACGGCGACCGGCTCGCCGTCGACGCTGGGCAGCTCGCCGGCCGTCACCAGCCGCAGGCAGCGGGCGGCGACCTCGTCCGGGTCGGTGATGACGGCGCCCGGCCGGCGCCGCGACACCAGGGTCCCGTCGGCGTGGTAGGCGCGGTCGCCGAACGCCTCGGCGGCGGTCGGCAGGCCGTGCACGGTGGCGATCCGCAGCACCTCCGAGCCCGGCAGCCCGAGGATCGTCAGCCCCGGATCGTAGGCGCGGGTGGCGTCGACGACGGCGGCCGCCTGCTCGGCGTCGCGGACGATCGCGTTGTAGAGCGCGCCGTGCGGCTTGACGTAGCGGACCCGGGTCCCGGCGGCGCGGGCGATCCCGTCCAACGCGGCCAGCTGGTACAGCACGTCGTCGGCCAGCTGTGTCGCCGGCATCGCGATCGGGCGGCGGCCGAAGCCCGCGAGGTCGCGGTAGCCGACGTGCGCGCCGACGGTGATGCCGCGGGCGGCGGCCATCTCGCAGACGCCGCGCATGATCGTCGGGTCGCCGCCGTGGAACCCGCAGGCGACGTTGGCGCTGCTCACCACGGCCAGCAGGGCGGCGTCGTCGCCCATGGACCAGGCGCCGAAGCCCTCGCCCAGATCGCAGTTGAGGTCGATCGGGGTGGTCACCGGCGGCCGTCCTCCGCCCGGAACCGCACGTGGGCGCCGGGCAGCAGCGTCGCCGGCGGCGTCCGGTCCAGGTCCCACAGCACCGCGTCGGTGTGGCCGAGCAGGTGCCAGCCGCCGGGACCGGAGCGCGGGTAGACGCCGGAGTAGCGGTCGGCGATCGCGACCGAACCGGCCGGCACCCGGGTGCGCGGGTCGTCCCGGCGGGGGAGTACCAGCCGCGGGTCCAGCCCGGTGAGGTAGGCGAAGCCGGGCGCGAACCCGGTGAACGCGACCGTGTAGGTGGCGGCGGTGTGCCGCTCGACGACCTCGGCCGCGGACAGCCCGGCCGCCGCGGCGACGGCGTCGAGGTCCGGCCCGTCGTAGCGGACCGCGACTTCGAGCGGCGCCGACTCCGTGGTGGCCGGCGGCTCGTCCGGCAGGTGGGTGAGGTCGTCGGTCAGGCGCTGCGCCGACGTGACCTCGGGATCGAACATGATCAGCAGCGTCTGTGCCGCCGGCACGACGTCGACCAGCCCGGCCGGCTCGTGCTCGCGCAGCGCCGCGTTCAGCGCGAGGACGTCCTCGAGGTCGGGCAGCTCGACCAGGATCGCGTGGTCGCCACAGGGGAGTACCTGCAACTCGCTGGTGCGCATGGCCTCGCCCCTTCGGACGGCGTCCTCTCGGGCCATTGAAGGGAGGCCGTGGTGATCATGTCAAGGCGTTGCCCGCGTGCCGCTCGAGCAGCACGCAGTCGTGCCAGAGGCCGCCGCGCCGGGCCAGCTTCTCGCGGACGCCGACGGTGCGGTATCCGGCCTGGTGGTGCAGCGACAGCCCGGCCCGGTTCACGCTGAACACCGACGTCTGCAGCGTCCACAGCCCGGCCCGGTCGGCCGCCGTCACCTGCCGGAACAGCAGCGCCTTGCCGATGCCGCGGCCGCGGAACGCCCGGTCCACGTACACCGACGTCTCGCCGACGCCGCGCAGCTGCTCGCGCAGCGACGCCCGCGCCACCGCCGTCCACCCCACGATGTTCCCGTCCAGCTCGGCCACCCAGCGGTGGCCCGGCAGCCAGGCCGCCGCCAGCCGGGTGCTCGGCGGCACCGTCGTGTCGAACGACGCGATGCCGGTGTCGAGGCCCTCCTGGTAGATCCGCCGCACCGCCGGCCAGTCCTCGTAGGCCAGCGGCCGCACCGTCACCTCCGCCGGCACGTCCTCGGGGTGCCGCGGCCGCGTCGCGAGCGCCCCCATCACGACGTCGGCCATGTGCGGCAGCCCGATGATGCACGCCTCGTTGACGGTGACCCGGCTGAACGGCCCCTGCCGGTCGACGTGGACGAAGCCGATCTCGGCCAGCTTGCGCACGTGGTGCGAGCAGGTGGACTGGCTGATGCCCAGCCGCTCGGTCAGCTCGCCGACGGTGCGCCCGGCCGGCGCGGTGGCGACCGCGTGCAGCAGCCGGACCCTGGTCGGGTCGGCCAGGCAGGCGAACGACTCGGCGAATCGGTGGACGTCGTCGGTGGGGAGAAGGTCGGGCTGCGCGAGCGTGCCGGCGGTCATGTCAGTGAGCCTAGGCACCCCGATCGAGCCTCGCGTGATGTTCGCGTATCGCTGAGGTTTCCTCGCACCGAACTCGGTCGGAACGTCGTCTACGCCGGCGGGCGGAGCTGGCGCCGCGACGTGATGCCCAGCTTGGTGAAGACCTTGCGCAGATGCCATTCGACCGTGTGGTGGCTGAGGAACAGCCGCGCCCCGATCTCGGCGTTGGTCAGCCCGGCGCCGGCGAGATCGGCGACGTGCGCCTCCTGGGCGGTGAGGGCCTCGCTCGCCGGGCGGGCGTGCTCGTCGACGACCTCGCCGGTGGCCGCGAGCTCGCGGCGGGCACGCTCGGCGAACGCGGCGGCGCCGGCGGCGGTGAACATGCCGTGGGCGGACCGCAGCTGCGTCCGGGCGTCCTGACGGCGCCCCTCACGGCGCAGCCACTCGCCATAGAGGAGGTGGGTGCGGGCGAGGTCCATCCGGATGCGGGTGCCCGCGAGCCGCTCGAGGGCCTCACGGTAGTGAGCCTCCGCCGCCGGTCCGGCGGCCAGAAGCGCGTTGGACCGGGCGAGCAGGCCCAGCGCCCAGTCCGTCCCGGCGGCCTGCGCCATCTCGGTAAGCCGCGCGAGGGCGCCGGCCGCCTCCTCGGGCCGGCCGCCGCCCCGGACGGCCGCTTCGAACAGCTCGGTCAGCGCCAGGTTGGCCGCACCGAGCTCGGCGGGGTGGGCGGTCGCGCTGCGGGCGGACGCGAGCGCCTCGGGGTAGCGGGCCAGGCCGTTCATCAGCACCGCGTGCGCGCCGTAGCCGTAGGTGACGGCGCCACCTTCCCCGCGTGCCTCGGCGTCGACCCGGCTGGTGTCGATCAGGCCGGTGGCCTCGTCGACCCGGCCGCGCCACACCGCCAGCCCGATCGCGCTGTAGGGTGCCAGGCCGACGCCGGTGGCGTCGCAGATCGTCCGGATCTCGGCCACGAGCGAGCCGGCGGCGGAGATGTTGCCCGAGAACAGGTCCAGGAGCACCCGGTGACTGAGCACGAGCGGCAGCTCGGTGAGATCGCCCGCCTCGCGCGCGAGTGCGACGTGCCGCGCGGTGAGGACGTCCCAGCTCTCGTCGTCCCAGAGACAGACGGCCAGGGCCGACGCCAGCCACAGCCACCGCAGGTCGTCCTGTCCGGCGCCGTCGTCGTCGCGGAACGAGCGGATGGCCTTCCCGACCGGCAGCGCCGCCGCCGGATACCCGTCGGCGAACAACGCGGCCGCGCCGTCCAGCAGCAGGTCGCGCTTGCGGGGCGCCGTCGGCGGGGGCGCCGCCTTGGCGGCCCGGGCGACGTCGACCACGCCTGACTCGCCGGCCAGTCGCCCGGCGAAGATCGCGGCGGCGAGGGCGTCGAGGTAGGTGTCGCGGGCGAGGTCGGCGTCGAGCGGCTCGAGGCGGCGGGCGACCTCCAGGAGCCGGCGCGGGGCGTCCCTGCTGTGGCCGGCGGCGAACGCGAGCTGCGCCCGCGTGAGATCGACGTGGGCGTGGTGCAGGGGATCGGCAGCTCCGTCGCTCGCGGTCAGGAGCCAGCGCTGGGCCGCCTCGAACCCGCCGGCTCGCATGGTGGTTCGGGCGGCGGCCAGCGCCCGTGTCGCGCGCGTGGCCGGGTCGGGGGTGAGCTCGGTCGCTCGCTGCAGGAAGGCGGCCGCGGCCGCGACACCGCCGCGGCGCTGCGCCCGGTCCGCCGACCTGGCCAGCTCGCCGGCCACGTCCTCGTCGGGGCCGGACGCACCGTGGGCGCGGTGCCAGGCGCGCCGGTCGCGGTCGAGGTCGACGTCGGTGGCGTCGGCCAGGGCCTGGTGCACCACCCGGCGCTCGGCCGCGGACGCCGCCCGGTAGATCGCCGAGCGCACGAGCGGATGCCGGAAGCGGACCCGCGCGCCGAGCTCGATCAGGCCGTCCGCCTCGGCGGGTGCCGCCGCGTCGACCGGCACATCCTGGATCGTGAGGGCGCGCAGGAGGAGCGGGAGGTCGCCCACGGGCTCGGCAGCGGCGGTCAGCAACAGCCGCTGGGTCTGCGGCGGCAGCGACCGCACCCGCCGGGTGAACGTGTGCTCGATCAGGCTCGGCAGCGGCCGGGCGTCCGGCCGCTCGAACCCACCGGCCAGCTCGCCGGCGGTCAGACCGCGCGGCAGTTCGAGCAGCGCGAGTGGGTTGCCGCGGGTCTCGGCCACGATCCGGTGCCGGATGCGCTCGTCGAGCCGGCCGGGGACGACGGCGGCGAGCAGGCTCTCGGCGTCGTGGTCCGCCAGCCCGCCGATGACGAGCTCCGGGAAGCCTCGCCAATGCGGTCCGTCCACGGGCTCGCGGACGGCGAACGCCATACCGATGCGGTCGGCGAGCAGCCGCCGTCCGACGAAGGTCAGCGTCTGTGCCGAGGCGTGGTCGAGCCACTGGGCGTCATCGACGACACAGAGCAGCGGCTGGTTCGCCGACGCCTCGCTCAGCAGGCCCAGGGTCGCGGCGCCGACCAGGAAGCGGTCCGGCGGACCGCCGGCCTCCAGGCCGAAGGCGACGGCCAGAGCGTCGCGCTGCGGGCCCGGCAGCCGGTCCGCGAGGTCGAGCATCCGGCCGCACAACTGGTGCAGGCCGGTGAATGGGAGTTCCATCTCCGCCTCGACGCCGCTCGCCCGGACGATCCGGCATCCGTCGGCCCGGCCGACCAGGTAGTCGAGCAGCGCGGACTTGCCGATCCCGGCTTCGCCACGGGCGACCAGCACCTGACCCTGGCCGGAGCGAACGTCCGCGATCAGCCGGTCGAGGCGAGCGCGTTCCAGCCGCCGATCGCGGAGCTCGAGCGCCGCGCCACCCATCGTCATCGCCGTCACCTTCCCCCGTGGCTAGCGCAAGTCTGCCGGTGAACGGCGATGACGGAAATCGCCTGTCCAGAGTGAGGCCGGTCCGGGATCAGAGCGCCGCTCCGTCGGGCTGCCAGGCGGTCACCATGACCTCGCCGGCGTCGACGATGTCGAGGTAGCTGCCGGGGTTCTGGCCGGCCATGACGAGCGACGTGAGGGGCAGTTCGGTGGGCGGGGCGCCGGGGGTGGCGGCGAGCAGCACCTCGTAGCTGAGGTCGTCGTTGCCGGCGGTGGGCATCGCGTTCCAGTCCAGCATCGCGACGGCGCGGCCGCCGGGCGGCACCACCACTCGGTCCGCGGCCGGGGACGGGAGCACGGTGACGGCGAGCGGCTGCTCGGTGAGGGTCCGGAAGGCCAGCGACGGCGCGCCCTGCAACGCGCACGGCGCAGCGCCGGTGTTCGTCGCGCCGAGGAACAGGTACCGCGAGCCGAGCGCGGCATCCTGGCCGGTCAGCTCCAGCCGCAGCTGGGCCGGGTCGCAGGCCGGCGCGGCGGGGTCGGCCGGCCACGGACCGGCGGCGGGGACGTACGCGGGCCGCGGCGGCGCGTCGGCGACGGCCAGCTCGGCGGTGTCGTCGAGCGTCCGGACGACGTCGACGCCCGCGCCGTTCACGGCCGCGACGTCGGCGACCTTGGCCAGGTCGGACTCGTCGCGCACCCGCACGTCGGCCGTCTCGCCGTCGAACACGGCCCGCGCGACGCCCGGGGTGCCGGCCAGCAGGTACGCGTCGCCGACCGGGTCGTCCGACTCCGCGGACGGGTAGGCCAGCGCGACGATCTCCGCGTCGGCCGGCGTCGTCGGGCGCAGCCAGATCTCCAGTCGCGGCAGCGCCGTGTCCGGCCGGTCGGCCAGCAGCCCTTCGATCGTCTCGATCGCCCAGCCGGAGCCCCGCGCCACGTCGTGGGTGATCTCCAGGCGCAGCGTCCAGCCGTCGGGGTCGGCCGGCGGCGCCTCCCGCTCCTCGCCGTCCGGGCCCAGGTAGCCGGCGGCGACCGCGTCGACGCCGGGGACGGCACGGGCGGCGGCGACGATCGGGTCGGCGTCCGGCGCCGCGACGGACTCGCCGCACGCGGCGAGGAGGAGGACGACGGCGGCGGCGAGCAGGGGACGAATCGGCACGGAACCGACCCTACGTGCCGCTCGGTCCGGGCACCGTCACCCGCAGCGCGTGCCGCAGCACCGTCCAGGTGCGGGCGCCGGTCAGCTCGGACAGCTCGCCGTCGGCGTTGAGCGGCACCGGTCCGCCGGCGACGACGACCCGGTGGCCGCGCGCCTCGACCACGTCATGCCGTTCCGGATGCCGGCCGCGGACCAGCGCGGCGGCGAACGCCAGCCGGGCCCGCCAGCCGGTCGAGAACGACACCACGACGTCCATCCGCCCGTCGTCGACCTGCGCCGACGGCGTCACCGGCGCGCCGCCGCCGATCGTGACGCCGTTGCCCAGCGCGACCAGCAGGGCGCGCCGTTCGCCGCCGGCCACGACGGCGCCGTCGACGCTCACCCGAAGCCGCCAGCCGCGCGCCGACGCCCCTGCGACCGCGCTGCCCACGGGGTAGGCGAGCCGGCCCAGCCGCGGCTTGAGCGGAACCGCGCGCCGGCCGGCCTCGGCGCCCACCCCCAGGTGCACGGCGTTGACCACCACCCCGCCGGCGTCGTCCACCAGCACGTCGACCTCCCGTTCGGTGTCCGACAGCGCCACCGCCGCGGCCCGCGCCGGGTCCAGCGGCAGGCCGAGCGCGCGGGCCAGATCGTTGCCGGTGCCGAGCGGGATCAGCCCGAACCGGAACGGCGGCCGGTCCAGCAGGCCGAGCCGGTGCGCCGTCGCGACCAGCAGGTGCACCGAGCCGTCGCCGCCGAGCACGACCGGGCGGTGTTCCGGGTGCCGGGCCAGCACGCCGGGCAGCGCGTCGGGGTCCAGTTCGGCCGGCTCGACGTCGCCGCCGGCCCGCAGCACGCCGAGCGCCGTCGCCACCGCGTCGTCGCGCGCGCCGCCCGCCCGGGAGTTCGTGATGACCAGCAGCCTCGTCATCCAGGGGATTGTGCCCGGAGCCGCTACTCAGGGACAATTCATCGATGGACACGCCGCTCGATCTCGGTGTGGTGGGAGCGCCGCCTGACGAGCCGGACGAGGAGCCACCGCGCGGGCGCGGCGGCTGGCGGGTCTGGACGGCCATAGCCGCGGCGTTCGTCCTCGGCGGCGGGCTGGGGCTGTTCGTCGCGGACGCTCGCGAGGACGCCGCGTCCTACTCCGACGTGCGGCTGGTCAGCGGCGCGCTGCAGGCGATTCCTGACCGGGCCGATGAGGAATCGCCAGGCCGGATCCAGCTGAGTCTGCTCAATCTCGGCGAGCATGAGGTCGAGATCCTCGGGCTGGAGCTGCCCGGCATGACCGTGCGGCCGGACGACGAGCCGTCCGCGCCGGTCGCCGCACCGCCGGGCGAGTGGGTGAGCGCCGGCCAGGACGGCCTGATCGCCGACTGCGCCGGCACCGATCCCGGCGATGACGCGCCGGTGCGGGTCCGGGTCCGTGACGCCGGCGGGACCGAGCGGCTGGTCGAGGTGGGCGCGCTGCCCGACTTCGGCGGCGCGCTGGAGGTGTGGGGGTACGTCTGCCGTGGTCCCGAGCTGGTCTTCCCGGGCGGCGCGACCGTGCGGGTGAACGACGACGGGAGCGTCACGACGACCCTGCAGGTGGCGAACAGCGGGTCCGAGCCGATGGAGATCAGCCGGTTCCAGACCTTGGCGCCGGGGCTGAGCACCACCGGGCCGGAGGTGCCGTTCGAGCTACCGCCCAACGAGGCGCTCGACGTGCCGGTGACCTGGACCGTCACCGACTGCCGGCTGGCACTGCAATGGGTGGCGCCGGAGATCGAGTACTCGATCGGCAGCGGCACCACGAGCATGCCCGGCTGGCACCCGCTGACCGGCGCCGCCCAGGCCGAGCTGATCCTCATGGTCGACCGCGTCTGCGGGGACGGCCCGTGACCGAGCCGCTCGACCTCGGCGTCGTCCGGCCCGGCGACGCGGACCCGCCCGATCCGCCGGACCCGGCCCGCCGGACGGCCGCCGGGCGGTGGCGCTGGGTCGCCGTCGCGCTGGCGTTCGTCGTCGGCGGGACCGTCGGGCTGGTCGTCGCCGACGCGCGCGACGACGCGGACGGGTACGCAGGCATCGAGCTGTTCGGCGGGCCGGTGCAGTCGCTCATGACCGGGCCGCGGCCGCGGGGCGAGCTGTCGGTCACGCTGCTCAACGCCGGCGAGCGCCCGGTCGAGATCGTCGGCGTCGAGGTCGAGGGGATGAGGCTGGCCGACGGCGCCGAGCCGGCCGAGCCGGTGGCCGCCGAGCCCGGCGTCTGGACGACGTACCTGCAGCGCGACATCCAGGTGGACTGCTCCGGCCCGCTGCCCGGCGCCGTGCGGGTGCGCGTGCGCACCGGGACCGGCGACGAGCGGCTGGTCGAGGTCGCGCCGCCGGACAACTACGACGGCCTGCGCGGCTTCTGGTACTACGAGTGCCAGACCTACGAGTTCGGGCTGCAGGTCCGCGACAGCGCGGTCGTCGAGGCCGGCGACGAGTCCGTCGTGCTGCGGCTGGAACTGGCCAACGACGGGTTCGACGACGTGGTCCTCGGTGGCGTCGAGTCGCGGGCGCCGGGCTTCGCGCTGACGGCCGACGCGGACGCCGTGACCGTCCCGGCCGGAGAGAGTGTCGCCGTCACGACGACGTGGACGGTGCGCGACTGCGACCCGGCGCTGGCCGCGGCCGGCGGGTCGCTGGGCGTGCGCATCGGCCATGACGGCGTCGAGACCGAGCAGATCATCGTGCTGCCGGACCAGGGGTTCGTCGCGCTGGCCCGCTTGTCCGGGCGGGCCTGCCCGGCGAGAATCCAGGAATGAGCCTGGGGGAGCGGCCCGACGAACGCCCGCTCGACCTCGGCGTCGTCGGCCCGCCCGGCGACCCCGGCGCCGAGGGCGACCTCGAGCCGGCCGACCGGACCGGGCATCCCTGGCGGCGCTGGGCCCTCCCGGCCGCCGCGCTCGTCGTCGGCGGGCTCCTCGGCGGCGTCGTCACCGACGCCCGCAACGAGGCCGCCGACCTCGCCCGCGTCGGCGTCGTCGCCGGCGCCTCGACGTGGACACCGGCCAGCCGTGACGAGGACGGCGCCAGCGCCGACCTGCAGCTGATGAACATCGGCGCCCGGACCGTCGAGATCGTCGGGATCGAGGCCGACGGGTTCGCCGTCGCGCCCGGCGCCGGCCGGTTCGAGACCGTCGAGGCGCCGGTCGGCGACTGGGTCACCGTCCGGCAGCACGGGCTGGTCGCCGACTGCGACAGCGCCGCGCCGGCCGAGCTCCGGGTGCACATCCGCGACGACGCCGGCGACGAGCACACCCTCACCGCCGACCAGCAGCCCGACTACGGCGGCGGGCTGGCGATGCTGTGGACGTCACAGTGCGACTTCGGCGCCGGGTACGTCCAGTTCACCGGGCCGGGCTACACCCGCGCCGAGGAGACCAGCGTCGTGCAGACGGTGCCGCTGATGAACTACGCCGGCCGGCACGCCCGGGTGACCCACCTGGTGCCGATGGCGCCCGGCATGACCGCCACGCCGCCGGAGGTGCCGATCGAGCTGGACGGCAACGAGGTCACGCAGGTCGAGATCGTCTGGACGGTCGACGACTGCGCGGCCGCGACGACGATGGGCGGCGCCGACGGCCAGATCGAGTACACCGTCACGTCGGGGACCATGCAGTTGCCGGAGCGCTACCCGCTGGACGGCCCGACGATGGTCGAGCTGGTCCGGCTGGCCGGCCGGGTCTGCGGGAGTCCCTAGCGCACGCGGCCGGACCGGCGCCGCGAGATCGCCACGCCCGCCAGGCTGATCGCGCCGCCGACCAGGCCGAACGCCGTCGGCACCTCGCTCAGCAGCGCCCACGACAGCAGCACGGACACCGTCGGGACGACGTACGTGGTGGCGCTGAGCCGGCCGGCGTCCATCCGCTTGAGCGCGTACGCCCAGGTGGTGAAGCCGATCGCCGTCGGGAACAGGCCCAGGTAGACCGACGCCAGGATCGCGCCGGCCGACGCGTCCGCCAGCTCCGACACCAGCTGCGGCGTCCACGGCAGCAGCACCGCGGTGCCGACCAGGCAGGCCAGCCAGGTCATCGTCAGCCCGTCGACGGCGCGCAGCACGACCTTCTGGATCAGCGCGCCGGCCGAGAACAGCACCGCCGCCAGCAGGCAGAGCGCGACGCCGAGCCAGTCGCGGTCACCGCTGGAGCCGAGCGAGATGACGGCGACGCCGCTCAGCGCGACCGCCGAGCCGGCGATCAGGGCCCGCGGGAACCCCTCGCCGAGGAACAGCCCGGCGCCGAACGCGATCAGCAGCGGCGCGACGTTCACCAGCAGCGCCGCGGTGCCCGCGTCGACGTGCTGCTCACCGGCGTTGAGCGCGACGGTGTAGCCGGCCAGCCAGAGCACGCCGCAGGCCGCGATCAGCGCGAGCGACCGACGCGACGGCGGGACCGGGACCACCCGCCGGCCACGGGTCGCGACGACGATCGCCGTCAGCGCGGCGGACGCGACGGCCAGCCGGATCAGTGCCAGCGGCGCCGCGGACAGCGTGTGGCCGACGTCGCGGATCGCGACGAACGCCGACGCCCAGAGCACGACGGTGACGGCGACGGCGAGCGCGGCCTTGCGGCTCTCGGTGAGGAACGGCGGGGTGGCGGCGGGCGCCGGGAGGGTCTGCGTCACGTCGTCCATGGTGCGGCGCGACGATTCGACAGCACAAGCACGTATTTCTGTCTGATCGTTAAGTCATGCTTATGATTGGCACATGCTGGACGTGCCCCGCCTCCGCCTGCTCCGCGCCGTCGTCGCCACCGGCTCCGTCCGGGCCGCCGCCGACGCGCTCGGCTACACCCCGTCCGCCGTCAGCCAGCAGCTCGCCGCGCTGCAGCGCGAGACCGGGCTGCGGCTGCTGGACCGGGCCGGCCGCGGCATCGAGCCGACCGCCGCCGGGCGGACGCTCGCGGCCGAGGCCGAGCCGCTGTTCGAGGCGCTCAGCCGGCTCGACGGGCTGGTCGGCGACCTGCGGGCCGGCCGCGTCGGCAGCCTCTCGATCGGCTACTTCGCCTCCGCCGGCGCGGCCTGGCTGCCGCCCGTCGTCGCCGCGCTGCATCGGGAGTTCCCGGAACTGCGCCTGGACCTGCGGATGACCGAGGTGAAGCTGCCCGACGGCTACGAGGCCGACGTCGACATCTTCGTCGAGCGGCCGGAATGGGAGCCGCCGCTGGGCGCAGACGTCCGGCACCTCGTCGACGACCCGTTCCTCGCGGTGGTGCGCACCGACGACCCGCTGGCCGGACGGGGCGAGGTGCCGCTCGCGGAGCTGGGCGAGCGGCGCTGGATCGACAACGACCTGCACGACGGGGCCTGCCGCCGGGTGCTGCTGCGGGCCTGCGCCGAGGCCGGCTTCTCGCCCGAGTTCGCCGTCGAGACGCACGACTACCACACGGCGATCCCGTTCGTCGCGACCGGCATCGGGCTCACCGTCGTGCCGGCGCTGGGCATCCGCGAGCTGCCGCCGGACGTGACGACGGTGCGCATCGTCGCGCCGACCCCGGTGCGGCGCATCCACGTCGCCGTCCGCAAGGCCGCCGCCCAGCACCCGGCAGCGCGACGCGCCGTCGACCTCCTCAGCGAGGCGGTCGACGGCGCGGCGGCGGGTCGTCACTGAGCGGGCGGGCCCGCGAAGAACGCCCGCAGGTCCTCGACCAGCACGTCCGGCCGCTCCAGCGCCGCGTAGTGCCCGCCGTCGGGGAACTCGGTGTAGCGGACGATGTTGTCGTTGTCGCGGTCGGCGAAGGCCCGGATGGTGCGGAAGTCGTCGGCGAAGACGGCGACCCCGGTCCGCGCGTGGTTGACGGCCGGCTCGGCGCCGGAGCGGGCCTCCTCGAAGTGGTAGCGGCCCGCGGTCGCCGACGTGTTGGTGAACCAGTACAGCGACACCTCGGTGAGGATCTGGTCGCGGGTCACCAGGCTGGTGCCGTTGCCGAAGGAGTTGAACAGCTCGTTCCAGGCGAGCTGCCCGACCGGGGAGTCGGACGTTCCGACGGCGACGGTCTGCGGGCGGCTCGCGTTGATGGCGTTGTAGCCGCCGACGGACTGGAACCACTCCAGGTGCTGCAACCCGGCGTGGTCGGCGGGGGACAGGTTGGCGAACTCGGCCGGGTCGCCGGACGGGAACGAGAACAGCTGCAGCACGTGCAGGCCGAGGAACCCGGGCGGGTCCAGCAGGCCGAGCTCGCGCGACACCATGGCGCCGCCGTCGCTGCCGTGCGAGCCGTAGCTCTCGTAGCCGAGCCGGCGCATCAGCGTGTCGTAGGTGCGGGCGACCCGGGCCATCGTCCAGCCGCGGTCCTCGACCGGGGTGCTGAAGCCGAAGCCGGGCATCGACGGGACGACGACGGAGAACGCGTCCTCGGCCTTGCCGCCGTGCGCGACCGGGTCGGTCAGCGGGCCGATCATGTCGAGGAAGTCGACGAACGAGCCGGGGTAGGAGTGCGCCAGCAGCAGCGGCGTCGCGCCCGGCTCGGCCGACGGCGCGTGGATGAAGTGGATCGTCTGGCCGTCGATCTCGGTGAGGAAGTGCGGGAACGCGTTCATCCGCTCCTCCTGCGCCCGCCAGTCGAACCCGTCGCGCCAGTGGTCGACCATCTCGGTGAGGTAGTGGTTGGGCGTGCCGTAGTCCCAGTTGTCGCCGGGGATCGGGCGGGGGAGGCGGGTGCGGACCAGACGGTCGTGGAGGTCGTCGAGGTCGGCCTGGCTGATCTCGACGCGGAACGGGCGGATCGGTGCGGTGGTGTTCGTCATGACAGTCACGCTACGGGCCTATTAGGCAAGGTATCTTCCTAGTATGACCGGGACTTCCGCACGGATGTTGGCGCTGCTGTCGCTGATGCAGTCGCGGCCCGCCTGGACCGGTACTGAGCTGGCCGAACGGCTCGGCGTCAGCACCCGGACCATCCGCTACGACGTCGACCGGCTGCGCGAACTGGGCTATCCGGTCGACGGCGCGCGCGGCCCGGCCGGGCACTACCGGCTCGGCGCCGGCGCCCGGCTGCCGCCGTTGCTGCTGGACGACGAGGAGGCGGTCGCCGTCGCGATCGGGCTGCGCGCCGGCAGCGGCGTCGCCGGCATCGAGGACAGCAGCGCGCGGGCACTGGCCAAGCTGGAGCAGGTGCTGCCGCACCGGCTGCGCCGTCAGGTCGCCGCCATCCACGACGCGATGTCGCGCGGCCCGGAGAACACCGGCAGCAACGTCGAGGACCCGGTCGTCGACGCCGCCGTGCTCACCGCGCTGGCGGCGGCGATCCGTGACCACGAGCACGTCCGCTTCGACTACCACGGCCGCTCCGACGACACCCCGCCCCTCCTCGTCGAGCCGTACCGGCTGGTCAGCTGGCAGCGGCACTGGTATCTGGTCGGCCGCGACCCCGCGTCGGGCTGGCATCCCTACCGGGTCGACTGGATGACGCTGCGGATGCGGACCGGCCTGCGGTTCGCTCCGGCCGTCCTGCCGGGCGGCGACTACACGGCGTTCGTGCTGCGGGAGGTCGCGTCCGCGGGGTGGTCGGTGCACGCCCGGATCACCGTCCTCGCGCCGGCTACCGAGGTGCTGGCCCGCATCAACCCCACCGTCGGCGTCGTCGAGTCGGTGGACGAGTCGACGTGTGTGCTGGTCACGGGCGCCGACTCGCTCGAGATCATCGCCGTCTACATCGGCATGCTCGGGCTGGACTTCCAGGTGACCTCGCCGCCGGCGCTGGTCGAGCACCTGCGGGTGCTGGGGGAGCGCTACCGCCGCGCCGTCCCGCGGCCGGTCACGGCGATCTGACGCCGTAGGGTTGATCTTGCTATGCTGAGCGCGATGCCGATCCCTCTGCGGTGGGGTCGGAAGTGAGCCGAGGACCCCGGGGGCATACCCGGACCTCGGCTTCGCGCTGTCCGGGGCCCGATCAGCCAAGCGTCACCTGGTGCTCGGTCAGTTTCGCGCCGATGAGCTCGCGGTACGCCGCGTCACCGCCCGCACCCGCGCTTGCCGCGCCGGCGACGATGTCGGCCGCCCACAGCAACGGCTCGTCGCCGGGGCGGGCATGGCCGATCCGGAGACCGCCCGGGACTATCCGGCGCGTCCGGAATCCGCCGATGACGTGGAGGTCACGCCGGTCGGCCGTCGGGTTGCGCGACTCCAGCCAGACCTCTTCCACGCCAGCCTCGGCCAGCTCGAACAACAGGGCAGCCATACAGTGTCGGCGGCCGCGCTCCTGCCGCCGCGGATCGACCGGCGCACCGATCGTCACGATCGGGAGGACAGGTAGGTCGGCCAGCAACGAGGCGGCGTCGCGGCGCTCGTACGGTTCCTTGTCGCGCCAGTGGAACCGCCGGCCTGGCCGTGGTTCGAGCGCCCGGACGGCGGCACGTACCGCAGCGGCGTCCACCCGCTCCAGGGCGACCGCGGCGAGGACGTAGACGCCGTCGTCGGTGCGGATGGACTCGTCGACATAGGCCAGCCAGCTCACACTTCCTGTGGGTGGGTTTGGCGGGCCGTTGTGACAGCCCATGCGGAACGACGTGCTGTCGGTTGAAGGCGAGTCGCCGCGCCGTCGCCGGCGGCTAGGACGGGTCGCCGCGATCGTCCGCTCTTGCTAGCATCCTTGGTAGCCGCCCTTTTGCGATTGGGTAGGAAGTGAAGCCGAGAACCCCGGGGGTATACCCGGACCTCGGCTTCGCGCATGTCTGGCGCCGTCAGGTCAGCCGGATCCGGTGCTCGGTGAGGACGGGAGCCAGCAGGTCCCGGTAGGCCGGTTCGCCTCCTTCGGCCGCGCAGATCGCGCCGGCCACCAGGTCCGCCGCCCACAGCAGTGGCTCCTCGCCCGGGCGCCGATGACCGACCGGCAGGTCGCGTGAGATGACGCCGCGGGAGCGGAACGCGGCGATGGCCTGGACGTCGCGGCGGTCCAGCGCCGGGTTGCGCGACTCCAGCCAGACCTCGTCGACTCCGGCGGAGGCCAGGTCGAACAGCAGCGCCTCCAGGCACTGCCGCCGGGCGCGCTCCTGCCGCCTGGCGTCGACCGGGGCGCCGATCACGGCGACGGGGAGGACCGGCAGGCCGGCGACCACCGCGGCGGCGGCGAGGCGCGCGTCGGGCAACCGGTCGCGCCAGTGGAACCGGTGGCCAGGCCGAGGCTCGAGCGACCGCATGGCGTCGCGGACGAGCGGGGCGTCGGGCGCCCCGATGACCACCGCGGCGAGGACGTAGACGCCGTCGTCGGTGCGGATGGACTCGTCCACGTGGACCAACCAGCTCACGCCTCCTATGGGTGAGTTTCGCGGGCCGTTTGTGACAGCCCGTGAGAGGCTGTGGACGGCTCGGTGACGAACGAGGGGAGCGGCAGTGCCCAGACGTGTGGTGCGCCTGCGCGACGAGGTGCTGTCGGCCGACGGTGAGACGCTGCGGGCGGGGATCCAGGCGATCCAGACCGAGCTCGACGTCACGCCGGAGTTCCCGCCGGACGTCGAGCAGGCGGCGCAGGACGCGGCGAAGAACCCGCGCCTGCCCGACCTCGACCGCACCGACCTGCCGTTCGTCACCATCGACCCGGCGACGGCGATGGACCTCGACCAGGCCCTCCACATCGAGCGGACCGACGACGGCTACACCGTCTATTACGCCATCGCCGACGTCGGCGCGTTCGTCAGCCCCGGCGACGCCATAGACGAGGAGGCGCACAGGCGCGGCGAGACGCTGTACGGGGCGGACTCGAAGGTGCCGCTCTACCCGAAGGCGCTGTCCGAGGACGCCGCCTCGCTGCTGGCCGACCAGGTCCGGCCCGCGCTGCTGTGGACGATCGGGCTGGACGCCGACGGCGACACGCTCGCCGCCCGCGTCGAGCGGGCCCGGGTCCGCAGCCGGGCCAAGCTCTCGTACGCCGACGTGCAGGAGCAGCTCGACCACGGCGCCGCCGACCCGGTCTTCACGCTGCTGAAAGAGGTCGGTGAGCGACGCCTCAGGAAGGAGGCCGAGCGCGGCGGGGTCTCGCTGCCGCTGCCCGAGCAGGAGGTCCGGGTCGACGGCGAGCACTGGTCGCTGGAGTTCCGCCAGCAGCACCCGGTCGAGCAGTGGAACGCGCAGATCTCCCTGCTCACCGGCATGACGGCGGCCAAGTTCATGGTGGAGGCCCGCACCGGCCTGCTCCGCACCCTCGCCCCGGCCGACCCGCGCGACGTCAAGCGGCTGCGGCGCACGGCCAGAGCGCTGCGCATCGACTGGCCGGAGAACCAGAGCTACCCCGACTTCGTCCGTTCCCTCGACCCGGCGACGTCCGCCCACGCCGCGATGCTGGTCGCCTGCACGCGGCTGCTGCGCGGCTCCGGCTACGTCGGCTTCGCCGGCGAGCTCCCGCAGCACACCGGCCACTCGGCCATCGCCGCCGACTACGCGCACGTGACGGCGCCGCTGCGGCGGCTGATCGACCGCTACGCCGGCGAGATCTGCGTCGCCCTAAGCGCGGGCGACGAGGTGCCCGGCTGGGTGATCGACCGGCTCGGCGAGCTGCCGAAGACGATGCAGGGCTCCACCCGCCGAGCCAACCAGTACGAGCGCGCCGTCCTCGACCTCGTCGAGGCGGCCGTCCTGCACCCGTACGTCGGCGAGGCCTTCGACGGCGTCGTCGTCGAGGTCGACGACCGCGACCAGCGCCGGGGCGACGTCACGATCCGCGATCCCGCCGTCGAGGCGCCGATCAGCCACCAGAGCACGCTGCCGCTCGGCACCGACGTGCGCGCCCGCCTGGCCGCCGCCGACCCGGCGACCCGGACGATCCGGTTCGAACTGACCTGACCCGGGTAATCCACCGGACAGGTCGTTCGTCCGGAAGGGGCCCCGAGCATGCCCGTCATCGGCTGGCACGCGTCGCACGAGCAGCTTCCGCCGAGCCGTCTGCTCGCCGACGCCAGGCACGCGGAGCAGGCCGGCTTCCAGGCGGTATGGTCGTCGGACCACTTCGCGCCCTGGAGCGCGCGGCAGGGCGAGTCCGGCTTCTCCTTCGCCTGGCTCGGCGCCGCCATGGCGACGACGACGCTGCCGTTCGGCGTGGTCTGCGCGCCCGGCCAGCGCTATCACCCGGCCGTCGCCGCGCAGGCGAGCGCCACGCTGGAGGAGCTGTTCCCCGGCCGGTTCGCCGTCGCGCTCGGCAGCGGGGAGAACCTCAACGAGCACGTCACCGGCGAGCGATGGCCGGACAAGGACACCCGCAACGCCCGGCTGCGCGAGTGCGCGCAGATCATCCGCGCCCTCCTCGACGGCGACGAGGTCACCCACCGCGGGCTGGTCACCGTCGACCGGGCAAGGCTCTGGAC
>NZ_POTW01000036.1 GCF_003236295.1 Jiangella anatolica
CACCCGGCCGACCAGGAAGCCCTCCGCGACCAGTCGCTCGTACGCCGTCGCGACCGTCCCCCGCGACACCGACAGCGTCCGGGCCAGCTCCCGCGTCGGCGGCAGCCGGTCGCCGGGACGCAGCCGCCCGTCGCGGACGCCGTCGCGCAGCGACCGGTAGATCCGCGCGCTCAGTTCGCCGGAGCCGTCGAGGCTGACATGGAACTCCACAATGGCCCAATCAGATCGGCGCGGATTGGCTCTTCAAGAGGACCAATCTACCGCCGTACCGTGAGGCCATGACGAGGATGGACATCGCCGCGCTCGCCCCCGCGGCCTACCGGGCGCTCACCGCCCTGGACAGCCGCTCCGAGCAGAACGGCGGCCTGCCGATCGGCCTGCTGAACCTGGTGCGCCTGCGGGTCAGCCAGATCAACGGCTGCGCCTACTGCGTCGACCTGCACAGCCACGACCTCGCGAAGGCGGGCGAGAACCCGGCCCGCATCTACGCCGTCGGCGCCTGGGACGAGGGCCCGTTCTTCAGCCCGGCCGAGCGGGCGGCGTTCGAGCTGGCGGAGTCGATGACGCGGCTGAGCGAGGGCATGCCACGGGTGCCCGACGAGGTGTGGGAGCGGGCCACGGTGCACTACGACGAGGCGCAGCTGGCCCAGCTGGTCATGGTGATCACGACGATCAACGCCTGGAACCGGGTCGCCGTGACGGTCCGGATGGTGCCGGAGTCCTACGCGGAGTGACCAGCCTGGTCATCGCGGGAAATGGGTATTGACGACCGTTTCGCGGTGAGTCATCCTGGGGTCGTCAACCCCAATTTCGCGCGAACGGCCACCGTTCCCCCACGGCCCTTTCCGGCCGCCCGAACCGCCGGTCGCTGGGTGGCCGGCAATTCGCGCCGGCCGCGCATAGGAACATCCCGGTCTGGGTCGAGATGCGCCCGGCATCGACTCGCGGTCAATCGCCGGCGAGGCCGTACCGGTCGCGGACTGGAGGGGTTGCCGTGACGCCCACGTTCGCCGGACTTCGTTCCCTCGCCCGGCTGCGCCGCTGGCTGCTCAGCCCGGAGCAGCCGAACCTGAGCCTGCGGCTGTCCGTCGGCCTCGTGGCGGTGCTGGCCCTGCTGGCGATGTCGACCGCCCGCTGACGGGCCGCCGGGCGTCGCCGCCCCGCCGGCCGACTGCGGTACGGCCGGCGACGCGAGCTGCGCGCGAGCCGCGCCGGCTGCCGCCCTTCACCGCGCCCACCAGCGATGACGCCGTCACGACGGGCGGTGGGTGGGTCAGCGGGAGGGGTTGCATGCACTCACCTGATCTCGGACGAACGACAACGACCCGGCGGCCGTGCGGACCGCCGGTTGCGCTCGTCCGTGGCGTCGCGCCGCAGGCTTCGGCCCTGCCCTGCGACACCTACACCACTGACGAGAATGGACGCTAGCGAGTCGGTGGTGCGCGCACAACCGTTACCTCACGGTAACTTGCAAAAGTCCTGCATCCCGTCGACCTAAGTCGGCCCAGGACGGCCGCCCACCCGCACACACGCGGTAAACCGTCCGCGCGGAACCCCATCGCAGCGCACACCAGCGCCTTTTCGGTCGAATCGGATCAGGAACACAGTCGGTGCGCAACGTTACCAACGCGGGCATTTGTCGACGAACGTGAAACTTTCTGTTGACGTGCATGCAAAAGCCCCTTTACTGTGCGGTGCCATGTACGGGTCGGTGCCGATCAGCGGCCGTCGGGGGTCATCCATGCCCTGCGACGGGGTCGGCCCGGCCCCCGGTCTCCGGTGCAGGCGCCCCGGGACTCACGGAATGGAGACCCCATGGCTGACAACCCCGCCCGACGCGGCTGGCTAGGGCACCTCACCCGCCGGTCGGTGCTGGCCGGCGCCGTCGCGAGTGCGGCCTTCCCCGCCGTCGCCGCGACCACCGGCGCCGCGACCGCGAGCCCGAGCTCGGCCACCGTTCCCGGGCTGCGCACCGCCCGGGCCACCGGGACCACCCATCGCGTGACGATGTACGCCGAGGCGCTGCCCGGCGGGCTGATCGGCTACGGCCTGGCGCCCGGCGAGGCGACCGTCCCCGGCCCGCTGCTGGAGATCGTCGAGGGCGACACCCTGGAGATCACGCTGGTCAACACCACCGACAAGCGGCTCTCCATCCATCCCCACGGCGTCGACTACGACGTCTTCTCCGACGGCGCGCCGTTCAACAACTCCTTCAACGAGCCGGGCGAGACGCGCACCTACGTGTGGCGCACGCGGGAACGCACGACGACCGCCGGACGGGCGTGGCTGCCGGGCAGCGCGGGCTACTGGCACTACCACGACCACGCCTACGGCGACCACGGCACCGACGGCCTCCGGGCCGGCCTGTACGGCGGCCTCATCGTCCGCCGTAAGGGCGATCTGCTGCCGGACAAGACCTTCGTCGTCGTGTTCAACGACATGACGATCAACAACAAGATGGCGCCCGAGACGCCGATGTTCGACGCCGTCCTGGGCGAGCGGGTCGAGTGGCTGTGCATCGGCCACGGGAACATGGAGCACACCTTCCACCTGCACGCCCACCGGTGGGTCGACAACCGGACCGGCTACCTCGACGGTCCCAACGACCCGACGCCGGCCATCGACAACAAGGACCTCAACCCCGGCAGCTCGTTCGGGTTCCAGGTGATCGCCGGCGACGGCGTCGGTCCCGGTGCGTGGATGTACCACTGCCACGTCCAGTTCCATTCCGACGGCGGCATGTCCGGTGTCTTCCTGGTCCGCAACGAGGACGGCAGCATCCCCGACCACGCACAGGAGGCGATCGACCGCTACCACGCAGGACACGGAGGGCACGGCGGCCATTAGGCCGACGCGGGCCAGGCGCGGGCGCCCGCACCACCACTGACACGAATCAGGGCCGAGAACGCACAGGCACGAGCGCACATCGATCGAAGGAGCAACGATGAGACGCAGCAGCCTCGTCCGTCCGGAGGGCGGGCCACCGGCGAGATCCGTCGGGTGGCGCCGGACGTTCGTCCTGGCGAGCACCGCGGTTCTGGCGCTGAGCGTGAGCACGCTGCCCGCACAGGGGCAGCCGGAGCCGCCCGAACCCTCGGCCAGCGCCTCCAGCGCACCGGCCGCGAAGTCCCCCGACGCCGCCGACAGCGCCAGCGCGAGCGCCCGGCAGGCGCTGGCCGCCGCCAAGGCGAACAACGCCGACGGCGCCGCCAAGGTGCTGGTCTTCCACGGCCTGGTCGCCGAGCAGGACGACCCCGTCGCGACCGCAGTCGCGGCGATCCAGGAGCTCGGCGCGGCGAACGGGATCGGCGTCGACGTCTCGACCGACCCCGCCAGCTTCACCCCGGACACGCTCGCCGCCTACCGCGGCGTCGTCTTCCTGTCCGCGATCGGCACCGAGCTGTCGCCGTCGCAGGAGGACGCGCTCGAGGCCTACATCGAGGACGGCGGCGGCTTCCTGGGCATCGGCGACGCGTCGCGCGCGCAGGAGCGTTCGGAGTGGTTCACCGGGCTGATCGGCAGCCGGCCGGTCGGCGCGCTGCCGGACTCGCTCGACGTCGCCTCCGTCAGTGCCACCGCGAACAACCCGCCGAACGAGGACGCCCCCAAGGTCGTCGACGGCGACGTCAACACCAAGTGGCTGGGCTTCGTCCGCACCGCGCAGATCACCGTCCGGCTGACCGCACCGGCCGCGGTGAACCAGTACGCGCTGTCCTCGGCGAACGACTCCGCCGGCCGGGACCCGCAGGACTGGACGCTGCAGGGCTCGAACGACGGCACGACCTGGACCGACATCGACCGCCGGACCAACGAGGACTTCCCGGAGCGGTTCCAGACCAAGGCCTACACGATCTCCAACACGACGGCCTACGAGTACTTCCGGCTCGACATCACCCGCAACTCCGGCGACTCGATCACGCAGCTGGCCGAGTTGCAGTTCTTCGCCGGCGAGATCGTCGAGCCGCCGCCGGTGCCGGCGGTGGAGGCCACCGTCAGCATCGTCGACCGGCAGCACCCGGCCAACGACGGACTGCCGCTGGAGCTGACGCTCACCGACCGCTGGACCAACTGGGCGCCGAACCCGGTCGGCACGGTGCACACCGTCGCGCAGGTCCAGGAGACCACCTACGACCCGGGCGAGGGCGCCAACGGCCCGTTCCACCCGGTCTCGTGGTGCCGTGACTACGACGGCGGCCGCTCGTTCTACACGAGCTTCGGCGGCGCGGCGGACAGCTGGAGCAACGACCAGGTCCGCAGCCACATCGCCGGCGCGCTGCAGTGGACCACCGGCCTCGTGCGCGGCGACTGCCAGGCCACCATCGGCTCGAACTACGAGATCGAGCGGCTGACGGCGCCGAACCAGCCGGGCCAGCTGGACCAGATCGGCGAGCCGCACGGCCTCGACGTCGCCGCCGACGGCACCATCTTCTACATCGGCAAGGCGTCCTGCGCCACCGGCCCGATCGTCCCGTGGGAGGACCCGAACGTCGGCCGCGGCTGCGGCACGATCCACCAGTGGGACCCCGACACCGGCGACGTCAAGCTGCTGACCACGCTCGACGTGTTCGGCAACCGCGGCAGCGGCGGCGAGCTGATCAAGGCCGAGGACGGCCTGGTCGGCATCGCCCTGGACCCGGACTTCCTCGACAACGGCTGGGTCTACGTCTATTGGATGCCGCACGACTCGATCGACCGGGTCCGTCACACCGGTGACCGCACGATCTCGCGGTTCACCTACGACTTCGGTGCGCAGTCGATCGACCAGGACACCCGCAAGGACCTGCTGTCCTGGGAGATCCAGGTGCACAGCTGCTGCCACGCCGGCGGCGGCATGGACTTCGACTCCGACGGCAACCTCTACATCGGTGTCGGCGACAGCAACTCCTCGGGTGGCTCGAGCGGCTACTCCGGCAACAACTGGACGCAGGAGTTCGGCGGGTACTCGTTCCAGGACGCCCGCCGCACGTCGGGCAACACGAACGACCTCAACGGCAAGATCCTGCGGATCCACCCGGAGCCGGACGGGACGTACACGATCCCCGAGGGCAACCTGTTCACCGGCCAGGAGGAGGGCGGCGGCAAGACCCGCCCGGAGATCTACGTCATGGGCGTGCGCAACATCTCCACCCTCTACGTGGACCCCGTGACGGACTACCTGCACGCCGCGTGGGTCGGCCCGGACGCCGGCGGCCCGAACCCGGAGCTGGGCCCGGCCAAGTACGAGACCGCGACGATCATCACGTCGGCGGGCAACCAGGGCTGGCCGTACTGCATGGGCAACCGGCAGCCGTACCGCGACCGCAGCAACACCGACGCGTCGGTGCTGACCGGCTGGTACGACTGCAAGGGCAACCTGGTGAACACCTCGCCGCGCAACACCGGCCTGGTGGACATCCCGGACGCCCGCGACAACATGATCTGGTACTCGCCGGGTGGCGGCGCACCGGTCTTCCCGGACCGCGGCGACGGCATCCCGACGTACACCAACGAGACCGCCACGTACACGTGGCCGTACATGCGCAGCGGCGGCTGCCAGGCCATCATGACCGGCCCGACCTACCGTGAGTCGTTGGTCGACCCGGACAGCGACGTCGCCTGGCCGTCGTACTGGGAAGGCAAGTGGATCATCGGCGACGAGTGCGGCAGCAGCAGCCGGGTCGCGGTCACCGTCGACCCGGAGGGCATCGAGGAGCAGGCCCCGCCGCTGTTCGCCGAGGACCTGCGCCCGATCATCCCGCACGGCAGCGCCGACGACCAGCTGCAGAGCTGGATGATGACGTCGCGGTTCGGGCCGGACGGCGCACTGTACATGTCCGACTACAGCACCGGCTTCTTCAGCCTCACGCCCAACCAGAAGCTGCTGCGCGTCGTCTACAACGGCGGGCCGGCCACGCCGGTCGCGACCGCGTCGGCGACGGCGGTCCAGAACAAGCCGCTGACCATCGCCTTCACCGGCGCCCGCTCCGGCGGCGTGTCCTACGCGTGGGACTTCGGCGACGGCGGCACGTCTGACGAGGCCAACCCGCGGCACACCTACGACGCGGTGGGCACCTACACCGCGACGCTCACGGTGACGTACGCGGACGGCGAGACGATGAGCACCGAGGTGGACGTCACCGTCGGCTGCGCCGTGCCGGACGACCGCTCCACGGTCTTCCTGCGCGACACCGACACTGGCGTGGCCAACGACGTCGTCGGCGAGGGCTGCACGATCAACGACCTCATCGACGACGAGAGCAGCTGGCCGAACCACGGCCAGTTCGTCCGGCACGTGACCGACACCGCCAACGGCCTGGCCGCCGACGGCGTCATCACGGCCCGGGAGAAGACCACGCTGACCCGCCTGGCCGCGCAGTCCGAGATCGGAACGCCGGGCGACACCGGCTGGGACGCCATCTTCGACGGGACCGCGGAGTCCCTCGAGGGCTGGACCCAGGCGCCCGGCGGCTTCTTCGAGCTGCAGGACGACGGGACGATCCTCAGCCGCGGCGGCCTGGGCATGCTCTGGTACGCCGAACGGGAGTTCGCGGACTACTCGATCCGGTTGCAGTTCCGCGACGTCTCACCCGGCACCACCAGGGCGAACAGTGGTGTCTTCATCAGGTTCCCGAACCCGGACCAGCCGCTGGCCGAACGGCCGGAGTGCGGCCGGACCGGATCGGCGGCGAACTCGCCGGCGTGGGTCGCGATCTACTGCGGCCACGAGATCCAGATCTACGACGGCACCACCGGCGAGCCGCAGAAGACCGGGTCGGTCTACAACTTCGACCCGATCGCGCTGCCTGGCTCGGGCGCCACGCCGAAGGGCGAGTGGAACGACTACGAGATCCAGGTGGTCGGGCAGCACTACACGATCATCCGCAACGGCGTGGTGATCAACGAGTTCGACAACGTGCCCGGCATCCAGTCGTCTCGCGCGGGTGACCCGCCGACCGACCTGCGGCAGTTCCTCAGCGGATACATCGGGTTGCAGAACCACGGCAACAACGACCAGATCGAGTTCCGCAACATCCGAGTCCGGGACCTGTAGGACCCCGGCGGCCGGCCGGTGCGGGCGCGACCTTCCCCCTGGGTCGCGTCCGCGCCGGCGGCCTCGGCCGCCGGGACGCCCGGTGCGTCTCGCGGATTCACGAAAGGTGCGCCACCTCATGCTCGAACGACTCTGGGCGGCACTCAACGGCCGCCATCCCTCGACGGGCCGGTCCGGCCCGCGGCGGGTGACGCCTCAGGGCGTCATCGTCGCGGTGCTGGTCACGGCCCTGCTGGCGGTCGGCCTGGTGCCGACGGCCGCGGCCCTGCGCGGCGCCCCAGCGTCGGCCGCGGCCTCGGCGGCGGCTCCGGCCGCGTCCTCGGCCGAGGCGGCGGCCGCGCAGACCTTGACCTGGACCGCCAACAACAGCGTGACGGCGTACGCGTCGGCGCCGACCACGGCGGTCGCCGGCCCGACCACGATCGTCTTCGAGAACAGCGTGGCCACCGGCAACACGTCCGGGATGCCGCACACGCTGACCTTCGAGACCGGTGACCCGCAGTACAACCAGGACGTCGACGTCAACATCACGGCGAACCCGTTCGACCCGAACGGCGGCCGGTACCAGGTCGACGTGAACCTGACTCCGGGCATCTACCGGTACTACTGCGCGTTCCCCGGCCACGGCCAGATGACCGGCCTGCTGGTCGTCACCGGCGGCGAGGACACCACGCCGCCGGACATCTCCGCGACCGTCAGCGGCGACCAGAACCCCGGCGGCGACTACATCGGCTCGGCCACCGTCACGGTCAACGCGACCGACAGCGGCACCGGCGTCGACACCGTCGAGTACAACCTGGACAACGCTGGCTGGCAGGCCTACACGGCGCCGGTGGTGGTCAACACCTTCGCCGCGCACACGCTGCAGTACCGGGCGACGGACAACGCGGGCAACGTCGCGCCGGTCGAGTCGGTGCAGTTCACCGTCGTCGAACCGGAGCCGGAGGACACCACTCCCCCGGACGTCTCCGCGGCGGTGACCGGTGAGCGGGACGACCAGGGCAACTACATCGGCTCGGCGACGGTCACGGTGACGGCGACGGACGCCGGGTCCGGCGTCGCGTCGGTCGAGTACAACCTCGACAACGGCGGCTGGCAGCCCTACACCGCGCCCGTCCAGGTGACGTCGTTCGCCGCGCACACGCTGCAGTACCGGGCGACGGACAACGAGGGCAACGTGGCGCCGGTCGAGTCGGTGCAGTTCACCGTCGTCGAGCCCGAACCGGACGACACCACTCCCCCGGACATCTCGGCCGCCGTCACCGGTGACCAGAACGAGGACGGCGACTACATCGGCTCGGCCACGGTGACGATCACCGCCACCGACGCCGGGTCCGGCGTCGCCTCGGTCGAGTACAGCCTCAACGGCTCCGCCTTCCAGCCGTACACCGCGCCGCTGGTGGTCAACACGTTCGCCGACCACACCGTGCAGTTCCGCGCGACGGACAACGAGGGCAACGTCGCGCCGGTCGAGTCGGTGCAGTTCACCGTCGTCGAGCCGGAGCCGGACGACACCACGGCGCCGGACATCTCGGCCGCCGTCACCGGCGAGCGGGACGACCAGGGCAACTACATCGCATCGGCGACCGTGACGATCACCGCCACCGACGCCGAGTCCGGTGTCGCGTCGATCGCCTACGCGCTCGACGGCGGGTCGTTCCAGCCGTACACGGCGCCCGTCGTCGTGACGGCGCTGGGCGCCCACACGGTGCAGTTCCGAGCGACGGACAACGCCGGCAACGTCGCGCCGGTCGAGTCGGCGCAGTTCACCGTCGTCGAACCGGAGCCGGACGACACCACGCCGCCGGACATCTCCGCGGCGGTCACCGGCGACCAGAACGGCGACGGCGACTACGTCGGGTCCGCGACCGTCACCATCACGGCGACGGACGCGCAGTCCGGTGTCGCGTCGGTCGAGTACAACCTCGACGGCGCGGGCTTCACCGCCTACACGGCGCCGCTGGTCGTGACGTCGTTCGCCGACCACGTCGTGCAGTTCCGGGCGACCGACAACGAGGGCAACGTCGCGCCGGTCGAGTCGGTGTCGTTCACCGTCGTCCAGCCGGAGCCGGACGACACCACGCCGCCGGACGTCTCCGCGGCCGTCACCGGCGACCAGAACCCGGACGGCGAGTTCGTCGGGTCGGCGACCGTGACGGTCACGGCATCCGACGCCGAGTCCGGTGTCGCGTCGATCGCCTACGCGCTGGACGGCGGCTCGTTCCAGCCGTACACCGCGCCGGTCGTCGTCTCCGCCGTCGGCAACCACGTCGTGCAGTACCGCGCGACGGACAATGCCGGGAACGTCGCGCCGGTCGAGTCGGTCGCGTTCGCCGTCGTCGAGCCCGAGCCGGACGACACCACACCGCCGGACGTCTCGGCGTCGGTCGCGGGGTCGCAGAACCCGGACGGCGACTACATCGGGTCCGCGACCGTGACCGTCACGGCGTCGGACACCCAGTCCGGCGTCGCGTCGATCGAGTACAACCTGAACGGCGCCGGGTTCGTGGCCTACACCGCGCCGGTCGTCGTCAACACCGTCGGCGACCACACGGTGCAGTTCCGGGCGACCGACAACGCCGGGAACGTGGCGCCGGTCGAATCGGTCGCGTTCACCGTCGTGGCGGTGCAGCCGGACGACACGACGCCGCCGGCGGTCACCTCGTCGGTGGCCGGTGAGCAGAACGCGGACGGCGCCTACATCGACTCGGCGACGGTCACGGTGACCGCGACGGACACCCAGTCCGGTGTGGCATCGGTCGCCTACTCGCTGGACGACGGGTCGTTCGTGCCGTACACCGCGCCGGTGGTCGTCGGGGCGGTCGGCGAGCACACCGTCCGGTACCGGGCGACGGACAACGCGGGCAACACGTCGCAGGTCGGCTCGGTGACGTTCACCGTCGTCGAGCGCGACGGCGACGCGTGCCCCGACTCCGACACCCGGCCGACGGTGGTCATCGGCGGTCTCGACTCGCTCGTGGCCAACATCGACACCGGCGACGGCTGCACGATCGGCGACCTCATCGACGACGAGGGCGACTGGGCGAACCACGGCGCGTTCGTCCGGCACGTCACCACCGTCGCGAACGAACTGGTCGTCGACGGCGTCATCACCAGCCGGGAGCGGGGCATGCTGACCCGCACCGCGGCCGCGTCCGACGTCGGCACGGCGCCCGCCGAGCCGGCGCTCACCGCGGCCAAGGTCAGCGCGTCGGCGCCGGTCGCCGAGCCGTCGATCGAGGAGGCGCTGCAGCACGCCGGACACCACTAGCAAGGTGACCACGGACGCCCCGGGGACCGCAGCCCCGGGGCGTCCGCCTGTTCAGCCGGCTCTGATCCAGCGGCCCAGCCGGCCCGCGTCGGTGGCGAGCGCCCGCCCGACGATCGCCGTCACGAGGAAGGCGAGCGAGACCGCGTACAGCCAGGCCAGATAGGTGAACGCGACGCCGATGGAGCCGAACCGGTCCGCGCTGGTCTCCAGCGCCCGCGGCAGCCAGAGCGCCGAGGCCGGCCGGCCCGCGAGCATCGTCAGCGCGAACAGCAGCGCGCCGGGCAGCAGCAGCCGTGCCCGGACGGCGCCGGCCAGCAGCACCCACGGCAGCCCCACCCCGACCGCCACGTCCGCCGCGAACGCCGTCGCCGACTGCCAGGCCCGCGGCTGCGGCAGGCCGTCGGCCAGCGCCGCCAGCTGCCGCACCACGACGATCGCCAGCGCCAGCCCGACGACCGCGGCGAGCCAGCGCCAGGCCGAGCCGAGCCGGTTGCGCGGCCGCGGCAGCGCCCAGATCGCCGTGAACGCCCGCGTCACCGCACGGGACAGGCTGGTCGCCGACACCAGCACGATCAGCACGCCGGCCACCCCGTACGCCGTCCCCGACGCGCCCTCCACCGCGTCGTCGAGCACGGCCTTCGACTCGTCCGGGATCCGCAGCGCCTCCGCCGTCGCGTCCGGCCCGCTCGCGCCGGTCCACGTCGCGAACAGGATCAGGATCGGCAGCACCGAGCTGAACAGCTGCGCCGCCACCGTCATCGCCCGGTCGAACACGTCGATGCGCACGCACGCGGCCGCGCTGCCCGCGACGATGCGGCCCGGCCAGCGCCGGGTGGCCCCGTTCTCCGTCAGCGACACGGCCCATCCCACCGCCGCGCGACCGGAGTGCGGCCCACCCGCAGCGGGTGATGTCGCCGGGGTAAGGTTCTCGGGCGCGGGCGGTTCGCCCGCCGCTCCCGGGGCGGTAGCTCAGCCGGTTAGAGCAGGGGACTCATAATCCCTGGGTCGTGGGTTCGAGTCCCACCCGCCCTACCAGCACACATGTCGGTCAGAACCGCCTGTACCAGCAGCGCCGGCATCAGCCGGGGACGAACCGGCCGAGGCGCAGGTGGCCGCCCTCCTCGACAGCGACGGCCCGGTGACGGTGTCGCCGCACGCCCCTGCAACGTGTCGTCACCACCACACGCCAGCCCGTCGACCACGGCATGGAGCCAGGTGACAGGGCCAGTCCACGACCAAGCCGTGCGCCGCACCGGTCACAGCCGCTCACGTCGGCGGCCACCCCATAGGCGAGCTCCATCACCCGCAGGTCGAGTTCGGCCGGCACCCTATCTGGCCGCACAACTGGTGAGACATCGGCCGGATACGAGCCGTGGAGCAACGACATACACCAGCCGACCGACAGCCATTCCACGGCTTACCCCTCCGGGTCAGCGGATCAGCCGGAAGGCGGCACGAAGCTCGTGAGCGAACAGTCCGGGCTCCTCCCAGGCCGCGAAGTGCCCGCCCCGCGTGGGCTTGTTGTAGTACCCCAGGGTCGGATAGACGGCCTCGGCCCAGCTGCGCGGCGCCTGGAAGATCTCGCCCGGAAAGGCGCTGAACGCGACCGGGACGGCTGGCGGCGGAGGGGCTTGGCCCGCGTCGACGGCGTTCGCTCGCTCCCAGTAGACGCGGGCGGCCGACTCACCGGTGCCGGTCAGCCAGTAGAGGGAGACGTTGTCGAGGACGTGCTCGCGGGTGAGGTTGCCCGACGGCGGTCCGCCGAGGAAGGCGCGGGAGATCTTGAGGTAGCTGTCGGTGTCGTGATCGAGCATCCAGGCCGCCAGTGCGACGGGAGAGTCCAGAAGCGCGTAGCCAATCGTCTGCGGACGTGTCGACTGCTCGACCAGGTAGCCTCTGCCGCTGGCCTCGAAGACCTGCAGTGCGGCGAGTGCGGATTTCTCCTCGTCGGTGTTCTTCGGCAGGTCGTCGGTGCCGGCCAACGCCGGTACCAGCAGGTTGAGATGTATGCCCAGCAGTCCCGACGGCGCCATGCGGCCAAGGCTGTCGGTGACGGCGGCTCCGACATCGCCGCCCTGGGCCACGTAACGTGTGTAACCGAGGCGACGCATGAGCTCCGCCCAGGCGCGCGCCGTCCGGGTGGCGTCCCAGCCGAGTTCGTCCGGTTTGCCGGAGAAGCCGTAACCGGGGATCGACGGCAGCACGAGGTGGAAGGCGTCCGCCGCGGTGCCGCCGTGCGCGGTCGGGTTCGTGAGGGGGCCCACGGCCTCGAGCAGCTCGACGATCGAGCCGGGCCAGCCGTGGGTCATGATGAGCGGCAGCGCGTTCCGGTGCCGCGAGCGTACGTGGACGAAGTGGACGTCGACGCCATCGATCTCGGTCCTGAACTGCGGAAACGCGTTGAGTTTGGCCTCGAACCGGCGCCAGTCGTAGCCAGTCGTCCAGAACCGGGCGAGAGCCTGAGCGGTCGCCAGTTGCACGCCTTGCGACCGGTCGGCGACGAGCTCGCGAGACGGCCATCGGGTCGCGGCGACGCGGCGACGCAGGTCGGCCACCTGGTCGGGCCGGATCGCAACGCGGAACGGGCGGATCCTTGCCGGGCCGGTCGATGGTGCGGCGCTCGCCGGCACCGGTCCGAGCGCGGCTGCCGCGGCGATGGTGAGGCCTGCTGCGACGCCGCCCTGCAGCAGTTGCCGTCGAGTGGGATGGGACGCGGTGGAAGTCATCGTTCTTCACCTCTTGATCCGTGGACGTGGATGGCTGGGCTGGTGACGGGCTCGAAGCCCGCGGCTATCGCAGCGGGCGGAACGCGGCCCGCACTTCCGCCGCGAACACCTCCGGCTCTTCCCAGGCCGCGAAGTGGCCGCCCCGCTCGGCTACGCCGAAGTAGTCGAGGGTGGGGTAGGACTGCTCGGCCCAGCTGCGCGGCGTCCGCCAGATCTCGCCGGGGAAGGTGCTGAAGCCCACCGGAACCCTGGGCGCAGGAAGCGGCGGCCTGCCCGCGGCGGGCGCGTCCGGTCCGTAGGCCTCCCAGTACGACCGGGCCGTGGATGCTCCGGTGCCGGTCAGCCAGTAGGCCGTGATGTTGTCGAGAATGTGGTCACGGGTCAGGTTGCCCGAGGGCTCACCGTCGACGAACGCGCTGGCGATCTTGTAGTAGGCGTCGGTGTCGTGGTCGATCATCCAGGCGGCGAGCGCGGCCGGCGAGTCCAGGAGCGCGTAGCCGATCGTCTCCGGCCGGGTCGCCATCTCCACGAAGTAGCCGTTCCCGGTGGTCTGGAAGACCTTGATCGCGGCGAGCGCCGCGCGTTCCTCCTCGGTGTCGCTCGGAAGCGACGCCGGGTCGTTGAGCGCCGGCACGAGCAGGTTGGTGTGGATACCGACCAGCCCCTGCGGTCCCAGCCGTCCGATCGCGTCGGTCACGCCGGCGCCGACGTCACCACCCTGCGCAACGTACCGGTCGTAGCCGAGCCGGCGCATCAGCTCGGCCCACGCCTGGGCGGTACGCACGAGGTCCCACCCGACCTCGGCCGGCTCCGCGGAGAAGCCGTAGCCGGGCAGGGACGGCAGCACGAGGTGGAACGCATCGGTGGCGGCGCCACCGTGCGCGGCCGGGTCGGTGAGCGGTCCGACGGAGTCCAGCATCTCGATGATCGAGCCCGGCCAGCCGTGCGTCATGATCAGCGGCAACGCGTCCGCGTGCTCGGACCTGACGTGGACGAAGTGGATGTTCACGCCGTCGATCTCGGTGGTGAACTGCGGCAGCGCGTTCAGCCGGGACTGCACCCGCCCCAGGTCGTACTCTCCCTTCCAGTACCGGCGCAGCGCCCGCATCGTGTCCAGTTGCACACCCTGGGAGCGGTCGCCGACGAGTTCCCGGGTCGGCCAGCGCGTCGTCGCCAGACGGCGGCGCAGGTCGTCGAGCGCTTCGTCGCGGAAGTGCACGGTGAACGGCCGGATCGCCTGGACGGTGTGCTGCTCGATCGTCGTCATGTCATTCACAGCTCCTTCGGTCGAATCGGACGCTCAGCAGCCTGCCGATGCCGGGTGCGGCTCGCCCCCGTGAAACTCCCGGGTCGACACCCGGGCCGCTTTCGGCCCGATCGGTGGTCAAGGGGCTGGGGGCGGCCCTACGCTGAGGCAGGTCGGGTGAACACGGGTGGCTCTCGACGTGGCCGCCTGCAGGGCTCACCGCTGGGAGGGGCCGACGGTGGCGAGTACGGACGGGGCCCGGGGCCCGGCGGCGGAGCGTGGGCAGCGGGAGGCCCGGCTGCTCGGACGCCGGTCGGAACGTGCCGTGCTCGACCGTCTGCTGAGCGATGTCCGGGCCGGCGTGAGCCGGGTGCTCGTCGTGCGCGGCGAGGCCGGGGTCGGGAAGAGCGCGCTGCTCGGCTACGCGACGGAGTCGGCGGCCGGCCTGCGCATCCTGCGCGCCGTCGGCGTGCAGTCGGAGATGGAGCTGGCCTTCGCCGCCCTGCACCAGTTGTGCGTGCCGCTGCTCGATCGCATGGACCAGCTTCCGGAGCCGCAGCGCCGCGCACTGGCGACGGTCTTCGGGCTCGCGCCGGGCCCGGCCCCCGATCGCTTCATGGTCGGCCTCGCCGTGCTCAGCCTGATCTCGGACCTCGCCGAGAACGAGCCGGCGCTGGTGGTGGTCGACGACGCGCAGTGGCTGGACACCGCGACCGCACAGACGCTGGGCTTCGTCGCCCGGCGGCTCGACGCCGACGCGGTCGGGGTGCTGTTCGGCGCCCGCGAGGTCGGTATCGAGCTGCACGGCCTGCCCGAGCTCGAGCTCGACGGACTGCCGGACGACGAGGCGCGCGCACTGCTCGGATCGGCGGTCGGGTTCCTGCTCGACGAGCCGATCCGCGATCGGCTGGTGGCCGAGACCGGCGGCAATCCGCTGGCCCTGCTGGAACTGCCCCGCGGGCTCACCGCGACGCAGCTCGCCGGCGGGTTCGGTCTGCACGGCGGTCAGGGCCTGCCCGGGCGGATCGAGCAGAGCTTCATCCGCCAGGCCGACGCGTTGCCGGCGCCGACCCGGCAGCTGCTGCTCGTCGCCGCGGCCGAGCCGGTCGGCGATCCCGTGCTGGTCCGGCGCGCCGCCGACCAGCTCGGGATCGAGACGGCCTTCGCGGAGATCGACGGCCTGCTGAGCCTGGGCGAGCGGGTCACGTTCCGCCATCCCCTCGTCCGGTCGGCCTTGTACGGGTCGGCCTCCGCGGCGGAGCGACGCGCGGCGCACCTGGCCCTGGCGGAGGCGACGGACTCGTCCTCCGACCCCGACCGGCGCGCGTGGCATCTCGCGGCGGCCGCCATCGGGCCGGACGAGGACGTCGCCATCGAGCTCGAGCGATCCGCCGACCGGGCCCAGGCCAGGGGCGGCTTCGCGGCGGCCGCGGCCTTCTGGCAACGCGCGGTCGCGTTGACCCGCAACCCGGCGCGCCGCACCGATCGCGCGCTGGCCGGTGCGCAGGCCAGTCTCCAGGCCGGCGCGTTCCGGACCGCCCTGGCGCTGCTCGCGACCGCCGAGGCCGGCACGCTGGACGCGCTCGGCCGCGCCCGGGTCGATCAGCTCCGCGCGGAGGCCGCGTTTGCACAGCAACGCGGCCGCGACGCGCCGGGCCTGCTGCTCCGCGCGGCGCAGACGTTCGAGTCGCTCGACGTGCGCCTCGCCAGGGACACCTACCTGGACGCCTGGAGCGCGGCGCTCTTCGCGGGCCGGCTGGCGGGCGCGGTCGGGTTGCGTGAGGTCTCCCGCGCGGCAGCGACGGCGCCGCGGCCGGACACCGCGCCACGGGCCTCCGACGTGCTCCTCGACGGACTGTCCCTCGTGATCGCCGGAGAGCGGGATCGCGCGGTGCCGTTGCTCACCCGGGCCGCGACCGCCTTCGGCGGACCGGACATCACCGTCGAGGAGGTGCTGCGCTGGGGCTGGCTCGCCACCGCCGCGGCCGCCACCGCCTGGGACTTCGAGTCCTGCGTGGCCACCGCCACCCGGCAGGTCGAGATCGCTCGTGGCGCCGGCGCGCTCGCCGTGCTCGCCGTCGGCGTCAACGTCCTCGGACAGGTGGTCGCCCTGGCGGGCGACTTCGCCGAGGCAAGCTCGCTGCGCGCCGAGGCCGACGCGGTGCGGGAGGCCACCGGCACGCACGTCCTGCCGTACGGCGCGCTGGTGCTGTCCGCCCTCCGCGGCCGGGCCGACCATGCCTTCCCGTTGGTCGAGGACACCATCGCCAGAGCGACGGCCGAGGGTCAGGGCACTGCGGCGCAGTACGCGCGCTGGGCGAAGGCGGTGATCCTGAACGCTCTCGGCCGCCACGACGAGGCGTTGCTCTGGGCCACGTCGGCCGGCGAGGACACGCCGGAGCTGTTCGTCTCCTCCTGGGCGTTGAGCGAGCTGGTCGAGGCGGCCGCAAGGAGCGGACGGCCGCGCGAGGCCGCGGCCGCGCTGGCACGACTGCAGGAGAAGACCGCGAACACCGACGAGCTCTGGGGCCGCGGCTTGGAGGCCCGCGCGCGGGCCCTCGTGCACGAGGGCGACGACGCCGAACGCGCCTACGGCCAGGCGATCGAGCTGCTCGCCTCCACCCGGCTGCGCCCCGACCTGGCTCGCGCCCACCTGCTGTACGGCGAATGGCTTCGCCGGCAGAGCCGCCGAGGCGACGCACGGACGCAACTGCGCACGGCCTACGACATGTTCGCCACGATCGGCATGGAGGCCTTCGCCGACCGCGCCCGCCGGGAGTTGCAGGCGACCGGTGAGACCGTTCGCCGACGCGCGGACGCATCGTCGGCGCGCGAGGAGCTGACCCCGCAGGAACGCCAGATCGCCCTCCTGGTCCGCGACGGCCTCTCCAACCCGGAGGTGGGCGCGCGGCTGTTCCTCAGCCCGCGCACGGTCGAGTGGCACCTTCGCAAGATCTTCGACAAGCTCTCCATCAGCTCACGCCGGCAGCTGCGCGATGCCCTGCCCGCCGCTGAGGCCGCGACCCGCTAATCCCGCAGCAGCTGCTGACCGCCGTCCACGTCGTACGTCGCGCCGGTCAGCGCGCTGTTCGTCATCAGCTGGACGACGAGCGCGGCGACGTCCTCCGGGCCGACCACGCGCCGGATCGGCAGCGTCGCCCGAAGCTCGGTCCGGCGCTCCTCCAGCCGATCACCCAGCAGACGTGCGGAGAGCGGGGTGTCGACGAACCCGGCCGCGACCGTGTTGACGCGGATCGGGGCGAGCTCGAGCGCGGCGTTGGCGGCGATCGCCGACAGCGCGACAGTGGCGATCGCGGCCATGCTCAGACCGACTCCGGGACGCCGCGCGCCGGTTCCGCTGATCAAGGTCAGCGAACCGCCCGGCCGGACCCGTCCGATGCACCACCGGGCGATGCGCAGCGAGCCGATCAGATGCTCGTCGACGTAGGCCTGTGCGCGGTCGAAGTCGAGGTCGGCGATCGGTGCGTAGAACGGCCCGCCGCCACTCACCAGCACGTGATCGATCGGCGCGGGCAGACCGGCGAAGAACCTCTCGACGGCCGCCGGGTCGCCCAGGTCCAGCATGTCCACCGTCTCCGCGCCCACGTCCCCGGCGGCAGCGTCGAGTCGCTCGCGGTTCCGGCCGCCGAGAACCAGCCGGGCGCCGGCAGCGGCGGCCTGCCGCGCGGTCTCCAGCCCGATCCCCGAACTGCCGCCGATCACGACGACGACCTGTCCGGTCAGGCTGCCATGGGACTGCACCGTGGTCGGAGTGGTCGGTTCGGTCATGCTGCTCTCCTGTTCGAGTCGGGTGACACCGGGACGGCGCAGCCGTGCACGCGTGGAGTCGCCGGCAACCGGGTCACCGGTGGGCGGCCGCGCGCGACGAACAGCGCCGTGATCGCGGCTGCCACGACGCTGACCGCCGCCAGCACGAGCATCGCCGTCTGGTACCTGTCCGCCAGCGGCCGGGTGAGGTCGCCGGAGCCGCCCGCGCCGAGCAGGGCGGGAACGAGCGCGATCAGCACTACTCCCCCGACCCGCGACGCGGCGTCGTTGATCGCAGACGCCTCACCGAGATCGGCGTCGTCCACGGCCGCGAGCACGCCTGCCGTGAGCGGCGCGACCGTCAGGCCGATGCCGAGACCCCACAGCAGCGCACCGGGCAGGATCGCCTGCACGTAGCCGTCACCCGGCTGCGCGGCCGACAACCACGCGAAGCCGCCGGCCACCAGCAGGATGCCGGCCGTCATCGGCCAGCGGATGCCGACCCTCGCCACCAGGCCACCGACCAGCGGCGAGACGATCAGGAAGACCGCCGACTCCGGGATCAGGGCAGCGCCCGCCGCGGTGGCGCTGTAGCCCAGCCGCAGCTGGCACTGCAGAACGACGAGGTAGCCGGCGGCCGAGAGCGCGCCGTAGAAGAGGACGGTCGCGGCGTTGATCGCGAGGAACTGCCGGATCCGGAACAACGCCGTCCGCAGCATCGGCGCGGGCCGCCGCCGCTCCACCGGAACCAGTCCGGCGAGACAGACGACCCCGACCGCCGCCGAGACCACGACCGCCGCACTGCTCCAGCCGGCGGACGGTCCCTCGGTCAGCGCGTAGATCAGCCCGCCCAGCCCCAGGACGGCCAGCAGAGCGCCGGCGAGGTCGAGCGACAGCGGCCGCCGGGCCCGGCCGGCCTCGGGCACACTGCGAAGGATCCAGCCGGCGACCAGGATCAACGGGACGTTCAGCAGGAACACGTACCGCCAGGAGCCGTGGTCGACCAGCCATCCGCCCGCATAGGGACCGAGCGTCGTGCCCAGCGTCGCCAGACCAGCCCAGACGCCGATCCCCCGGGCCCGGTCCACCGGTCGCAACGTCCCGTTGAGCAGGGCCAAGCTGCTCGGCACGACCAGCGCGCCGCCGGCCCCTTGGACCACGCGCGCGGCGATCAGCGTGGCGACGTCCGGAGCGGCAGCACAGCACAGGGACGCGACGAGCATGACGAGGAGCCCGGCGGCGAGGATGCGCCGCCAGCCGAAGTGGTCGGCCAGCGCTCCGGCGAGCAGCAGCAGGGCCGCGACGGTGATCAGGTAGCCGGTCAGCACCCACTGCACCTCGCCCACACCGGCGTTCAGGTCACGGCCGATGGCTGGAACGGCGACGTTGACCATATAGGCGTCGATGAAGCCGACCATCGACGCGAGCACCGTCGCCGCGATCAGGGCGCCACCGGCTCCGCTGCGCAGCTCGACCGGCCCGGCCAGGCCGTACGAGGCATCCCGCACATCTCCCGCAGTCATGCCGCCAGCATCGGGCGAACCGTCCCGCGCCGGACCCCGGGAAGGTCCCTGGTGGGCCGAACCAGGGACCTTCCCTGGGTCGGCCGGCCGCCGGCCGGGCCAGACTCGCCGTGTGGGTCTCGTCGAAGGGAGCGCCTGACATGGACAGGACGGAGTACGACGTCATCGTCGTCGGAGCCGGTGCTCCGGGCGAGCATTGCGCCGCCGCGCTGGCCAAGGGCGGCGCCCGCGTCGCCGTCGTCGAACGCGAGCTGCTCGGCGGCGAGTGCTCCTACTGGGCCTGCATCCCGTCGAAGACGTTGCTGCGCCCCGGCGAGGCGCTCGCCGCCGCCCTCGACGCTCCGGGTGCGCGCGAAGCCGTGACCGGGGCCCTGGACCCCCAGGGCGTACTGGGCTGGCGCGACTTCATGGTGTCCGGCTACGACGACTCCGGCCAGGTGTCGTGGGCCAAGGACGCCGGCATCGAGGTGCTGCGCGGCCACGGCCGGCTCGCGGGGCCGCACGCGGTCGACGTGGACGACCGGACGTACACCGCGGACCAGGTCGTCATCGCGACCGGCGCCGATCCGGTGATCCCGCCGGTTCCCGGCCTCCGAGAGCTGCCGGGCATCTGGACGAACCGCGACGTCACCGGCCTGGCCGACGTGCCCGATCGCCTGCTCGTGCTCGGTGGCGGGGCGACCGGGGTCGAGATGAGCCAGGCGCTGGCCCGAATGGGCGCGGCTGTGACGCTCATCGAGCGCAACGAACACCTGCTGCCGCGTGAGCCACGGGCGGTGGGCGAGGCGGTCGCGACGGCGCTCGTCGCGGACCACGTGGACGTGCGGGTCGGCACCGGCGCGGAACACGTGCGGCTCGAGGACTCGTCCTACGTGATCGACCTCGGCGACGGCACCGCGGTCCGGGGCGACCGCGTCCTGGTCGCGACCGGCCGACGGCCCCGCGTCGACGGCATCGGCCTGGAGACCGTCGGGATCGCCGCGAACCCGCGAGGCATCGAGGTCGACGCCAGACTGTCGGCCGGGCCGGGCCTATGGGCGGTCGGCGACGTCACCGGCCTCTGGCAGCTCACACACGTCGGCGAGTACCAGGGCCGCGTCGTGGCGAGCAACATCCTCGGCAGACCGCGCACGGCGGACTACGAGGCGGTGCCGCGCGTCGTCTATTGCGACCCGCAGGCCGCCTCGGTCGGCGCCGCGGATGGGCCGTTCGTGAGCACCGTCCAGTTGTCCGGGGTCGCGCGGACGGCGACGTACCTGCGCTCGTACGACACCCGGCCGGGGTTCCTCACCGTCGTGTCGGACGGGACGATGATCACCGGCGCCTACGCGGTCGGCCCGGAGGCCGGCGAGTGGCTCCAGCAGGCCACCCTGGCGATCCGTGCGAAGGTGCCGTTGGAGGTCCTGCTCGACGTCATCCAGCCGTTCCCGACGTTCTCGGAGGCGTTCCTCCATGTGCTGCGGGACCTCGACGCGCGCGTGCGCGGCTCAGACCAGACGGCAACGAACACCGTTCATCTCTAGGAGGAAGTCATGAGCACCACCGACGTAGACACCAACGAGTCCGGCGCAGCGCCCCAGGCCTCGGTCGACCTGAAGTTCGAGGCCGTCGTCATCCCGGTCGCGGACGCGGATCGGTCGAAGGCGTTCTACACAGGCCTCGGCTGGCGACTCGACGCCGACTACGCGTTCGACAACGGCTTCCGCGTCGTCCAGCTCACGCCGCCGGGCTCGCCCGCCTCGGTCCAGTTCGGCACGAACATCACGTCCGCCCAGCCCGGTACGGCGCAGGGGCTGTACCTCGTCGTCTCCGATGTGGAGGCCGCACGGGCCGACCTGACCGAGCGCGGCGCCGAGGTCAGCGAGGTCTTCCATCCCGGGGCGCCCGGCGCCCAGTTCGAGGCCGGCGACACGAGCGCGCGTGTCTCCGGCCCGGCCGACGAGCGGTCCAGCTACAGCTCCTTCGCCACCTTCAGCGATCCCGACGGCAACACCTGGCTGCTTCAGGAGGTCACCACGCGGCTCCCCGGCCGGGTCGACCCCGCGGAGGCGACCTACACCTCCGTCGAGGATCTCGAGGCCGCGCTCCAGCGTGCCGCGGCCGCCCACGGCGAGCACGAGGCCCGCACGGGCCAGGCCGACGAGAACTGGCCGGCCTGGTACGCGAGCTACATGATCGCCGAACGCACCGGCACCGAGCTTCCGCAGTAGACGCAGGCAGCCGGTCAGCAGCTCCTGCTCCCATACGGGATCGGCCACGTGTTCTCGTACGCGACGCCGTCGACGCGGGCGAACGCCTTCACGGTGGCGGTGCCGGCGGCAAGGGACGGCCCCGTGGCGGTGAAGGTCGGGGAGAAGGTCGCGCCCGGGGCCAGGCCGGTGATCTTGCGCTCCCCGATCGGCGTGGTGAGGCGGACGTCGACGGGTGCTGTGGACTCGTTGGTCGCCGCGACGGTGATCGTGGCGACACCGGTCGCGGAGCATCCCGTGGTCGCGGTGGCAGCGACGTCGAGGACGAACGGCGGTGCGAGGGCCGCCGTCGCGTAGGCGATGGTGGCGTCGAGCCGGTCGCCGGCCTCGTAGAACAGGTACAGCGTGCCGTCGTCGGCGACCAGTTCGGGCGAGGCGACCCGGCCGACGTCCTCGCCGATGCCGCTGGCCTGGTGCAGGACGACCGGTGCGCCCACGACCGTCAGGGTGGGGTCGACCGTCCGGGCGAAGATCTTCTTCGACGAGGCGTGGTAGACGATGTAGAGCTGGCCGTCGTGCTCCCAGAGGTTCGCGGCCGAGACGTTCCCGGCGTCCAGCGATCCCGGTGTGACGATCGGGGTGGGCCGGACCGTCCAGGTGCGCCCGTCGACCGACTCCGCGAGACGGATGCGCCGGGAGTTGGCCGTCGTGTTCTCCATGTAGAACATGCCGTACTGGTACTGCGACGCGGGATCCGGGTGCCGGAAGACCCGGGCGTAGGACGTCTCGGTCGTGGTCGTGCCGCCCATGGCGTTGGTCACCGCGGTGCCGCCGTAGCTGAACGTGATGCCGTCGGCCGAGGTGGCGTACCGGGTCTGGTCGTTCGCGCCGTGGAAGTACAGGAACAGCTCGCCCGCCTCCTCGTTCCAGATCGCGTCGGGGCTGGACACGTGGTTGACGCTGTAGTGCGGCGACCAGACGTTCGCGATGACGGGGTTGGCGGCGTACTCCGTCCAGGGCCCGTCGAGGGAGTCGGCGTACATGAGCACGATGCCGCCGGGGCTCTCGTGCGGCGCGTAGTAGAGGTACCACTCGCCCAGTGGCGCGGCGAAGTGCTCCGACGCGTGCACGATGCTGGGGAAGATGAACTCACCGGTGGGGTTGTACGACAGCTCCTCGGCCACCGTCACCTCGCCGGCGTAGGTGAACGTCGGCAGCACGGGGTCCGCCGACGCGGGCGCGGTGGCGGCGAGGCCGCCGGCCGCGAGCATCGCCGCCGCGGCGGCCGTCGCCGCTCGACGAAGGGTGGACCGCTGGTGGCGGGCAGGGTGGTGCTCGGTCATGTCGTCGCTCCTTCGCGCGAGAGTCATGACACGACGGGACCGGCCTGCACGGCGGTCACCGTCGGGGCGGAGGTGGTGTCGGTCGTGCGGACGTACCAGGTGTGCGGGCCCTTCGGCAGCTTCAGGCTCAGCTGGTAGGCGGCTCCGTCGGTGACGTCGGTGTCCTGCGGGTCTACGGCGGTCATGGTCCGCACGACGCCGTCGACGACGAGCTCCACCCGGTGCGGCTGCTGGCCGTCGGTGTCGGTGTAGTCCGCGGTGAAGGTGAACGTCGTGCTGGTCGAGCCGGTGGCCGCCGAGACCCCGAGACCGCCGAGCGTGGGTGCCGTGCCGGACGGCGCGTTGGTGAAGCTGATCGAGTCGACGTGCAGCTCGCCGTCGACGTCGGCGGTCTGCTGCAGCCAGAGCTCCAGCTTCGCCGCGGACCGGTCCAGGCCGGGGAAGGCGTCGAGGTCGAAGTGGTACGTCGTCCACGTGGCCGGGACGGCCAGCAGCGCGCTGCCGGAGATCCGATGGCTGGAGTCGGCGTCGGTCAGCTGGAACCGCACCCGGTTGCCCGGCGACGGGCTCTTCATGACGACCGTGACGTAGCGATATCCCGACAGGTCGGCCACGTCGTGCCACGGCTGGAACTTCGCCTGCGAGCTGGCCGACGCCGGGTTCTGGACGAACCGGCCGGCGGTGCGTCCGTCGATGACGACCTTGCTGGCCGAGCCGACGCCGGCGTGGTTGTTCCACCAGTTCACCCAGGTGTAGCCCTGCTGGCCGAACACGCCGTCGCCGCCGAAGCCGTCGTAGAGCAGCGGCGTGCCGGGGCCGGGCAGCGGCGGGGCGACGGTGTAGTGCGTGGACCCGTAGCTGTGGGCGCCGCTGGCCTGGGTGCCGCGGACGTCGACCCGGGTCGTCGTGTAGGGCGCGAGGCCGCTGACGTCCACGACCCCGGTCGAGACGCCACCGCCGGCGGCGGTCATCGGCTGCCAGTCCGGGCCGATGCGGTGGTCGGTGAGCGACGTCCCGCCGGCGGCGAACACCGTCACCTCGCCGGTGACGTAGTCGCCGATGAGCGGTGACGTGACGCTCATCGCCGTGGGCGGGGTGCCGACGGTGGTGGGCGCGTCGTTGATGCGGGCCAGGCCGACGACGGAGTAGAGCAGCCCGGCCTGGATGCTGATCGAGTACTCGTTGTAGCGCCACTGCTGGCCGCTGTCGGCCCACACGGGACGGTCCTCGTACCAGGGGCTCGCGCTGCGCGAGTCCAGCGGATCCTTCGCGTTGGGCCCGCTCACCAGTGCGCCGGGGACGACGATGCCGTCGCCGGTCTGGCTCTGCGCCTGCTCGTCCAGCCGGGTGTGCAGGTACCGCACGTGCTGTTCGCCGATGCCGGACACCCAGCTGGTGTTCCATGGGTTCGCGCCGAACATCCAGTACATCCCGCGCAGGACGGCCTTGAGGGCGCGCTGGTCGCCGAAGAGCTCGTAGTAGCGCAGGGCGTCAGCCATGTAGGAGGCGTGCGGCTCGTTGACACCGAAGTTCTTGAACTGGTTGATCACGCCGTAGGGGGTGTCGTCGGTGGAGGAGAGGATGTAGTCGAGCTGGTTCTTGAGGAAGCGCTGGATGGCGGTCTTCCCGGCCGGTGTCGCGATCGGGTAGAGCTCGGCCATCGACAGCGGCGCCATGTCCCAGTAGTTCGTCGAGGACCGGACGTTGAACGTGGTGGCGGCGATCGTCGCCTCTGCGGCGTCGCGGAAGGACTGGTCGCCCGTCAGCAGCGCGAGCTCGGTCTCGGCGAACAGCAGCGAGTTGGCGATCCCGTCGCGGGTCGAGTACGAGCCGATCGGGTCGGTGCGGTGGGCGACCGCGTAGTCGTAGTAGAGCAGGGCGGTCTGCTCGCACAGGGCGGCGAAGTCCTCGTACTCCGCGACCAGAGCCGCGTCGAGGTGGCCCCGGTCGATCGCGGCCTGGATCGCTCGCGCGGTCGCGGCCAGCGTGGCGGCGGCCTTGGCCGAGCCGCCGACGCCGGGCCCGGAGATCCGCCGGTCGTCGGCGGTGCCGATGACGCCGTCGGTGTGGTGCTCCGGGTGGGCGAACCCGCCGCTGCCCTTGATGTCGTAGAGGGCGCCGCCGAGAGCGTCGGCGAAGCGGATCAGGTACTCGCTGCCGAAGCGGGCCTCGTCGACGAGGTCCGGGGCGCCGTTGCCGTCGCCGTCGAACGCGACCTCGGCCACCGTGCCGTGGCGCAGGTAGCTGATCGCGATCGAGCCGCCCACCCACTGGTTGCCGGCGTACTTGCCGTAGTCGCCGGCGTCGTACCAGCCGCCGGTGAGCGCGTGGTGGGTGCTCCCGTCGGCGGACGCGGCGTCGTCGAGGTGCCCGGCCGCGTGGAAGACGTCCGGGCTCGGCGCGATGTCGCTGTAGCCGGCCGGGTAGACGGTGGACGTGGCCACCCCGGCGCGCTGGATCCGGTAGAAGGCGGTCATCTCGTCGAGGTAGCCGTCCCAGACGTCCGGCTCGATGGCGAACGTGGGCGAGGAGACGCCGCCGACCTCCACGGCGAAGCCCTCGCCCTGACTGGTCAGCCCGGTGAACTCCACGACGTAGACGTGCTGGCCCCAGGTCGTGCCGCGGTCGAGGAGCACGCAGCTGGGCTGGACGACGGTCGAGCCCTGGACGATGCGGCAGCTGGTCCCGGCCGGGAGCTTCGCGTCGGCCACCACGTAGGCGACCTTGTAGGCGCCGGCGCTGTACCCGGCCTGGCTCACGGCGACCTCGAGCACGGTGGCGGTCGCGGCTGGAATCGCTGTCGTGACGGAGAGGGGGACGATGGCCGCGAGGGCGGCGACGAGGGCCCACCAGCGGATGCGGAATGTCTTCAGCATGACACCCTTCCCGCCCGGGCGCCGTCGCCCAGGCCGGGTCAGTATCACACCATAATTAACGCTAGCGCAATATTCAGAAACAAGATGTTCGAAACTGTTCCTAATGGGTGCGTGATGTGCGTGCCGGGATCAACGAGCCGGCGGGACGGTCGAGGCCCGGATCCGCAGCCGGGGCTCGACGTGGACGTGCAGCGGCGCGGACGGCTCGCCGGCGTCGTCGATGCGGTCGATCAGCAGGCGGGTCGCGAGCGAGCCGACCGCTTCCCGGTCAGGCGCCACCGCCGACAGGGGCGGGTCGGCGAGCGCGGAGATCTCGTCGTCGTAGGCGATGATCGACAGGTCGTCGGGGACGGTGATGCCCGCGCTCCTGGCCCGATGGATCAGCGTGAGCAGTGAGTTCTCGTCGCCGTGGCAGAACAGTGCCGTCGCGCGGTGCTCGCGGAGGCGATCGAGCACGAGCTCCACGGCGCCGGGGTTCCAGGTCGGGCCGCTGCCCAGGTCATCGGCGCCGAGCAGCAGCGCGTCGCGGCCGAGTCGCGCCTGGCCGATCGCGTCGGCCCACCCGGCGCGGACGAGATCGGCCGTCTGGGTGCGGCCGCGGCTGATCATGACGATCCGCCGATGGCCGAGGTCCAGCAGGTGGCGCACGGCGCCGACCGCGCCCTGCTCGTGGGCGGACCGGACGGTCGAGGGCCCGCCGAGGCCGCTGCCGGGCAGCGTGCGCTCGACGAGCACGACCGGGACGCGGACCGAGTCGAGCCGCTCGCGCAGCGGCCGGTGATCGTCGTCCAGCTGGATCGACGGCGCGAACAGCAGGCCGTCGATGCCGTCGCGGACGAACTCGTCGAGCAGGCGCAACTCCTCGTCCAGGTCGTACTCGGACACGACCAGCTTCATCTCGCCGCCGCGCCGGCGCAGCGCGGCCGACACACCGGCGGCCACGTGACGGTAGTAGTACGAGGTGGGCACGATGAGGCCGATCGAACCGGTGAACCGTTGCGGCGCCGAGGCGGACGCGGCCTCGGCCCCGCCCCGCAGCATCGCGCCCCCGCGCACCTTGTCGAGCACGCGTTCGTCGACGAGCGCGTCGAGATCGCGCCGGATCGTGACGTGCGAGACGCCCAGCTCCTCGACGAGGCGAGCGACCTGGACGGCTCCTTCTTCTCGGGCACGCGCGACGATGTGCGCGCGTCGTTCCGCGGCGAGCATGCGAGTCCTTCCGTCCCGATCTGGCCTGACGCCGGTCGGGTGCGACCGGGCGGTCCAGTCGGTCACATTATCGACCGGATGCTTTCGAACCCGTACGGTCTCGTGCTCTCGGGTGCATTCGTGTCGCCGATCTCATGCCATGGTGCTGAGGCGGCCCGCGTCGACCCGGTGCCGAAGTGGCCTGCCGTCGAGGAACCGTTCGAGCTCGTCGAGAGCGGAGTCGGCCAGCCTGCGCGCCTCACCATGCATGGCTCCGGCGATATGGGGCGTGAGCTGGACGGACGGCAGCTCGTAGAGGGGCGAGCCGGCGGGGAGCGGCTCCTGCTCGGTGACGTCGAGGATGGCCCGGATCCGCCCGTCCCGGCAGGCGTCGATCAGCGCCTCGGTGTCGATCAGGGCGCCGCGAGCGGTGTTGATGAGGACGGCGTCATCTCTGAGCAAGGCGAGTCTGCGGCGGTCGAGCAGGTGCCGCGTCTCGGGGAGCTCCGGTGCGTGCAGGCTGACGATGTCAGAGCATCGCAGCAGCTCGTCGAGCGCCACCAGGGTCGCGCCGACCCGGGCCGCCTGGCTCGCGTGCGCCGTCGGATCGGCGACGAGGACGGTGACGTCGAACGGCCGCAGCAGCTCCGCCACCCTGCGCCCGACCCGGGAGAGCCCCACCAGGCCGACGACGGCGCCGTGGTTCAGCGTCGGCGGGACGAGGCGGCGCCAGGCGTCGCCGCCGTCCCGATGCTGGCGGTATCCCTCGACGTACCGCCAGGTGCGCCGGCCCTCGAGCAGGATCGTCCCCAGCGTGAACTCGGCGACCGGCTTGGCGTTCGCATCCGCGGCGGAGGTGACGACCAGTCCGCGCGCCCAGCCGGCCGGCGGGATGTGGGTCTTGACCGATCCAGCGGCGTGGAACACCGCCACCAGGCGGGGCGCGGCGGCCAGGACGTCGTCGTCGAGTGGTGGGCAGCCCCAGCCCGTGAGCAGCACCTCGACCTCGCCGAGCTCGGCGCGCACGAGCGCGTCGTCGAGCGAGCCGGCGGGCAGCGGTCCGCGCACGTCGCACAGGTGATGCAGGCGGTTCAGGCGCGGCAGGTCGAACATGTCGCGGAAGTGGCTGTCGCCCATCGCGACAACGGTCCGCGGACGAGGAAGGGGGGACGTCCGCGCGATGCCGGCGCGTCGGTCGTCGCAGGTCGCGCTCATGGGGCGATTCGACCACACGCAGCCACACAACGACAACTGTTGGAACGAAATGAAAAGAAAATGAAATTCACACTTGCGCTTCTGGCTCGTTGGTTGAATGATGACTCCGTCACACCGTGGTGGCTGCCCTCCGGCCTGAGACGTCCACGGTTCGTGGCCACCCGTCACGCTGCGCCGTGCAGCAGGTCATGGAGGAGCGAACACATGAGATCGCGTCAGAGGCCGCTCGTCGCCGCGGCGGCGGCCCTCGCCGTCGTCACCGCACCCGCCGCGTGCTCGAACGACGACGAGGGCAGTGCCAGCGCCGGCGCAGTCACCATCACCGTCATGGGCCAGCCGGCCGCAACGAACACGGCCGCCCTCGAGCTCTTCCAGCAGCAGGTGGAGGAGTTCGAGGCGGCGAATCCCGGTATCGACATCGTCGGGTCCGACGTGCCCTGGGACGCGAAGACCTTCGCCGCCCGGCTGGCCGGCGGCAACGCGCCCACCGTCATCCGGGTGCCGCTGACCGAGCCGCCGTCACTGATCGAGCGCGGGCAGGTCGCCGACATCGCGGCCGAGGCGTCGGAACTGGAGAGCTTCGACGAGCTGAACCCGCGGGTCATGGAGTTCCTCGTCCGCGACGACGCCGTGTACGGGATCCCGGAGAAGAGCTACGCGTTCGGGCTGGTCTACAACCGGGCGCTGTTCGAGCAGGCCGGGCTCGACCCCGACGACCCGCCGGCCACGTGGGACGAGGTCCGCGCGTACGCCAAGCAGATCAGCGACGCGACCGGGAAGACCGGTTTCGGGGAGATCTCCACCAACAACAGCGGCGGCTGGCATCTCACCGGCTACACCTACACCAACGGCGGCACCATGATCGAGCAGGGCGGCGACGGCGCCTGGTCGGCGTCGTTCGACGCCGAGCCGGCCCGGCAGGTCCTGGAGTGGTGGAAGCAGCTGCGCTGGGAGGACGACTCCCTCGGCGACAACGTGCTCGGCAAGCAGGAGGACCTGCTCGCGGAGTTCACCGCCGGGAACGTCGGCATGTGGATCTCCGCGCCGCCGGATCTGTACCCGAACTACGTCGCCGCGGGCGGCGACCCGGCGGTCTACGGCGCCGCCGCGATGCCGCAGGGCGGCGCCGACGCGACGCTCGCCGGCGCGACCGTGCTGATGGTCGACGCCAAGGCGTCGGCCGAGGAGCGGGCGGCGGCGGTGAAGTGGATCGAGTTCCGCGCGCTGCGGCCGAACTACGATCCCGAGGTCGCCACCGAGTACGCCCAGGCGTCGGCCGAGGACGGCCTGCCCGTCGGGGTGCCGGTCCTGCCCATCTTCAGCGAGGAGCGCTACGCGACGATCCAGGAGGCCATCGCACAGTATGTGAACGTGCCGGTGGAGAACTTCGCGTCGTACGTCGAGTCCCTGGACCGCTTCACCTACGTGCCGGAGCCGACGGTCGCGTCGCAGGAGATCTACGCGGCCCTGGACCCGCTCGTGCAGTCGGTGCTCACCGACCCCGACGCCGACATCGACGCGCTGCTCGCCGACGCCGAGGCGCGCGTCAACACGATCCTGGAGCAGGCACAGGGATGACGTCGGCTCCCACCCATGTCCCGGCGGCGGCCCGGGAGGCGCCCGGCAGCGCACCCGTCCGCCGCCGGGCGCCGGGGCCGCGCCGGGCGTCGAGCCAGCGCCGTCGCTCGGCGGCGAGCGGTCTGGTCTTCTTGCTGCCGGCGCTGGTCCTCTTCGGGTACTTCGCCTGGTGGCCGATCGGCCGCAGCGTCGTCCTGGCCTTTCAGCAGACGAACCTCGTCGACGCCCCGCAGTGGGTCGGCTGGCAGAACTTCGAGCAGCTGTTCGCCGACCCGCTGCTGCCGACGGCGGCGCTGAACACGTTGTGGTTCGCCGCGTTGTCGCTGCTGATCGGCCTGCCGATCCCGCTCGCGGTGGCCGTCGTCATGTCCGAGCTGCGCCGCGGCGGCGCCCTGGCCCGGGTGCTCGCCTACCTGCCGGTGGTGATCCCGCCGGTCGTCTCGGTGCTGCTCTGGAAGACCTTCTTCAACCCCGGTGAGCAGGGCGTCGTGAACGCCGCGCTCGGCGTCGTCGGGCTCGGGCCGTACCCCTGGCTGCAGTCGCCCGACCTCGCGATGCCCAGCCTGGTGATCGTGGCGACCTGGTCCGGCGCCGGCACCGCCGTCCTCATCTACCTCGCGGCGCTGACCGGCGTCAGCACCGAGCTGTACGACGCGGCCGAGCTCGACGGCGCCTCGGTCTGGCGGCGGGTGTGGCACGTGACGCTGCCGCAGCTGCGCGGCGTCATCCTGGTGCTCCTGCTGCTGCAGATCATCGGCGCGTTGCAGGTGTTCACCGAGCCGTACGTCATGACCGACGGCGGCCCGGCGAACGCCACGGTGACGGTGCTGCTGATGATCTACCGCTACGCCTTCCTGTTCGGGAACTACGGCGTCGCGACCGCGCTCAGCGTGCTGCTCGCCGCGGGGCTCGTCGTCGTGTCCGCCGTCTACCTCCGGCTGACTCGCGCCTGGAGCACCTCATGACCCGGCGTGCGGCCGCGGCGCCCGTGCGCGGCATCCTGTCCGAGCGCGACTGGGGCCGGCGCCGCACCCGCGCCGGATGGCGCGGGCTGCACACCGTGCTGTTCGCCGGCCTGGTGCTGTTCGGAGCGCTGCCGCTGCTCTGGATGATCCGGGCCGCGGCGTCGACGACGACCGATCTGGTCCAGCGCCCGCTCGCGCTCTGGCCGGACCCGGCCAAGTGGAGCAACATCGCCGACGCGTGGAACCTGCTCGGCATCGACCAGTACCTGCTCAACACGGTCTGGCTCGTCGCCGGATCCTGGCTGGTCCAGCTGGTCGTCGCGACCGCCGCGGGGTTCGCGCTGGCCGTCATCCGGCCCTGGTACGGCCGGTTCGTCTACGCCGCGCTGCTCGCGACCCTGTTCGTGCCCGGCACCGTCACCCTCGTCGCGCTCTACCTCACCGTGCTCGACCTGCCCGGCCTGGGCATCTCGATCGCCGACACCCCGTGGGCCATCTGGTTGCCGGCCGGCGCCCACGCGTTCAACATCCTGCTGGCGAAGCAGTTCTTCGAGACCATCCCGCGCGAGCTGTTCGAAGCCGCCCAGGTCGACGGCGCCGGCTGGTTCACCGTCTTCCGGCGCATCGTGCTGCCCATGTCCCGTCCGATCCTGGCGGTGATCTCGCTGTTGTCCATAATGACGGCGTGGAAGGACTTCCTCTGGCCGCTCATCGTCCTGCCCGACCCCGCCATGCAGCCGCTGTCGGTGGCCCTGCCCCGGCTGGCGCAGAACACCGACCCCGCCTACCTCATCGCCGGGCTGCTCATCGCGAGCATCCCGCCAATCCTGGTCTTCCTGCTGTTCCAGCGCCACATCGTGCGCGGCATCGGCTTCACGGGGCTCAAATGAGGGCGCCCGTGGCGGTGCAGCTGTACTCGGTGCGCGACAGCCTGCGGCAGGACCCCACGGCCACCCTCGAGTGGCTCGCCGCGGCCGGCTTCGGCGCCGTCGAGCCGTTCGACCTCGTCCAGTGGGCGCCCGCGCTGGAGGGGCCGCTCCGCGCGACCGGGCTGACCGCCCGGACCGGCCACGCGAGCCTGCTCGGCGGGCCCGACCCGGCCGCGGTCTTCGACGCCGCCGCCCGGCTGGGCGTCACCACCGTCATCGAGCCGACGGTGCGAGACGGCTGGGACGACCTCGACGGGGTCGCGCGGATCGCCGACGGGCTCAACCGCCTGGCGGAGCTGGCAGGTCCCCACGGCCTGACCATCGGCTATCACAACCACTGGTGGGAGTTCGCCGACCTCGGCGGCCGCACCGCGCTGGAAGGGCTCGCCGACCGGCTCGACCCGTCGGTCGTCCTCGAGCTCGACGCCTACTGGGCCGCCGTCGCGGGCACGGACGTCGCCGCACTCGCCGCCCAGCTCGCGGGCCGCATCCAGCACGTGCACGTCAAGGACGGCCCGATCGAGCTCGACCCCGCGGCCCAGGTGCCGGCCGGGTCCGGCCGCACCGACCTGACCGGCGTGCTGGCCGCGCTGCCCGCGGCGACGCGGGTCCTCGAGTTCGACGACTACCCCGGCGACGTCTTCGCCGCACTCGCCGCGGGCGTGGCGTGGCTGCACACCGTCGAGAGGGAAAGCCAGTGAACCGGAGCGGTCGAGTCGGCGTCGGAGTAGTCGGCGCCGGCAACATCAGCGAGCAGTACCTCGGCAACCTGACGCGGTTCCCCGACCTCGACGTGCGATTCGTCGCCGACCTCGACCCGGTCCGCGCCCGCGCCCAGGCCGGCCGGTTCGGCGTGCCCGGCGCGGGCTCCCTCGACGAGCTGCTCGCCGATCCCGCGATCGAGATCGTCGTCAACCTCACCGTCCCCGCCGCGCACGTCGAGGTCGGCCTGCGCGTGCTCGAGAGCGGGCGGCACCTGTTCGGCGAGAAGCCGTTCGCGCTCGACCTGGTCGCCGGCCGGCGGCTGCTCGACCGGGCGAAGGACCTCGGACTGCGGGCCGCCAGCGCGCCGGACACCTTTCTCGGCCCCGGCCTGCAGACCTCCCAGCGCCTCGTCGACGACGGCGCGATCGGCCGGCCACTCACGGCGCTCGCGCAGTTCCAGGCATCCGGGCCCGAGTCGTGGCACCCGAACCCGGAGTTCTTCTTCGCACCCGGAGCCGGGCCGCTGTTCGACATGGGCCCCTACTACTTGACGGCCCTCGTGCAACTGATGGGGCCCGTTTCGCGCGTGAGCGCGGCGGCGTCGACGTCACGACCGACCCGTGTGATCGGATCCGGGCCGCGCGCGGGTGTCGAGTTCCCCGTGCGCGTGCCGACCTACCATGCGGCGTTGCTGGAGTTCCGCGACGGCGGTGTCGGCCAGGTGGCCTTCAGCTTCCAGGCTCCGCGGTGGCATCCGCCGGTGGTCGAGGTGGCCGGGACGGCCGGCGCGATCGCGCTCCCCGATCCGAACGGGTTCGCCGGTACGACGCTGCTCTGGACCGACGACCCGCGGACGCCGGCCGAGGTCGAGCCCGGCATCGCCGAGCACACGCGCGGCATCGGCGTCGTCGAACTGGCCCGCGCGATCCGGGCCGGCGTGCCCGAGCGAGCCAGCGGCGACCTCGGCTTCCACGTCCTGGAGGTCATGGCGGGCATCGCCTCGGCCGCGGCATCGCACGGCCCGGTCGCCATCGTCAGCACGGTCGAGCCGGCACCGGTGCTGTCCCCGGGCTGGGACCCCGGTGCGGCCACGCTGACCACCCGAGCCGCCCCACCACGGGCCGAGGCGATGCCGAACCAGCCTGCGACGGGAGTCTGACATCCGGACTCGATCCGCCGTGGCGCGCCGGCTCGTGCCCTGGGCGACCGCTCCGAGTTGCAACCTCCGGCGCGGTGAGCGCAATATATTGCATGCCCGTTCCCCAAGACGCTCAGTCGATCGGCCGGCGCCTCCTCCGCGATGACGTGTACCACCGGCTCCGCGATGCCATCGTCGACGGGACCCTGGTGCCCGGCGAGCAGTTGCGCGACGCCGAACTGGCGACGTGGCTCGGGGTCAGCCGGACCCCGATCCGGGAAGCACTGCTGCGCCTTTCGGAGGCGGGACTGGTCTCCGCCCTGCCCGGGCGTTCCACGACGGTGAGCTCCCTGGACGAGCGCGATATCCGCGAGGCGCGAGGCGTCGTCGCGGCCATGCACCAGCTGGCGGTCCGCGAGGCCGTCGGCCGGCTCACCGATGCCGACCTGGAGGCGATGCGCGAGGCCAACGCCCGATTCCGCGCCGCGATCGAGCAGGGCGACATCGAATCGGCGCTCCGCGCAGACGACGACCTGCACAACGTTCCCGTGGCGGTGGCCTCGAACCGAGCGCTGACGACAGTCCTCGACCAGTTCACCCCCGTGCTCCGCAGAGCCGAGCGGCTCCGGTTCTCGTCGCTGGGCGGGCAGGCCTCGGCGGCGCGGCACGACGAGCTCATCCGGCTGTGCGCGCTCGGCGACACTGATCGTGCCGCCGAGATCGCCTTCGGGACCTGGAACACGTTGTCGGCCGTCAGCGAGGACTGAGGCCGCGGATCAGCGGCTCACAGACCCGGTCCTCGCGGCCTCGTCGATGACGTCGGAGACGACCGCGGCCTGCGTCATGAAGAGCGCGTGACTGGCCGGCACGTTGGTGATCTTCGCACCGCTCCGCGCCGCCATGTGCTGCAGCATGGCCTGGTCGAACGACTTGTCCTCCGTGGCGATGACGGCCCAGCTGGGCTTGTCACGCCAGGCGGCGTTCTTCACCGGCGTGCCGAAGGCCGACATGTTGATCGGGACCTGCGTGTCGCGCAGGAAGGCGGCGTCCGCGTCGCTGGCGTCGTGGGCGAAGCCGGCCTTGAACTTCTCGTGATTGAGGAACCCGAATCCGTCGTCGACGACATCGATGACGAAGTCCGGCGTCGCCGCGAAGCCCTCGTACTGCTGGCTCGTGGTCTCGCCGGCGTCGGGCACCAGGGCGGAGACGTAGACCAGGCCGGCCACGTTCGGATGGACACCGGCCTCCGTGATGACCGTGCCGCCCCAGGAATGGCCCACGAGGATCGTCGGACCGTCCTGGCGGCTCAGAACGCGCGTGGTCGCAGCGACGTCGTCCTCCAGTGAGGTGAGCGGATTCTGCACGATCGTCACCCGGTAGCCGCGCGCCGTCAGGTTGTCGTAGACGCCACGCCATCCCGAGCCATCGGCGAACGCACCGTGCACCAGCACGACGTTCTTGATCTCCTGGTCGCTGCTCATGATCTGGTCCTCCCCTTCCCGCACCGGGTGCCCCCCGCGCGGATCCTGTGAAGCTCGGCGATCGCCGTCGCGATGTGCAATATATTGCATGTCGGCGACGGGCACAAGGGTGCCTCGGCTCGAGAGGGACGGCGTGCGGTGGGGGTTGCCGGCCGAGCGCGCCGGCAACCCCCACCGCGTTGTGACTACTGCCAGAAGCCGACGTTGAAGATGATCTTGTCGGCTCCGTCGACGAGCCGCGCAGCCTCCTCCTCGGTCAGCTTCCCCTCACTCTCCAGCGAACCGACCTGGCTGACGAACGCGTTCAGCAGAGCGAGCGTGCCGCCCTCGTCCGTGGTGAGGAACTCGTACGCCCGGTCCAGCTTCGCCGCGAGCGCGCTGCGGTTGCCCCGGTTCAGGCCCGTGCCCGCGACGCTCTCCTCGAGCCGGTTGAACTCGTCGACGAGGAACGCCTCCGGGTGCCAGAGGTAGTCCCGGGCGAACGTGGTGAACAGCTGGTTCCACGCGTTGAAGTCGTGAGCGCCGGAGACCACGACGTTCTCGACCACCGCGTTGTCCAGGGCCGCGACCAGGGCCGGGTTCGGCAACCCGAAGTCCCACGCCCCGCCGCCGAAGAGGATGTACGGCGCGGCGAGATTCGGCGTGGCGTTGTTGACCCGCACGCCGCCGCTCCACGGGCCGTAGTAGCCGAACGCCGTGGGGTCGTAGTTGATGAGGTTCGCCGTGACGACGCTGCCCGCCGACAGACCGGCGAACGCACGGTCGCGCGGCTGTGCCGACACGTTGTAGTTCGACTCGACGAACGGGATCACGATGTCGCGCAGGTTCGGATACCCCGCCGCCGGGGCGCCCAGGTAGTTCGTCGCCGTCGTGATGACGACCGCCGGCTCGGTGGAGCCGTCCTGGATCAGGTTGTCCATGATGACGGGGACGCTGCCGATGTTCATCCAGTCGGACTGGTCCTGGCCGCCGCCGTGCTGCATGTAGATCGTCTTGTACGGCTCGGCCCGGTCCGGGTCGTATCCCGGCGGCAGGTACACGCCCAGGGTCCGCGTGGTCGTGCCGATCTGGATCGGCACATAGCTCCACGTGCCCTTCGGCGAGTCGGGCCTGGGGTTCTCGATCGCGCGCGCCGCCAGCGGAGCGTAGTTCTGCTTCTGCGCGTCATACGGCACGTTCACCTTGTTGAAGGCGCGCCGGGCGGTGCCGGTGAGACCGTCCGGAGCGTAGATCGGGGAGTTCGCCGGGTCGGTCACCCACAGGCTCGTGTTGTTGTCGACGTAGAACCAGTACTGGTTGGCGCCGGCAGCGAGGGGCACCTCGGTGACCCAGTAGCCGTTGCCGGCGTTCGTCATCTCCACGTCGTAGGCGCCGCCCCCGCGCATCAGGCCGGGCCGGTACTGCGACGGCTGGTACACCGTCGGGTCGGTGGGATCCTCCCAGTTCCGCAGCATGATGTCGGCGACGAACCGGACGCTGGTCGCGTCCGGGTCGTAGTAGACGAAGCGCCCGGTGTAGCCGGTCGGCGAGTCGGGGTCCGCGACGACGGTCGGGCCCGGGGTCAGCGCCGCGTCATCGGCACCCGCCGCGGGCGCGATGCTCAGCGCCGTCGCCCACGCGAGCACCAGCGCGACGATCAATCGTGGGAGCCGGGCCCGATGGCGACCGCCACCGCCGGCGTCCCCGACTCTTCCAGCCTGTCTTCCGAGGTGCAGAGCTCTCGTCACCGTTCCTCCTTGAATGGCCGCTGGGTACCGGAGCCGCGGAATCCGGCGACGCCAGGCTAGCGATCGTTTACGACGTTGTAAATACAAGGTTGTAAACGCGCTGGCCTGGGACTTCGAGTACGTGCGGAAGGGCCGGCGATCAGGTGGGGGAGACTCCGGTCACTTGAGCACGGAGTCGATGAACGTCGCGAGGTTGCGGCGGGCGCGAGCGACCTTCTCCTCGACGGTGAGGGTCTCGTCGATCTCGGCGCCGACGATGGACTTCTTGCGGCCGCGAACGTAGAGCGAGCAGGCGAGATCGGCGCAGAGGTACTGGCCGACGGTGTTGCCCTGGCGGCCGGCCTCGCCGGCGCGGCGGGCGGTCATCAGCGACACGCCGCCGCTGGTGTGCGTCGTCAGGCAGAGCGAGCACATGCTGCGCGCGGTGAAGCCACGGCCCGCCTTCGGGGCCGCCCGCAGCGTGACGCCGAGCAGGCCGCCGTCGTCGCGGGCCGTGACGAGGTAGCCGCGGTCCGGCGCGCCGGGGTCGCGCCAGCCGAGGAAGTCGAGGTCGTCCCACGGCTGTTCGTCGAGGTCGCGCGGGACGCTCAGCCGTTGCGCCTCGCCCTTGGAGCAGTTGACGAAGGAGCGGCGGACGTCGTCCTCGGTGACCGGTCTCATGCTCGCGACGCTAACGCCGCCCGATTTCCGCGGGCAACGCATTTACCGGCGTCACCCGAACAGGATGCGGCGGGCGGCCGCGCGGCCGGGCGAGGTGCGCAGCAGCGCGATCCCGGCGGCCGCGAGCGCCGGCGTGCGGACCCTGGCCAGCCCGTGCCGCAGCAGCAGGCGGCTGCGGAACCGAGCCCGCAGGTCGGCGCCGTCGTAGTGGGCCAGCGGGTCGGGCCGGCCGGAGCGCAGCGCGTCGTCGAGGACGGCGGCGGCCTGCTCGGACATCCGCAGGCACGGGTCGAGGCCGCCGGCGGTGAGCGGCGAGACCGCACCCGCGGCGTCGCCGACGAGCAGGCCGTCGACGCAGCTGATCCGGCGCAGTACGCCGCCGACCGGGATCGGGCCGCCGCGCCGCTCCACCACGTCGCTGCGCCGCACGCCGTCGAGCCCGGGCGCGGTGGCGGCGAACCGGGCCAGGGCCCGGCGCATGCCGTCGGGGAACCGGTCGGGGTAGCCCGCGACGCCGACGTGGGCGTGCTTGCCGTCGTCGATGACCCAGGCCAGGTAGCCGGGCGCGAGCCGGGGGTCGATCACGCAGTGGAACGCCAGCGGCTGGTCCGAGCCGGCGATCGGGAAGATCTCCTCCGCGCCGGCGAGCAGGTGCCGGTTGCGGTCGAGCCCGAGGTCGCGGGCGACTCGCGAGCGCGCCCCGTCCGCCCCGACGACGTATCGGGCGCGCACCCGGACCGGCCCGTCCGGTCCGGTCAGCAGGTACGACTCGAGGCCGCGGCCGTCGTAGCGGGTGCCGAGCCGGACCCGCACGCCCGCGGCGGTCGCCGTCCGCGCCGCGTCGGCGTAGATCCCGGCCATGTCGGCGACCCGGTACTCGTCGTGAGCGCTGAGCAGCGTCACCGGGCCGCGGCGGCTGGGCGGATAGAGGAGGACGCGGCGGATCGGCGGGCCGAGGCAGTCCTCCGGCAGCGCGAAGTCCTCGAGGCTGCGGCGGACGAAGATCCCGGTGGTGCGGATCGCGACGTCGAGCCGGGACCGCCGCTCGGCCAGCAGCACGTCGTGGCCCCGTCGCGCCAGCAGCGTCGCGGTGCGCAGCCCGGCCAGCCCGGCGCCGACCACCAGCACGTCGACGTTCACTCGTCACCGTCCGGGACCCACTCGAGCAGGTCGCCGGGCTGGCACTCGAGCACCCGGCACATCGCCTCCAGCGTGCTGAACCGCACCGCCTTGGCCCGCCCGTTCTTCAGCACCGCCACGTTGGCCGGCGTCAGCCCGACCCGCTCGGCGAACTCGCCGACGCTCAGCTTCCGCTTCGCCAGCTCGACGTCGATGCGCACGACGATCGGCATCAGATCACCGCGTCCATGTCCGCGCGCAGGTTCGTCGCCTGGCGCAGCAGCGCCCGCATCACGATCATCAGCAGCACGAGCACGCCGCCGGTCAGCACCACGCCGAACAGCAGCACCGGCAGCCCCGGGCCGGGTTGCAGGACGCTGACGAAGATGAACGCGCCGAACAGCAGCACCCAGGCGGTGGCCATCGTCCACACGATCGCGTCGACCCAGACGAACGCGGCCTCGCTGAAGATCCGGTCGGCCTTGACCATGCCCAGCAGCTTCCACGTGCAGACGATGACGACCTGCACGCACAACAGCTCCACGATCGAGAACGCCAGCGCCGGCCAGCGCAGGTAGGCGAAGTCCGGCTCCTCGTCGGCGAGGTGCGCGAGCGTGCCGGGCAGGATCGCCACCTGCGCGACGACCAGCCCGGCGAACAGCAGGACGAGCAGGATCCGGAGCGGGCCCAGCGCCCGGTGGGTCGACAGCATGCATCGACCCTCGCTGCCTATCGATCGAAAGTCAATAGATTTCGCTCGAATTGCGAGCTAGCTCGCAGGACCCGTCCCGACGTTGAGGATGTTGCCGTCGGGGTCCTTGAACCAGGCGCCGCGGAACGGCCCCAGCTCGGCGATCCCGCGCTCGTCGGTCTTGAGTCCCGGCAGGTCGTACTGCTCGAACGTCACCCCCTTGCCGGTCAGCTCGTCGACCGCCGCGTCGGCGTCGTCGACGACCCAGGTCGCGACCGTCTGCGGCGGACCGCCGGCGAACTCGCTCGGGTACAGCAGGAACCGGGTGGCGCCGGAGCGGTACATGATGCCGCCGGCGGCGTCCTCCATCTCGGGGCTGAACCCCAGGGTGCCCTCGTAGAAGGCCCGCGCTCGCTCCAGATCCCCCGTCGCGATGGTGGCGTAGACCGGATAGTCAGTCAGCATGACCATCACCCCCCACGCTGAACGTACGCCCCTCCCGGGGCGATGACCAGGGGGTTGGGCCGGCGGCGTGCGACGTCTGTCGGTGCCGGGTGCTTGGGTGGGCCCGTGCCTGAAACCGACGGCGCGGCCGATCCTCGGCGGGCTGGGCAACATCGACGCGTTCAGCTTCGCCGGGCTGCCCGGCATCGACCCGTGGGAGGCCGGCACCGTGCGGCTCTACGACCCCCGCACCGGCCTGTGGCGCTTGTACTGGATGACGTCGCGCTCCCCGGGTGACTTCGACCCGCCGATGGAGGGCCGGTTCGAGGACGAGGTCGGCGTCTTCTACGGCGCCGAGGAGCGCGACGGCCGGGCCGCGCGGGTGCGGTTCGTGTGGACGCACACACCCGGCGCGGCCCGCTGGGAGCAGTCCTACCGGTTCGAGGAGGACGGCCCCTGGAAGACCGACTGGATCATGGACTTCCGTCCAGCCGGCTGAGCCCGGCGCGGCTAGGAGAGTCCGACGGTCACGCCGCCGGAGAACAGCGAGTCGTGCAGCTCCACCGCCGCGGGAACCGCGTCGACCGGGATGTCGAAGACAACCGTTCCAGTGAGCGTGTTGCCGGGGTTGATCTCCTCGTACAGCGACTGCGACTCCGGCAGGTAGATCGCCGCCTCGCTGTCAGCGCTCGCCTTCCGGCCCTCGGTGTCGATGAGGTACTGGTTGTCGCCGAAGAACGTCCCGGGCTGGTCGCCGTGGTTGGTCACGGTGATCGTCACGTAGACGAAGCGGCCCTGCGGACTCGCCCCGAAGGTGTCGTCGCCGATCCGCTCCGGCCCGTCCTCGACGGCGTCCACGACGAAGGTGAAGTCGCCGTCCTCGGCTGGCTCGCCGAGTCCCGGCCCGGTGTCCTCGGCCGGCTCGTCCTCCGCCGGCGCCGCGGCATCCCCCTCCGTCGTCGCCGGGGTCTCTGCGTCGTCGCCGCCCGTGGCCGCCTGGATGATCGCGATCAGGACGATCACGCCGATCACGATGAGGAAGGCGTTCCGCACACGGTGCCGCTTCTTCTGCGGCTCCGCGACGGCGACTCCCGCCGACGCCGGACGCTGCGCCGTCATAGCTGCCGGCCCGCCCCGAGGTCGCGTCGCCCCGGTCCAGCGCGTGCCGTCCCACCACCGGTCCACTGTCGGGTCCTGGCCGTCCTGGTACCAGCCCTCGGCCCACTGCTGCTCGTTCATGGATCCCCCTGCGTTGTCGGTCCCCCGCGAGGCCGACCAGGTGGCCGCGGGCCGATCTGGCCCAGGGCACGAACGCCCGGCTGGCCCTGTCTCCGGGCGCGGGGATGACGCAGGATGGCGCGCATGCGGTTTCGCCATGTCCCGGAGGTCTGGGCCGATCACCCCACCCTGAGCGCCGGGGTCCTCGTCGTCGACGGCGTGAGCGGCGCGGCCGAGGTGGACGAGGCGGTCGGCGGGTACGTTCGCCGGGCGCTGACGATGCTGGCGGACGGGCCGGTGAGCGCCCTGCCGCAGATCCAGGCGTGGCGGCGGACGTTCGCCGCGATGGGGCTGAAGCCGACGCAGTACCGGTGCGCCGCGGAGTCGCTGCTGCGCCGGCTGGGCAAGGACGGCACGCTGCCACGGATCCACCCGCTGGTCGACCTCTGCAACGCCGCGTCGGCGGCCGCCGCGATCCCCGTCGCCGTGCTGGATCGCGACCGTGTCAAGGGCGACCTGGAGGTCCGCTATGCGCACGGCGACGAGACGTACGCGACGTTCGCCGGCGAGGTCGAGCATCCGGCGGCCGGCGAGGTGATCTTCGCCGACGAGGCCGGGCAGGCGCACGCGCGGCGGTGGACGTACAAGCAGAGCGGCGCGTCCGTCGTGCGGCCGGAGACGCGCGAGGTGCTGATCGTCGCCGAGGCGCTGCATCCGGGCGCCGCCGCCGACGTCGAGGCGCTGCTGACGGCGCTGGCCGCGGACCTGGCCCGGGCCTGGCCGGCGGCGCGGATCCCGTCGGCCCCGGCCATGCTCACCAGCACGGCGCCGGTCGCGAAACTCACTGGCTGACACCGTCGCCGCCGTGGTGAAGTGGCGTCGTGGACGCCGCCGCGATCGCCGACCGGTTCGCCCTGGGCGCCGCGCCCCGGCTGTCCGACGGCCCGGTCGCGCGCGGCAAGCAGGGTGCGGTCTGGCGGCTGACCACGTCTGATGGACGATGGGCGGTCAAGGTCCCGTTCCATCGCGACGACCCGGCCGCGCTGGAGCCGGCGGCCGCGTTCCAGGAGGCGGCGACCGCCGCGGGCGTCCCGGCGCCGCGGATCCGCCGCACCGCCGACGGCGATCTGTTCGCCGTCGTCGACGACGTCCAGGTGCGGGTCTACGAGTGGGCCGACCTCGCCGCGCCGGACCCCGGCATCGACCCGGAGCTGGTCGGCGCCGCCGTCGCCGCGCTGCACCGGGTGCCCGGCTTCGAGCACACCGGCCCGCTCACCGACGGCGACCGCTGGTACGCCGACCCCGTCGGCCCGGCCCGCTGGGACGCGCTGATCGAGCGGCTGCGGGCCGCCGGCGCGCCGTTCGCCGCCGACCTGGCCGCGCTGCGCGACGAGCTGGTCGCGCTGGAGTCGTGGCTCGCTCCCCCGGCGACACTGCGCACCTGCCACCGTGACCTCGTCGCGGACAACGTCCTCCCGACGGTGAGCGGCGGCGTGTGCGTCATCGACTGGGAGAACAGCGGCCCGGCCGGCCCGGCGCAGGAGCTGGCCTTCGTGCTGTTCGAGTACGGCCGCGCCGACCCCGGCCGCGCCCGTGCGCTCGTCAGCGCGTACACCGACGCGGGCGGCCCGGCCCGGCTCACCGGGCACGGCGACTTCTCCATGCTGATCGCCCAGCTCGGCCACGTGACCGAGCTCTCGGCCGGCGACTGGCTGCGTCCGAACGACCGCTCCCCCAGCCGCGCGCACGCCGAGGCCTGGGTCCGCGAGGCGCTCGACGACCCGCACACGCGCGACCGGCTGGACAACCTGCTGGCGGCCCTGCGATGAGGCTCACCGTGTTCGGCGGGTGCGGTGCCTGGCCGGCGGCCGGCCAGGCGTGCGGCGGCTACCTGCTCGAGCGGGACGGCTTCCGCCTGCTGGTCGATCCCGGGTACGCGGTGCTGCCGCGCCTGCTGGCGACGATCGACGCCGCCGCCGTCGACGCCGTCGTCGTCTCCCACGGGCACCCGGACCACTGTGCCGATCTCAGCCCACTGCTTCGGGCCCGGGCGCTGAGCGACGAGCCGCCGGCGCCGCTGCCGGTGTACCCCCCGGCGGGCGCGGTCGACGCCGTCCTGGCGCTTGACTCCATCCGGTCAGTGACCGGCGCAGTCGAGAGCAGACCCTCACCGACGGTGACGGCGTCCGCGTCGGTCCGTTCGACGTCACGGCGGCGTTGCTGCCGCACTTCGTGCCGAACCTCGGCATGCGCATCACCGACGGCAGCGTGACACTGACCTACAGCGGCGACGCCGGACCGGACCCAGCCCTCGTCGAGCTGGCCCGCGACGCCGACCTGCTGCTCGTCGAGGCGACGTACCCCGACACGGTCCCGGACGAGGACGCCGGGCTGCTGTGCAGCGCCGTCGAGGCGGCCGAGCAGGGTGCGGCCGCCGGTGCCCGGCGGATCATGCTGACGCACCTCTGGCCGGGCCTGCCGCCCGCGGCGTTCCTGGCCGCTGCCGCAAGCACCGGCGCGCGGAACGTCACCGTCGCGGCGCCAGGCCCGGCTCAGCCGATCGGCTCGTAGTCGAGCTCCAGGAAATCCTCGACCTCGCCGGCCCACCGGTCGGCGACGAACGCGACGTGCACCGGGTGCTCGTTGTACCCGTCGTAGGCCGCCTGGTCGGCGAACTCCATCGAGAAGCCGAACGTGAACTCGTTCTTCGGGCTGGTCTGGCGCAGCTGCTCGAACCGCTGGACACCGGGGATGTCCGCGAGCGCGAGCGCGGCGCGCAGGAAGTCCTGCTCCTGCGCCGAACCGGCGGGATGACGAAGGCGGAAGGCGACCGTGTGCCGGATCATGGCTGGAGCGTAACCATCAGCCGCAGTGGACGCGGGTCCGGGTGGCCGTCGTCCAGTCGACCACGCCCTTGATGTTGAGGCACCGGCTGGACATGTCGACCCCGGCCGGCGTGTAGACGGGGCCGGCGTAGTAGCTGTACATCCCGCCGTCGCAGCCGACGCTGCTCGGGCAGGACGGCGCCGCGGAGCCGTACGGCCAGATGCTCGCCTCGGTGTAGAGCCGGGTGCCGTAGGTGGCCGACGAGTGGTTGACGACCATGCAGTTGCGCTTCGTCGTGCCCGACCAGTACACGTCCATGTAGCCGAGGACCGGCGACGAGCCGATCGCGTAGTGCCCGATGTGGCGGTAGGACGAACCGCACGGGCCGCCCGCCGCGGCCGCTCGCGTCTCCCCGCCGACCGTCGGGTCGGAGTCGCCGCCGGCCGCCGCGGGTGCGGCGAGACCGAGCAACAGGAATGCTATGAAGGCAAGTGCAGAGATGGCGCGTTTCATCCGGCAGATCCTCCTTGCCCTGCGAGAACCGGATTGTCACGAACGACCCTGTCGGACCGGCGCCCTTAACGCAAGATCATTTCGGCATCGATCTCACAACGCCGCCGGATTCGGGCCGGTCGAGCGGGCCGACGGTGACCCGCAGCCCGAGGTGCTCGGCGAGCAGGTGCTCCAGCTGCCCGCCCTCGATCAGCTGGATGCGCCCGTGCCGCGCGGCGAACTCGTGCGTCGCCTTGCCGAACCAGGACGTGGTGACGAGGACGCCTCGGCCGGCATGCTTGTCCTCCATCGCGCCGGCCAGCGCCCGGACCGCGTCCGGCGGGACGACCTTCCGGTAGCGCTTGGCCTGGACGACGCAGACGCCGCCCATGATCGGGTCGGTGTTGACGGCGACGGCGTCGACACCGTCGTCGCCGGAGGCCTGCGTGACCCAGGCGTGCATGCCCATCGCCTCGAACAGCTGGCGCACGAGGTGCTCGAACTCGACCGGCCGCAGCTGCAGCAGCACCGGCCGGCTGTCCAGCACGGCGGCGGCGTCCAGCGGCTCGACGACGCGGTACCGGGACAGGTCCGGATCGAAGATCGGCGGCACCGCCTCCACGTCCCAAGGGTGCGGCGACACGACGGCGGCGAGGTGGCGCAGGCACTCGCGCGGGTCCAGCCGGGTCAGCACGAGATCGGCGAACTGCGCGCGGGTGGCGGTCACACTGACCAGGCACGGATACTCGGACTGCCCGGTGGCCCGGTTGCGCGTCGAGACGTGCGCGTTGACGGCGACCTCGTCGACCAGCCCCGGCGGCTCGGCCGCGAACGCCGCGTGCAGCGTGCGCAGCACCAGCTGCGCGACCAGGCCGGAGTAGATCCGGCGGACCTCCTCGGCCGGTCGCGGCCGCGGCGCGATCCGGTCCGGCGACCGCACGCACCGGTACTCGCGGATCACCGGCACGATGTGCACCGCCGGCAGCTCGCGGACCACCAGCAGCCGCCGCTGGTCGGCCTGATACGCGACGTCGACCGCGGTGGGCACGCCGTCCGGCAGCGGGACGGCCTCGATGAGCAGCTGGTAGTAGTCGGCGACGGCGCGTGCGTCACCGGCCTCGACCCCCAACTCGACCTGGTCGACCAGGGCGTTGTGCCGGTCGATCTGCTCGCGCCGGGACGCCTCGGCCACGGCATGCCGTCGCTCGGCCTCGGCCAGCGCCGCCAGCCGCAGCGCCTCCTGCTCGCGGTGGGCGCGAACGGCCCGCTCGTACCGGGCCTGGGCCTGGGCCCGCGCGGCCGCCCGTCGGCGTCGGCCGGTCAGCAGCCGGGCGACCGGGCCCATCGGAGGTGGCGCGTAGTCGTCCCAGGCCGGCGCCTCGGCCACGGTCACCAGCGCCCGATCCGGCACGAACGGCCACTGCCGGTAGCCGTGCCGGAGCTGGCCGAAGTGCACGGGACCGCCCGCCGCCAGACCGTCGACCAGGATCGACTCCAGCTCGGCGACGCGGGCCGCGATCGCGCTCGTCACGTCCGCGGCGTCGGCCTGCTGCCGCCGGGCACGCTCAGCCCGTTCGGCCGACTCCGCTTCGCCGGGCCGGCCGGACGGTGACGGGCTTTCTGTGCCGGCGGCGGAGCCGGGGTGCCGCCGGGGTCGTCGGTGTTCTGGTCGGTCGGTGGACTCACTGCTCCGTCGCGTCATGATCCGCCCCAGACTCGACGCCAAACGGTAAGGAGCATTGTATGACGGGAAAATGTCACGAAAGGCCGAGAAAGCCACCACGCGGGCGGCATCGATGAAAAGTCGGTGAACGCCGGGCGTCCGCCGGAATACCGATGATTGACGCCACGACCAGCGACAATGCCCGGCCTTTACCGCGACGCGCGCGATTGTGACCCCTGCGGTCACACCGTCGGGTCGGCCCCGTCGGGCAACACCGCCACACAGTCGATCTCGACCTGGATGAACGAGAAGTGATTGCCGACGGTGGTGCGCGCCGGATACGGCGGCTGGAACGTCTGCGCGTAGAGCTGGTTGAAGCGCGGCCGCGCCTCCTCGTCGCGCAGGAACGCCCGCACCTGCACGACGTCGCGCAGCGTCGCGCCGGCGGCGGCAAGGATCTGCTCGACGTTGCGGATGGTCCGGTGGAACTCGCCGTCGAACGTGTCGGCCACGATGCCCTGGCCCGGCTCCGTCGACACCTGGCCCGACACGAACAGCAGCCGCCCCACCCGGACCGCGGACGACAGCGGGATCGGCGGCGGGTTCTCGGGGTCGGGCTCGATGTGCTCGATCAACACGTGGGGCTCCTTGACGGGTGGACGGACCTCGCTCACCCTCAGGTGGCACGTCGTTCCATGTCAAACCGTCCGACCCTCGTGGCAGCATTCGACCGTGCGACGCTGGGAACATCACGCCGAATGGCCGCTCATGGCGGCGGCGGTCCTGTTTCTGTTCGCGTACGCGTGGCCGATCCTCGACCCGGGCCTGCCGGTCGCTCTCGCCGGCCTGTGTGCCGCCGTGGGCTGGACCAGCTGGGCGCTGTTCGGCGTCGACTACGCCGTCCGCCTCACCCTCGCCGAGCAACGGTGGCGGTTCGTCGCCCACAATCTCGCCGATCTCGCCGTCGTGGCGCTTCCCCTGCTTCGCCCGCTCCGGTTGCTGCGGCTGCTCACGATGCTGCGCTTCCTCAACCGGTCCGCTGGCACCGCCTTCCGCGGACGCGTCGTCGTCTACGTCATCGGGACGGCGGGACTGCTGGTGTTCGTCGCCGCCCTGGCGATCCTCGATGCGGAACGGGGGCAGCCCGGGGCCACCATCGCCGACTTCGGAGACGGGTTGTGGTGGGCGCTGACGACCGTGACCACCGTCGGCTACGGCGACCACTACCCCGTCTCCGACACCGGCCGGGTGATCGCTGCCGGACTGATGCTGGGCGGCATCGCCCTCCTGGGCACCGTCACGGCGACCCTGGCATCGTGGATCGTGCAGCGGATCGCCGAGCAGGATGCCGGCGAGCAGGCGGCGACCCGCGCCCAGGTCGACGCGCTCGTCCGGGAGGTCCGCGATCTGCGCGCCGAGCTGCGGGAGGCGGGCTCATGAGGCTCCAGAAGCGCGGGGACGCGATAGCGGATACGATTCCACTATGGAGGACGACCTGGCGGAGCGGCTGCGCACTCAGCTCAGGGCGCAGCGACACCGGCGCGAGCTGAGCCTGGAGGCGCTGGCCGCCGCCAGCGGAGTGAGCCGGAGCATGATCTCCGACATCGAGCGCGGCGCGAAGATCCCCACCGTCCTGGTGCTGGCGCGGCTGGCGACGGCGCTGGGCGTCACCGTCGCGCGGCTGCTCGGCGAGGACCGGCCCGAGCGGGTGATCGTCCGGCGGGCGGCCGAGCAGCCGGTCGTCACCGACACCGGCGGGTGGGAACGGCGCATCCTCTCCCCCACGCTGCCCGGCGTCGAGTTCGAGCTGATCCGCACCACCATCCCGCCCGGTGTGGTGCTCGGCTCGTTCGCCGCGCACGCCGCCGGGTCGCGCGAGTACGTCGCCGTCGAGACCGGCGAGCTCACCGTCACCGTCGACGGCACCGGTCACCGGCTCGCGGCCGGCGACGCCCTGTACTACGCGGGCGACGCCGTGCACGAGTTCGCCAATCACGGCGCCACCGAGTGCGTCTACTACACCGCCATGCACGTCGCGAAGGAGCCACCGTGACCATCGAACGGCTCGACCCCGTCACCCTCCCCGCGGCGGTCGGCAACTACACGCACGGCACGCTGATCACCGGCGTGCGCCGCACGGTGTACGTCAGCGGTCAGGTCCCCTGGGCCGGCGACGACGGCCGGGAGCCGCCGGGGTTCGAGGAGCAGTGCCGGCTCACTTGGCGCAACGTGCTGGCGGTCCTGGCCGAGGCCGGCATGGGCGTGCCGAACCTCGCCAAGGTCACCACGTACCTGTCCGACCGGCGCCACCGCGAGGCGAACAGCCGCATCCGCCAGGAGGTGCTCGGCGACCACGCGCCGGCGCTGACGATCATCATCACCGACATCTACTCCGAGAACTGGCTGCTCGAGATCGACGCCGTCGCGGTCGACTGAAGCGAGAGAAAATGTCGACACCAGAGCCGTCAATGCCCACGACTTCTCTCACATGGATAAATGTGTCGCACGAATCTGGCCTCCGTGAGACACTCCTATCCATGAGCCCTCCGGTGAGCGACCTGCCGGACACCTTCACTACCCGCGACGCACGTGCTCGCGGGGTGCATCCGCGCGACCTCTACCGCTGGCGTGACGAGGGCCTGGTCGTCGAGCTGTCCCGCGGCGTCTTCCGCGGCGCAGGCGCGCCCGCCGCCACCTATCCGGACTTCCTGGCGATCTCCTACAGAGCCCCTCGGGCCGTCATCTGCTGCGTCTCCGCGGCCGCCGCGTACGACCTCACCGACGAACTACCAGGCGCGGTCCAGTTCGCGGTGCCTTCCCGGGACCGCCCGCCCCGCATCGTCTACCCGCCCACCGAGGTGTTCCGGTTCGACGCGGCCACCTTCGAGATCGGCCTGTCGGCCATCGAGGCGGCGCCCGGCGAACCGGTGCGGATCTATGACCCGGCCCGTACCGTGGTCGACCTCATGCGCCTACGGCACCGACTGGGTGAGCCGCTCGCCCACGCCGCGCTCCATCGCTACCTCCGGCGCCCGGACGCGAGGCCCACCGAGCTGCTGCGGACGGCCGCCCGGCTGGACGTCCTCGGCCCGATGCGGACCGCTCTCGACGTGGCGAGCGCGCGATGATCGCGCCGACTCGCGCGACGTCGGCCGGACGCGCCTACCTCGACCTGCAGAACCGCGCTCGCCGAGACGGACGCGGCACCCAGGAGTTGCTGACGCTGTACGTGGTGGAGCGCTGGCTGGCGCGGCTGAGTGGGTCGCCCTACGCCGACAGCTTCATCCTCAAGGGCGGGATGCTGCTGCGGCGTTCGGAGCCCGCCGGCCGACGGTCGACGCCGACGCGCTGGCCCGGCATATCGCCAACGACACGGACACCGTCGTCCGCGTCGTCGCGGAGATCGCCGGGCTGCCCGCCGACGACGGCGTCGAGTTCCTGCCGGACACGGCCCGGGCACGAATCATCCGTGACGACGCGCTCTACTCCGGGGTTCGCATCGCGATGGAGGCGAGAATCGCGACCGCGACGGTGCGGTTCCGCCTCGACGTCAACTTCGGCGACCCGGTGACCCCTGCCCCACGCACCGTCGAGCTACCGCCGATCCGCCCTGGCATCCCACCGGTACGGATCCTCGGCTACCCGATCGAGACGGTGCTGGCTGAGAAGATCGCCACGGCCACGCTGCTGGGCGCCACCAACACCCGGATCCGCGACTATGCGGACGTGTACACGCTGACCGGCCGGCACGACCTCGGCCATGAGGCCATGCGGGCGGCGCTGCTCGCCACCACCGGCTTCCGCGGCGGACCAGCCGGGCCGCTCTCGGCGGCCATCGACGACCTCGTCGGCCAACGGCGCGGCGCCTACGACGCGTACCGCCGGTCGCTGCGGGCCGACGGCGCACACCTGCCGGACGACTTCGGCGCACTGGTCGCCGGCGTCGTCGACTTCGCCGATCCACTCGCCGAGGAGCATCGACGGCTCACCTGGTCGGCGGCAGAGCGCCGCTGGGAGGGCATGGAGCCGGGCTGAGCCACGGCGTTCATGGACGTTTCATCCGGCCGCCGGGGCGCGTTATCGCGCCGGATCCGGGCGGGTTCGAGGCTTCTGTGCCACCACCCACCCCACCACCGGAGGTCGAGATGATCCGCCGCAGGAACGTCGCGCGAGCGTTGGCCGCCGCGACGAGCGCCGTCGCGCTGGGCACGTTGCTGGTCTCCGCGCAGAGCCTCCCCGCTGCCGCCGTCGCGCCGAAAGCCGCCGCGGCCGGCGCCGACCAGGTGCTGCCGGGCACCGAGGTCGCCCGCTACGCCGCGTTCGACGCGAACCAGGGCGTGGCCGTCGACGGGCGCTACTTCTACGCCGTCAACAATCGGACGATCACCAAGCACGACCGCGTCACCGGGCAGCCGCTGCTGCAGTTCGCCGGCGTCGAGGACGGGCCGATCGAGCACCTGGACAGCGGCGTCGTCCACAACGGGCGGCTGTACGCGGCGCACTCGAACTACTCGGAGTATCCGATGGAGAGCTCCATCGAGATCTTCGACACCCGCACGATGCGCCACATCGGCACCCACAGCTTCGGCATCTACCGCGGCTCGCTGACCTGGCTGGATCGCCACGACGGCGCCTGGTGGGCGACGTTCGCGAACTACGACCGGCTGCGCAACGGCACCGACGTCCCGTACGGCGAGACCTACAACACGCAGGTCGTGAAGCTGGACGACGACTTCCAGGTGGTCGAGTCGTGGACGATCCCGAAGGAGATCCTCGACCGCTTCGACGACATGAGCAACAGCGGCGGCTCGTGGGGGCCGGACGGACGGCTCTGGCTGACCGGCCACGACCTGCCCGAGGCCTACGTCATGCAGCTGCCGCAGGCCGGCAGCGAACTGGAGTGGGTTGCGACGATCACGCTGCCCGGCATCCAGGGGCAGGGCATCGCCTGGGACGACGCGCGGCAGAACTCGACGCTGTGGGGCATCAGCCGGAGCAGCTCCGAGGTGCTCAGCTACCGGATCCCGGTCGGCGACATCGTCGAGTCCGACGAGGACCCGTGGCAGGTGAACGGGCCGGGCGAGTTCGAGGAGTAGCCGCCGTAGACTCCTGACCCGTGAAGAGATCCCGCATCGACGCCGCCATCGACGACGCCCGCTCGCGGGCCGAAGACGCGGGGATCGTGCTGCCCGGGTTCGCCACCTGGGGCCGGGACGAGTGGCTGGCCGCGCCGCCGTCGGCGCGGCCGGCGCTGGAACGGGGCCTGGGCTGGGACGTCACCGACTTCGGCCGTGGCGACTTCGACCGCGTCGGCCTGGTCCTGTGCACGCTGCGCAACGGCAGCCTGGCCGAGCGCGACGCCGGGGCCGGGCAGACGTACGCGGAGAAGTTCATGGTCGCGCGCGACGGCCAGGAGACGCCGATGCACCTGCACCGGCGCAAGACCGAGGACATCATCAACCGCGGCGGCGCGGCGCTGGTCGTGGAGCTGCACCCGGAGTCGGGCGACGACGCCGTCGTCACGCTGGTCGACGGGCTGGAGCGGGCGGTCCGCGGTGGCGAGCAGCTCCGGCTGGAGCCGGGGCAGAGCGTGCAGGTGCCGGCCGGCGTGTACCACCGGTTCTGGGCCGACGGCGGGGTGCTGCTGGCCGGTGAGGTGTCGTCGGTGAACGACGACGTCGACGACAACGTGTTCCTCGACCCGTCGCCGCGCTTCCCGGCCGTCACCGAGGACGCACCGGCGCGGTACCTGCTGGTCAGCGAGTACGAGGCGGTCCTCGCCGGCTGAAAACCCGGTGCGGCGCCCGGCGCCCGGCGGCTACCGTCGAGATCATGAGCACCGACACCGCCGTCGACATCGAGGAGCTGGCGATCCCGGCCTCGATGGACGTACCCGAGGCGGCCGCGTTCGCCGAGATGGTCGACGTCCGCAACGCCATCGAGACGCAGATCATGGGCACCGACGCGCTCAACTGCACCGCGCGTGAGCTGCTGCCCAATTACCAGGCGCAGGAGGACGAGCCGATCCGGCTGTTCGTCGCCCGCGTCGGCGGCCGCATCGTCGCGCGCGGCATGCTGTCGTGGCAGGCCGAGGAGGGTGCGAGCGCGTCGTGGGCCACGGCCGAGGTGCTGCCCGAGTTCCGCCGCCGCGGCATCGGCACCGCGCTGCTGGACCACCTGACCGCCATCGCGGTGGCGTCCGGGCGCCCCACGCTGCAGGCCGAGGCGATCCACACCCGGCCGGAGACCGGCGAGCGGATCGAGCCGCCGACCGGCTTCGGCTGGCTGTCCGCCGACGACCCCGGCGCACGCTTCCTGCTCCGCCGCGGCTACCGGCTCGAGCAGGTGGGACGCATCAGCGCGCTGCCGTTGCCGGTCGACCCGGCGCTGCTCGCGGCGAAGCGGACCGCCGCCCAGGCCGCCGCGGGCGACGACTACCGCCTCGTCGCCTGGACCGGCGCCACGCCCGCCGAGTGGGTCGGCGACCTCGTCACGATGAAGACCCGCATGAGCACCGACGCGCCCAGCGCCGGCATGGACTTCTCCGAGGAGAAGTGGGACGCCGACCGCGTCGCCCGGCTGGACCGTCAGCTCGCCGACAGCGGCCGCGAGCGCCTCACCGTCGCGGCCGAGCACGTGCCGACGGGGCGGCTGGCCGGCTACAACGAGCTCTACCTGCCCGCCGACCGCAGCCGGCCGGTGACGCAGGAGGACACCCTGGTCCTGTCCGAGCACCGCGGCCGCCGCCTCGGCATGCTGCTCAAGGTGGCCAACCTGCAGCGGCTGGCCGAGGTGAGCCCATCCTCGCCGATGGTCACCACGTTCAACGCCGAGGAGAACCGGCACATGCTCGACGTCAACGAGGCGGTCGGGTTCGTGCCGATCGGCTACGACGGGAGCTGGAAGCTCACGCCCTGATGACCGGAAAATATCCGGTGCGCAACCGGTCCAGGCGGACGATACCCGCCTAGACTCGTGCGGGTCTTGGACTCCGAACCGCAGGCCGGCGCCGGCCGGCCGGGGAGTGATGACCATGGCCAGTACGCGACGACTCGGGCCGCTCGTCAGCGGCCGCCGCACCAAGTGGATCGTCCTGGTGTTTTGGGTGATCGTGCTGGCGGTCACGTTCCCGCTGTCGGCGAAGCTGACCGGGGCGCAGGACAACGACACCGCGTCCTGGCTGCCCGGCTCGGCGGAGTCGACCCGGGTGTTCGAGGCGCAGCGCGACGCCTTCCAGACCGGCGACGAGCTGCCGGCCATCGTCGTGTACGAACGGTCCGGCGGCATCACCCCGGACGACCAGGCCAAGGCGGCCGACGACGCCCGCGCGTTCGCCGACGTCGAGCACGTCACCGGCGAGGTCCTCGGGCCGATCCCGTCCGAGGACGGCGAGGCGCTGCAGGTCATCGTGCAGATCGACCCCGGCGACGGCGGCTGGTTCGCGCTCGGCGACGCCGTCACCGAGATGAACGACATCCTGGCCGACGAGCCGGACGGGCTGTCCGCCTACGTCGCCGGGCCGGCCGGCGTCTCCGCCGACTTCGCCGACGCCTTCGAGGGCATCGACGGCACGCTGCTCTACGCGGCGATGGGCGTCGTCATCGTCATCCTGCTGTTCTCGTACCGCAGCCCGGTGCTGTGGATCATCCCGGTGTTCTCCGCCTTCACCGCGCTCACCGCCGCGCAGGCCGTCGTCTACCTGCTGGCCGAGTACGCCGGCGTCACCGTCAACGGGCAGACCGCGGGGATCCTGCTGGTGCTGGTGTTCGGCGCGAGCACCGACTACGCGCTGCTGCTGATCGCCCGCTACCGCGAGGAGCTGCGCCGGCACGAGGACCGGCACGAGGCGATGGCGTTCGCGCTGCACCGCGCCGGGCCGGCGATCGTGGCCAGCGCCGCCACCGTCGCCGTCGGCATGCTGTGCCTGCTGGCCGCGGAGATGAACTCGACCCGCGGGATGGGCCCGGTGCTGGCGATCGGCGTCGTGATCGGGCTCGCGGCGATGCTGACGCTGCTGCCGGCGCTGCTCGTCCTCTCCGGGCGGTGGGTGTTCTGGCCGCTCAAGCCTCGGTTCGGGTCGGCCGAGCCGACGGAGCGCGGGTTCTGGGCGCGGACCGGCCGGGCGATCGCGCGCCGCCCGAGGACGGTGTGGATCGGGACGTCGCTGGCCCTCGGTGCGATGGCGCTCGGGCTGCTGGGGCTGAACACCGGCGTGATCGCCAACGCCGATGCCTTCGTCGACCGGCCCGCCTCGATCGCCGGCGAGGAGGCGCTGGCCCGGCACTTCCCGGCCGGCACCGGCAGCCCGGTCGTCGTCATCGCCGACGCGAGCGCGGCCGACGCGGTGCGCGAGGCGTTCGCGGCCACGCCGGGGATCGCGTCGGTCGCCGACCCCGTCGTGCTCGGCGACATCGCCTCCATGGACGGCACCCTCGAGGCGGCGCCGGACAGCCCGGCCGCGCAGGACACCGTCGAGGCGGTCCGCGACAGCGTGCACGTCGTGCCGGACGCGAATGCGCTGGTCGGCGGCAACACGGCGGTCGCGCTGGACGCCCAGAACGCGGCCGGCCGGGACAGCCTGGTGATCATGCCGCTGGTGCTGGCGGCGGTGTTCGTGATCCTGATGATCCTGCTGCGTGCGATCGTCGCGCCGCTTCTCCTGGTCGCGACGGTCGTGCTGTCGTTCGCCGCGGCGCTCGGGATCAGTTCGCTGATCTTCGAGCACCTCCTCGGCTTCGCCGGCGCCGACACCGCGTTCCCGCTGTTCGTCTTCGTGTTCCTGGTGGCGCTGGGCATCGACTACAACATCTTCCTGATGACCCGCGTCCACGAGGAGGCCAAGCAGCACGGCACCCGGCGCGGGGCGCTGATCGGCCTCGCCGCGACCGGCGGCGTCATCACGTCGGCCGGGCTCGTGCTGGCCGGGACGTTCGCCGTGCTGGCGACGCTGCCGGTGGTGGCGTTCGCGGAGATCGGGATCGCAGTGGCGCTGGGCGTGCTGCTGGACACGCTGATCGTGCGGTCGATCCTGGTGACGGCGCTCAACCTGGACCTGGGGGCGCGCATGTGGTGGCCGAGCGCGCTGTCGCGGCAACCGGAGCCGCCGGTGTCAGAGGTGTTGGCGGAGCCGGTCGACGTGTCGTCGGAGGAGCCGCGGCCGGTGCGCTGAGCCCCTCGGTTCCATGATCATCAACCTTTTGGGATGTCATAGAGCCTGTTGCTCTTTGTGGTTGTAGCTGACCGGTGTGGTTCGGGTTGGTGGTTCTTGGGTTGTCGGCTTGTCGGGGTCCGGTGCTGGTGGGCTGGTCAGGCGGTGGCGATCTGGGCGGTGGTGATG
>NZ_POTW01000037.1 GCF_003236295.1 Jiangella anatolica
CCCTGGCCCGCCGCGACCTCCCCCGCGTCGCAGCCGCGTTCCAGCGTCAGGGCGCCCATCTCGACGCGATGCAGGCACGCGTCATCGCCGAGCTGGCCGGCCGCACCGACCCGCCGGGCGGCCCGGCGACCGCCGTCACCGTCGCCGAGTCGCTGCACCTGGAGCTCGACGCCGCCACCGAGCTCGTCGCGCTCGCCGTCGAGCTCGTGAGCGGACTGCGGGCCACGCTCACCGCCCTGGACGAGGGTCGCATCACGCTGGCGAAGGCGCGGGTCATCGCCCAGCGCACCCGCCGGCTCGGCCAGGCCACGCGGCTGGCGGTCGAGGCGGTCGCGCTGGCCCGGGCGCCGCAGCTCACCGAGGCGCAGCTGCGCCGCTGGCTCGACGACGCGATGGACGGCGAGAACGGCAACGGCGGCAACGGCGAGCACCGCGCCTCGTCCTGAGGTCAGGAGGCGACCGCGCGGAGGGCCTCGGTGGTGACGGCGGTCAGCGCGAGGTCGGCGACGGCGGCCGGGTCGAACCAGCGGGCGCCGACGGTGGAGCCGCCGACGTCGGCGAGGACGACCTCGCCCGGCTCGTCGACGACGACGTCGTAGTAGGGGCGGACGCCGTGCCAGTCGATGGCGAAGCCTTCCGGGCCGACCTGCGCGGGCTCGCGGTGACTGGCGACGCCGAGCAGCCGGCGGACCCGGCCGACCTGACCGGTCTCCTCGTGCAGCTCGCGCAGCAGCGCCTGCGCCGGCTGCTCGCCGAAGTCGGTGCCGCCGCCGGGCAGGTGCCAGCAGCCGGCGTCGGGATAGCCGTCGGCGACCTGGGTCAGCAGGATCCGCCCGCGCGGGTCGCGGACCAGCCCGTACGCGGCGAACCGCTGCACGGTGTGCCGGCCGTCGGCCGCCTGCTGGATGTGGAAGCCGGGCAGCTCGGGCATCCGCTCCGGCGGCAGGTCCACCGTCGACAGCGGGAGCTTGAGGATCTGCGCGACGAACGGGCGCAGCTGCAGCGTCGCGGCCTCGTCCAGGCTGACCCAGCGGACGTCGTCGACCATCGGCGACAGCGGCTCCGGCTCGCCGCTGATCACCTCGGCCTCGAACAGGATGCGGTCGGTGTGCAGGGTGACCTCGCGGTGCGGCCGCGACCGGGTGTCGGCCAGCACGTCCATCGGCGCGACGGCGCGCAGCAGCAGCCCGGACTCCGCCGCGGCCTCCCGGACGACGGCGTCGCGCGGGTGCTCGCCGTGCAGCACGCTCCCGCCGGGCAGCGTCCACACGCCCGGTGTCCCCGACCGCACCGACTCGCGGATCAGCAGCACGCGCTTGGACGCGTCGAGGCAGACGGCGTACGCGGCGATGCGGCGCAGCGGTTTCAGCGCGGGGGTCACGAGACAGGAGTGTCGCCCGGCGAGCCGAGGCGATCAAGTGGCATCTCCGGGACCGAGACAACGAGTCATTTCTACTGCCAAACGGTGCGCGAGCAGGTATGATGCGCACTTCGGCCGGGACGCCGGAGCGCCCAACTCCGTATTTCGTCACAGAATCCGGCTGATCGTCACAGTTCGGCCGGTGACCTGGAGGATCATCCCCGGATTGACCACAGTGGTGGTCATAGGTCCCGTGGCCGCGACACTCGCGCAGCGGCCGGGGACGCGCCTCCCGACAGGGCTCGACGGGGACGGAGCGACGGGAGCGCGATGGTTGCCGGACCGGCGCCCGCAGGGCGGACCGGCCCGGCGACCATCGTGATGTCTACTCGGCCACCGGCACCGCCGTCACCAGCGCCGTCAGCTCCGCCTCGTCCATGACGTCGGCCGGCCGGACGGTGACGTCCTGACGCACGTGGTGGAACGCGGCGCCGACGTGGTCCAGCGGCAGGTCGTAGAGCCGGGCGAAGGCCAGCCGGTACGCCGCCAGCTGGACGGTGCGTGTGGCGGCCTCCTCGTCGGTCGCCGGCGGCCGCCCGGTCTTCCAGTCCACGACGTCGATGCCGCCGTCGTCGGTGCCGAACACGGCGTCGACCCGGCCGCGCAGCAGCACGCCGCCGACCAGCAGCTCGAACGGCGCCTCGACCTCGACCGGGGTGCGCCCGGCCCACGCGCTGGCCAGGAACGCCTCCTGCAGCGACGCCAGCTCGCGGTCCGGCGCGGCGCCGTCGTCGGCGTAGCCGGGCAGCTCGTCGACGTCGACCAGGCGCGGCGCGCCCCAGCGGGACTCCAGCCAGGCGTGGAACAGCGTGCCCCGGCGGGCCAGCGGCGCGGGCTGCCGCGGGACCGGGCGGCGCAGCGCCCGGGCCAGGCCCTCCGGGCTCTCCCGCAGCGCCACCAGCTGCGACACGGACAGGTGCTCGGGCAGCGCGACGTCGATGGGCCGCAGCGAGGAGTTCCGCTCCCGCTCGGCCAGCAGCCGCTCGACCTCGGCGTCCCACTCGGTGGCCGGCTGCGCGAGGTCGAACAGCACGCCGTCGACGGCGCCCTGCGTCGCCCGGACCAGCGCGGCGCCGTGCTCCAGCAGCGCACGCCGCTGCCCGAGCGGGTCGTATGGCCAGCGCAGCTCGCGGACCTGCTGGGTCAGTGGGTTGACGTCGTCGTCCTCCGGCGCATGCACCCACACGCCGATCTCGCCGGCGCCGTCCTCGCACGCGACCTTGATCTCGTGCAGGAACATCGACAGCTCGCGCGGCCGGGTGGCGTCGTCCCAGCAGTAGCCGGAGCAGACCAGCAGCCGCCGGGCCCGGGTGACGGCGACGTAGGCCAGCCGGCGCTCCTCCAGCCGGGCCGCGGCCGCGGCGTCGCCGTAGAACGCGTCGACGGCGTCGCGGACGCCGACCTGGTCGGCGGCCTCGGAGAGGTCCAGCGGCGGCAGCGACGAGGCATCACCGCGCAGCGCGTACGGCAGCTCGCCGGGGTCGCCGAGCCAGGCCCGCTGCCGTTCGCCGCCGGCCGGGAACACCTTGTCGACCAGCCCGGTGACGAAGACGGCGTCCCACTCCAGGCCCTTCGCGCCGTGCACCGTCAGCACCTGGACGCGGTCGCCGGAGACCTCCACCTCGCCCGGTGCCAGGCCGCGCTCGGCGGTCTCGGCGGCGTCGAGGTAGGCGAGGAACCCCGACAGCGTGCCGCCGCCGTGGTCGGTGTTCTCGAACTCCGCCGCGACGTCGAGGAAGCGGTCGAGGTTGGCCCGGCCGCCGGGGCCGCGCCGGGCGGCCAGCTCGACGTCGAGGCCGAGGGTGCGCTGCACGTCGTGCACCAGCTCCGTCAGCGACTGGCCGGTGCGGGTGCGCAGCTCGCGCAGCTCCGCCGACAGCGCCCGCAGCCGGCGGTCGCCGTCGGGTGAGAACCAGTCGCCGCCCTGCGGCAGCGCGTCGAGCGCGTCGACGATGCTCAGCTCGTCGACCTCGTCCAGCGTGATACCCTCGGCGGTCGCCTCGCGCATGGTCAGGGCCGGACGGCGCGCGCCGCCGGCGTCGTCGTCGGGCCGGCCCAGCCGCCGCGCCCAGCGGGCCAGGGCGTCGAGGTCGCGCGGCCCGATGCGCCAGCGCGAGCCGGTGAGCAGCCGCATCAGCGCGTCGCCGCGGGACGGGTCGTTCACCACCCGCAGCGTCGCCACCACGTCGCCGACCTCGGCCGTCGCCAGCAGCCCGCCGACGCCGACGACCTCGACCGGCAGGTCCACCGCACGCAGCGCCGACTCCAGCCGCGGGATCTGGCTACGGGTGCGGACCAGCACGGCCGCGGTCCGGCCGGGCTCGGAGGCGTCCCAGAACGCGCGCGCCCGCCGTGCGACGTCGGCGGCCTCGTCGTCGGCGGTGAGGTGCAGCGACGCGACGACGGTGGACGGCGGCAGGCCGGGGAACGCGGTCAGCTCCGGCACGTCCAGGCCCTGCTCCCGCAGCGGCTGCGACAGCCGGTTCGCGACCTGCAGGATCTCGGCGCCGTTGCGGAAGCTGGTGGTCAGCGAGTCGAGCCGGGCGAGCTCGCCGTCGCCCGACGCCCGGAACTCGCGGCGGAACGACGTCAGCGTGCCGGCGCTGGCGCCGCGCCAGCCGTAGATGGACTGGCACGGGTCACCGACCGCGGTGACCGGATGGCCACCACCGAACAGCGACCGCAGCAGCACCAGCTGGGCGTGGCTGGTGTCCTGGTACTCGTCGAGCAGCACGACGCCGTACGTCGCCCGCTCCGCCTCGCCGACCTCGGGGAACCTGGCCGCCAGGGTGGCGGCCAGCTCGGCCTGGTCGGCGAAGTCGAGCACCTCGTCGGCCTGCTTGCGGGCGCGGAACTCCGCGACGACGGGCAGCAGCGCCACCCGGGTGTCCTGCACGGCCAGGCCCTTGGCGACGTCGGCGTAGAGCAGGTCCTTGGTGCGCTGCCCCTTGGCCTTCGGCAGCGCCTCGATCCGCTCGCGCAGCCGCGCGGCGTACTCCTCGACCTGCTCGGGCGTGACGAGGTGCCCGGCCAGCTCGGCGTGCAGGTCGAGCACCTTCTGCACGACGGTGGACGGCGCGTAACCGACGGCCTCCATGTCGCCGTCGTAGGACGACACGACCCGCTGCGAGTACTGCCAGGCCACCGCCTCGGTGACGAGCCGGGCGCCGGGCTCGCGGCCCAGCCGCAGCGCGTGCTCGGCGACGATGCGCCCGGCGTAGGCGTCGTACGTCAGCACCGTCGGCTCGCCGTCGAGGACCTCGTGCGGCACCAGCCCGCGGGCGGCCAGCTGGGCCAGCCGGCGGCGGATCCGGGCGGCCAGCTCGCGCGCGGCCTTGCGGGTGAACGTCAGGCCCAGCACGTCCTCGGGCCGGACCAGGCCGTTCGCGACCAGCCAGACGACGCGGGCGGCCATGGTCTCGGTCTTGCCGGATCCGGCGCCGGCGACGACGACCCCCGGCGCGAGCGGCGCGGCGATGGCGTCCGCCTGCTGCGGGGTCGGGTCCGGCTGGCCGAGCCGGCGGGCGAGGTCGGCCGGCCAGATCGACGACGTCATCGTCACGGCGTCACCTGCTCGCCCTCGGGCCAGACCGGGCAGGACGGCCGGGCCGGGCAGTACCCGCACCAGCCGCCCTTCTCCGCGCGGAACGCCGGCTGCCGCATGCCGGCGGCGGTGCGCTCCATCAGTTCGTGCGCCCAGGTCGGCTCGCCGTCGTCGGGCAGCGCGCCCTGCAGCTGCTCCTTCGCCCGGCCCTTGGCGTCCTTGCCGAGCTGCACCAGGCTCGCTCCCCCGGCCCGCCGCTCGCCGCCGGCCGCGGCGTCGAACCCGCCCTCGACGATGGCCAGCTGGTACGCGGCCAGCTGCGCGTGCTCCTCGACCTCGGCGCCGGTGGGCGCGGACACACCGGTCTTGTAGTCGACGACCACCAGCCGGCCCTCGTCGTCGGCGTCGAGGCGGTCGACCCGGCCGACCAGCCGCGCGTCGCCCACCCGGACGTCGAAGTCGAGCTCGGCGCCGACCAGCGTGCGCGGGTTCTCGCGCAGCCAGCGGCCCAGCCGTTGCACCATGTCGCGGACCCGGCCGTACTCGCGCGCGGCCACCCAGCCCTCGCCGGCGTCGATGCCCGGCCAGGAGTTGTCCAGCTCGGTGAGCAGCTTGTCGTCGGACCAGCCCTCGGTGGCGGCCCGCTCGGCGAGGTCGTGCACGAGCGAGCCGACACCGGCCCGGCGCAGGTCGGAGTCGGTGGCGCCGCAGGCCTTGAGCAGCCAGCGCAGCTCGCACCGGTTGAACTCCTCGACCTTCGACGGCGACACCCGCACCGGCCGGTCCGGGTGACCGAGCGGCTCGGTGACCGAGACCGGGCGCAGGCCGTACCACTCGTCCGGGTCGGCCTGCGGCACGCCGGCGGCGGCCAGCCGGGCCAGCTGGTGGGCGGCGCCGCGCCGGCGCTCCTCCGGCTCGGCCGGGTCGCAGACGACGCCGCGCAACTCGGCGACGACGGCGGGCAGGTCCAGCCCGCGCCCCGGCGGCTGCACCAGCCGCTCGACGGCGCCGTCGGCGGGCAGCGGGTCGATGTCGTCGAGGAACCGGGACGGCTGGGACTCCTCGTTGGAGACGGCGGTGACGTAGAGCCGCTGCCGCGCCCGGGTGACGGCGACGTAGAACAGCCGGCGCTCCTCGGCCAGCCGGGCGCTGGCCCGGGTGACGGCGGAGTCGTCGCGGTGCGCGACGAGGTCGACCAGCGACTCGGTGCCCAGCAGGCTGCCGCGCTCGCGCACGTCCGGCCAGACGCCCTCCTGCACGCCGGCGACCACGACGACGTCCCACTCCAGGCCCTTGGCGGCGTGCGCGGTCAGAATCGTGACGGTCGCCGCCTGCGGCCCGCCCGGGCGGTAGGTGTCGGCGGGCAGCTGCTGGTCGCGCAGGTGCTCGGCGAACCCCTCGGGCCGGGCGCCGGGCATCCGGTCGACGAACCGGGCGGCGGCGTCGAACAGGGCGACGACGGCGTCGAGGTCGGCGTCGGCGGCCGGCGCGGCCCGTCCCCGCGACAGCGCGGCGCGGGTCCAGCGCGCCTCCAGCCCGGACCCGGTCCAGACCGCCCACAGGACGTCCTCGGCGGTGGCGCCGTCGGCCGCGGCGGCCTCGCGGGCGGCGGTGAGCAGGCCGGCGATCCGCGTGGCCGGGGCGACCGCGCGGTCGTCGAGGAAGCGCAGCTCGTCGGGGCTGGCCAGCGCCTCGACCAGCAGCTCGCCGGAGGCGCGTCCGCCGCCGGCGGTCAGCTCGTGGGCGCGCAGCTCCTGCCGCAGCCGGCGCACGGCGAGCGCGTCGGCGCCGCCCAGCGGTCCGGTGATGAGGTCCAGCGCGGTCTCGACGTCCAGCTCGCGCAGCCCGGTGGCCAGCTCCAGCACCGTCAGCAGCGCCCGCACCGGCGGCTGGTCGACCAGCGGCACGTCGTCGATGCGCACGCTCACCGGGACACCGGCGCCGGCCAGCGCGCGGCGCAGTACCGGGATGGCGGACGCGCTGCGCACCAGCACCGCCATCGAGTCCCACGGCACGTCGTCGAGCAGGTGCGCCGCCCGCAGCCGGCCGGCGACGAACGCGGCCTCCTGGCTGGCGCTGGCCAGCAAGTGCACGGTGGCCCGGTCGTCGCCGTGCGCGGCGCCGTCCGGGCGCAGCTCGCGGTGCCGGCTCAGCCCGCCGAGCCGGGCCGCGACCCGTCGCGACGCCGTCAGCAGCCGGGGCCCGCAACGGCGCGAGACCGTCAGCGCCAGCACCCGCCCGGGCGAGCCGTCGGCGGCCGGGAAGCGGTCGGCGAACCGGCGGATCGCCTCGGGCTCCGCGCCGCGGAAGCCGTAGATCGACTGGTCGGGGTCGCCGACGACGAGCAGCTCGCGGCCGCCCCCGGCCAGCAGCGCCAGCAGCTCCTCCTGCGCCGGGTCGCTGTCCTGGTACTCGTCGACGACGACGAATGCGCGCGCCTGCCGCTCCCGTGCCAGCAGGTCGGCGTCGTCGCGGAGCAGGCCGGCGGCGGCCCGCACCAGTTCGGCCTGGTCGTACGTCGGCGGATAGCGGAACGCGGTGACGGCGCCGTACTGCTCGGCGAACCGGGCGGCGGCCCGCCAGTCGTCGCGCCGGTGCTGAACGGACAGCTCGACAAGGTCATCAGCGCCCAGGCCGCGCTCAACCGCTCGCATCAGGAAGTCGCGCAACTCGGCGGCGAACCCGCGGGTCAGCAGCGCCGGGCGCAGGTGATCGGGCCAGTAGTCCGCGCCCAGCTGCTCGACGTCGCCGCGCAGCAGCTCGCGGATCAGCACGTCCTGTTCCGCGCCGCCGAGCAGCCGCGGCGACGGCTCGCCCTGCGCGATCGCCTCGCGCCTGAGCAGGCCGAACGCGTAGGAGTGGAACGTGCGGGCCAGCGGCTCGCGGATGGTGCGGCCGAGCCGGCGGGCGATGCGCTCGCGCAGCTCACCGGCGGCCCGCCGGCTGAACGTCAGCACCAGGATCTCGCCCGGGTCGAGGCCGTCGTGCTCGACCCGGTGCGCGACCGCTTCGACCAGCGTCGTCGTCTTGCCGGTGCCCGGCCCGGCCAGCAGCAGCAACGGCCCGCCACGGTGCTCGACGGCGGCCCGCTGCGCGTCGTCGAGACGCACCGGCGGGGCGTCGGGACGGACGGTGCGCACCAGCCGGACGGCTGCGGGTCGCCTCACGGAGAGCCGCTCCTTTCCTGTCGTCCGGGTGGTTCGGTCCCATCCCACCACGCGGTGCCGACAAGGTCGCGGTCCCGCGCCGATCGCTGGACCTTCGCAAATCGATTGGCTAGGGTGCGAGCGGATCACCCCGAGGGAGGAACCGCATGGACACTGGAACGCGCCGGGCCCTGATCGTGCGGGGCGGCTGGGACGGACACAGCCCGGTCGAGGCCACCGACCGGTTCGTTCCACACCTGAAGGAGCACGGCTTCGACGTCGACGTCCACGACGGGCCGGAGGTGTACGCCGACGCCGACCGGCTGGCCGCGACCGACCTCGTCGTCCAGTGCTTCACGCAGGGCGAGGCCACCGACGAGCAGGTGCTCGGGCTGTCCGCCGCCGTCGCCAACGGCACCGGCCTGGCCGGCTGGCACGGCGGCATCTGCGACTCCTACCGCGGCTCGCCCGACTATCTGCACCTCGTCGGCGGCCAGTGGGCCGCGCATCCCGGCGGGTTCGTCCGGTACGACGTCGAGGTGGTCCCGGAGCAGGCGCGACACGAGCTGGTCGCCGGCCTGAGCCCGCGCTGGTCGCTCGACACCGAGCAGTACTGGGTGCTCACGGACGGGCTGAACGAGGTCCTCGCCACGACCACCTTCCAGCCCGCCGAGGGGACGCCGTGGCGCGAGGCCGTGACCTGCCCCGCCGTCTGGACCCGGCGCTGGGGCAGGGGGAAGGTCTTCGTCAGCACCGTCGGGCACAAGCTCGACGACCTCGACCACCCTGACGTGCGCACGCTGACCGAGCGGGGCCTGCTGTGGGCCAGCCGCTGACGCGCATCCTCCTGGACACCGACCTGGCGATGGGCGCGCCGGGCGCGGACATCGACGACGGCCTGGCGCTGGCGCTCGCGCTCGCCGACCCCGGCCTGCGGGTCGAGCTGGTCACGACCGTGAGCGGCAACAGCGACGTCGCGACCTCGACCCGGCTGACCCGGGAGCTGCTCGAGCTGCTCGGCCACGCCGACGTCCCGGTGGTCGAGGGCGCGCCGGCCGGCGGCGACGCCGCGGCGGAGATCGCCCGACGGCTGCTGGCCGAGCCCGGCGAGCTGACGGTCGTCGCCATCGGGCCGCTGACCAACGTCGCCCGGGCGGTGGCGTCGGACCCGCGGGTCGCCGCGGCCGCCCGCGAGATCGTCGTCATGGGCGGCGTCTTCCTCGAGCAGACCAACGTCGCCGCGATGCCGGGCGAGTACAACTTCTGGTGCGACCCCGACGCCGCGCAGGCGGTGCTCACCAGCGGCGCGGCCCTCCGGCTGGTCGGCCTCGACGTCACGCGGAAGGTCCGGCTGTCCCGTGCGGACACCAAGGCCCTGGCCGCCGGCGGGGAGTTCGGCCGGTTCGCCGCCACCCACATCGAGGGCTGGATCGACGCCCAGAACCGCACCAAGCCGCGTGACCAGCTCGAACAGGACAGCTGCGCGCTGCACGACCCGCTCGCCGTGGCCGTCGTGACCCGTCCGGACCTCGTCACCTGGCAGGACGCGCACGTCGCCGTCGAGACGGCCGGACGGGTGACCCGCGGCGTGGCGATCGCGGACCTGCTGATGTGGGAGAACCCACCGGCGCCGAACTGCCGGATCGCCACCGCCGTCGACGTCGAGGCGTTCACCGCGCTCTTCACCGAGCGCATGGCGGCGCTGCCGTAACCGCGGGACGGCCATTGACCGGCGGGTGCGCAGGGCCTAGTTTGCGACTACCAAACCGATTTGCAGTATCGCGACGACCGATAGGACAGAAGTGAGCACCCTGCGCGTCGGAGTCATCGGCCTGGGCGAGGTCGCCCAGCTCATCCACCTGCCCATCATCGAGTCGCTGCCCGGCCAGTTCGAGCTGACCGCGATCTGCGACATCTCCCCCGGCCTGCTCAAGAGCGTGGGCGACCGATACGGCGTCGAGGACCGCTACGGCGACTTCACCGACCTGATCGCCAACGGCGCGCTGGACTGCGTCTTCGTGCTCAACAGCGACGAGTACCACGCCGAGTGCGTCGTCGCCGCGCTGGACGCGGGGCTGCACGTGCTGGTCGAGAAGCCCATGTGCCTCAGCCCGCGGGAGGCGCGGGAGATCATCGCCGCCCGGGACCGGTCCGGCAAGACCGTCATGGTCGCCTACATGCGCCGGTTCGCGCCGGCCTTCACCGAGGCGGTCGCCCGGCTGCCCACGCTGGGCCCGATCCGCTACGTCCGGGTGCACGACGTGATCGGCGAGAACCGGCTGATCATCGACCAGACCGCGTACGTCGAGCGGCCCGGCGACGTGCCGCCGGACCTGATCGAGGAGAAGTGGGCCCGCCGGGCCGCGCTGGTCCGCGAGGCCATCGGCGACGTGCCCGAGGAGATCGGCTGGACCTACGGCCTGCTCTGCGGCCTGGGCAGCCACGACCTGTCGGCCATGCGGGAGCTGATCGGCCGGCCGCGCGAGGTGGCGGCGGCGAGGATGTGGCGCAACGGCTCCTACGTCGTCGCGCTGCTCGACTACGGCGACTTCGTCGTCACCTACGAGACCGGCGTCGACGACCAGCTGCGCTTCGACGCCCACATCGAGGTGTACGGCGCGAGCGGCTCGATGAAGGTGCAGTACGACACGCCCTACGTCCGGCACTTCCCCACCGTCCTGGAGATCGAGCGCACGTCCGGCGACTCCTACGAGCGCTCGGTCGTGCGGCCGCACCTCAAGGACCCCTACACGCACGAGCTGGAGTACTTCCACGAGGTCGTCACGACCGGCGGCACGCCGAAGACCACGCCCGAGGACTACGTGGAGGACATGGAGCTGTTCATCGACATCATCCGCGCCCTCGACCGGGCCTGACCGCTGTGCCGAAGATAGGTCGAGTCGACCCGAGGAAAGGCGTCGTGACCGCGGTGACCTCGCGCCTAGCGTCGTAGTCATCGAGAAGGACACCCCGACCAGACCAGAAAGGCCGCTGCGATGACCGAGACCCTGACCCCCGCCGACGTCGCGTTCTTCCGCGAGAACGGCTACCTGCTGCCCGGCCGCCAGCTGCTGTCCGAGGAGCGCCTGACCCGGCTGGAGCAGATCTTCAACGAGCACCTCGCCGACAAGGGCGACAAGCTCTCCGACGAGCTGGACACGCCGCACTACCGCGATGACCGGCTGCTGGACTTCTTGCTCTCCGACGAGGTGCTGGACTGGATCGAGCCGCTGGTCGGCCCCGACATCGCGCTGTGGTCCAGCCACTTCATCTCCAAGGACCCGTTCACCGGCCGCGCGACGCCCTGGCACGAGGACAGCGCGTTCTGGAAGGGCCGGTTCGACGACTACGACAACATCGTCACGATCTGGCTGGCGCTGGAGGACGGCTCGTTCAAGGAGAACGGCTGCATGCGGGTGATCCCGGGCTCGCACCTGAACGGCGGCTTCTCCGAGAACTACGAGCCGACGGACATGACCGAGCAGACCTTCCACGCGGGCCTCGCCGGCGTCGACGAGGACCGCGCGGTCTACTTCGAGCTCGGCCGGGGCGAGTTCTCCATGCACGACGGACGCATCGTGCACGGCGCCCGGGCCAACACCAGCGCGATCCGCCGCACCGGCTACACGATGCGCTACTTCCCGTCCTCGGTGAAGATGCAGGACGTGCCGCAGAACGAGGGCTGGAAGATCTGGCTGGCCCGCGGCCGGGACCTCGCCGGCAACGACTACGCCAACGTGCCCGCCCGCGCATGAGGCTGGGCCTGCTCACCGCCTGCCTGCCCGGCGAGTCGCTCGCCGACGTCGCCGGGTGGGCCGGTGCGCACGGCTACGGCGCGCTGGAGGTCGCGGCCTGGCCCGACCGGCCCGGCCGCGACTGGGAGGCCAGCCACCTCGACGTCGAGTCCTTCGACGCGGCCGAGGCGGCCCGGGTGCGCGGCCTGCTCGCCGAGCACGGCCTGGAGCTGTCCGCCGTCGCCTATTACGAGAACAACCTGCACGAGGACCCGGCCGTCCGCGAGGCGACGCACGAGCACCTGCGCCGTTGCATCGACGCCGCTCAGCTGCTGGGCGCCGGCCTGGTCGGCACGTTCGTGGGCCGCGACCTGTCCCGGACCGTCGCCGAGAACCTCCGGCTGGCCGAGAAGGTGCTGCCGCCGCTGGTAGACTACGCGGCCGCCCGCGACGTCCGGCTGGTCGTCGAGAACTGCCCGATGGAGGGCTGGCACCCGGACGGGTACCCGGCCAACCTCGCCTACTCGCCGGAGCTGTGGGGCTGGCTGGCCGAGCTCGGCCTGTGGCTCAACTACGACCCGTCGCACCTGGTGTGGCTCGGCATCGACCCGGTCGCGGCGCTCGCGGCACACGCCGACCGCGTCCTGCACGTCCAGGCCAAGGACGTCGAGGTGGACGCCGCCGCCCGCGACCGCTACGGCGTCTTCGGCCGGGTCATCGGCCGGGAGCCGTGGAGCAGCGGGTGGTGGCGCTACCGGATCCCCGGCCTCGGCGGGCTGGACTGGCGCCGCCTGATCGACGTCCTGCGCCGGACCGGCTACGACGGCGTGGTCTCCGTCGAGCACGAGGACCCGGTCTGGAGCGGCACGCCCGGCAAGGTCCGCCAGGGCCTGGCCGTCGCCGAGCGCACCCTCGGCCCCCTCCTCGCGCCCTGACCCCGTCACCGTCCCGACCCGAGAGGCTGCCCCATGCACCGCGGTGTGTACTTCGACGCCTGGTTCCCCCGCCAGCACTGCTATCACCCGAGCCTGCCGCCGCGCCGGCTGCGGATGGTCGACGACCTCGTCGACTACCGCGCGACGGTGCTGGTCTGGGCCTCGCTCGGCGGCGGCTCGCTGGCGCTGCCGTACCTGGAGCAGGAGGCGTTCGGCCCGGTGGACGCGCGGTCCCGGTTCTACGGCTTCGTCAACGACAGCGAGTTCATCGCCGCCTGCCACGAGCGCGGGATCAAGGTGCTCGGCATCGTGTTCGAGGCGCAGGGCTGGGAGTTTCCCGTCGAGCTGTCCGACGACGAGGACGAGGTGCTCGCGCTCAACGAGCTGCGCGGCGCCGGCAGGCGGGACTGGCTGGGGCTGCGCGAGTTCTCGTCGAACCGCTACCCGAAGCTGTGGAAGCCGGTCGAGCACTACTTCCCGGACGGGCTGGTCGACAGCGACGGCGAGCCGGTCACCGACCTGATCGAGGAGTGCGTGGTCCGCGACATCCACCAGCAGCCGTGCCACGCGCACTGGGTGGAGTGCCCGGACCGCGAGCACCAGTGCTTCTACATGGACCGCAACAACCCGGTCTGGCGCGAGTACCTCAAGGCCGTCATCCGGATCCAGATCGACGCCGGCGTCGACGGGATCCAGCTCGACGAGGCCGAGCTGCCGATGGGCGCGTTCCAGTACGGCGCCTGCTTCTGCAAGGACTGCATGAAGGGGTTCCGCGCATACCTGCAGGGCCTGAAGCCGTCGCAGGTCGACATCGCCCTCGACGGCGTCGACCTGGCCACGTTCCACTACGGCGAGTGGCTGCTCGCCCAGGGCTACGACTTCAAGGACGGGCGGGAGTCCACGCCGCTGTTCGGCGACTACTACGCCTTCCAGTGCCGGTCGATCAAGGCGTACTTCGCCGAGCTGGCCGACTACGCCCGCGAGTACGCCCGTTCGGCAGGCCGCGAGATCGTCGTCTCGGGGAACTTCTTCAACCTGGAGCCGATGTACCTCGCGCTCGCCGACGACGTCGACCTGATCATCACCGAGATGCGCAACACGACGTACCGGCAGCCGGAGTGGTACCGCTACGTCGCGGCGTTCGCCGGCGACAAGGACGTCGTGGTCGTCGAGAACCCGTACGGCGGGGTCGTGCCTGAGCTGATCGGCCTGCTGGCCGAGGGCAGGGGCCACGACCTGTTCCGGCTGTCGCTGTTCGAGGCGGCCGCGCTGGGCGCGAACATGTCGGTGCCCTACGGGTCCTGGATGGGCAGCGTCATCGAGGACTCCTTCTACGCGCCGCACGGCCTCGCGACCGAGATCCAGGCCTTCCTCGCCGATCACGAGCGGCTGTTCGCCCGCCGCACCGCCAACGAGGTCGCCGTCGTGTTCAGCGTCGCCAGCACCCGCGAGCTGATCGGCCAGGCCGACGCGAGCGACAACACCACCAACCGCCGCGACGAGTCGGTCGTGGTGCCCTACCGTGCGGTCACGCGGCTGCTCGCCGACGCGGCCGTCCCGTTCGACGTGGTCATCTGGCCCGACGGGGTGACGGCGCCGGACCGCGCGTCGGCGGCCGAGCTGGAGCGCTACACCACCGTCGTGCTGCCCGACGTGCACACGCTCACCGAGGAGCAGGCCGCGGCGGTCGAGGGCTACCTCGACGGCGGCGGGACCGTCGTCGCGACGGACCGGCTGGCGGCGCGGCTCGGCGGCGACGCGCGGATCCGCCCGGCCGGGCGCACGTCGGCCGGCGAGCTGCTGCCGCACGGCCGCCAGGTCGAGACGCCGGTCTCGGTCGCGGCGAACCTGCAGCAGCTCGCCGACGGTTCCTGCGCGCTGCACCTGGTCAACTACGACTACGACGCCGCGGCCGACGCCGTCCGCACGCTCGCCGACGTGCCGCTGCGGGTGCGGCTGCCCAAGGCCAAGCAGTACGCGACCGTCGTCGCGAGCGACGGGTCCCGCACGCCGCTGCAGGTCACCCGCGAGGACGGCGTGCACGGCGTGGTGCTGGACCGGCTGGGCGTCTACGCGATCGTGGTGTTCCATGACGGTGAGCTCTGACATGCGGATCGCGGTGCTGCGGGGCCGGGAGCGCTTCGAGATCGACGACGTGCCGGTGCCCCGGCCACGGCCGGACGAGGTGCTGGTCCGCGTGGTCGCGTCCGGCGTCTGCGCCGGCGAGCTGGACCGGTGGGCCGAGGGGCCGGCCGCGGCCGAGGAGCTCTACCTGGGCCACGAGGTGAGCGGCGTCGTCGCCGAGCTCGGCGCGGAGGCGGCCGGGCTGGCCGTCGGCGACCGGGTCGGCGTCTGGGTCACCGAGCGCGGCTTCGCCGAGTACGTGACCGTGCGCGCGGCGCACTGCTTCCCGGCCGGCGCCGGGCCGCTCGACGAGGCGCTGGCCGAGCCGCTGGCGTGCGCCGTCAACGCCGTCGAGCTGGCCGCGCCCCGGCTCGGCGACGACGTGGTGGTGATCGGCGCCGGCTTCATGGGCCACCTCGTGCAGGCGCTCACCGCGCTGCGCGGGCCGCGCCAGGTCATCGTCGCCGACACCCGGCCCGACGCGCTGGAGCGGGCCGGCCGGCTGGGCACCGCCCGCGTCGTCGACGTCACCCGGGAGTCGCTGGCCGACGTCGTCCGGGAGCGGACCGGCGGCCGCGGCGCGGACGTCACGTTCGAGTGCACCGGCACCCAGGCCGGGCTGACCACCTGCGGCGACGTGACCCGGATGAGCGGCACTATCGCGATCGTCGGCTTCCACCTTGGCGCGCCCCGGCAGCTCGCGCTGGGCCACTGGAACTGGATGGCGTTCTCGATCGCCAACGCCCATTTCCGCGACCCGGAGACGATCCTGCGCGGCATGGAGACGGGCATGCGGCTGGTCTCGTCGGGCGTCCTGTCGATGGCCGGCCTGGTCACCCACCGGTTCCCGCTGGAACGCGTCGACGAGGCGTTCGCGACGCTGCGCGACAAGCCCGCCGGCTTCGTGAAGGCGGTGATCGCCCTCCCGTAGGGGTGAGCCCGGTCAGGCGGTGCCGCGGACGACGAGCGGGCAGGGCAGCACGACGGTGCGTCCGGCACCGGAGTAGCGGCCGGACAGCCGGCTCAGCAGCAGGTCGCCGGCGGTGCTGCCGGCCTCGTAGGCCGGGTTGCGCACGGTGGTGAGCTGCGGCGTGACGATGGTGGCCGCGTCGACGTCGTCGAACCCGATGATCGCCAGGTCGCCGGGCACCTCGAGGTCGAGCTCGTGCGCGACGTCCAGCGCGCCGATGGCCATCAGGTCGTTGGCGCAGAACACCGCGTCCGGCGGCGAGTCCAGCGCCATCAGCGTCCGCATGGCCCGGTAGCCGCCCTTGCGGGTCCAGTCGCCGCGCACCAGCAGCTCGGGGACCACCTTGTGCTTCGCGGCCTGCATCGCGGCCCGGAAGCCGGCGGTGCGCTGCGCGCCGTAGCGCTGCGGGCCCTGGATCATCGCGATGCGCCGGTAGCCGCGGCCGGCCAGGAACGCCGTGGCCTCGCGCGACCCGGCCTCGTCGTCGGGGGTGATCGCGTCGCACAGCGGATGGTCGAGGTGGTCGCCGATGCAGATGATCGGGGTGGCGGCCTCGGCCGGCCCGAACGTGATGTCCGACGCGGTCTCGCCGGAGGCGAACACGATGCCGTCGACCCCGCGGTCCATGACGTCGTCGAAGAACTTGCGCTCGCGTTCGTGCTGGCCGTCGGTGTTGCAGACGTAGGTGCCGTACCCGGCCGAGTCGACCGCGTCGGCGAGCCCCCGCGTCAGCACCGCGTAGAACGGGTTGGTGATGTCGGGCACGACGATCGCGATCATGTGCGACTGCCGGGTCCGCAGGTTGCGCGCGACGTGGTTGGGCCGGTAGCCCAGCTCCCGGATCGCCGCCATCACCACCTCGCGGGTGGTCGCATTCACGACGCGCTTGCCCGAGAGGACGTGCGAGACCGTCGTCGGGCTGACGCCGGCGCGGTCGGCGACGTGAGCGATGGTGACGCGACCAGGCGTCGCCGGCACTTCGGTCCGGTCGCTCCACGACATGGCGCTACTCTACGTGAGTCAAATCGATTTGAGCCGACCGGGGCGCGCCGATGACCGACCTGATCGAGAGGTACACCGTCGAGTCGCTGCTGCCCGTCGACCTCGGCGCCCGGGTGATCCGCCAGCGGCTGACGTCGGCCGGCGTGCACTGGCACGACTACTACGAGCTGTGCCTGGTGCTCTCCGGCACCGCCGAGCACGTGCTGAACGGTGAGCCCCTCACGATCGGCGCGGGCAGCGCCTTCCTGCTCTCCCCGGCCGACCTGCACGAGCTGCGCGTGCTCGGGCCGGAGCCGCTGGACTGCTACAACACCGTGATCGAGCCGGCCCTGATGGAACGGCAGCTGGCCGCGCTCGGCCCGGCATCGGTGCACGGGTTCCCGTGGCGCGCCGACGACTTCGGCGGCGCCGGGCCCGACCTGCGCCGCCTGCGGGCCGAGTGCGAGGAGCCGCGGCTGGGCTCGTCGCTGCTGGTCGAGGCGCTGGTCGCCGGCCTGGTCGTCGAGCTGGCCCGGCGCTGCGACGTCGGCAGCGGTCCGCGCGTGCGTCGTCCGGCCGGCGAGGACCAGCTGCGCGACGCGGTGCTGTTCGTCGACCGCCACTTCCGCGAGCCGATCACGCTGGCCGACGTCGCGGCGCGGGCTCACCTGTCCGCGAACTACTTCAGCGAGCGGTTCCGGCAGTTCACGGGCACGCCGTTCCAGCTCTACCTGCAGGAACGCCGGCTGCGGTTCGCGCGGTCGCTGCTGGCCGCGTCGGCGCTGTCGGTGTCAGAGGTCTGCCACGCCTCCGGGTTCAACAGCCTGTCGCACTTCGGCCGGGCGTACCGCCGGCGGTACGGCGCCGCGCCGTCGGCCGGTCACGAAAGCATGAAAATGTGACGTCCGTGTGACGAGAACCACCTCAATCCCTTGACACGGGACGCACCGGCAACGATGCTTCCCGCCAGAGAGCCAAACGATTTGCATCCGGCAGTACCGGAGTGAGCAAGGAGCTGGTTCGGTGAGGATAAAGGTGTCCCGTAGGGCGGCCACTGCGGTCGCCGCCATCTCGATCACGTCCGTGGTCCTGGCCGCCTGTGGCGGCGAGTCCGACGAGCCGGACGCTGCGCCACAGGGTGCGGGCGAGGGCCCCGTCGAGGCCCCCTCGGAGCCCGTGACCGTCTCGTTCTTCTCGTGGATCGGCAACCAGCCGGAGATGCAGCTGCTGGCCGATGAGTTCCACGAGGAGCAGCCCAACATCACCATCGAGTTCGAGAACGTCCCGGCCGAGCAGGCCGCCCAGGTCCTGACGACGCGGATCGCGGGCAACAACGCACCCGACGTCGCGTACGTCAACGCCAGCGACACCGCCGACTACGCCTCGCGCGGCGCCGCGGTCGACCTGGCGAACTACATCGAGCGCAGCGAAGTGGTGAACCCCGACGACTATGTCGAGGCGTTCAAGACCTTCGTCACCTACGAGGACGCGATGTACGGCCTGCCGATGGGCGGCGAGACGACCGGCCTGTTCTACCGCACCGACCTGTTCGAGGCGGCCGGGATCGACGGCCCGCCGGCCACCTGGGAGCAGTTCGAGGAGGCGGCCGCCGCGCTGACCGACCCGGCGGCCGGCACGTACGGGTTCGAGATGTTCGCGCCGGAGTCGGCCTACTACTGGTACCCGTGGCTCTACCAGGCCGGCGGCGACCTGCTGAGCGAGGACGGCGAGATCCTGTTCACCAGCGACGAGGCCCGCGAGGCCGCGGACTTCTACGTCGGCCTGGCCCAGTACGCGCCGCCGGACTACCTGAACTCCAACTCGTGGGACGGCCGGGTCGCGTTCGCCGAGGGGCAGGTCGGCATGTACATCGCCGGCGCCTGGTTCGCCGGCACGCTGACCGAGGAGTTCCCGGACATCGAGGGCAAGTGGGCGACCGCTCCGCTGCCCGAGGGCGAGGCCGGCTGCAAGACCACCATCGCCGGCGACTCGCTGGTGATGATGGACCAGACCGACAACCCCGACGCCGCCTGGCTGTGGATGGAGTTCCTGTCCCGGCCCGAGACCCTGGCCCGGCTGACGTACGAGACCGAGGGCACGCTGCTGCCGCCGCTGACGTCGCTGCTCGAGGGCGAGGAGATCACGCAGGCCAAGCCGGTCCTGCAGGGCTTCATCGACCTGATGCCGTGCGGTGTCGCGAGCACCGTCGCCAACCCGCTGTTCCCGCGGATCGAGACCGTGCTCAACGAGGAGCTGGGCAAGGCGATCTACGGCGACCAGAGCGCCGAGGACGCGCTGAACAACACCGCACAGCAGGCCGAGGCGATTCTCGCCCGAGGTTGACGATCAACGGAGGAGGACGCATGTCGAGGGCGGTGGCGCCGGCCGGCGAGGACACCCAGCGGACCGGACGCAGCAGCGGGCTGCGCCGGCGAGTCTGGCGGGAACGCTCGGCGTACCTGTTCATCGCCCCCGGCGTGATCGTCTTCTCGGTCTTCACGCTGGCCGCGCTGATCTTCGCGTTCTACCTGACGTTCCACCGGTGGAGCATCATCGAGCCGGACCGGCCCTTCGTCGGGACGCAGAACTACGAGGACATGATCCACGACGAGCGGTTCGTCCAGTCGGTCCTCAACACGGTGTACTTCACCGGCGCCTCGGTCCCGCTGACGATGATCATCGGGCTCGGCCTGGCGCTGCTGCTCAACCAGCCGATCCGCGGCCGGGCGATCTTCCGCACCGCCTACTACCTGCCGGTGGTGACGCCGTTCGTGGTGTCGGCGCTGCTGTGGAAGTGGCTCTACAACGGCGAGTTCGGGCTGTTCAACTACTACCTGATGCGGACCCGGCTGATCGACGAGCCGCTGCTGTGGCTGTCGGATCGCAACCTCGCCATGCCCGCCGTCGTCCTGATGAGCGTGTGGAGCGGGGTCGGGTTCTCGATGGTCGTGTACCTCGCCGGCCTGCAGGCCATCCCCGCGCAGCTGTACGAGTCGGCCAAGATCGACGGCGCGGGGATGTGGCGGCGCATCCGCCATGTGACGATCCCGCTGCTGCGCCCGACGACGCTGTTCCTGCTGGTCATCGGCATCATCGGCTCGCTGCAGGTGTTCACCCAGATCTTCGTCATGACCAGCGGCGGGCCGGTCAACAGGACCACGACGATGGTCTATTACATGTACCTCTGGGCGTTCAAGTACTACGACATGGGCTATGCCAGCACGCTCGCGTTCGCCCTGTTCGCGATGCTCCTCGTCTTCACCGCGCTGCAGCTGCGGCTGTTCCGGGACGGAGGAACCGAGTGACCGACGTGACGGACGAGCAGACGATCCCGGCGCTCGCGCCGCCGCCCCCGGCCCGGCCCAAGAAGCGGAAGCGGCCACTCGACAAGGACCACGTCACCCTGCGGGCGAAGCTGGGGAGCTACCTCATCCTCGCGCCGGTCGCGATCCTGTTCGTCGCGCCGTTCGCCTGGCTGATCAGCGCGTCGTTCCAGCCGATCAGCACCATCTTCGCCAACCCGCCGACCTGGCTGCCCGACGACCCGACGCTCGACGGCTACAAGGGGTTCCTCAACCTCGGCGAGCTCAGCGAGGCCCAGCAGGCGCAGGGACACGGCGACTGGCGGTGGTTCGCGAACAGCGCGTTCGTCGCGGTCACGATCACGGTGCTGCAGACGTTCTTCAACGCGCTGTGCGCCTACGCCTTCGCCAAGCGCCGCTTCCCGGGCCGCAACGTCATCTTCGTGCTGTTCCTCGCGACGATGATGGTGCCCGGCCAGGTCACGCTGATCCCGAACTACATCATCATCCAGCACATCCCGTTCTTCGGCGGCAACGACTGGCTCGGCAACGGCGGGCACGGCTGGCTGGACTCCTACTGGGGGCTGATCATGCCCGGCGTGGTCAGTGCGTTCGGCATCTTCCTGCTCCGCCAGTTCATGCTCTCCATCCCCGACGAGCTGCTCGACGCCGCACGGGTGGACGGCGCCGGCGAGCTGCGGATCTTCTGGAGCGTGGTGCTGCCGCTGTGCACGCCGGCGCTCGCCGCGAACGCGATCTTCACCTTCCAGGGCGCCTGGGAGGACTTCTTCTGGCCGCTGGTCATCCTGTCCGACCCGGACAAGCTGACCGCGCCGGTCGGCCTGGCGCTGTTCGTCGTGCAGAACCGGACCGACTGGAACCTGCTGTTCGCGGGATCGGTGATCGCGACGCTGCCGATGATCCTGGTGTTCGTGATCTTCCAGCGGCACTTCGTCCGCGGCATCGCGGTGACGGGCATCAAGGGGTGAGCGACGAGCTGACGGTCGGCCTGCTCGGCGCCGGCCGGATCGCCGGCGTCCACGCTCAGGCGTACCGCGCGCTGCCCGGCGTCCGGCTGGTCGCCGTCGCGGACCCGGTGGCCGGGAAGGCCGAGCGGATCGCCGTCGAGCACGGCGCCGAGACGTTGCGCGACCTCGGCTCCCTGCTGGAGCTCGGTGTCGACGTCGTCGACGTCTGCACCCCGCCGCACCAGCATGCCGGGCCGACGCTCGCGGCGCTGGCCGCCGGCCGCCACGTGATCTGCGAGAAGCCGCTGGCCCGCACGCTGGACGAGGCCCGCCGGGTGGTCGCGGCCGCGGCGGCCGCGCCGGGCCTGCTGATGGTCGGTCACGTCGCACGGTTCGAGCCGGATCACCGCGGCGCCCGCGACCGCGTCGTCGCCGGTGAGATCGGCGTGGTGCGGCAGCTGACGCACAGCACCACCTCGGGGCTGCCGGGCTGGGGCGAGGCCGGCTGGCTGACCGACCCGGCGCGGTCCGGCGGGCCGCTGCTGGACCAGGCCGTGCACAGCTTCGACTTCGCCCGCTGGGTGATCGGCAGCCCGGCGGTCCGGGTGCAGTGCATGGCCGCGGCCGGCGCCGCCGGGCCGGCGACGTACACGCTCACCACGGTCCGGTACGAGAACGGCGCCATCGCGCACGTCGAGTGCGGCTGGGCGCACCCGGCCGCGCGCGGCTTCAAGCTCTCGGCCGAGATCGTCGGCGCCGAGGGCCGGCTGTCCTGGAGCTACGACCAGCTGATCGGCGGCGTCCTGTATCCGCGCGAGGGCGACGCCGAGTGGTGGGACGTGCTGGGCGACCGCGGGTTCGTGCTCGAGCTGGGCGCGTTCCTCGACGCGATCCGCGCCGGTGGGCCGTCACCGGTGCCGGCCGCCGAGGCACTGGAGTCGCTGCGCACGGCGCTGGCCGCGCTGGAGTCGGCCGGCACCGGCCGCACCGTCGACCTGACCACCTGGGAGGGCTGATGCGCCCGATCGGCATCGCGATCCTCGGCGCCGCACACACGACGCACGCCTGGGCCTACGCGCGCGCGTTGTCCGGGCTGCCGGACGTCCGGGTGACCGGCGTCCACGACGCGGTGCCGGCGCACGCGGAGTGGATCCGGCGCGACTTCGGCGTCCCCTTCGTGGACGACGCCGAGGCGCTCGTCGCGGCGCCGGACGTCGACGCCGTCATCGTGTGCGGCGCCACCGTGGACCACCGCGCGCACGTGGAGCTGGCCGCCGCGCACGGGCGGCACGTGCTGTGCGAGAAGCCGCTCGCGACGAGCGTGGAGGACGCCCGGGCGATCGTCGGCGGCTGCGACGCGGCCGGCGTGCAACTGCACGTGGCGTTCGTGTCGCGGTTCCTGCCGCTGGTCGGCCGGGCCCGGGCGGCGGTGCGGTCGGGCCGGCTCGGCGAGCTGATCGGGCTGGTGGGCGGCAACCGCGGCCGGCCGCCGCTGCCGCCGTCGTACCCGCCGTGGATCACCGACCCGGTCGCCGCCGGCGGTGGCGCCCTCATCGACCACTCGGTGCACGTCACCGATGCGATGCGGCATGTCAGCGGGCTCGAGGTCACCGAGGTCTCCGCCGAGGCCGGCTCGCTGCTCTGGGACCTTGGCGTCGACGACGTCGCGGTGCTGTCGCTGCGCTTCGACAACGGCGCCGTCGGCAGCGTCGACCCGAGCTGGTCGGTGCCCGAGGGCAACCCCTGGGACTACGACTTCTACCTGCGCCTGGTCGGCACCGACGGCTCGCTCGACCTCACCGACGCCGCCGAGGCGCTGCGGGTGGTGTCCGTCCGCGACGGCGCACCGCGCGGCCTGCGGCTTGGGTCATTCGCCGAGGACGCGGACCGGGCCATGCTCGCCGCGTTCGCCGAGTCGGTCCGGGCGGGCGCCGTCCAGGACCCGTGCGCCACGGGCGTCGACGGGCTGCGGGCCCTGGAGATCGCTCTCGCCGGCTACCGGTCCGCAGCCCGTCACACCCCCATGATCATCAATGATCCAACCACCCAGAGGGGGGTGGATCATTGATGATCATGGGACTCGCGGTGGGGTCCAGAGGGGGTCGCGGCAGGGCGCGGCGGCGAAGGCGGCGCTGATCGCGTCGGCGGCCGGCTTGCGCTGCAGGTTGTCGTCGAAGGCGAGCGGCCGCCGAGGTGCGCCGTCCGGCCGCGGCTGGTCCTCCTCGAGCCAGGTGTAGCGATCGGTGAGGCCGAACGCGACGACGACCTTGACGGCCTCCTCGTCCAGCGTGACGTCCAGGTAGCGGCGGTAGACGTCGGCCACCTTCTGGTCGCGCGGGCCGATCGCCGCGGGCAGGCCGTCGTCGAGGACGTCGAGCTCGGTGATGAGGATCGGCAGGCCCCGGTCGGCGATCTCGCCGAGAAACGCGCGGTAGGCGTTCTCGTTGAACCTGGTGGCGAACCGGTCGGCGAGCAGATGACCCTGGATGCCGACGGCCTGCACCGGGACGTCGTCGTCGAGCAGCGTGTCGATCGCCGTGAGGTACGCCTGCCGGCGCGGCCCGGGCTGGTCGCCGAACTCGTTGACGGTCTCGAAGCCGAACTCGTTGATGAGCAGCAGCGCGCCGGGGTCCTCCTGATGCGCGATGTGGAAGCTCTCGGCGATGTAGCTCGATCCGATGGTGGCGTACCACGGCACGTTGGTGCGGAACCCGTTCGCGTCGGCATCGAAGGGGTCGGTCACCTCGTTGGCGACGATCCAGCCGTCGGCGCGGCCGCGGTAGTGCGCCACCTCCGCGTGGATGACGCCGTACAGCAGGTCGCTGGCCTCGGCCGCCGTCAGCCCCCACAGATCGTCCTCGGTCCAGCCCTCGCCGAACCCCTCGTCCCAGGCGAGGTGGGCGGCGATGACCAGCTGCTCGTTCTGCTCGGCGAGCCCGATGATCTGGTCACCGGGGCCGAAGTTCAGCGGCGCGTCCGGGCTCGGCTTGAGCTGGTACCAGAGCAGGTCGTCCTCGGTGAAGAGCAGGCCGGCCTCGCGGGCATGCAGGGCCGGGTAGTCGGCGTCGAGCTGCCAGGTGGCGATGGAGGAACCGAAGACGATCCCCCTCTGCCAGGCCTGCTGCCACAGCGGTGGGTACCCGCTGCGGGGACGGCGGGGACGGCGCCCGGCCTGGGCGACGCCTGCCAGGCCGGTGGCGCCGACGGCCACGGCTCCGGCGCCGGCCAGCAGGGAACGACGGGTCACGGGTCTCGGCTCGTGCATGCGGACTCCTCGGGAGGACGGGATACCCGGTCGACGTTGTGACGACCCTCACACGCAAATCGATTGCCATGACCGTAGTGGCTGCCCCGCCGCGAGGGCAAGACCCCGGCGCGGCAGAGTTCAGACGACGCCCTTGACGAGGAGGAAGCAGCCGTAGGGACGTGCCTCGGTGGTCGCGACGACCAGGTAGGCCCCGGCCGCCCGCCGGTAGAACTCGAACCGCTCCAGCGGCGCCGAGGCGACCGCGCGCCCTTCGGCCTCGTCGACGGCGGCCTGCAGGTCGGCATGCACCTCCAGCACGGTGCCCTCGTCGCCGACCGGGCCCATCCGCAGCAGCGCGGGCTCGACGAAGGTGTCGACGGGGAACACGGTCAGGATCGCCCGGGCCGCCGTGGTGACGTCCACGCCGGACAGCGTCACCAGCCGCCGGGCGGTCGACGCCGCCGGGAAGTTGCGGTCGACGATCGCCAGCACGTCGCCGTGCCCCATGTCCGCCAGGTGGCCGAGCAGCGCGCCGTTGAGCAGGGGGTCGATGGTCTTGAGCACGTGAGTCCTCTCGTCGGTGGAGGCGGCGGTCAGGTGTGCAGGACGACCTCGCCGTCGCGCTGCGACACCCGGTAGGTCGGCAGCCCGACCCGCTTCGGCTCGAGCAGCGACCGGCCGGTCTCGAGGTCGAACTCCCACCCGTGCCAGGGGCAGCGGACCACCCGATTGTCCATCCCGTAGACCAGCTCGTGCGGACCCGCGGGCACGAAGGTGCCGCTCAGCGAGCCGGCGCAGATCGAGGCGCCCATGTGCGGGCACTTGTCGCCGATCGCGAAGAACTCCTCGCCGACGCTGATCACGCCGACCCGGCGGCCGTCGACCTCGACCACCCGGCAGCCGTCCCGCCGGACGTCCTCCACGGGTCCGATGCGCACGTCCATCCGCCCTCCCTCTCTGGACAATCGTCGAGCCAAACGATTTGCTAAGCATGAACTCTGACGGTTTCCGGACCGTCCCGCAACGGTTGCCCGCACAGGAGCCCTCATGACCGAACTCCTCGACCACCCCGCCGCCGAGGACGCCGAGGCGAGCCGCTACCGCCTGGTCGACTGCGACGTCCACCCGATCATGAAGGGCGGCATGGGCGACCTGCGGCCGTACCTGTCGCGGGCGGCGCAGCGCCGGCTCGGGCTGGACGAGCGCCGCAACCTCACCACGACCGGCCACCGCGAGGCGGTGTCGATCCCGCGGAACCTGCTCTACGTCAACCAGGCCGGCGTGCTCCGCGACGACGCCCGGGCGCCGGACGGCTCGGCGCCGGGCGCGGATCCGGAGTTCTCGGCCCGGCAACTGCTCGACACGCACGGCATCGACCGCGCCGTGCTCATCGGCGGCGAGGTGCTGGGGCTCGGCGCGCTGCCCGACCCCGACGCGGCCGCGCTCATCGCGTCGGCCTACAACGACTGGCTGGCGCAGACCTGGCTCGCCGCCGACGAGCGGTACAGGGGAACGCTCGTCGTCGGCGCCCAGGACCCCGCGCTCGCCGCCCGCGAGATCCGGCGCGCGGGCCGGGACGAGCGGTTCGTCGCCGTGCTGCTCCCGCTGACGAACATCCTCATGGGCGAGCGGCACTACTACCCGATCTACGAGGCCGCAGCCGAGCTCGGGCTGCCGGTCACCGTCCACCCCAACTCCGGCGAGGGCATCTTCCGCACGTCGCCGCCGATGGCCGGCGGCACCCCGACGTACTACGTCGAGTGGCACACCGGTCTGAGCCAGGTGTTCCAGGCCAACGTGATCAGCCTGGTCTGCCACGGCGTCTTCGAGCGGTTCCCGGACCTCAAGGTCGTCGTCACCGAGGGCGGGATCGGCTGGATCCCGGACGTGATCTGGCGGCTGGACAAGAACGTCAAGGGGCTGCGCGACGAGGTGCCGTGGATCAAGCGGCTGCCCAGCGAGTACATCGCCGACCACGTGCGGTTCACCACACAGCCGCTGCCCGAGCCGAAGCGGCGCAGTCACCTGCACGCGCTGCTCGAGGTCGCCCGGGCCGACCGGACGCTGATGTTCAGCTCGGACTACCCGCACTGGGACTTCGACGAGCCGTTGCACGTCCTCACCGCGCTGCCGCCGGCTACCCGGGACCGGGTCAAGGCGCGCAACGCGATCGAGACCTACGGCGACCGGCTCTGAGCCGAGCCGGTCAGTCCGGGTACCAGGCGGCCCGGCGCAGGTCGACGCGCTCGCCGTCGCGGGTGAGCGGGGTGCCCTCGGCGGCGAACTCGCGCAGGGCCCGCACCTCGTGCCCGCGCGGCGGCCGGCCGGCCGCCGTCACCACGCGCCACCAGGCCACCGTCCCGCCGACCGTCGACATGACGGTGCCGACCTGACGGGGCCCGCCGCGGCCCAGCGTCTGGCCGACGACGTCGGCGATGGCGCCGTAGGACATGGCCCGGCCCGGCGGGATGGCCTCGACCACGCTCAGCACCGCCTCGGCGTATTCGTCGTCCATCCGCCCATGGTGCCTGACCGACGACGGCCATCAGCCGTGCGACGATGCTTCCTCGATGACAGTGCCCAGCGACAACGACAGCACGTCGGCCGACGAGATCGTGGTCGACGAGCCGCCGCTGCCTCCGCGCGCCCGGCGCCCCGCCGACGTGCTGTCGCTGCTGATCGTCAGCGGGGTGCTGACCGGCCTGGTCGCGATGTCGATCGTCGCCGAGCGGACCATGACGTCGATCACGGCCGACCTCGCCGACCTCAACACGCGGGTGCCGGGCAGCATCGTCGGCATCATCGACTTCGCCGCGAACCTGGCCGGCGTCGTCATCCCGATCGGGCTGGTCGCGGTGCTGATGATCCGCGGCCGGGTCCGGACCACCGTCGAGCTGCTGCTCGCCGGCGTCACCGCCTCCGTCGCCGCCGCGCTCGTGTCGGAATGGCTGTCCGGGCCGGCGCCGCAGCGGCTGCAGGACAGCCTGGTCCCGGTGGTCGACGGCATCGAGGGCACGCCGGTGCCCGCCTACCCCGCGCTGCTGGTCGCCGTCGTCACCGTCGTGTCGCACCTGGACGTGAAGCGGCTGCGGCAGGTCGCGATCTTCGCCATCGCCGGCACCTACGCCGTCCAGTTGCTGCAGGGCGACGCGACCGTCGGCGGCCTGCTGATCGCGACCAGCATCGGCATCGCGGCCGGGCTGCTGGTGCGCATCGCCGGCGGTCAGCCGTCGCTGGCGCCGAGCGGGCAGAAGATCGCCGCCACCCTGGAGGCGGCCGGCTACCAGCTCAAGGCGCTGCGCGCGGATCCGTCCGGCGAGTACCGGCGGCTCACCGCGGAGACGCCCGAGGCCCGGTACAGCGTGCTGGTGCTGGACCGCAACCACGAGGGCGCCGGCACCATCGCCCGCGGCTTCGACCGGCTGCTGACCCGCGAGGAGGTGCTCCCGCGGCAGACGCTGACGCTGCGCGACGCCATCGACCGGATCGCGCTGCAGTCGTTCGCGGTGGCAAGGGCCGGCGCCCGCACCCCAGGGCTGCGCACCGTCCTGCGGGTCGACGGCGACTCTGCCGCGCTCGTCTACGACTACGTCCACGGCACCGCGCTGAGCGAGCTCACCGCCGACGAGATCAGCGACGAGATCCTGACCGACCTGTGGCGCCAGCTCGCCGACCTGCGCCGCAGCCACGTCGCGCACCGCCGGCTGTCCGGGCGCACCATCATGGTCGACGACGACGGGCACGTCTGGCTGCTCAGCCCGTCCGGCGGCGAGCTGGCCGCCAGCGACGTGGCGATGCGCACCGACCTCGCCCAGGCGCTCACCGCCACCAGCATCGTCGCCGGACCGGATCGCGTCGTCGACACCGCGCTGGACGTGCTCGGCCCCGACGTCGTCCGCTCGGCCATCCCGCTGCTGCAGCCGGTCGCGCTGACGCCGGGCACCCGGCAGCAGGTCAAGGGCCACCGCGAAGTGCTGATCCGGCTGCGCGACCGCCTGGTCGACCGGCTCGGCGCGCCGGCCGAACCGGTGCGGCTGCAGCGAATCCGGCCGTTGTCGCTGCTCACCGGCGTCGGCACGGTGGTCGCGGTCTACCTGGTCGGCACCCAGCTGTCCGATGTGTCGTTCAGCGAGTTGTGGGAGCGCACCGACTGGCGCTGGCTGATCCTCGCGGTCGGCCTGATGTTCACCAACTACCTGACGATGGCGCTCGGGCTGCTGGGCTTCGTGCCGGAACGGGTGCCGTTCTGGCGGGTCGTCGGCGCGCAGGTCGCGCTCAGCTTCCTGCGGCTGATGGCGCCGACGACCGTGGGCAACGTCGCGATGAACATCCGGCTGCTGACCAAGTCCGGTGTCGCGGCGCCGCTGGCGGCGGCCAGCGTCGCGGCCAACCAGGTCGCGCAGGTCGCCATCACGTTCCCGCTGCTGGCGGTGATGGCGGTGATCTCCGGGCGCACGGCGCTGCCGGGCCTGCCGTCGTCGAGCACGCTGATCGTCGTGCTGGGGCTGCTGCTGGCCGCGGCGGTCATCGCGATCATCCCGCCGGTGCGGTCCCGGCTGCGCACGCTGTGGAGCGACTTCGCCGAGCGCGGCCTGCCCCGGCTGCTGGACGTGCTGTCCGACCCGCGGAAGCTGGCCATGGCGGTCGGTGGGATCGTCGGCCAGACGGCGAGTCTGGTGCTCTGCTTCTACGCCTGCCTGCTGGCGGTCGGCGAGACGGTGAACCTGGCCGGCCTCGCCGTCGTCCAACTGGTCGGCAACACGCTCGGCATGGCGGTGCCGACCCCCGGTGGCCTGGGCGCCGTCGAGGCCGCGCTCACCGCCGGCGTCAGCACACTGGGCGTACCGACCACCGCGGCGGTGACGTCCGTGCTGGTGTTCCGCATCGTGTCGTTCTGGCTGCCGATCCTGCCCGGCTGGGTGCTGTGGACCCAACTGCGACGGCGCGACCTGCTCTGACTCGCGGGTCGTCGCCATGAGCGGGCCGGGCGCATGCGACGATCGGTCTGCGATGACGGAGACGACCGAGGCAACGCGCGCGCGGCCGGCCCCGGCCGCGAAGATCGTGGTCGAGGAGCCGCCGCTGCCGCGTCGTACCCGCCGGCCCATCGACGGGCTGCGGCTGGTGTTCGTCCTCGTCCTGATGACGGCGCTGGCGGCGCTCGCCGTCGTGGCCGAGCGGACGCTCACCAGCCTGACCGCCGACCTCGCCGCGCTGAACCGCGTCGTCCCGAGCGGCCCGGTCGACTTCATCGCGCTGGCGTCGGAGCTGGCCAGCCTGCTGCTGCCGCCGGTGCTGGTGTTCCTGCTGATGGTGCGCGGCCGCATGCGCACGACGGTCGAGCTGCTGGCCGCGGGCGCGCTGGCGTCGATCTCGGCGGCGCTGCTGTCGAACTGGCTGGCCGGGCCCGCGCCGGAGCGGCTGCACGACACGTTCGTCCCGGTGGTGAACGGGTTCGACGGGACGGCCGTTCCGGCGATGCCGACACTGCTGATGGCGATGATGACAGTCGTGTCGCGGCTGCAGCTGCCGCGGATCCGGCAGGTGGCGGGGTTCGCGATCGCCGGCAGCTTCGCCGTCTGGCTGTTCCAGGGCGAGGTGACGGTCGGCGGCCTGCTGGTCTCGCTCGGCCTCGGCCGTGCCGTCGGCCTGCTGGTCCGGCTGGTCAGCGGTCAGCCGTCGCTGGCGCCCAACGGCCACAAGGTCGCCGCCGTGCTGCGCGACAACGGCTACGACGTCACCGCGCTGCGCGCCGACCCCGTCGACAAGTACCGCCGCTACATCGCCGAGAGCTCGCAGGGCGCGCTCGGCGTGCTGGTGCTGGACCGCGACAACGACGGCGCCGGGATCGTCGTGCGCACCGCCGACCAGATCCGCACCCGCGAGGAGGTGCTGCCGCGGCAGATGCTGACGATGCGCAACGCCGTCAACCAGATCACGCTGCAGGCCCTCGCCGTCTCCCGGGCCGGCGCCCGCACGCCGAAGCTGCGCAACGTCCTGCGGATCGGGTCCGACGCGGCCGCCATCGTCTACGACCACGTCCCCGGCACGATCCTGGCCAAGATGCCCGCCGACCAGGTCACCGACGCGATGCTGGAGGACCTGTGGCGCCAGCTGGGCCGGCTGCGCAAGAACGAGGTGGCGCACCGGCGCATCTCCGGGCGGACCATCCTGGTCTCCGACGCCGGCAAGGTCTGGCTGCTGGACCCGTCCGGCGGCGAGGTGGCCGCGCCGGAGCTGGCGATCCGGGCTGACCTCGCCCAGGCGCTGGTCGGCTGCGCCCTCGTGGTCGGCGTCGAGCGGACCATCGAGACCGCGATCCGGGTCCTCGGCCGCGACGTCGTCAGCGCCGCGATCCCGCTGCTGCAGCCGGTGGCGCTGGCCCGGTCCACCCGGCTGGACCTCAAGGGCCGCCGCGACGTGCTGACGAAGCTGCGCGACGGGCTGGTCAGCAGCACGGGCCAGGAGCCCGACCAGCCGGTGCGGCTGCAGCGGCTGCGGCCGTTGTCGCTGCTCACCGGCGTCGGCGCAGTGTTCGCCGTGTACCTCGTCGGCACCCAGCTCTCCGACGTGTCGCTGACCCAGCTGTGGTCGCAGACCGACTGGCGCTGGCTGTTCATCGCGATCGTGCTGATGTTCACCAGCTACATCGGCGCGACGTTCGCGCTGCTGGGGTTCGTGCCGGAGAAGGTGCCGTTCTGGCGCGTCCTCGGCGCGCAGGTGTCGCTGGGCTTCCTGCGGCTGTTCGCGCCGGCCACCGTCGGCGTCGTCGCGATCAACATCCGGGTGCTGACGAAGGCGGGCGTGGCGGCGCCGCTGGCGGCGGCGAGCGTCGCGGCGAACCAGGTGGCGAACGTCTCGATCACGTTCCCGGTGATCGGCATCCTCGGCGTCGCGTCCGGCTCGTCGGCGGCGCCGGACATCGACCCGTCGCTGAACACGCTGATCATCGTGCTGATCGTGCTGGCGGCGGCGGCTGTGCTGGCGCTGATCCCGCCGGTGCGGCTGCGGCTGCGGGCGCTGTGGAGCGACTTCGCGCAGCGTGGCCTGCCGCGGCTGCTGGACGTGCTGAGCAACCCGCGCAAGCTGCTGGTGGCGCTGGCCGGGATCGTGCTGCAGTCGGCCAGCCTGATCTTCTGCTTCTACACGTGCCTGAAGGCGGTCGGCGGCGCGGCGAACCTGGCCGCGATGGCCGTCGTCCAGCTGGTCGGCAACACGCTCGGCATGGCCGTGCCGACGCCGGGTGGCCTGGGCGCCGTCGAGGCCGCCCTGACCGCGGGCGTCACGACGCTGGGCGTCAGCGCGACGACGGCGGTGACGGCGGTCCTGGTGTTCCGCATCGTGTCGTTCTGGCTGCCGATCCTGCCCGGCTGGGTGCTGTGGACCCAGATGCAGCGCCGCGAGATGCTCTGACCGCTCTCAGCGGTGCAGCACACCGACGCCGGGGGTGAACGTGTCGATCTGGTGCTCGCCGGTCTCGTCGTAGACCGGGATCGGCCCGGGCGACGGGCCCTCGGTCAGCGGGAGGTCGGCGGTGCGGACGTAGCCGGGCGCGCCCATGTCGCCGGTCGCCTTCACGAACCCGTGCAGCTCCGGCCAGCTCTCCAGGACGACGGCGTTGTAGCGGGACACCGGGTCGACGTCGTAGTACCGCAGCGCGACGGGGTCGGGCGCGGTGCCGGCCAGCAGCTCGGCGATCTCGTCCGGCGACTCCCCGGCCAGCGCCGCCCGGCCCGGCGTCTCCGGGCCGGACCCCTCGGGCACGTCGTCGTCGCCGACCGCAAGGACGGCGTGCGGCGCGATGGGGGCCCAGGCCGGCGGGCCGTCCTCCTCCGGCGTCAGCACCAGCACGGCGAGGTAGCGCTCCCCCACGTCGACCGGGACGCCGAACTCCACCGGCTCGCGGTCGCCGTCGTCGACCGACCAGCCGCCGGTGCCCCAGCTGACCTCGCCGGGCAGCGCCGGCGCGCCGTCGCGCGACCACAGCACGTCGCCGACGTCGGCGCTCACCTCACGCGGGACGTAGCCGTTCCCCTCGGGCTCGCCCTCGAGCTGCTCGAACGCCAGCTCGCGCTCGTCGATCACCTCGACGTAGGCGACATGGTCGGCGTAGGAGACCCAGTCGGTCAGCGTCTCGCACGGCAGCCGGCAGTCGATGGTCGCGGTGGCGTCGCCGGACGAGCCGGGGTCCGAGCCGCAGCCGGCCGCCGTCGCCACCAGGGCGAGGACGGCCGGCAGGCGGCGCATGGGATCAGTACGAGGGCTGGGACGGGTCGATCTGGTTGACCCACGCGGCGACCCCGCCGCCGACGTGGACGGCGTCGGCCAGGCCGGCGCCCTTGACGACGGCCAGCGCCTCGGCCGAGCGCATGCCCGACTTGCAGTGCAGCACCACCTGCTTGTCCTGCGGCAGCTTCGTGAGCGCCTCGCCGGTGAGGAACTCGCCCTTCGGGATGAGCACCGCGCCGGGGATGCGGTTGATCTCGTACTCGTTCGGCTCGCGCACGTCGACCAGCAGGAAGTCGCGCTGACCGGCCGCGCGCTCGTCGAGCCAGGCCTTGAGCTTGACGACCGAGATGGTCGCGTCGGACGCGGCCTCCGCGGCCTCCTCGCTGATCGTGCCGCAGAACGCCTCGTAGTCGATCAGCTCGGTGATCGGCGCGGCGGTCGGGTCCTTGCGGATCTTCAGCGTGGTGTAGTTCATCTCCAGCGCGTCGTAGATCATGAGCCGGCCCAGCAGCGGGTCGCCGATGCCGGTGATGAGCTTGATCGCCTCGGTGACCATGACCGAGCCGATGGACGCGCACAGCACGCCCAGCACGCCGCCCTCGGCGCACGACGGGACCATGCCGGGCGGCGGCGGCTCGGGGTAGAGGTCGCGGTAGTTCGGCCCGTGCTCGGCCCAGAACACGCTGATCTGGCCCTCGAACCGGTAGATCGAGCCCCACACGTACGGCTTGCCCAGCAGCACGGCGGCGTCGTTCACCAGGTAGCGGGTGGCGAAGTTGTCGGTGCCGTCGAGGATGAGGTCGTAGCCGGCGAAGATCTCCAGCACGTTGTCGTTGTCGAGGCGCGTCTCGTGCAGGACGACGTTGACGTACGGATTGACCTCCTTGACGGAGTCGCGCGCCGACTGCGCCTTCGACCGGCCGATGTCGGACTGGCCGTGGATGATCTGACGCTGCAGGTTGGACTCGTCGACCTCGTCGAACTCGACGATGCCCAGCGTGCCCACGCCGGCCGCCGCGAGGTACAGCAGCGCCGGGGAGCCGAGCCCGCCCGCGCCCACGACCAGCACCTTCGCGTTCTTCAGCCGCTTCTGGCCGTCCATGCCGACGTCGGGGATGATGAGGTGCCGGGAGTAGCGGCGGACCTCGTCGACAGTGAGCTCCGCGGCGGGCTCCACCAGAGGGGGCAGGGACACGATCGGCTCCGTCAGGTCGTGGCGTGCGTGCTTTCTCCGCTCAACGGTGCCACGGACGGCGGCATTCCCCGCCCCGGTGTTCGACTGGTGGACGCCGATGTCCGGATCCTGGACGCGTCGCGGACGAACTCGCGGATGATCCCGGCGACGGCGGCGGGGTGCTCCATCATCGCGACGTGCCCGGTGTTGGGCATGTAGACCAGCCGGGCGTACCGCAGCGCCCGCCGCCACCGGGTGCGGCCCCACGCGCCGACCAGGGCGTCGCGCGCGCCCATGATGACCAGCGTGGGCCGCAGGATGTGGCTGGCGGCCCGCCAGGCCGACTCGCGTCCGGGCCGGGTGTAGTGCCGCACGATCGAGCGCAGCGCCTGCAGCAGGACGGTGTCGGCATACGGCCGGCTCATCCACTGGTCGCGCTGCTCCGCGGCGAACGTGAGCTCGGCCATCGGGATCACGGCCACGTCGGCGAACAGGATGGCGGCGAGTCGCTCGGCCTGCTTCTCCGGTGCGACGTACGCGGCCGACCGGATGATGCGCTCGCCCAGCCACGGCACCGCCATGACGGCGGTCGCCTGCGCCGCCCACGGCAGCCGGTACTGCGGCATCGCCGGTGACACCAGGCTCAGCGTCAGCACCAGGTCCGGCCGCGAGGAGGCGACGTAGGTGCAGATCATGCCGCCGAGGGAGTTCGCGACCAGGTGCACCGGCCGGTCGAACGTCTCGAGGAACGCGACGACGTCGGCGACGTACTCGGCGACGGTGTGATGGTCGCCGGGCGGCGACTCGCCGAAGCCGGGCAGGTCGATGGCCCATTGCGCGGCGTCGTCGTGCAGCTCGCGCATGAGCGTCGTCCAGTTCGTGGACGAGCCGCCCAGTCCGTGGACATACACCAGCGGGGTGCGGTCGTCGCCGTCCCCGTCGCCCTCGGGCTCGGTGTGGCGGACGAACACGCGCCGCCCGGTCGAGAGCGTCAGGTGCTCCCCGGGCCAGGCCTCGATCCGTTCCACCCTCCGATGTTGGCACAGAAGGGGCTGAGGAAATGCTGAGCGGGTACCGTCGATGAGAGACACGGGTCCGGGAGGTGCACAGTGACCGAGCGCCGCAGCCACGACGATCCCGAGGTCGCCGAGGGCGACCTGACCGAGCAGCACCGTCCCCTCGTCGACGATCCGGACGATTCCGGCGACGACGTCCCGGCCACGGTTCCGGATGGCGTCGACCCCGCCGATGCGCAGGAACAACGCCAGCCGGTCGGGTACGACGAGGACGACTATCGCTGAGGGTTCGGGGCCGGGAACGATACGATCCCGACATATATCCAATCCGAGGAGTGCCGTGACGACCGTGCCCGCCATACCGGCCCGCGGCATCCGCATGCCCCGTGACCAGCGCCGGGCCCAGCTCCTCGGCGCCGCCCGCGAGGTGTTCGTCGCACAGGGCTACCACGCCGCGGCCATGGACGACATCGCCGACCGCGCCGGCGTCAGCAAGCCGGTCCTCTACCAGCACTTCCCGGGCAAGCTCGAGCTGTACATCGCGCTGCTCGACGCCAGCAAGAACGAGCTGCTCGAGATCCTGCACCGGGCGATGGCCTCCACCGACGACAACAAGCAGCGCGTCATCGCCACCGTCAACGCCTACTTCGAGTTCGTCGACAACGACAACGGCGGCTACCGGCTGCTGTTCGAGTCCGACCTCCCGAACGAGCCGGCCGTCCGCGAGCGGCTGGACCGGCTGACCGAGCTGTGCTCGCAGGAGGTCAGCCAGATCATCGCCGACGACACCGGCCTGCCGCCGCAGGAGTCGAACCTGCTCGCCGTCGGCCTGGTCGGCATCGCCCAGGTCACCGCGCGGTACTGGCTGTCGTCCGGCGCCGGAATCCCGCGCGCGGCCGCCGCCGAGCTCGTCGCCGCCCTCGGCTGGCGTGGCATCCGCGGTTTCCCCAAGCGCGACGGCTGACGATTACGCTCGCGGCGCACACGGCGTCGCGTGCGGAATGGCCTGGACTAGCCTTGCGGTTGACCAACACACCGACAAGCAGGTTCCTGCGCCGAGGGGAGACGAGAGTGGCCGTGGAGGTCAAGATCGGCGTGCACAACGCCACCCGGGAGCTGGTGCTCGAGAGCGGTCAGTCGCCCGAGGAGATCGAGCGAGTGGTGCGCGACGCCATGACCGACAAGGAAGGGCTGCTCGACCTCACCGACGAGCGCGGCAAGCGGGTGCTCGTCCGCACCGCCCACCTCACCTACGTCGAGATCGGTGAGCCGGTCGAGCGCCGGGTCGGTTTCGGCACCGTCTGATCGTCCGCCCCGGAGGGTCTCGCACCCTCCGGGGTTCTCGGTTCGCCCCAGTTAGGTCGACAGGCCGAGCTTGGTCATCCGGTCGCTGTGCTTCTTCGTGATGCGCGCGAACAGCTGACCGATCTCGGCGAGATCCATGCCGGGGCGGTCGACGCCGCCGACGAGCAGGACCGCCAGCGCGTCCCGGTCGACGGCGACGCGCTGGGCCTGGGCGAGGGCTTCGCCGACCAGGCGGCGGGCCCACAGCGCGAGCCGGCCGGCCAGGCGGGGGTCGGCGTCGACGGCCTCGCGGACCCGGCCGACGGCGAAGTCGGCGTGCCCGGCGTCGGCCAGCACCTCGAGCACCAGCTCGCGGGTCGCCGGGTCGACGGTCTCGGCGACCTCGCGGTAGAAGTCGGCCGCCAGCCCGTCGCCGACGTAGGCCTTGACCAGGCCTTCCAGCCAGTTCGCCGGCGCGGTGTTGGCGTGGAACTGCTCCAGCGGCGTCCGGAACGGCGCCATCGCGTCGTCGACCGGCGCGCCGAGCTGGTCCAGCCGCTCGCGGATCCGCTCGAAGTGATGGAACTCGGTGACGGCCATGCCGGCCAGCGCGGCCTTGTCGGCCAGCGTCGGCGCCAGGCCCGCGTCGGCGGCCATCCGCTCGAACCCCATCAGCTCACCGAGGCCCAGCAGACCGAGCAGATCGACGACGCCGGCCCGGTAGGCGGGGTCCTCGAAGGCGTCACTCGCGGTCACGATCGCAACGATAACGGCGTGGCGCCGATGACGGTGAACAGCACTCCAATCGACTTGCCGTTACACTGGGCGATGGTATAGATGGCGTCCGGGCGAAACGGGCGCCCCCTGGGGACGAACCGGACGTCCGTACGCGATACCACGCGGCCTCTGGGCCCGCCGGCTAAGTCGCCGGCGCGCGGCCCGGTTGGCGCGTCGCGTGCACGCCGTCTCGCGGCCTCGGGGTCCTGCGACGAATGAGGCGAGACGCCCTGACAACCTTCACCGAGCTGGGTGTGTTCCCACCCATCGCCGAGGCGCTCGAGCGCGTCGGCATCACCGAGGCCTTCCCCATCCAGGAGATGGCCATCCCGGTGGCCCTGACCGGCAACGACCTCATCGGTCAGGCCCGGACGGGCACCGGCAAGACGTTCGCGTTCGGCATCCCACTGCTGCAGCGCATCGTCGCTCCCGGCGACCGCGACTACGGCCTGGCCAACGAGCCCGGCAAGCCGCAGGCGCTGGTCGTCACTCCCACGCGCGAGCTGGCCGTCCAGGTCAACGGCGACCTCACCACCGCCGCGGCCGTGCGCAAGGTCCGCATCGTCACGCTGTACGGCGGCCGCGCCTACGAGCCGCAGGTCAACGCGCTGACCAAGGGCGTCGAGGTCGTCGTGGGCACCCCGGGCCGGCTGCTCGACCTCGCCGCCCAGGGCCACCTCGACCTCAGCCATGTCAAGGTCCTCGTCCTCGACGAGGCCGACGAGATGCTCGACCTCGGTTTCCTGCCCGACGTCGAGAAGCTGATCGCACTGACGTCCGAGCTGCGCCAGACGATGCTGTTCTCGGCCACCATGCCGGCCGCCGTCATCGGCCTCGCCCGTCGCTACATGCGGCACCCGGTGAACATCCGGGCCGAGGCCCCCGACGACACCCAGACGGTGCCGACGACGGCGCAGTTCGTCTACCGCGCGCACCAGCTGGACAAGGACGAGATGGTGGCGCGGCTGCTGCAGGCCGAGGGCCGTGGGCTGGCGATGATCTTCAGCCAGACCAAGCGGGCCGCCCAGCGGATGGCCGACGAGCTCCGCGATCGCGGCTTCGCCGTCGCAGCCGTGCACGGCGACCTCGGCCAGGGCGCGCGCGAGCAGGCGCTGCGGGCGTTCCGCAGCGGCAAGGTCGATGTGCTGGTGGCCACCGACGTCGCCGCCCGCGGCATCGACGTCGAGGGCATCACCCACGTCGTCAACCTCACCTGCCCCGAGGACGAGAAGGCCTATCTGCACCGCATCGGCCGCACCGGCCGGGCCGGCGCCTCGGGCGTCGCCGTCACGTTCGTCGACTGGGACAGCCTCACCCGCTGGAAGCTGATCAACGACGCTCTCGACCTGCCCTACCCGGAGCCGGTCGAGACGTACTCCAGCAGCGAGCACTTCTTCCACGATCTCGGCATCCCACCGGGCACGAAGGGGACGCTGCCGCGGTCCGAGCGGACCCGGGCCGGCCTGGAGGCCGAGCAGCTGGAGGATCTCGGCGAGACCGGCAAGAGCCGCAGCCGGCAGCCGCGGGCCCGCCGTGAGGGCGGTCGTCGCCGCACCCGCGGCGGCGAGTCGTCGGGCGGCGGGCACGGCCGGTCCGAGGCCCGCGCCGAGCACCGTCCCGACGAGGAGTCCCGGCCCCGCCGGCAGCGCTCCCGGCGCCGTACCCGCGGCGGCAAGTCCGTCGACGACGGCGCCGGCGGCGGCCACGCGCCCGAGGCGGACCCGACCGCCACGCCCTGACGGGCAGCTGACGATCGCCCCGGGCGCCGGGGCGATCGTCACACCACGCCCACCCAGCGGTGGTACGCGTCGAGATCGACGTTGCCGCCGCAGACGATGGTGGCGACGTGCCGCCCGGCGAAGCGGTCGCGGTCCTCGAGGATCGCCGCGACGCCGAGCGCGGCCGACGGCTCCACGACGAGCCCGGCGTGCTCGAGCAGGACCCGCATGCCGGCGGTGATCGACGCCTCCTCGACGAGGACGGCGTCGTCGGCCACCGCGAGCAGGTCGTCCAGCACGGCCGGGATCGGACGGCGCCCGGCGACGCCGTCGGCGATCGTGTCGGTGGACTCGGTGGTGACGACGCGCCGCTCGCGCCACGACAGCGTCATCGCCGGCGCGCCGAGCGGCTGGACGCAGATGACCTCGACACCGGGCGCGAGCGCCTTCAGCACGTGACCCACGCCGGTGGCCATCGCGCCGCCGCCGAGGGCGATCAGGACGGCGTCGAACGGCGGCGCCGCGTCCACCAGCTCCAGGCCGATCGTCGCCGCGCCCTCGCACGTCTCCAGATCCTGGCTGTCCTCGACCAGCCGGATGCCGTCGTGCCGCGCGATGGCCGCCGCCCGCTCGCGGGCCTGGTCGAAGTCGCCGTCGACGAGCTCCAGCCGGGCACCCAATGCGCGGATGCGCTCGAGCTTCGCCGTGGGCGCGAACCGCGAGGCCACGACGGTCACGTCGAGCCCGCGGCGACGACCGGACCACGCGAGGGCCTGGCCGAGGTTGCCCGCGCTGGCGCACACCGCGGCGCCGGCGCCGTTCGCCGCAAGCAGGCTCGCGACCACCTCGGTGCCGCGGCCCTTGAAGCTGCGCACCGGGTTCGCCGTCTCGAGCTTGACGCTCACCGCGCAGCCGAGGTCCGGTTCCATCGCCTCGCAGCGGTACAGCGGTGTGTCGAGGAAGAGCGGATCGATCATCCGGCGAGCCGCCCGGATCCGGGCGAGGTCGAGGCGCGTCTCCAGCACGTCGTCGAAGCCTAGCCGCGAACGTGCGAAGAGGTCCGGTGACCCCACGGGGGAGGGGGTCACCGGACCCCTTCGGTCCAGTGCGCCTTCCGATGCCCGCCGGCGCAGGGGTGGTGTGACCTCGGGGTGGAGGGTGCCGACGGTCATCGGAAGGCCACACGGCCGGGTGTCGCAGGCGCCCCCTGCTGTCCAGCCGTGCACGGGAGTCAGACGTGGGTACCAGCCCGCCGTCATCCCGAGCCTGTCGCGCCCGGCGTACCGGGCGACAAGCTGTGCCCAACGCTACGAACCGGCCCACGCGGCGACATCCGTAGTGATTACGCAAATTCTTATGCGGCGATCGTCGTGATCATGCTCAACCGCGTCTACCGTTGGCGTGCATGCACGCCACTCACGCGTTGAGCCAGTGGCCGTTGGTCGGCCGCTACGAGGAGTACGCGGCTGCGCTGCAGGTCCTGGCCGGTGACGACGCCTCGACGGCGTTGGGCGTGCTGCTCGTGGGCGAGTCGGGCGTGGGCAAGTCGACGCTGGCGAGCCGGCTGGAGCTGGCCGTCGCCGATACCGCGTATGTGGTGACCGTCACATCGCCGAGCCGGGCGCAGCCGGTGATGCTCGGCGCGCTGGCCCCGCTGCTGACCGACGTTGCGGCGCATGCCGACACCAGCCCGATCTCGGTGTTCCAGGCCGCCGCGGACCGCCTCGGCCGCGACGCCGGCGGGCGGTCGGTCGTCCTGCGGGTCGAGGACGCTCACCTGCTCGACGGCGCGAGCGCGGGCGTGCTGCGCATGCTGGCGATGTCCAGACGAGCCCGGCTGCTGGTGACCAGCCGGCCGGGCCCCGGCATCCCGGACGACCTGGTGACGCTGTACAAGGACGGCTGGCTGCGCTGGATCGACATCGCTCCGCTGGACCGGGCCGAGACGACGCTGTTGCTGCGCGAGGCGCTGGGCGGCGTCGTCGGCCGCGACACCGACCGCCGGATGTGGGAGGCCAGCCTCGGCAACCCGCTCTACCTGCGCGAGCTGGTCCGCTCCGCGCTCAGCCGCGACGAGCTGCTGCACAACCACGGCGTGTGGACGTGGACCGGGCCGGTGGTGCCCGGGCGGCTGATCGAGCTGGTCACCGCGGAGCTGCGCCGCCGCCCCGACGGCGAGCGCGAGGTCCTGGAGATCGTCTCGCTGGCCGAGTCGCTGCCGCTGCCGCTGCTGTTCGAGCTGGCCGACACCGGCGCCGTCGACTCCCTGGTCGAGGCCGGCATGCTGGTCGTCGACAACGCCGCCGTGCCGCCGACGGCGCGGCTGTCGCACCCCGTGTACGGCGAGGCGATCCGCAGTCTGGTACTGCCGGGACGGCGCCGGGTGCTGCGCGAGCGGGTCGTCCAGCACCTGCCCGGCCCGCACGACGCGTCGCTGCCGGACCTGCTGCGGTGGGTGTCGTGGGCGCTGGAGGCCGGGTCGGTACCCGAGCCGGAGCTGCTGGTCGAGGCGGCCGCGCTGGCCAACCGGCTGCAGCAGGCCGCCGACGCGCGCCGGTTCGCGGACCTGGCGCTGCTGGCCGACCCCGACGACAGCGTGGTGGCCGGCGCGCTGGCCCAGCGGGCCCGGGCGCACCGCGTGCTCGGCGCCGTCGACCGCGCCCAGGCCGACCTGGACCAGCTGGACGCGCTGCCGGCTCCGGTGCTGACGCCGGGGCTGCGGGCGCACGCCGCGATCACCGGCGCCGACGTGCTGTTCCACGGGCAGGCCGACCCGGCGGCCGCGGTCCGGCTGCTGGAGGCGACGCTGCCGCAGGTCGCGAGCTGCCCGCAGTCGTCGGCGGTGCTGCGCGGGCACCGGTTGTCGGTGCTGATGAACGCCGGCAGCGGCGAGGAGGCGTTGGACGAGGCGGTGGAGTTCCTCGCCGACACGACGCTGCCGCTGCTGGCCCGCATCCAGCTGGCGGCGTCGGCACAGCTGGCGCTGGCCCGGGCCGGCCGGGTGGCCGAGGCGCTGCGGCTGGGCGAGCGGTACATGTCCGCGGCCCGCGAGTCGCTGTCCGAGGCGACGGCGTTCCTCATGCCGCTGCGTGCGGCCTGCGTGGTGATCCGGCTCTTCGCCGGAGACGTCGACGGCGCGGAGCGGATGCACGCGGACGAGTCCGACCTCGACATCGGGCACGTGCACCATCACCGCAACGTGCCGGGGCTCGTGGAGGGGCAGCTGGCGATGGCCCGCGGCCGCTGGTCCGAGGCGTCCGGGCATCTGGGCGGAGCCATCGCCGCGCTGCGCGACGCCGACCCGCGCGGGCTGCTGCCCGCCGTCCTCGCGCTGGCGGCGGAGGCGGCCATCTGGACCAACGACCTCGACGAGGCGAACCGGTTCCGGGAGGAGGCGCTGCGCCAGCCGGTGCACGAGTCGTCGACGATGTACGGACGGCGCCGGCGCACCCTGCTGTGGGTGGGGCTGGCCCGCTGCGAGGGCGACGCCGTCGACCAGGCGCTGGCCGCCGCGGACTCGGCCGCCGACGCGCACCTTCCGCCGGCCGAGCTGGACTCCCTGCACATCGCGCTGCTCGGGCTGGCCGACGGGCTGCCCAGCGCCCGCGAGGTGACGCTGTCCGACGTCGCCGACCGGATGGCCGCCGCCGCCAAGCGGTGCGACGGCCTCCTCCGGGCCGACGCGATGGCCGGCTACGCCCGCGCACTCGCCGACGGCGACGCCGAGCTGGCCGCCGCGCACGAGGCGACGCTGGCCGGCTTCGGCGTCTGGACCAACCCGCCGCGGCAGCAGACGATCGCGCTGACCCGGCGCGAGCAGGAGATCGCCCCACTGGCCGCCGCCGGGATCTCCTCGCGCGACATCGCCCGCCGGCTCACCATCTCCACGCGGACGGTCGAGAGCCACCTGGCCCGCATCTACGCCAAGCTCGGCATCACCAGCCGGGCCGAGCTGCCGGCCGCGCTGAGCGGCCGCTGAATGATCACGTTAAGTAGGGCTGCTCCCGCTCTACCAGGCGTGCATGCCTAGGGAGGCGGCAGAAGACCGGGGGTGGTGGCGCGGCGGCCGTCAGGTGCGGACGACGACGACCGGGGTGCCGACCTCGGTGTGCTCCCAGAGCGCGACGGCGTCCTCGAGGTCCTGCCGGATGCAGCCGTCGGACAGCGGCGTGCCCAGCTGCGAGAGCGTCTGGACCTCGGCGCCGGTGGCGGTGGCGACCGGCAGGTCGTGGAAGCCGATGTTGGAGTTCTCGCCGCGGAAGAACCGCACCATGTACTCCATGGTCTCGGTGCCGTGCCAGCTGACGGCGTCGCGGGACTTGGAGAACACGTCGAACGTGCCGGTGGGCAGCTGGTCATAGCGGCTGCCGGAGACGAAGTAGGTGCGCACGACGGTCTCGTCGGCGGCGACCAGCCAGACCTGCTGCTGGGTGATGTCGAACACGACACGGTGGCCGGAGCCGCTGCCGGCCGGGAGCGGCGCGGTGGCGACCGGCTTCACGTTCGGGTCCGGCGGCGGCGCCACGACGACCTTCACCATGACCGGCCGGGTGGTCTTCGTGGCCGCCTCGCGGCCGTCGCCGCGGGAGGTGTCGTCGCCGTCGCGGTCCGACAGCGGCGGCAGCACGCCCGCGCTGGCCGGGACGTCGGGCCCGGTGGCGGTGCCGGCCAGCCCGAACAGGCCGGCGACGACGGCGACCGAGCCGCTGAGCACGGTGACCCGCACGCCGCTGACGCGGGAGCGGCGGCGCCGGCGGGACACCCGCCGCACGGCCGATCGGGACGAGACGCCGTAGCGTCCAGCCATCCGTGCTCCTTCAGGTCGGTCCGGGGGAAACCGTCACTCAGCGTACGCCACCCCGTCGACCCGGTGACCGCGCCCGCATGATCATGCTCTCGGGCGCGTCAGGGTAAACGTGACCGATGCGCCAATATCGGTCAGCGCCGTGGTCAGGAGGTCTCGAGGCCGGCCCACGAGGCTCGCGTCGGCGTCGACGCCCGGCCCTCGGGGCAGTGCTGCACGTAGTCGCACCAGCCGCACAGTGACGACGGCCGCGGCGGGAACCGGGTGTCACCGGTGTCGCCGGCCTTGAACGCCGCGTCGGCCTCGGCGCACTCGGCGGCGATGCCGTCGGCGCGGTCGAGGTGCCGGGCGAGGGTGCGATCGTCGTGCTCCCACACCGCGACGGAGCCGGACGGCAGGTGGTGCAGCTCGACCCGCCGGCACGGCGTGCGCAGCGTGCGGGCGGCGGCCGCGGCGTAGACCGCCAGCGCCAGCGACGCGCGGGCGTCGTCGGTGGTGAGCACGTGCCGGCCGGTCTTGTAGTCGACGATGACCAGCTCGTCGCCGCGCTGGTCGACGCGGTCGATGCGGCCGGTCAGCGACGTGCCGCCGTGGATGAGGCCGACGGTGCGCTCCACGCCGCGCGGCTCGTCGTCGGGGTCGAGCTTGCCTGCATACCCCGTCACCATCTCGCGGGCCCGGACCCGCCACAGGTCGGCCTGCTCGGCGTCGCGGAAGCCCTCGGACGTCCAGTACTCGTCGACCATGGCGCCGGCCTTGAACGGCGTGCGCGCCTCGCGCGGCAGCCGCCACCAGCCGGCCAGCGCGTTGTGCACGACCGCGCCCAGCGTGTTGTGCGCCCACGGCGGCCCCTTGGGCGGCGGCGGCCGGTCGAGGTAGGTGAAGCGGTAGCGACGGGGGCAGTCGAGCCAGGTGTTCAGCCTGGTCGGCGTGGCGCTGTACAACCGCCGCGGCATGCCGTCGAGGATGGGCTGGCTCATGCGGCCATTCTCCCCGCCGGCACCGACAGGGTCCTCACCCCGCGCCGTCGATGAAGGCACGGACGGAGTCGGCGATCAACTGGACGGCGATGGCCGAGAGCAGCAGGCCGGCGATCCGGGTCACCAGCAGGATGCCGGACTCCCTCAGCACCCGCAGCAGCACCACGCTGAACCGCATCGACGCCCAGATCGACAGCAGCACCACCACGATGCCCAGCCCCAGCGCGAGGTAGTCCCAGCCGCCGTCGGAGTCCTGCACGAACACCATCGTCGCGACGATCGCGCCGGGCCCGGCCAGCAGCGGCGTGCCGAGCGGCACCATCGCGACGTTGCCCGCCGACGCCGTGTCCGGCTGATCCGCCTTGCCGGTCAGTAACTCCAGCGCGACCAGCAGCAACAGCAGCCCGCCGGCGCCCTGCAGCGCGGGCAGGCTGATGTGCATGTAGTCGAGGATCGTGCGGCCGAACAGCGCGAAGATGGTGATGACGAAGCCGGCCACCGCGACCGCCTGCCAGGCCGCCCGGGTCCGCTCGGCCGGGCGCCGGTTGCCGGTCAGCGCGAGGAACACCGGCACCGTGCCCGGCGGGTCCATGATCACGAACAGCGTGACGACGACCTCGCCGAACAGCTGCCAGTTCATCGGGGCTCCGCGGGCTCGTGGGTCGCGGCGGGGTCAGTGCCCGCCGGCCAGCGATCGTAGCCGCTCCCACTCCTCCGGCGCCGTCGTGTTGACACCCAGCTCGTGGTCGAGCTTGCCGGTGCCGTGGTAGTCGCTGGAGCCGGTGACGACCAGGTCCAGCTCCTGGGCGAGCCGGCGCAGCGTGCGCCGGCTGGCGTCGTCGTGGTCCTGGTGGTCGACCTCGATGCCGTCCAGGCCGGCCTCGCGCAGCGCCTCGATGGACGACGGCGTCAGCGCGCGGCGGGCGCCCTCGCGGCCCCACGGATGGGCGAGCACGCACACCCCGCCGGCCGCGTGCACCAGGTGGATGGCCTCGTCGATCGGCGGCGCGTACTTCGCCGCCCAGCCGGGCCGGCCCTGGCCGAGCCACCAGGCGAACGCCTCCTCGCGGTCGCGCACGTAGCCCTTCGCGATCATCGCGTCGGCGACGTGCGGACGGCCGACGGTGGCGGCGTCGGGCGAGTGGGCCAGGATGTCGGCGACGTCCATCGGCAGCCCGGCGGCGGTCAGCGCGGCGGCGATGCGGGCCAGCCGGGTGCGCCGGTCGTGCCGGACCCGGCCGAGCTCCTCGGCCAGCGGCTCGTACGCCGGGTCGACGAGGTAGGCCAGCAGGTGCACGCCGTGGCCGCGCAGCTCCGTCGAGATCTCCGCGCCCGGCACCACGTCGACGCCGGCCTCGTCGCCGGCCGCGAGCGCCGCCGTCCAGCCGTCGAACGTGTCGTGGTCGGTCAGCGCGACGGTGTCGAGGCCGACCTTCTTGGCCCGCCGGACGACGTCCTCCGGGCGGTCGGTGCCGTCGGAGACGCTGCTGTGCGTGTGCAGATCGATGCGCAACCGGGGCACCCTCGATGTGATCGCTGGACTGCCGATACCTCAGTGATCGTAGCCCGGTACCAGCCAGGGCGGGGGCGTTCCGTAGGGCAAGAGATCGGCCTCGTGGCCGAGATCACGTAGATCGACGATCTCGACGTCCTCCAGCAGCAACACGCCGGCGGTCTGCGGGTAGAGGATCGCCCAGAGCCAGCTGCCACCCCAGTGCCCGACGTAGACGGCCCGGTCGGCCGGCCCCTCGACGAACCACAGCGGCACCGTGCGGCCCTCGACCTGCACCTTGGCCGTCGGCTCGCCCTCGACCGCCTTGCCGGGATCGGCGCCCTCCAGCCCGGCCAGCCCGGCGCCGAGCCCGACACCCTGCTCCTCGGCCACGAGCAGGAAGTCGCCCGGGCCGCCGAGCGGGTTCGGCCCGCTGATCCCGACCCCGCTGGCCCGCACGCCGCTCGCGTCGTCGCCGGCGTGGATGACGGCGCCGACGACCCAGCCGCGCGGCAGCGGCCACGGCAGCCACAGCGGCACGTGCGAGTCGCGGGCCAGCTGGTGCACCAGCGCCGCGCTCGGCGTCGTCACCGGGGCCAGCGGGTACACCTCGCCGTGCAGGTCGCAGACCCACCGGCTGGACCAGGCGCCGGGTGGACGCGCGGGCGCGCCGCAGCGCGGACAGCTTCGTTCGCCTCTCACCCAGACGACGCTGACGGTTCACGGCCCGCCGCGTCAAGCGCCTGACCGTCTTGTCCGGTCAGGGGGCGTTCCAGCGGCCGATCGCCGGGTTCTCGCGTTCCCAGCCGAGGACGGACACCGTCGCGGTGTCCAGGCGCAGGTGCGCGCCGGCGGCGACCGACGAGCCGATCCAGCGCGCGCCGACCGCCCGCAGGATGTGGCCGTGCGCGAACACCAGGACCCGCTCCCCCGGCGCCGATCGCAGCCGCTCGATCAGCCGGTCCACCCGCGCCTCGACCTCGGCCGGCCGCTCGCCGCCGGGCGCGCCGTCGGTCCACAGCGACCAGTCCGCGTCGGTCTCGCGGATCGTCGCGGTGGTGATGCCCTCGTACTCGCCGTAGTCCCACTCGCGCAGGTCGTCGTCGATCTCGGCGTCGGCGAAGCCGGCCAGCTCGGCCGTCACCCGGGCCCGTTTGCGCGGGCTGGACAGCACCAGGTCGAAGGTCGTGCCGGCCAGCTTGGCCGCCAGCGTCCGGGCCGCCTCCTCGCCCACCGGCGTCAGCGGCAGGTCCGTGCGGCTGGTGTGCTTGCCGTCGCGGCTCCACTCGGTCTGGCCGTGCCGGACCAGCCAGATCTCGGGCCGGTGAGTCTGCGGGTGCGGCTGCTGGAACGTCGCCATGCTGGTAACGCTAGCGGGGGAAGCGGCGCGGCGAGGAGGAACCGTGACGGTGAGCGACTGGGCGTTCTACCGCGATGGACAGCGGCAGGACGCGGACTACGACGCGGCCATCGCGGCGGCCCGGGACCGCCAGGGGTTCGTGTGGATCCGGCTGCACGAGCCGGCCGCCGACGACCTGCACCGCGTCGCCGCCGACGTCGGACTGCACCCGCTGGCCGTCGACGACGCGCTGGACCAGCGGCAGGGCACCAAGATCGGCCACTACGACGGCCTGGTCTACCTGGTGCTGCGCCGCGTCCGCTACGACGGCGGGGTGCGCGACGCGGGCCGGCTGACGGTGCTGGCCACGGCGGAGGTCGTCGTGACCGTGAGCGAGGGCGACCCGGATCCCGTCGCGGTCATCGCCGAGCGGCTGGAGGCGCGACCCAAGCTGCTCGGCCACGGCCCGGCCGCCCTGCTCTACGTCGCCGCCGACGCCACCGTCGACGAGTACACCGCGACCGCCGAGACGTTCGAGGCCGATCTCACCGACATCGAGGCGGCCGTGTTCGACGACGCCAGCGGCAACCAGGCCGGCCGGATCTACCACGCCAAGCGGGAGCTGCTGAAGCTGCAGCGGGCGATCGCGCCGCTCGGCACGCCGGTCCGGTCGCTGTCGCAGCACCTGCCGGACCTCATCCCGGCGAAGGTCCAGACCTACTTCCGCGGCGTCGCCGACCACGTCGACCGGCTGCACGCGCAGCTGGGCGGCTACGACGAGATCATCGGCTCGATGCTGCAGGCGAACCTCGCGCAGCTGTCGGTTGCCCAGAACAACGACATGCGCAAGATCACCTCGTGGGCGGCCATCATCGCGGTGCCGACGGCCATCGCCGGCATCTACGGCATGAACTTCCGCGACATGCCCGAGTTGCGCTGGTCGTTCGGCTACCCGGGCGTGATGCTGCTGATGGCGGCGCTGTGCTGGATGCTGTACGTGAACTTCAAGCGCCGGGGTTGGCTCTAGGACACCGTCCCGGTGCCGGTCTGCAGCGAGAGCTTGGCCAGCTGGTTGCGCGCCTCGTCGGCGTGCTGGTGCTGGCAGAAGATCTCGTACCGGCTGGCCACGGTGACGCTCTGCGACGTGAAGTCGCGCCGCCCGCCGGTGAACCAGTAGCCGACCAGCCCGAAGATCATGAAGAAGATGGCGCCCCAGAGCACGCTGAGCAGGATGATCGCCAGCCAGCCCTCGTCGGTGAACAGGCCGAGCAGCAGACCGATGAGCAGACCGAACCAGGCGCCCGTCGCCAGGCCGCCGAGCGCCGCCTTGCCCCACGTCAGCCGGCCGGTGACGCGCTCGACCTGGCGGAGGTCGCTGCCGACGATGGCCAGGTTCTCGACCGGGAACTTCTGGTCGGAGAGGAAGTCGACCGCCTTCTGCGCTGCGGGGTAGTCGTCGTACGTGGCGACGACGATGCCGGTCGGGAGACCGGGAACAGGACTCACCATGACGCACCTCCTAGAGGCCGACAGTACCGGTGCGAACGATCAACAGGCGGCTCATTCGCGCACGACATGGCCGGAACGTCGCTGCTGAGCGCGCCGATTCGCCGGGCTACGATGAGGCGTGATGGCTCAGGACCGCCAGGAACGGACGCTGCGGACCGATGCGGCACGCAACCGCGAGCGGGTCCTGGCCGCCGCACGAGAGGTGTTCGCCGAGCGCGGCCTCGACGTGCCGATGGCGGAGATCGCCGACCGCGCCGGCGTCGGCGTCGGCACGCTGTACCGGCGGTTCGCCGGCCGCGACGAGATCGTCTCCGCCGTCTTCGCCGCCGACCTGCGGGCCTACGCCGACACCGCCGAGGAGGCGTTGTCCGATCCCGACCCCTGGCGGGCGTTGTCCGGCCTGCTCTACCGGATCTGCGAGTGGCAGGCGTCGGACCAGGGCTTCAGCGACGTCCTGCTCACCCCGCTGCCGCAGGCGCCTGAGGTGGACCGTCAGCGCGACCGGTTCTACTTCGCGATCCTGGACCTGGTCCAGCGGGCGAGGGCGGCCGGCGAGCTCCGCGACGACGTGACGGCCGACGACGGCATCGTCCTGCTCATCGCGAACGCCGCGCTGCTGGCCGCGACCCGCGACGTCGCCCCCGACGCCTGGCGGCGACCGGCGAAGCTGATGATCTCGGCCTTCCGCTCCACCAACACCGATCCGATGCCGCCGGCTCCCGGCAACGAGGTGGTCCACGAGATCCTGCGGCGGCTGAGCTCAGCCCGGTGAAGTGGAATGCCTCCGTCCGCTTGTGCTAGCGTCCAGCTAAGCGGACGACGAGATTCCGCATAGCTGCGTCGGCCGATCCGGCCGGGAGGAGACATCGATGTCCACTAGCCGCACCGTGATCGCTCCTTGGCCGGGCGACGAGAACCTCGCGTTCCTCCAAGGAGGCGTCGAGGTGTCCGCGACCCGCACGCTCTACCTGTCCGGCCAGGCAGCACTGGCCGACGGGAGGGTCCTGCACGAGGGGGACCTGCGCGCTCAGGTCATGACCTCGCTGGACCGCACCCAGACCGCTCTCGATGCGGCCGGGTACACCTGGGCCGACGTCGTTCGCTTCAACTGGTACCTGCGCGCCGACCAGCTCGAGGCCTTCCTCACCGAGGTGCAGCCGGCGTTCAAGCAGCGTCTCGACGCGGCCGGGTGTCGCGCGCCCGGCGTGCTGCTGGGCGTCGCCAGTCTCGCGCTGCCCGGCATGTTGTGCGAGTTCGAGGCGACGGCGGCGCGCTGACCGAGGGCAGGGCTAGGCCGTCGCCGCGACCAGCCAGTCGGGCAGCTCGGCGGCCGCGGTGACGCCGAGGGCGAGCACCAGCGCGCGGTGCGCCTTGGGCTCGAACGGCTCGACGAGCAGGGACATGCCCGCCTCGACCGGGGTGCGGTCGGCCTTGAGCTGGTTGCACGACACGCAGGCCGCGACGGTGTTCAGCCAGCTGCGCTGGGCGCCGCCGCGGGAGGTGGGCACGATGTGGTCGATGGAGTTGGCCCGGCCGGCACAGTAGGCGCAGCGGCGCCCGTCGCGCTCGAGGACGCCGCTGCGCGACCACGGGACCTTGCGCCGGTACGGCACCCGGACGAACCGGAGCAGCCGCACGACCAGCGGCGTCGGCAGCTCACGGGTGGCCGAGCGGATGAGCTTCTCGGTGTCGGCGTGCTCGACGACGGCCTTCTCGGTGAGGATCAGGATGACGGCGCGGCGGACCGAGACGACGGCCAGCGGTTCGTAGGAGGCGTTCAGAACGAGTGTGTTCACAGCGCACACGCCTCCTTCCCGAGCCCACGTCAGGGCTCGCCGCTCTGACTCTAGTGTGGCCTATTCACTCGGTAGGGAACGTAACGGCAAAATCTGGACCAATCGCCGGGCCCGCCCGCACGCGCGGACCCGCCTCTACAGTGCATCGACGCCGCCGCGTTCACAACGGTTTTTCCGGCTGGTCCAGGTCGAGCCGCGGCAGCGACTCACCGGAGACGGAGCGCCACACGTCGGTGACGCGGTCCTGGATGACCTCGACGACGTCGCGCAGCGGCAGGCCGGTGAACTCGTCGGGCAGGATCGGCTTGCCCACCCGCAGCTTGATGGTGGGACGGCGGACGATGGAGGTGAGCGCGCCGCCGAGGCTGCGCGCGATGGACCCGGAGCCGATGCGCCGGGCGTCGTGGTGGGCCACCGGGATGACCGGCGCCTTCGCGTCGGCGGCCAGCCGGCCGATGCCGAAGCGGAACCGCCGCGGCGAGCCGTCCTCGGTGGCGGAGACGTCGCCCTCGGGGTAGATGCCGACGACCTCGCCGCGGTCGAGCGCGTCGTGTGCGGCCTTGAGCGCGGCGGCGCCGGCCTGCCGGCCGCCGACCTCGATCATGCCGGCCTGACGCGCCAGCGGGCCGATGAACGGGTTCGCGAACACCAGCGACGACGCCATGAACCGCACGTGGCCGTGGGTGACGCCGCAGCCCTCGCGGTTGCACGGGACGCTCGGGTGCAGTCCGGCGCGGTGCAGCGTGGCCAGCACCGGCGGCACGTCGCAGATGGTGGTGTGGTTGACGGCCACGATGGCCGGGCCGCGAAAGGGCAGCACCGCGAGGCCGTCGGGCTCGACACTGCCGAACAGTCTGGTCAGGCCGACGGCGACCTTACCCACCACCTCCACGTACCGAAGATTAACCCATCGGCCCGGCAGCCCGGTGACGGCGCGGCGTCAGGGCGTCGGGGTGGCCGTCGGGACCGGGATCTTGGTGAGGTCGACGACGGCCTCGGGGGCCGGCGGCGTGACCGCGACCTCCGTCCCGTAGTCGCTGAACGTGATGACGCCTGCGCCGGCCGAGGCGCCCTTCTCCTCCAGCCGTAGCGGCAGCGGCTCGCCGGACGCGGCGACCCACAGCGTGCCACCGGTCTCGGGGAACAGCAGGCCGATCGCCGGCCGGCCGTCGACCTCCTGGATCGGGGTGAGCGCGTCGGGGTCGTCGGCGCCGAGCACCGCGGCGGCGAAGGCGGCGCCGTCGGCGAAGATGGCGAAGCTCGAGGCGGCCTCGGGCGAGATGAGGAGCCACTTTCCGGCCAGCGTGGTGCCGACGTCGGCGCCGACGGACGCGGCCAGCGACTCGTCGCCGGTGACGTACACCGCTCCCGGCGTCGCGACCAGCTGCACGGCGTTCTCCGAGCCGACCGACCCGACCGAGCCGACGCCGTCCTTGAACGCGATGTCGATGGTGTTGCCGCTCACCGTGGTGCCGGTGACGCGGTACGAGCCGGTCGCCTGCATGGCGGCCAGCGATTGCTCCAGCACCTCGGCGGGCGCGAGCTCGTCGATGCCGTTGGGCGCCTGGGTCAGCCCCTCCTCGACGCTGATCTGCGCCAGGGGCGAGACCGACGGATGTTCCGGCCCAGATGTACACGCCGTCAACGCGACGGTCACAAGGGCGGCGGAACCGGCTGCAGCCAGTCGGCGAACGACCAGTTGCATGTGCGCCTGACCTCTTCGTTTCCATCGTCGGCTCGGGTGCGAGCACGAGGCGTTCCGGCCGGAGCGCCTGATGGAGCATACCCACGCCCCGGCCCGGCCGTCACCAAAACGTGACCTGGCCGGTCCCGCCGGCCCGCCCGTTCCGGACGTTACCGCTGATCATCGCGGGTGCGAACAAAGGGTGTAATCTCGTTCACGCGACAACTGAATACCCACGACAGGGGAGCGCTGCAGCGCTGAGAGTGCGGGACAGTCCCGCAGACCCTCGAACCTGATCCGGGTAATGCCGGCGCAGGAAGTCGACACCTCGACCGCAGCAGCGCGTCCCACGGGCCTGGTCCCGTGGCGGCGCGCTGTGTCACGTCGCGAGGGCCCCTCGTCGTCCCCGTGCGAGAGGAGCTTTTCCGTGAGCGAGCCAGCCACCGTCCAGCTGCGCCGGCACCGCTGGCGCACCGTCGACATCGTCGTCGCGTCTGTCATCGGCGTCGTGTTCGGCGTGGTGTTCGCCATCTGGAACAACCTGCTGTACTCCGTGATCAACGCGCCACTCGGCTCGATGCCGATCGCGCCGCTGGCGTCGGGGGTCTGGCTGATTCCGGCCGTCCTCGGCGCGTTGGTGGTGCGCCGCCCCGGCGCCGCCCTGTTCACCGAGTTGCTGGCGGCGATCGTCTCGATGTTCTTCGGCTCGGCCTGGGGTCTGTCGGTGTTCATGTCCGGTGTCTGGCAGGGCCTGGGCGCCGAGCTCGTGTTCGCGCTGCTGGCCTACCGGCGGTGGGGGCTGGTCGCGGCGCTCCTCGCCGGCGGCGGGGCCGGCGTGGCGATGGGTCTCTACGAGATCGTCACCTATGTCCCGACGTACTCGTGGGACTGGAAGGTCATCTACGTCGGCTGCGCGATCGTCGCCGGTGCCGTCGCCGGTGGGCTGGCTTGGCTGCTGGTGCGGGCGCTGGCCCGGACGGGTGCGCTGGCGCCGTTCGCGGCCGGCCGGGCGCAGGGCGAGATCTGATGGGCGCCGCGGTCCGGCTGCGCGGGTTCGGCTGGCGCTACGCGGGCCGGAAGGCGTGGGCCTGCCGCGGCGTCGACCTCGACATCGCCGCCGGCGAGCGGGTGCTGCTGGTCGGGCCGTCGGGCGCGGGCAAGTCGACGCTGCTGCGCGCGGTCGCCGGGCTGCTGGACCCGGAGACCGCGGCGGAGCACGAGGGCGACGTCGAGATCGACGGGATGCCGGCGGCGGGCGCGCGCGACCGGGTCGGCATGGTGCTGCAGGATCCCGAGACGTCGCTGGTGATGTCCCGCTCCGGCGACGACGTCGCGTTCGGCCTGGAGAACGCCGGCGTCCCCGCCGAGGAGATCTGGCCGCGCGTGGACGCCGCGCTCGCTCAGGTCGGGTTCGCGCACGGACGGGACCGGGCGACGGCGGCGCTGTCCGGCGGCGAGCAACAGCGGCTGGCGCTGGCCGGCGCGCTGGTGCGCCGTCCGGCGGTGCTGGCGCTGGACGAGCCGACCGCCAACCTCGACCCGGCGGGGACCGCGACGGTGCTGGGCGCCGTCTCGTCCGCGCTGGCCGGCTCCGGGACGACGCTGCTCATGGTGGAGCACCGGGTCGACGCGGCCGCCGGGCTGGTCGACCGCGTCGTTGTGCTGGCGCCGGGCGGCGGTGTGCTCGACGAGGGGCCACCGGCGGAGGTGTTCGGCCGCCGCGGCGCCGCGCTGGCCGACGCGGGGGTGTGGGTGCCGGCGCCGTGGGGCCCGGCCGCTCCCCCGTTCACGCCCGGGCCCGGCGGCGACGTCGTGCTGACGGCGCGGGACCTCAGCCTGACGTACCCGCGCACCCGGCGGCCGGCGCTGTCGGCGGCGTCGCTGGACGTGCGCGCCGGCACCGCGGTCGCCGTCACGGGGCCGAACGGCAGCGGCAAGTCGACGCTGGCGATGCTGCTGGCCGGCCTGCTGCCGCCGGACACGGGGTCGGTGCTGGTCGGCGGGTCGGACCGGCCATTGCACCGGTGGCGCGCGCGGGACCTGTGCCGCCGGGTCGGGACGGTGTTCCAGGATCCGGAGCACCAGTTCGTCACGCGCACCGTCCGCGAGGAGCTGCTGGTCGGTCCGCGGCGGGCCGGCGTCGCCGCCGACGTTGCGGAGCGGCGGGCCGGCGAGCTGCTGTCCCGGCTGCGGCTGGAGCGGCTGGCCGGCGCCAACCCGTTCACGCTGTCCGGTGGCGAGAAGCGGCGGCTGTCGGTGGCGGCGATGCTGGCGACCGCGCCGGACCTGCTGGTGATGGACGAGCCGACGTTCGGCCAGGACGCGAGGACGTGGGCGGAGCTCCTCTCGCTGTGTGTGGGGTTGCGGG
>NZ_POTW01000038.1 GCF_003236295.1 Jiangella anatolica
CGACGGCGGCAACAAAAACGCCTGGTCACGATCCACCGACCGGTACTCCTTCGCCACGACCGCCACCCTCTCAAACCACGATCAACCAGGCCAGACGCCACACCGAGCCAAAACGCAACAGGCTCCATAGCGGCGCAAAAGGTTGATGATCATGGGAATCCACAAGGAGGCCAGCGAACCGGCGAACGTGGGCCGACACCGGTACGGCGTGCCCACACTCCCCCGTCCCCCTGATAGCTGCCCGTTCTTGGCCGGGACGACGCGGGTCAAGTACGACGGCCCCAGCCACAACCCAACAGCAACCAGCAGGAGCCGCCGGACTTGAGGCGCGTCGGCACGGCTAAGAAAATGGGCAGCAGGGGGACGGCCAACGTTCGCCGTCCTCAAGCCAACTCGTCAGAGAACTCGCGCAAACTTCTTGCAAGATCCTGTCGTATGCTTGCAGCCATGGCTGGACGACTGACTGAGGTGGCGGCGAAGGTCGGCGTGAGCGAGGCGACCGTGAGCCGCGTGCTCAACGGACGCCCGGGGGTGTCGGCGGCGACCCGCGAGGCGATCCTCACGGCGCTCGACGTGCTGGGGTACGAGCGGCCGACGAAGCTGCGGGGCGAGCGCGCGCGGCTGGTCGGGCTGGTCCTGCCGGAGCTGCAGAACCCCATCTTCCCCGCGTTCGCCGACGTCGTGGGCGGGTCGCTGGCGCAGCAGGGACTGACGCCGGTGCTGTGCACGCAGACGGTGGGCGGCGTGACCGAGGCGGACTACATCGAGCTGCTGTTCCAGCAGCGGGTGTCCGGCGTGCTGTTCGCCGGCGGCCTGTACAGCGGCCGCAACGGGGCACACGACCACTACGCCCGGCTGATCGAGCGCAAGCTGCCCACCGTCATGGTCAACGCGGGCATCGACGAGCTGCCGTTCCCGCGGGTGAGCTGCGACGACGCGGTGGCGACGGAGCAGGCGGCGGGGCATCTGCTGTCGCTGGGGCACCGCAGGATCGGCCTGATCCTGGGACCGCCGGACCACGTGCCGTCGCAGCGGAAGCTGGCCGCCGCGCACACCCGGCTGGCGGCAGCCGGCCTGGAACTGCCCGACGACCACGTCGAGCACTCCATGCACTCCCTCGAGGGCGGCCAGGCCGCCGCCACCCGCCTGCTGCGCCGCGGCGTCACCGCCGTCATCTGCGGCAGCGACCCCATGGCCCTGGGCGCCATCCGCGCCGCCAAGCGCGCCGGCCTGCGCGTCCCGGACGACCTCTCCGTCGTCGGCTACGACGACTCGGCGCTGATGAACTGCACCGAGCCGCCGCTGACCACGGTGCGCCAGCCGATCGAGGCGATGGGCAAGATCTCCGTCGACCTGCTGGTGGGCCTGATCAACGGGCACGAGGTGGAGTCCGACGAGCTGCTGTTCGAGCCGGAGCTGGTGGTCAGGGGGTCCACGGCACCGCCGCCACGGCAGTAGGACGTAACGTAATCGTGTTGTTGCGTCTTCTTGTTTAACTCTTGCGTGACGTTGTCGCCATCGTTACGGTGACGCCATGGAGAACGCGTGGTGGCGCAGCGCCGTCATCTACCAGGTCTACGTGCGCAGCTTCGCCGACGGGAACGGCGACGGCACCGGCGACCTGGCCGGTGTCCGGGACAGGCTGCGCTACCTCGCCGACCTCGGCGTCGACGCCATCTGGTTCAGCCCGTGGTACCCGTCGCCGATGGCCGACGGCGGCTACGACGTGGCCGACTACCGGGACATCGACCCCGCCTACGGGACGCTCGAACAGGCCGAGCAGCTCATCGCCGAAGCGAAGCAGCTGGGCCTGCGCACCATCGTCGACATCGTCCCGAACCACGTGTCCGACCAGCACGCCTGGTTCCGGGCCGCACTCGACGCGCCGCCCGGGTCGCCGGCCCGGCAGCGGTTCTGGTTCCGGCCCGGCCGCGGCCCCGGCGGCGCGGAGCCGCCGAACGACTGGAGCTCGATCTTCGGCGGCCCGGCCTGGACCCGCACCAAGAACGCCGACGGCACGCCCGGCGAGTGGTACCTGCACCTCTTCGCCCCTGAGCAGCCCGACCTCAACTGGACCCACCCACTGGTCTGGCACGAGCACGAGCAGATCCTGCGGTTCTGGTTCGACCGCGGCGCCGCCGGCGTCCGCATCGACTCGGCCGGGCTGCTGGCCAAGCACGCCGACCTCCCCGACGTCGACCCCGACCACGCGCCCGGCCAGCACGTGCACACCGACCGCGACGAGGTGCACGACATCTACCGCAGCTGGCGCCGGCTGGCCGACAGCTACGCCGAGCCGCGCGCGCTGATCGGCGAGATCTGGCTGCCCGACCTGGAGCGGCTGGCCCGCTACCTGCGCCCGGGCGAGCTGCACACCGTCTTCAACTTCGACTTCCTCGCCTGCCCGTGGGAGCCGGACCGGCTCCGGCGCAGCATCGAGCAGAGCCTGTACTTCCACGAGCGGGTCGGCGCGCCCGCGACCTGGGTGCTGTCCAACCACGACGTCACCCGGCCGGTGACGCGGTACGGGCGCGCGGACTCGTCGTTCGCGTTCGAGACCAAGCGGGCCGGCACCGCGTCGGACCTGACGCTCGGTCTCCGGCGGGCCCGGGCGGCGGCGCTGCTGATGCTCGCGCTGCCCGGCTCCGCGTACGTCTACCAGGGCGAGGAGCTGGGCCTGCCGGAGGTCGAGGACATCGAGCCCGGCCGCATCCAGGACCCCATGCACTTCCGCTCCGGCGGCGTCGACCCCGGCCGCGACGGCTCCCGGGTCCCGGTCCCGTGGAGCGGCGCCGCGCCGCCGTACGGGTTCAGCGCGACCGCCGACACCTGGCTCCCCCAGCCCGCGACCTGGGCGGACCTGACGGTCGACGCGCAGCAGAACGACCCCGCCTCGACCCTCAGCCTCTACCGGGCCGCACTGCGGCTGCGCAGGGCCGAACCTGCCCTCGGCGACGGCGCGCTGACCTGGCTCGACACCCCGGCGGACGTGCTCGCCTTCCGGCGCGACGACGTCGCCTGCGTCGTCAACCTGTCGGCGGACCCCGTCGACCTGCCCGCACATGAGGAGGTCCTGCTCGCCAGCGCGGACCTCGACGACGGCCGGCTCGGCTCCGATGCCGCCGTCTGGCTACGCCTGCCGACCACAGACAACGGATGGAGCACGAGATGAGCAGCACACGCAGACACCTGGCCACCGTGGCCGCGGCGGCGATGGCGCTGAGCCTGACGGCCGCCTGCGGGTCCGACGACGACCCGGCCGCCGACGGCGGCGGCGACGGCGAGGGCGGCGACGGCGTCACCATCAGCGTGAGCAACCTGCCGCCGGCGACGGAGGCCGCGACCCGCGAGGCGTTCCTCGCCCGGGTCGAGGAGTTCGAGGCCGCCAATCCCGGGATCACCATCGAGCCCAGCGAGTACGAGTGGGACGTGACGACGTTCGCCGCCCAGCTCGCCGGCGGCACGCTGCCGACGACGTTCGAGTTCCCGTTCACCGACGGCCAGGCGATGATCGAGCGCGGCCAGCTGGCCGACATCACCGCCGAGGTGGAGGCGCTCCCCTACGCCGACGCGTTCAACCCCAGCGTGCTGCAGGTCGCGCAGGACGACGCCGGCGCCATCTACGCCGTGCCGACCGCCGCGTACGGCATGGGCCTGCACTACAACCGCGCCCTGTTCGAGCAGGCCGGCCTGGACCCGGACGCGCCGCCGACGAGCTGGGACGAGGTGCGCGAGTACGCCGACGCGATCGCCGAGGCCACCGGCCAGGCCGGCTTCGCCCAGATGAGCCAGAACAACACCGGCGGCTGGATCCTCACCACGCTCACCTATGCGCTCGGCGGCCGGATGGAGGACGGCTCCGGCGACGACGTCACCGCGACACTGGACAACGAGGGCACCCAGCGGGCGCTGGAGCTGCTGCGCCAGCTGCGCTGGGAGGACGACTCCATGGGCGACAACTTCCTGTTCGACTGGGGCACGATCAACCAGGCGTTCGCCGCCGGCCAGGTCGGCATGTACATCGGCGGCTCGGACGTCTACAACAGCCTGGTGACGGAGAACAGCATCGACCCGGACAGCTACGGGCTGACGGTGCTGCCGCTGGACGGGCCCGACGCCGGCGTGCTCGGCGGCGGGACGATCGTCGGGGTCCGGCCCGACGCCAGCGACGCCGAGCGCGAGGCCGCCGTCAAGTGGATCGACTTCTTCTACATGAGCAAGCTGACCCAGCAGGAGGCGGCGCTGGCCGACGCCGAGGCGCTGGTCGCGACGGACGCGCCGCTGGGCACGCCGGCGCTGCCGATCTTCGGCGCCGAGCAGCTGGCCGAGTCCGACGCGTGGGTGGCCGACCTGGTCAACGTCCCGCTGGCGCAGATGATGCCGTTCAAGGACGCGATCCTGGACCAGCCGCTGGTGCCGGAACCGCCCGTGCGCGCCCAGGACCTCTACGCCGAGCTGGACGCCGTCGTGCAGGCGGTGCTGACCGACGAGAACGCCGACATCGCCGCGCTGCTCCAGACGGCGAACGACAACGTCAGCTCGTTCGTCGAGGCCGGCTGACACCCGGGGCGACGGCGCCGTCGATGGGAGAACCGAGGTGAACGCGACCCTGCGCTGGGTCCGTGGCGGCGGGCTGAGCACGCTGCTGCTCCTGCTGCCACTGCTGCTGGTGTTCGGCTACTTCGCCTGGTTCCCCATCGGCCGCGCCGTCGTCATGAGCTTCCAGGAGACCAACCTGGTCACCGACCCGGCGTGGGTCGGCCTGGACAACTTCCGCCGCGTCCTGGAGGACCCGCTGTTCTGGACGTCGGTGCGCAACACGTTCTACTTCACCGGGCTCGCCCTGCTGTTCGGCTACCCGGTGCCGCTGGTGCTGGCCGTCGTGATGAGCGAGCTGCGCCGCGGCCGCGGCCTCTACAGCGCGCTGGCCTACCTGCCGGTCGTCGTGCCGCCGGTGGTGGCCGTGCTGCTCTGGCGGTTCTTCTACGACGCGAGCCAGACCGGCGTGTTCAACACGATCCTCGGCTGGGCCGGGCTCGGCCCGTTCAGCTGGATCCAGGACGCGTCGTCGGCGATGCCGTCGCTGGTGCTGCAGGCGACCTGGGCCAACGCCGGCGCGACGGTGCTCATCTACCTGGCGGCACTGACGGCCGTGCGCGGCGACCTGTATGACGCGGCCGAGGTCGACGGCGCCGGCCTGTGGCGCAAGATCTGGCACGTGACGCTGCCGCAGCTGCGCGCCATCCTGCTGATCACGTTGATCCTGCAGGTCATCGCCACGTTCCAGGTGTTCACCGAGCCATACCTGATGACCAACGGCGGCCCGCAGAACGCCACGGTCACGGTGCTGCTGCAGATCTACAACTATGCGTTCCGCTTCGGCGACTACGGCGCGGCGACGGCGCTGTCGGTGCTGCTGGCGCTGTTCCTCGCGGTCCTGTCCGCCGTCTACTTCCGGCTCACCCGGTCCTGGAGCACGACGTGAGCGAACGAAGCATCCTGTCCGGCTTCGATCGCGCCCGCACCGGCACCCGCTGGAGCCTGCGCGCCGCACAGGGGCTGGTGCTGGTGGCGCTGGCCGTCGCCAGCCTGGGCCCGATCCTCTGGCTGGCCCGGGCGTCGATCAGCACGACGCAGGACACGCTGCGCACGCCGATGGCGTTCTGGCCCAGCGGCGTGGACTGGGCGAACCTGTCGACGGCGTGGAACCAGGCGCAGATCAGCCACTACTTCGCCAACACCGTGTGGGTGGCGCTGGGCTCCTGGTTCGTGCAGTTGCTGATCGCGACGACCGGCGGCTACGTGCTGTCGGTGCTGCGGCCGCGCTACGCGCCGGCGGTGACGGCGGCCGTGCTGGCCACGCTGTTCATCCCCGGTGTCGTCGTGCTGGTGCCGCTGTTCCTGACCGTGCTCGACCTGCCGGTGGTGAGCGCGTCGCTGCTGAACACGTACTGGGCGGTGTGGCTGCCCGCCGGCGCCAACGCGTTCAACGTGCTGCTGGTGAAGCGGTTCATGGACGGCCTGCCCCGCGACGTCTACGAGGCGGCCCGGATGGACGGCGCCGGCCCGCTGCGGATGCTGTGGTCGGTGGTGCTGCCGATGTCGAAGCCGATCCTCGGCGTCGTGTCGATCTTCGCGTTCCTCAACGCGTGGAAGGACTTCCTCTGGCCGCAGATCGTGCTGCCGGAGCCGACGCTGCAGCCGCTGTCGGTGCGGCTGCCGCTGATCCGCGACACCGTCGAGCTGGACGTCTTCCTGGCCGCGCTGCTGATCTCGATGGCGCTGCCGATCGTGATCTTCCTGGTGTTCCAGCGGCTGTTCCTGCGCGGCGCCGGGCTGGGTGGCGCCGTCAAGGGCTGACGGCGCCACCCGCTCCGCCTACGGGACGAGCCGCGCCGCAGAAGCGTGCACGGCGCCGTCGCCGCCGAACGTCACCCGCGCGCCCAGCCAGTGACCGTCCGGCACCGCCACGCAGCCGCCGCGGCCGGAGGTCACCTCGGCGGACTTGTCGCCGCGCTCGAACCGCACCGGCTTGCCCGGGAAGCCGAACCCGTTGTCCGCGTTGACCAGGCAGATCTCGTCGATGCGGCCGCGCTCGCTCCGGCCGACCTCGATCGCGGAGTCGACGGCCTCGCCGGCGGCCGCGACGATGAGCTCCGGCTGGTTGGTCTGCACGCCGTCGGCGCCCATCGCGCGGGCCTGCAGGAACTGCGCGACCTCCTGCTCCGGGCCGGCGTCGTAGGCGTGCGGCATGACGATCGCGCAGTTGTCATGCGCGGCCGCGATCGACTCCGGCGTGTACTCGTCCAGCCGCGAGCCGAACACCTTGAAGATCCCGGCGATCTCGTAGATGAGGAAGTTGGGCTCCCACCGGTCCCGGTTGTAGATGAGCCGGGCGGCCGGCTCGGCCATGAAGATGCGCGCGTCGCCGGAGTTGAAGATCGACTCCTCGATCAGGCCGTACTCGCCGACCAGCTCGGCCAGCTCGCCCTCCTCGGTGACCGACCCCTTGATGTCCAGCTCGAGGCCCTTGCCGGCCTGCTGCGCGAGCTCGAGGACCTCCTCCAGCGAGGCGACCTGGGCGGGGTCGTAGGCCGTGCCCTTCCACGGCTCGTAGTCAGCCGCGTTGAGAGCGCGGACCTCGTCGTAGGTGAGGTCGGCGATGTTGCCGGTGCCGTTCGTGGTGCGGTCGACGGTGGAGTCGTGCAGCGCGACGAACCGGCCGTCCTTCGTCTGCTGGATGTCGACCTCGACCAGGTCGACGCCGTAGGCGAACGCGTAGGCGTAGGAGTCCAGCGTGTTCTCCGGCGCCAGCGTCAGCGCGCCACGGTGGGCGGAGATGACGGCATCGGCCGAGCCCTGGTCGGGGGCGCCGGCGTCGACCCAGCGGGCCGGCTCGGCCACCTGGTCGCAGGCCGGCGGGTCGGTCAGCGGACGCAGGGCCGCCAGCGCCTGGCGGTACTGCTCGATCCGCGGGTCCTCCTCGTCGGCGCCGGCTTGCACCGCCGCCAGGCCGGTGAGCAGCGCGATCGCGCCGGCGGCCGACACCGTCCGGCGCAGTGTCCGCAGAGCCATGACTGATCCTCTCGACGAGCGTGCAGGGGCTCGTCGAGTATTCGCACCGTCGCCGGACCGGCCGGTGAACCGCGGACGACGGCGGCACGGCGTCCGCGCGACGTTTCGCCTCAGTCCGGGTCTGACGACGCCCGCACCGCGCGACGGTGCTCGACGACCGCCAGCGTGCCCAGCACCACGAGCGAGAACGCCGCCGTCACGAGGCCGCTCTGCCCGGCCATGACCGGAACGCCCGCGAGCAGGACGACCACCGCGACGATCGCCGGCCAGCCGACCGGGTGCTTGACCCGGACGCCGCAGGCCGCCAGGCCGAGGAGGAACAGCGCCGGTCCGCCGAGGACGGCCAGCGCCCCGACCGTCTCCATGTCGTAGTCGGGGTGGGCGACCACCAGCTCGTCGCCGACAGCCATCAGCACGATTCCGGCGACGATCGGCACGTGCAGGTAGGTGTAGATGTCGCGGCCGAGCGCGCCGACGTCCTCGCTGCTGCTGCTCCCGATGCGGCGCGCGATGACCGGCGACGCGCCGGAGAAGTACAGCCACCACAGCGCCACCGAGCCGAGGAACGACAGGCCCAGGGCCAGGCCGGTCTCGGCGTTCATCTCCCCGTTCGACGCCGTCACACCGGTGAGCACGATGCTCTCGCCCAGCGCGATGATGATGAACAGCTGGAACCGCTCGGCGAAGTGGTGCCCGTCGATCGACCACTGGCTCATCGGCGTGGCGCCGGCGCCGGGGAGCCAGTAGCGGGCCAGCGGGCCGGCGAGGTCGAGCGCCAGCGCGGCCAGCCAGAGCGGCCAGCGGGCATCCTCGATCAGGCCGCCGGCCACCCACAACGGCGCGGAGAGGACGGACCAGGCGAGGATCTGGCGGAAGTTCTGGTGGAACAGCCCGGGCGGCGTCGCGAGGACGACGAAGAGGTTGCGGCCGATCTGCAGGCCGGAGTAGGTGCAGGCGAACAGCAGCGCGAGATCGCCGAAGCCGTCCGGGATGGCCACCGCCATCAGCAGGCTGGCCAGCATGACGAACGTCAGCACCAGCCGCACCGGCACCGTCTCTGGGTCGAACCAGTTCGCCATCCAGGTCGTGTAGTTCCACGCCCAGTAGACCGCCACCAGCATGAACGCCGTCTCGGCCGCCCCCGTCCAGCTCAGGTGCGTGGCCAGCAGGTGGTGCGAGAGCTGGGTGACGGCGAAGACGTAGACGAGGTCGAAGAACAGCTCGAAGAACGTCGCCCGCTGCTCCTGGCCGGACCGCCGCATGATCCGGATCTGCGGAATGAGCGCGTCCTGGCCGTCTCGGGTCGCGTCGGACATGAAGCGGAGCGTAGTACCGCACCCGCCCGGCCGCGACGCACGTTCGCTCAGCGCGTGGCGGCGCCACGGTCGCGCAGGGCCACGAGGATCGCCGCGTCCGACCGCTGCCCGGCCAGGTCACCGGCCGCGGTGTCGATCTCCAGCTGCCGCGCGACGACGTCCAGCCGCGCGCCGTCGACCTCGGCCGGCGGGCGGTGGACGAGGGTGAGGTCGAGCACGGCGGTCGCGGTGTCGACGGCCGCCTGCCGGACGGCGTCCGGGTCGCCGGCCGTCGCGGCCCCCGTCAGCCGGTCGAGCGCGTCGCCCAGTTCAGCGACCAGTACGGGCGGCGACGCGTCGCCTTCGGGCCGGGAGCGCCAGGCGGCGGCCATCGCGTCCGCCCGGACGGCGGCCGCGGCGGGGTCGTCGAAGACCCGCGCGGCGCCGTCGGCAAGCTGTTCGAGCAGCAGCGGGACCGGGCCCGGCGCCGCGTCCGTGGGCACGGCGAGGGCGACCTGGACCAGCTCGTCCGGCGCCTCGGCGCGGAACTCCCCGTACCCGGGCGCGAACACCTTGTGCTCGACGGTGCCGTCCATGAGGTGCTCCTCGGTGGCGACGGCGCCCGGCACCGGCCCGCGCGGGCCGTCGGCGGTGACGTCGTCATCCTGGATCGTGACCTCCTCGAACACCAGGTCCGGGATGTTCTCCGGCCGGAACACGTCACCCTCGCGAGGGTCGGCCGGCATGATCAGCCCACCGGGTCCGTCGCGGCCGGCCAGCCAGCTGCCCTCGTGGTCGGCGACCACCCCGTCCTCGTAGTTGTCGACGTCCTCGCCGAGGTACCAGACCCCGCCGGCGTCGTCCTGCGCGTAGTAGTCCAGCGCGATCTCGACGACGCGGCCGGACCGGTAGGCGACGTACTGCGACACGACGGCCTCGATCCGCCGGCCGTTCCAGCTGATCGTCCGCGTCCGCGGCAGCGTGGTCACCTCGACCCGCAGCGGCTCGCCCTCCTCCTGACCCAGCTGGATCGTCTGATCGCCGGGTCGCACGGGGAACAGCGGGTTGGTGACGGCGCTCCGGCCGGCGAACGACGGCGTCGCGGTGTCGACCCGCCGCGTGGTCGCGCCGCCGTCGTCGCCGCAGCCGGCCAGCAGCGCGCCGGCCACGGCGATCGCAAGCCCGGCCGCCGCGCGCACCGTCAGTCCTCGGTGTCGCCGGCGCCGTCGGACTCGTCGCCCAGCACGGCGAAGTCCCGGTCGAGGTGGACGTCGACCTGGGTGCCGTCGTCGAGGGTGACCTCGACCTCGTAGTAGCCCTCCTCGTCGCCGAGCTCGGTCGCGGTGACGGCGCCGCCGCCGGTGTGCTCCAGCGCCGCCGCGGCGGCGCGGTCCAGGGCGTCTCCGGTGATGGGCCGTTCGCCGCCGTCGTCGTCCCCGCCGGCCGCCGCGCCGATGGTGGCGATCCCTCCGGCCGCCACCAGTGCGGCGGTCCCGATCCATGCCTTTGTGTTCTTCATGGCACGAGCGTGCATCGGCGGTGCTGAACCGGCGCTGAACGCGGCGATCACCCAGCGGGGAGGTGGACGACGAGCCGGGCGCCGCCGCCCGCGCGCTCCGTCACCTCGACCGTGCCGCCGTGCGCGTGGACCAGCTCGTCGACGATGGCCAGGCCCAGGCCGGCGCCACCGGCGTCGCGGTCGCGGGCCTCGTCGAGGCGGACGAAGCGGCGCAGGACGCGCTCCCGGTCGGCCGGCGCGATGCCGGGGCCGTCGTCCTCGACGGCCAGGACGGCGGCGCCGTCGCGCGTCGCGGACGACAGGGCGACGACGGCGGACGCGTGCCGGGCCGCGTTGTCGCCGAGGTTGCGCAGCACCCGGCGCAGGGCCGCCGCGTCGCCGGTCGCCCGCGCGGCGGCCACGCCGGTCGTGTCGACGGTGACGCCGGCCGCCCGCAGCCGCACGGCCTCCTCGAGCACGAGGTCGTCGAGGTCGACGGGGTGCGCGGCCAGGCGCAGCAGCTGCTCGTCGGCGCGGGCCAGCACCAGCAGGTCTTCGACCAGCCGCTGCACCCGCAGGTCCTCGGCCAGCACGGTGGCGGCCAGCTCCGGCACGGTGGTGCGGTCCGGGTGCGCCAACGCGACCTCGGCGTGCTGGCGGATCGACGCCACCGGCGAGCGCAGCTCGTGCGACGCGTCGGAGACGAACTCGCGCTGCCGGGTCTGCGCCTCCTCCAGCCGGTCCAGCATCGCGTTCATGGTGCGGGCCAGCCGGGCGATCTCGTCGTCGCCGCGGCCGCCGGGCACGCGCCGGTGCAACTGCGCGGCCGAGATCTCGTCCACCTCGGCCCGGACCGCCTCGACCGGCGCCAGCGCCCGGCCGGTCGTCCACCAGGTCGTGACCGCCACCACGGCGAGCAGCGCGGGCAGCCCGAACCCGAGCAGCCGGGTCACCACGCCGGTCGCCTCGGCGACGTCGTCGGCGGACTGGCCGGCCACGACCGTCCGGTCGCCGGACCGCACCGCGACGGCCAGCATGTCCTCGCCGTGGACGACGTCCACCCGCGCCGTCTCCCCCGGCCGGACGTCGACGGCGGGCGCGCCGGCCACGTTCGCCGTCGCGGCGACGACCCGCCGATCACCGTCGAGCACCTGCACGAAGCCGTCGTCGTCGGTGCCGGTCAGCCGCGGATCGGCGGCGTCCACCGACGCGGCCCGCGACTGCGCGGCGTCGGCCACCTGCTCCAGCAGCGTCGAGCGCATGACGACGACCAGCGCGACGCCGCCCAGCAGCAGTGCCAGCCCGGCGATCAGCACGGCCCCGGCCGTCGTCCGCAGCCGGACCGAGCCCCGGCGACCGCCCTCAGCCGCCATCGGCGGCCATCCGGTAGCCGGCCCCGCGCACCGTCTCGATCCCCCGCCGCCCGAACGGGCGGTCCAGCTTGGTGCGCAGGTGACCGACGTAGACCTCGACGATGTTCGGGTCGCCGTCGAACGCCTCGTCCCACACGTGCCGCAGGATCTCCGTCTTCGACAGCACCTCGCCGCGGCGACGCAACAGGAACTCCAGCACGGAGAACTCGCGCGCGGTCAGCTCCACCTCGTGGTCGCCGCGCCAGGCCCGCCGCGACCCCGGATCGGCCCGCAGGTCGCCCGCCGCCAGGACCACCGGCCGTTCCCGCAGGTCACGGCGGAGCAGCGCGCGCAGCCGGGCCACCAGCACGTGGTGCGAGAACGGCTTGGTGAGGTAGTCGTCGGCGCCGGTGTCGAGCGCCTCGACCTCGTCCCACTCGCCGTCCTTCGCGGTGAGCACCAGGATCGGCGTCCACACGCCCCGCTCGCGCAGCCGGGCGCACACCTGGTAGCCGTTGAGGCCGGGCAGCAGCAGGTCGAGCACGATCGCGTCGTACGGATGCTCGGCCGCCGCCCAGAGCCCGTCGACGCCGGAGTGGGCGACGTCGACGGCGAACCCCTCGGCCTCGAGGCCGGCCCTGATCCCGGCGGCCAGCCGCCGCTCGTCCTCGACCACCAGGACCCGCATCGCCTCACCTCCGGTCCGACCGTGCGGTGGCGCACCTGAACCCCCGCTGAACGATCGGTCCCAGTCTCGTCCTTCGAAGGCCAGTCGTCGCCGGTACGAACCCTCGGCGAACATCGGGCGACGACCATTGCCCGGCCGAACTCCGGCAAACCAGGGTGTTCCCGGCGGAATGCCGGATCCCCTGGACCGGAAGGTGTGCATGTCGAGCAGTCGGGTGGTGCGCGCGGTCGTGGCCGGGACCGTCGCGGTCCTCGCGCTGCTCGCGGCCGCCGCGCCCGCCCTGGCGCACGTGCGCACCAGCGACGGCTGGTCGCAGCTGCGCGCCGACGGCGACCACGTCGACTACCGGCTCGGCCTGGAGTACGAGATCCTCGCCCGCGCCATCGGCATGGGCACCGAGGCGATCGAGGCGCCCGACGACGGCGGCCGCCGGGCCCAGCTCGACGCGCAGCGCGCGCTGATCGAGGACTACCTGCGGGAGCGGATCCTCCTCCTCGTCGACGAGGTCGAGTGCACCATGAGGCTGACGGGCGCCGACGTCCAGCAGCAGCCGGCCACCGACGCGACCGCCGAGGACATCCCGTACGCCGTCCTCGACCTGGACTACGACTGCCACGGCGCGACGTCGGGCCGCTACGTCGTCGACTACTCGGTGTTCTCCGGCGCCGGCTCCGACGCCGTCGTCGACGACCACACGACCACCGTCGACTACGACCTCGGCGGCGAGCGCGGCCGGGTCGTGCTGGACGGCGGGCAGACGTCGTTCAGCGCCGGCCGGCCATCGTTCGGCGACTCCGCGCTGCGCTCGGCCGGGCTCGGCGTGCAGCGCGTGCTGACCGGCGCGGACCACGCGCTGTTCGTCGCCGCGCTGGCCGTCGGCGCGACCGGTCTGGCACAGCTCGCTCGCGGCGTCGCCGCGTTCGCCGCCGCCGGCAGCGTGGGCCTGCTGGCCGTCGTCGCCGGCTGGGTCGATCCGCCGGAACAGTTGGTCGGCGCACTGGTCGCGCTGTCGGTGGTCTGGGTCGCCGCGGCGAACGTCGTCGGGCCGGGGTCGCGCCGGCGGCTGCCCGCCGTCGCCGTCGCGGGACTGCTGCACGGGCTCGCGTTCGCCGGCGAGCTGCGCTTCGGCGACGACCTCGGCTGGGACCTGGTGACGTCGTTCGCCGGCTACGACCTCGGCATCGCGCTCGGCACGGCCGCCCTGGCCGCCGGGCTGTACGCAATGGCGTCCGCCGCCCGGCGGCACGCCTGGTTCCCGCTGGCACACGTCGTCGCGGCCGCCGCGACCGTCGTGACCGGGCTGGCCTGGTTCGTCCATCGGCTGCTGTGACCCCTCAGTGAATGGAGTCGACGTGAGAACGCTCACCGCCCGCCTCGCCCCGGAGGCGCTCGGCCGCTACCGCCGCGCCGTCTACGCGGCGCTGGCGCTGCTCACCGCGCTGGCCCTGATCGGCCCGGTCGCGACCGTGGTCGCGGAGACGATCGCCGCCGCGGCCGCGCCGGTCACCGGCGTGGTGTTCGAGGACCACGACGGCGACGGCACGCAGGACGCCGGCGAGCCCGGCGTCGCGGGCGTCAGCGTGTCCGACGGCGTCGCGCTGGTCGAGACCGACGCGCAGGGCCGCTACCAGCTGGAGATGGACGTCGACCGGCGGCTCAGCGACATGGTGTTCATCACCCAGCCGACCGGCTACGTCGTCGGAGCCGACGAGTTCATGACGCCGCGGTTCTACCGGAACTTCGGCCCGGTGACCGCCGGGCAGGCGCGGACGGCGGACTTCGCGCTGACCCGCGACCCGGGCAGCCAGGGCTCCACGTTCTCGTTCGCGAACATCGCCGACCCGCACGTCAACCCGCAGTTGCCGGAGCAGATCCACGAGATCAACTCCACCTCCAACGACATCCCGTTCATCGCCGTCAGCGGTGACCTCACGAACAACGCCACCGACGCGGAGTTCACCACCTACAAGAACGCGACGGCCGGTTCCGAGGTCCCGGTCTGGCCCGCGGTCGGCAACCACGAGTACTTCTCCGGCGGCGGCACCACGTACGCCGCGCGGATCGACAACTACCGCCGGCACGTCGGCCCCGAGTGGTACTCGTTCGACTACGGCGACCGGCACTTCCTGGTGCTGGAGAACAACGGCCAGGCGCCGTTCGACGAGCAGCTGAGCTGGATCCGCCGCGACCTCGAGGCCAATGTCGGCGACAAGGAGCTGATCGTCCTCGCGCACCAGCCGATGAACGTGCCCTTCGGCTCGCCGTCGCAGTACGACCAGTACGGCGACCTGTTCGACCAGTACGGCGCGGAGCTGATGCTGGTCGGCCACGAGCACTCCAACGACGTCGAGCCGAACAGCGAGTTCGCTCCGTCGGCGAAGCACATCCAGACGGTGTCCAGCTCGTACACGATCGACAACGCGCCGCGCGGCTTCCGCTTCATCCACCTGCGCGGCGAGACGTTCGAGAACCCGTTCCGGATGTACGGCGTGGACCAGGCGCTGACGATCACCAGCCCGGCGCCGGGCAGCGAGGTCGGCGCCGACGGCAACCGCACCGGCTTCCCCGACATCCAGGTCAACGCGTACGACACCGCCGACGAGGTGGTCCGGGTCCGGTACCGCATCGACGGCGGCTCGTGGCGCAGCCTGAAGCCGTCCGGCGAGCTGACCTGGCACTCGGAGTTCGTCGGCCGGGCGCCGGCGCCGGGCCCGCACACCATCGAGGTCGAGGCGGTCGACGAGGGCGGTGAGCGTTGGACCGAGTCGGCCGACTTCACCATGACGACCCAGCCGCTGGTCGCGCCGGTCGCCGGCGCCGACTGGACCCAGCACCACGGCGACCCGGCCCACTCCGGCGTCGCCGCGGACACGGTCGACCCCGGGCTGGAGCTGGCCTGGAGCTACCGCACGCCGGGCACGTTCCTCACCGGCTCGCCGACGATCGTCGACGGCGTCGTGTACGCCGGCACCCGCGACGAGAACGGCGACGGCAACGCCGCGCTGCACGCCGTCGACCTCGCGACCGGTGAGCAGCTGTGGGAGTACGAGGTCCCGTCGTCGGTCGTCGGCACCCCGGCGGTGCTCGGCGACACGGTCTTCGTCGGCACGCTGCGCGCGCAGCTGTTCGCCGTCGACCGGACGACCGGCGAGCTGGTCTGGCAGCGCGACACCGAGGACGCCCCGGACCCGAACAACCAGCGCGCCTACGGCTACTACTCCCCCGCCGTCGCCGACGGGAAGGTCTACTGGGCCTACCAGACCCGCTACGGCGCGGCCGCGCAGGGCCTGCTGGTCGCGCTCGACCCCGACGACGGCAGCCAGCTGTGGGCGTCGCCGCTGGCCGGCGCGACCATGAGCGACGGCACCCCGGCGATCGCGGACGGCCAGGTCTTCGTCGGCAGCCAGACCGCCGACCAGGTGCTCGCCTTCGACGCCGCGACCGGCGCGCGCCAGTGGCAGTCGTCGGCCGTGCTCGGCGGCTGGCAGGACGGCATCCCGGCGGCCGCGGACGGCCGGGTCTTCATCGGCTCGAACAACGGCATCATCGCCCGCGACGCCGTGACCGGCCGGGACCTGTGGACCTACCGCAGCCCGCACGCCTCGCGGGTGTCCAGCGGCGCGACGCCGTCGGCCCCGGCCGTCGCCGGCGAGGTCGTCTACATGGGCTTCCCGAGCGGCGCGGTGACGGCGCTCAACGCCCGCACCGGTGCTGTGCTGTGGGACCGGCTGCTGCCCGGTGGCACCTACACCGGCGGCGTGCTGTCCTCGCCCGTGCTCAGCGGCGAGACGCTGTTCGTCGGCGCGAACAACGGCTTCTTCTACGCGCTGGACAGCGTGACCGGGCAGCCGCTGTGGCAGTACGAGATCGGCACCTGGGTCGGCTCCGGCCCGGCGGTCAGCGGCAACACCGTCGTCGCCGGCGCCTGGGACGGCAACCTCTACGCGTTCACGCCGGGCGGCAAGGCGGCGGCCCGCTGGGCCCGCGTCACCGGCGTCGTGACGGATTCGGCGACCGGCGCACCGGTGGCCGACGCCCGGGTCGTCGCGACCGGCGGCGGCACGTCGCTGACCACGACGACGGACTCGCAGGGCCGCTACGTCCTCGGCCTGGCCGCCGGCGACTACACGGTGTCGACGGCGAAGCGGGCGTTCCTGCCGGTCGCCGGCTCGTCCACGTCGGTGACTGTCGGCGCCACGGGCACCGTCACCGCTGACCTGAAGCTGGCCGAGGTGACCGGCCCGACGGCCGGCGCCGCCACCGTCGCGCCCGACTACGGGTCCGGCAGCCCGCGCCCCGACACGGTGGCCGGCGAGACGTACCACTTCACGATGAACGACCGGATCCAGGCGACGATCTCGTCGCGGGCGGCCGCGAACAACCTGCCCGGCACGCTCGCAGCGGGCGGCCTCGGCGACCTGTTCCTGCTCGACGGCACCGCGCAGGAGACGCTGGACTGGAGCGAGCTGATGCTGTCGCGGACGGCCGGCGGGCCCGGCACGCCGGACTGGAACCGTCCGAACGACTGGCTGAACCTCACCGACATCGGGACCGACGGCGACGCCGTTGTCGCCTCCGGGTCGGCGAAGATCGACAGCAACCTCAAGACGACGCTGCGCTACCGCGCGCTCGGCGACGCGCCCGTCGTCAAGATCACGCTGGAGGTGGAGAACACCGGGGCCACGGACTTCACCGGGTACTTCCAGTACCTGCTGGACCCGGACAGCGCGCAGGACGTCGCGTACGTCCCGGGCATCGGGAACGACCCCGGCTACCGCACCTCCGGCTGGACCGACAACTTCGCCTACGTCGGCTCCACGACGGTGCGGCCGGTGCCGGCGCACGGCCTGGCCTGGCTCGACGACGAGCCGTACGCCATCAGCGGCTTCGGCTACGTCACCGGCACCTGGTTCGACGCGAGCGTCGGCGCCGGCGACACGAAGGAGATCAGCTGGTACCACATCACCGACTACCCGGGCGCCGGACACGTCTCCTCGAACATCGCCGCGTGGGCCGATCAGCTCGACCTGCTCGACGACGAGGTGGCCGACCGGTCCCGCGTGGGCGGCACGGTGACGCAGTCCGACACCGGCGCCCCGGCCGCGGGCGTGCTGGTCGAGGCGCTGAACGCCGGTGGCACCGTCGTCGGCACGGCCCGGACGGCCGCCAACGGCAGTTACCTGATGGCGCTGGACCCGGGCGCCTACACGCTGCGTGTGGCGACGCTCGGCTACGCGACGGCATCGGTCCCGGCCGACGTGGTCGCGGGCGGCACGGCGACGGCGAACATCGCGCTGGCGCCGGTGACCGTCCTGGCCAGCACCGGGAGACAGATCTCCGGCGGCATCGTCGAGGGCGGGCCGCAGGACGTCGTCATGGAGAACAGCACGCTCGCCGTCACCATCTCCAAGGTCTTCAACGACGGCCAGCTGCCGAACTCCACCGTCGGCAAGCCGATCGACCTCGCCGTCCGCGGCCGGGCCGACCAGCTGGACTGGCTGAACCTGCCGTACATCGTCGACGAGCAGCCGACCGGCACCGAGGCCTGGCAGCAGACCACCGTCCGTTCCACCGGCGTGGAGATCGTGCAGGCCACCGGTGACGCGGCGATCGTGCGCACCACCGGCACGTCGTCGGCCCACCCCGACGTCACCGTCGAGACGACGTACACGATCCGCCCCGGCGAGCCGTGGGTGCGGGCGTCGACGGTGTTCCGCAACACCGGCTCGTCGGATCTGTCGGTCTGGGTCGGCGACGCGATGGACTGGGACGGCGCCGGCCAGCGGCACGGCGTCGCCGGGCACCCCGTCATCACGACGCCGTACGAGTCGCCCGCGGAGTACGTCCCGGCCGGGCGGTGGATCGGCGGCGCCGGCACCGACCCGCAGACGTACGGGCTGATCTACGCCGGTGACGACGAGTTCACCGCGTACGGCAACGGGAACTGGATCATGAGCCGGTTCCCGGTGACGCTGCCCGCGGGCGGGTCGTACACGCTGGACCGGCGGATCGTGGCGGCGCCCAACGGCGGCGCGACGAACCCGTTCGCGGTGCTCGACGGGCTCTGATCGTCCCCTCTCGTCCCCGTCGCCCGGCGCCTGCCGGGCGGCGGGGACGACGCGTTTCATGAGAGAACCCGGGCCGGCGATGAGGTCTCGATGAGAACGCTCTCAACAACACCCTCTGAGCTGGAATCCTCACGCTGAGCAGGCGAGATTGATGGCTGGAAGTCCACCCACACGAAGGAGTCCAGCCATGCGTTCCAGCAAGATCAGCCTCGCCGCGGCGCTCGCCGCAGCCGCCGGCCTGACCGGTGCGGGCGTGGCGCTCGCCGCGCCCGCGACCGCGGTCGACACGGTGGCCGTGTCGATGGACGACGACGCCGGTGACGACGACGGCGGCGATGACGACGACGGTGGCGACGACGGCGGCGACGACGACGGCGGTTCCGGCGACGACGACGGCGGTGCCGGCGGTTCGGGCGGGGGTGACGACGACGGCGGCTCCGGCGGCGGCGACGACGGCTCCGGCGACGACGACGGGGGCCAGGCCCCGAGCGGCGGCGTGAACACCGGCATCACCACCGACGACGAAGCCGGCGGCGACGACGACGGCTCCGGCGACGACGACGGCGGCCAGGCGCCCAGCGGTGGCGTCGACACCGGCGCCGGCAGCACGTCGTCCGGCCCGGACACCGGCTGGCTGGCGCCGGGCGCGCTCGTCGGGCTCGCGACGGTCGGCGGCGCCGGACTGCTCTGGCGTCGCTTCCGGACCGAGAGCTGACCGGGACACCCGCCGTGCGTCAGACCCGCGACGGCCGCCGCTCCGGGCGGGTGGCGGCCGTCGTGGTCCTCGCAGCGGTCCTGGCGGCGGCCTGCGGCGGTGACGACACCGGCGAACCGTCCGGCGCCGTCACGGTCCCGCCGCCGGCCACGACACCAGCCACGACACCAGCCGCGAGCCCCACACCGTCGCCCACCCCCACACCGGTCCCGGTCGCGGCCGAGGAACTGGCCGATCCGGTCGGGGTGGCGGTCCCGGCGGCCGGCATCGACACGAACGTCGTCCCGATCGCCGTCGACCCCGGCAACGTCCTCGTCCCGCCGCCGTACGGCGACGCGGGCTGGTGGAAGGCCGGGCCGGAGCCGGGCGAGAACGGCGCCGCCGTGATCGCCGGTCACCTCGACAGCAGCGACGGGCCGGACGTGTTCTACCGGCTCGGCGAGGTCGCGGCCGGCGACGAGATCGTCGTCACCCGCGCCGACGGCGGCACCTCCGCGTTCGTCGTCGTCGAGGTCGGGCAGTACTCCCAGGACGACTTCCCGACCGACGCCGTCTACGGCGGGCCGGACGACCGGCCGCTGCTGCGGCTGATCACCTGCGGTGGCGAGTACGACCGCGGGCTGGGCCGCTACCGCGACAACGTCGTCGTCTTCGCCGAGGCGGCGTGAGGCGGAGGCCACTCGGCGGCAAGCACGGAGTACAGCAGTGAGTCGCGCCAGGCGCCGTTGGTGAACACGTTCTCGCGCAGCCGCCCCTCCAGCACCAGCCCGAGCCGCTCCACGACCGCGATCGAGGCCGCGTTGTCCGGCCCGATCGCGGCCGTGACGCGGTGCAGGCCGAGCGGGCCGAAGGCCAGGTCGAGCACCGCGGCGGCGGCCTCGGTGGCGTAGCCCTGGCCCTGGTGCTCGGCGGCGATGAGGTAGCCGAGCTTGCCGGCGCGCACGCCGGCCAGCCCCAGCCGGAAGAAGCCGATCAGCCCGTCGTCGTCCTCGCGCAGCGTCACGGCCAGGTAGTACTCGACGCGCGGCTGCTCGCCGGCCTGCGTGACGAACCCGCGCAGCATGCCGGTCGCCTGGTCCCGGTCCCGCGAGTCGAACGACAGCGACCGTGTCAGCCGGTCGTCGCTGACCAGCGCGTGCAACCCGTCCAGGTCGTCGTCGCGGAAGTCGCGCAGCCGCAGCCGCGCGGTCGTGAGCTCCATCGATTCGTCACCGGCCCTTCCGAGAATTTTCGGCCCCCATTCTGACCGATCCGGGCGTTCTCAGCCCGTCGAGGACGGCAGGGTGGCGGCGTACAGGCCCACGAACTGCTCCATCGCCGCGTCGACGCCGGCGCGGTCGCCGGTCGCGAGCAGGTCCAGCAGCAGCCCGCGCCCGACCGCGACGCCGAGGCGGGCCTGCGCCCGGGCGATCTCCGGCGCGACGCCGGCCCGCTCCAGCGGCGCCGCCAGCGCCGTCACCCACGCGTCGACGACGCCGTCGAGCAGCGGCAGCGCGCCCGGGTCGCCCTGGAGGGCGCGGCCGTAGAGCTCGAAGAAGAGTCGTTCGTGCGGCCACAGCGCCGGGTCGGCGAGCTGCGCCCAGAACCGCCGGCCGGCCTCGATCGGGTCGTCGGTCGCGGCCAGCTCGGCCAGCAGATCGCGCTGGCGTTCCTCCATTGCCCGGGCGAGCTCGACGAGCAGGCCCTCCTTGGAGCCGAAATGGTAGATCAGCATGCGGTGACTGGTGCCCAGCGCCGCCGCGATCTGGCGCAGGCTGCGCTCGCCCACCCCGTTCGCGGCCACGTACTCCAGCGCCGCGCGCAGCAGCCGTTCCTTCCCGGCACCCGCCTCCGTCATGCCCCGATCCTATCTGTACCATTTGGTACATGGGTGTTCAGCGCATCGACGTCACTGCCACCACGACGGCGCCGCCGGGCGCCGTCTACGCACTGCTACGCGACGGCGCGAGCTGGCCGGGCTGGTCCCCGATCGGCTCGTTCGAGCTGGAGTCCCCCGGCCAGGACGGCGGCGAGAGCCTCGGCGCGGTCCGGGTCTTCCGCACCGGCCGCGTCGCCAGCCGGGAGCGCCTGGTCGAACTGGTCCCGGACCGGCGGCTGAGCTACGTCCTGCTGTCCGGCCTGGCGATCGAGGACTACCGCGCCGACATCGACCTCGCCGAGGGCCCGGACGGCACCACGATCCGCTGGCGCTCGTCGTTCCGGGCCAAGGTCCCCGGCTTCGGCGGCCTCTACCGCCGCACGCTCACCAAGTTCATCCAGCAATGCGCCGGCGGCCTCGCCGAGCACGCCGCCGTGGCGGCCGGCTGACCCGCTACTCCACCTCGTTGCGGACGAGGGCGACTGCGGCGTCGACGCGGGCTTTGGTGGCCGGGTCGGCCAGGTCGATGCCGGAGTCGACCTGGACGGTCCACGCGAGCTCGTCCGACGGGGTGCGGCGGCCGGTGACGCGGACGCCGCGGCGGCCGTCGACGGTGATGTGGCGGCTGATGACGACGCTCTGGGTGACCTGTTCGCGCACGACGTCGACCAGACGGCGCGGCGAGGACAGCGCCACTCGGTGCCGGGTCCGGCGGCCGCGGGCGTCGGGCACCTCGGTGACGACGAGCACCTCGGCCTCGCCGTCCCAGGACGCCGTCTCCACGGACGTCCACGCGACCGACCCGCCGCGCAGCAGCAGCCGGCTCGTCGTGGCGACGACGTCGCCGTCGGGCCCGTCGCCGGTGGCGAGCACCCGCTCCCCCGGCGCGAGCCCGTCGACGGCAGGGCGACTCGTGCGGCGCAGCTTCACGCCCCCACCCTAGTCAGCCCAGGTAGTCGCGCAGCTCGCTGGCCCACTCGTTGCGCCGCAGCTTGGTCAGCGTGCGGTGCTCGATCTGGCGCACCCGCTCCCGCGTCACGCCGAACTCGCGGCCGACCTCCTCGAGCGTGCGGGTGCGGCCGTCGTGCAGGCCGTAGCGCAGCCGGACGACCGCCCGCTCGCGCTCGCTGAGCCCGTCCAGCACCTGCTCGACCTGGTCACGCAGCAGCAGCTGGGCGACCAGCTCCTCCGGCGACAGCTCGTCGGTGTCCTCGACGAAGTCGCCGAACATGTTCTCCGACGACTCGCCGACCGGCAGCTGCAGGCTCACCGGCTCCTCGGCGTACGAGAGCAGTTCGACGACGCGGTCGGCGGAGAGCGCGGTGGCGGCGGCCAGCTCCTCGACGGACGGATCGCGGGCCTGCGCCTGCGACAGAGTCCGCAGCACCCGAAGGACCCGGTTCAGCTCGTCGACGACGTGGACCGGCAGCCGGATGGTGCGGCCCTGCTCGGCCAGCGCCCGGCTGATCGCCTGCCGGATCCACCAGGTCGCGTAGGTGGAGAACTTGAAGCCGCGGGCGTAGTCGAACCGCTCGACGGCGCGGATGAGGCCGACGTTGCCCTCCTGGATCAGGTCGAGCAGCGGCAGGCCGCGGCGGGTGTAGCGGCGGGCGATGGAGACGACGAGGCGCAGGTTGGCCTCGATGAGGGCGGCCTTCGCCTCCTGGCCCAGCCGCACCACCTCGGCCAGGGCCTCGTCGTCGAAACCGGACGCGGCGAGCCGCTCCTCGGCGAGCAGCCCGGCCTCGATCGCACGTGCCAGCCGGACCTCGTCGGGCCCGCTCAGCAGCGGGATCCGGCCGATCTCGCGCAGGTACCGGCGGGTGAGATCGGCGCCGGAACCGGCATCGGTGAACTGCGGCGCCGGCGCGGCCGGCGGCTCGTCGTCGTCGACGACGGCTGTTGGCACAGCGTCGCCCGGTCCTCTGACCTCGGAAAAGTCACCGTCCGGCCGTCCACGCTGGGACGGCAGCGCGCGACCCTCCGCCCTCGATCGGATCACCGGCACCACCTCGGTCCCCCAAGTGTGCCTTGACGAGGTGTCCCGCAGCTACCCTTCCGGCCGAATCGAAGATCATCGACACGCGGACGAAACACGGCGGCGGCCCGCCGGAGCGGACCGCCGCCGGCACCGACCAGCAGTTCAGCGCATGCGCAGACTGGTCAGGTACTCGTAGCCGACCTGCGCGGTCTGGAGCGGGGTCACATCCGGGGTGTCGTTCTCGACGATGTACTCCAGCACGCGGTGCGCGCGGAAGATCTTCGCGAAGTCGATGTGCCCGGTGCCGAGGTCGGCCATGTCGCCGCCGGCGAGATGCCGGTCCTTGACGTGGTACTGCAGCGTCCGCTGCGGCGCCGCGTCGATGACGTCGATGGCGAACTGCTCGGAGTCCGCCACCGCGACGCCGCTGTTGATGCCGCCGGTGACGGCCCAGTAGAGGTCGACCTCGAGGTGGACCAGGCTCGGGTCCAGCTCCGACGTCAGCACCTCCCACGGGGTCACGCCGCCGCCGAGGTCGGTGGTGAACTCGTGGGCGTGGTTGTGGTAGCCGTAGCGCAGCCCGTACGACCGCGCCAGCGCCGCCTCCTCGTTCATCTGCTCGGCCCACTGCTGCCAGTCCGAGAGCGAGTCCGAGGCAAGGAACGGGACGACGATGAAGCGCTGGCCGAGCGTGGCCGCGTTCTCCAGCTTCGCCTCCAGCGACGCCTGGTCGCCGCTGATGCCGTCGTGGCTGGACGTCGCCGAGATGCCGATGCTGTCGTAGAAGTCACGCAGCTGGGCGGCGGTCCGGCCGAAGTAGCCGAGCGCCTGCTCCACCTTCGTGTACCCGTAGTCGGCGATCGAGCCCAGCGTCGCGTCGTACAGCGCGCCGGGCGCCAAGGCGTCGCGCACCGTCCACAGCTGGATGCTGATCGCACCGCGCGGGACGATCGTGCGGCCGGTCGGCTGGGCGCCGGCCGACGCGGGCAGGGCGCCGGCCAGACCGCCGGCCAGCACGCCGCCGGCGGCCGCGGCGGCGCCGACCAGGAAGCGCCGCCGGCCCAGCCCACGGCTGCCCAGCGACTCGTCCAGCGCGCGATCGCCGTCGAATCCGTAACACATCGTCGTGCTCCTTTCGGGGGTGATGCTGCGGAGGTCTAGTCGGTGGAGCTGAAGGCCGCGTCGAACGCGGCCGTCGGCGCGTCGAACACGCGGGACCTCACGAACTCCAGCGCCTCGGGGGCGCCGCGCAGCCGGTCCATGCCGGCGTCCTCCCACTCGACGGAGATCGGGCCGTCGTAGCCGATCGCGTTGAGCATCCGGAACGACTGCTCCCACGGCACGTCGCCGTGCCCGGTGGAGACGAAGTCCCAGCCGCGACGGGGGTCGGCCCAGGGCAGGTGCGAGCTGAGCCGGCCGTTGCGGCCGTTGCCGAGCTGCTTCTTCGTGTCCTTGCAGTCCACGTGGTAGATGCGGTCGCGGAAGTCCCACAGGAACGCGACCGGGTCGAGGTCCTGCCAGACCATGTGGCTGGGGTCCCAGTTGAGCCCGAACGCCTCGCGGTGCCCGATCGCCTCCAGCGTCTGCACGGTGGTCCAGTAGTCGTAGGCGATCTCCGACGGGTGCACCTCGTGCGCGAACCGCACGCCGACCTCGTCGTACACGTCGAGGATCGGGTTCCAGCGGTCGGCGAAGTCGCGGTAGCCGGCCGCGATCATGTCGTCCGAGGCCGGCGGGAACATCGCGACGTACTTCCAGATGGCCGAGCCGGTGAAGCCGACGACGGTGTTCACGCCGAGCCGGGCGGCGGCGCGCGCCGTCACCTTCATCTCCTCGGCGGCGCGCTGCCGGACGCCTTCGGGGTCGCCATCGCCCCAGATGCGGTCCGGCAGGATGCCGCGGTGCCGCTCGTCGATCGGGTCGTCGCAGACGGCCTGGCCCTTGAGGTGGTTGGAGATCGTCCAGACCTTCAGGCCGTTCTTCTCCAGGATGTCCAGCCGCGACTTCACGTACGCGTCGTCCTCGGCCGCGCGCCAGACGTCGAGGTGGTCGCCCCAGCAGGCGATCTCCAGGCCGTCGTAGCCCCACTCGCCGGCCAGCCGGGCGACCTCCTCGAACGGCAGGTCGGCCCACTGCCCGGTGAAGAGGGTGATCGGTCGTGCCATGGTGTCTCCTTCGTGCGTCGGTGCGGTGCGCTCGGTCACTTCCGTACCGGGGTGCTGAGCCCGGCGAGGTCGAGCATGAGGTCGCGGACCTCGGTGGCGGCCAGCTGGTCGCGGGCCGTCGACGGGTCGCTGCACAGCAGCACCGGCCCGTCGGCCGGGTCGTCGGGCAGCCGGCCGTGAGTCCCGCGGACCCACTGCCCGTCCAGCGGCACGACGCTCATCGCGTACCGCAGCCCGAGCTTCTTCTTCGCCAGCGACATCCCGGCCCGCAGCTTGACCCGCGGGTCGGCCGGGTCGAGGAACAGCTCGGCCGGGTCGTAGCCCGGCTTGCGGTGGATCTCCACACCGCGGGCGAAGTCGGGGGCGCGGTCGTCGTGCAGCCAGTAGTAATAGGTGAACCAGGCGCCGAGGTCGGCGACCAGCACCAGCTCGCCGGAACGCTCGTGGTCCAGCCCGAACTCGCGCTGCGCCTGCTTGTCCAGGACGAGGTCCACCCCGGGCAGCGCCTCGCACTGCTCCCGGACGGCCTCGAGGTCACCGGGGTCGCGAACGTAGACGTGCGCCACCTGGTGGTCGGCGACGGCGAACGCCCGCGACGCCCACGGGTCCAGGTACTCCATGCCGGCCTGCGTGTAGACCTCGAGCAGCCCGGCCTGGCGCAGTGCCCGGTTGACGTGCACCGGGCGGCTGGCGGGGCCGATGCCGTACTCGCTCAGCGCGACGACGGTGACGCCCTGGTTCCGGGCGTCGGTGAGCAGCGGGGCGAGCACGCGGTCGACGTCGCGGGCGGCGGCGACGGCCTGGGGGCTGTGCGGCCCGAACCGCTGCAGGTCGTAGTCCAGGTGCGGGACGTAGGCCAGCGTGAGGTCGGCCCGCGGCATCAGCCGGCGGGTCGCCTGCACGATCCAGTCCGACGACTTGATCGACGCCGTCGGGCCCCAGTACTGGAACAGCGGGAACTCGCCCAGCGACCGGGTCAGCTCGTCGTGCAGCGCCGGCGGCCGGGTGTAGCAGTCCGGCGACTTGCGGCCGTCGGCGTGGTAGATCGGCCGCGGCGTGACCGTCCAGTCGGTGTCGGCGCCCATCGCGTACCACCAGCACACGTTCGCGACCTTGTAGTCCGACTTCGCGCGCCGGGCGACGTCCCAGACCTTCTCGCCCTGGACCAGCCGGTTGTGCTGACGCCAGAGGAAGATCTCGCCGAGGTCGCGGAAGTACCAGCCGTTGCCGACGACGCCGTGGTCGCGGGGCATCGCGCCGGTGAGGAACGTCGACTGGACCGAGCAGGTCACCGCCGGCAGGACGGTGCCGAGCGAGGCCTGCCAGCCCTCCCCGGCGATCGCCCGCAGGTTCGGGGTGTGCTCCAGCAGCCGCGGCGTCAGGCCGACGACGTCGAGCACCAGCAGCTTGTTCACGCGATCTCCTCCATACCGATCTCCGCCATCCGGTCCGCGACCCAGCGCAGCTCCGCCGCCAACCCGGCCACCAGCCCGTCGGGGCCGTCCGGCCGGCGCCCGGCGGGCAGCACCGACCAGGTGTACGTCTCGACCTCCACGTGGTCCGTGACCGCGCGCGGCCCGCCGAACAGCCCGCGCAGCGTCGCCGTCAGGTGGTCCTGGGTGGCGGTCAGCGGCGGCTCCGGCTGCTCGTGCACCGGGACGTGGAAGTGCACCCGCCACGGCCCGTCGTCGGGGAACGCCGCCGACGACAGCGCCGCCGGCAGATCGTCGGCGCTGACCACCTGGCCGCGGGTGAGCGCGCGGGTCTGGTGCAGGAACCGGTCCTCGGCGTAGGCCGCGAGCGCCCGGCGGGCGGCCGGGTCGGACGGGTCGGCCACCTCCAGCGCCGCCGACGCCTGCGTCTTGACGACGGACAGCCCGGCCGTCTCGAGCGCGGCCAGCGCGTCGGCCGGCTCCTCGAACTGCGTCGCCAGGTGACAGGCGTCGAGGCAGACGCCGATCCGGTCGGTGTCGACGCCGCCCAGCTGGGCCACGGCGCCGTCGATGGTCTCGACGACGCAGCCCGGCTCCGGCTCGAGCGCGACCCGGATCGTCCGCCCGGTGTCCGCCTCGACCTTGGCCAGCCCGTCGGCCAGCTGCGCCAGCCGATCGGCGGCCAGCCCGCGGCGGGCGTCGTCCCATGGCGTGCGCCAGGCCAGCGGCAGGCTGGACACGCTGCCGCGGACGGCGTCGTCGGGCAGCAGCGCCGCCAGCACCCGGGCGCAGTCCAGCGTGTACGCCAGCCGCTCGGCGGTCAGCCAGTCCGGGTGGTAGACGGCCAGCTTGACCCGCGGGTCGTGGAAGCCCTGGTAGGGGAACGCGTTGAGCGTCACCACCTCCAGCCCGCCAGCCGCGAGCGTCGCCCGCAGCCGGTCCAGGTCGGGCCGGCCGGCCTCGGACGCCAGCCGCGCGACCACCGGGGCCGGCAGCCACAGGCCCAGCCCCAGCCGGGACACCCCGAGCCGGGACCGGGCGCCGGCGCCGTAGCGCGTCACCTGGTCCAGCAGCGCCTCGACGTCCTCGGTCGGGTGGACGTTCGTGCAGTACGCGAGGTGGACGACGGTGCCGTCGGTGTGCCTGAACCGCATCACGCCTCCGGGCGCTGGCCGCGCAGGATCGAGTTGCCCTGGAACGTCGCGGTCCGCTCGGTGCCGGCGAGGTCGACCTCGTCCAGCAGCAGCCGGCCGCTCTGGCCGTAGAACGCGACCGGGTTCTGCCACAGCACGCGGTCGACGTCGTCGGCGTCGAACCCCTCGGCGAGCATGGCCCGGCCGGTCTTCACCGTCTTCAGCGGGTCGCTGTGCCCCCAGTCGGCGGCGGAGTTGACGATCATCCGGTCCAGCCCGCGATCGGCGAGGATCCGCACCATGCGGTGCTCGTCCATCTTGGTGTCCGGGTAGATCGAGAACCCCATCCAGCAGCCGGAGTCGGCGACCATGCCCACCGTGGTCTCGTTGAGGTGGTCGACGAGCACGCGCTCGGGCGGCAGCCCGCTGGCCGCGACCAGCTCCAGCGTGCGCCGGGTGCCGGCCGCCTTGTCCCGGTGCGGCGTGTGCACGAGGACCGGCAGGTCGTGCTCGCCGGCCAGCTCCAGCTGCCGGACGAACACCTTCTCCTCGTCGTCGGTCATCGAGTCGAAGCCCAGCTCGCCGACCGCGACGACGCCGTCCTTGGCCAGGTAGCGCGGCAGCACCTCCAGCACGCCGTGGCAGCGCGGGTCGTTGGCCTCCTTCGGGTTCAGCGCGATCGTGCAGTGGTGCCGGATGCCGAACTGCGCGGCCCGGAACCGCTCCCAGCCGACGAGCGCATCGAAGTAGTCGACGAACGAGCCGACGTTGGTGCGCGGCTGGCCGAGCCAGAACGCCGGCTCGGTGATCGCCCGCACGCCGGCGGCGTACATCCGCTGGTAGTCGTCGGTGGTGCGGGAGGTCATGTGGATGTGGGGGTCGAAGATGCGCATCGTCAGGCCTCCTGCGGCGGGACGGGGAAGCGGCCGTCGACGGCCTCGGGGTGACGGCCGAGGATGCGCCAGGCATCGCTCGGCACGGACCGCCCGGCGGCCACCCGCTCGTTGCCGTAGTCGGCGACCATGCGGGCCAGCTCCTCGTCGGTGCGCTCGTCCAGCCCGGCGACGGCGTCCAGCGGCACGCCGACGAACAGGCACTTCAGCACGCCCTGTCGCCACGCCGCCGCGTCCAGGTGCTGAGCGGCGTACGGGCCGAGCGCCGCGGCGACCAGCCGGACGTCGTTCGTCCGCAGCGCGTCGGCCACCAGCGGCAGCCCTTCGTCGGCGACGTCGAGGTCCGGCAACGCCCGCAGCACCGCCCGTTTCTCGTCCGCGTCGCCGAACCGGTACAGCTGGCCGACCTCGCGCACCAGCGCGGCGCGGTCCAGCCGGGCGGCGGCGGTGACCAGCAGCGCCGTCCGCGCCTCGTCCTCCAGCCGAGGGCTGCGCAGCCCGTCCGGGTCGGCCGGGTTGGACGGCCCGCGGACCACCCGCCGGCCGACCGCCGGGAACAGCACGGAGATCCGCCGGGGGTCCTCGGCGACCTCCGCGAGCAGCTCGGCCAGCCGCTCGCGGGCCGCCTGGTCCAGGTGCGGGGTCCGATCGATCGTCGCGCTCATGACGCTCCTCCCTCTCCCCCGTGTCCCAAGGCAACGGCCTCGGCGGCGCGCAGCGCCTCCAGCGACCGGCGTGCGACGGCGGGCGCGGCGTGCCCGTGCCGCGGCAGCTCGACGGCGGCCAGCCCGCCGTAGCCGGCGTCGAGCAGCGCGCCCAGCGCCGCCGGCAGGTCGATCTCGCCGTCGCCGAACTCCAGGTGCTCGTGCACGCCCTGGACCATGTCGTCGAGCTGCACGTTGGCCAGCAGGTCGCCGGCCTGGTGGACACAGTCGGCGACGGTGCCCGCCTCGTTCGCGACGACGTGCCCGACGTCGAGCGTCACCCGCAGGTGCTCCGGGTCGCCGAGCCGCTTGCGCAGCTCCAGCACGCCGCCGACGGTGTCGACGAACATGCCCGGCTCCGGCTCGAACGCGCAGATCATGCCCTGCTTGTCCGCCTCGTCCAGCACCGCGGCGACGCCGGAGGTCAGCCGCCGCCAGCCCTCCTCGGCGCTGACGCCGCCGGGCAGCGTGCCGGACCAGAACGACACCGCCTCCGCGCCCAGCTCGGCGCCGATGCGCACCGCCCGGCACAGCAGGTCGACGCGGCGCTCCCGGCCGGCGTCGGAGATCAGGTTCGGCTCGTGCTTGCGCCACGGGTCCAGCACGTACCGCGCGCCGGTCTCGATGACGACGGCCAGGTCCAGCTCGGCCAGCCGCTGCCCGACGGCGACGGTGCGCGCGGACAGATTCGGCGCGAACGGGTCCAGGTGCGGATGGTCGACGGTGAGCGCGACGCCGTCGTAGCCCAGCCCGGCGATCACGGCCAGCGCGTCGTCCAGCCGGTGGCTCCCGAACCCGTTGGTCCCGTAGCCGAAGCGCAGGTTGCGGGTCTCGCTCATGTCGCCGCCCCCTTGGCTCGCCGGGAGTCCGGTGACCGCTTGGCTCGCTGGGGGTGACCAGCCGCGCCCGAAATGCCCGCTTCGTGGAGCGCTCCGGCGTGCCAAGGAAACGCCCGCCACCCGCTCGCGCTCCCGGCGACCGCTTGGCTCGCCGGGGGTGACCAGTCGCGCCCGTAATACCCCACTTCGTGGAGCGCTCCGGCGTGCCAAGGCTGCCTGGTCATGTCGGCGACACCACCTTCGACAGCGCCCGCACGGCCGGCCCGATGCCGACGACGGCGCCGGCCAGCGCGACCGCGCCGGACCGGGCCAGCAGGGCCGACTGCAGCGGGATCACGCCGCGCACCCCGGCGCCGGTCGCCGAGCGCACCGTCGCCGCGTCCGGCGTGCGGGCCGCGCCCAGCTGCGCCTTGCCGACGGTCGCCGCGTACAGGCCGGCGAACGCCGCGGCGGCGATCGCTGCTGGCCGGACCGGCCACGGCACCGCAGCGGCGGCCGCGGCCGCCGTCGTCGTGCCGAGGGCGAACCGGGCCGACTCCGGCGAGCCGCCGTGCACCTCGCCGCGGCTCAGTACGGTGACGCCGGCGGTGTGGGTGGCGACGGCGAGCGCGGGCAGCGCCGCCGCGCGTTCCCGGCCGCCGGCGCCGAGCAGCACGTCCAGCCCACGCGCCGCCGCCATCACGACGGGGCCGGCCGGCGTCGGCTTGGCGATGAGGTCGTACGCCCACACCGTCGCGGCCAGCGGGACCGCGACCCGCAGCGCCCGCCGTCCGCCCGCGACCGCCGCCAGCCCGAGGCCGGCCGCGGTCAGTCCGGTGGCAACGGCCAGCGCCTGCGCCGGCGTGACCCGGCCGGACGGGATCGGCCGCTCCGGCCGCTCCGCCTTGTCCAGGTCGCGGTCGGCGTAGTCGTTCAGCGCCATCCCGGCCCAGTAGAGACAGGCCGAGGCCAGCGGCGTGACCGCGGTCCGGGCGCCGTACGGGAACCCGGCCGCGGCCGCGCCGGCCAGCGAGTCGCCCGGCACGGTCAGCGCCGCGGGCGCCCGCACCAGCTCGGCGACGTCGCGCAGCCTCATAGGTCTCCCCGGCCGGCCCGCTCGCACCAGGCGGACAGCGCCGCCCACTGCGAGCTGAGCGCGTGCACCTCGCTGCCGGCGGGGTCCTTGAAGAAGAAGCCGAACTCCTCGACCGGCCCGGCCGCGCCCAGCTCGTGCGCCCGCGCGATCAGCCGGACCAGGTCCAGCACCAGTGGCGCGGCCAGCGAGGAGTCGCAGCCGGACCAGGTGAACTGCATGGTCATCCGGGTGCCGAGGAAGCCCTCGAACGACACCAGGTCCCAGGCGGTCTTCCAGTCGCCCAGGTCCGGCACGTAGTCGATGTGCAGCGGCCCGTCGACCGCGTGGCCGAGGATCGACTCCAGGCCGTTGGCCTTGGTGGCGATCTTGCTGGCCGCGTTCTCCGGGTCGGCCAGGGTCTGCCCGTCGCCGCCGCCGAGCAGGTTCACCGACGACCACGAGCGCACCTTCAGCGCGCGCATCGCGAACATCGGCCCGAGCACGGTCTTGACCAGCGTCTCGCCGGTCTTGGCGTCCGAGCCGGCCCACGGCACGCCCCGTTCGAGAGCGAGAGCGAGCAGCGCCGGGACCCGCGGCCCCGGGCTCGGTGTGAACGCGACGTACGGGCAGCCGGCCCGGAACGCCGCGTACGCGTACAGCGAGCTGCCCGGCAGCGGCGACCCGCCCGCGTCCAGCGCCGCCTCCAGCGCCTCGATCGTCGCCAGCGCCGGCTCGTCGCCGGCCACCGGCGGCTCGGTGCTGGACACGTCGACGACGACGACGCGGTCCAGGCCGTGCTCGTCGCGGAACGCGCGCAGCTCGGCCTCGACCCGCTCGGCCGCCGCGCGCTGCGTGCCCTGCCCGGCCACGACGCCGGGCCGGATCCGCTCATCGGCCGCGGCGAGGTCGCCGGCCAGGACGGTGGCCAGCGCGGGCGGGAACACCCCGCCCGCGCTCAGCTCCTCGGCACGCTTGCCCAGCGTGCCCTCGACGACCTCGTGGCCGCCGACGACAACGCCGTCCAGCGCCGGCAGCCCGGCCGCCGCGACCTCAGGCAGCTCCGACACCATGCCGGTGTGCCCAGCCAGCCGGGACCGGATGGCCAGCAGCCCGACGGTGGTCGTGGTGGCCACCGACCCACGGGCGCCGACGAACCAGATGCCGACGCCGCTCATGCGACGACCCCTTCCGAGGACGCCACCAGGGTGGCGCCCCGGTGCCGGAACGGAGCGCGTCGCTCCGGCACCGGGGCCGGGAACCGGCTGACGCCGGCTCCCCGTCGCCCACGAGAGTCCGGCCCGGCGATCCGGGGCAGGGCCGAGGTGCCCTGGTCGCGGGTTCCGTTCCGGCGCAGGACGCCGGACGGCAGCTGAACTCTCATGGTGACGTCTCCTCGTGGTGGGTGGTGACGGTTATTCGGTGGCGGGCAGCTCCTCGCCGTCGCCCCGCACCGGGTCGCCGTCGAGACGGCCCAGTCCGGTGAGTGCCTCGCCGCCGTTGGCGCGGACACCGGCGGACGCCTGACGCGGCGTGCCGCCGAGCCGCAGGATCATCGCGTCGGCGTCGCGCAGCAGGGTGTTCTTCGCCCCTGCGTCGGTGACCTTCGCGTTGACCGTGCTCTTGAACGACTCCAGCGCGATCACGGCCCGGTCCTCACGGCCCATGCCCTCCTGCCGGCGGGCGGTGGCCAGCGACCTCTGCAGGTCCTTGGCCACCTGCGAGGTGAGCTGCCCGGCCGTCTGGAACTGGGTGATCAGGCTCTCCATGTCCGAGAACGACGTGGTGGAGAAGAACACCAGCTCCTGGACGGTCTCGTTGCCGGCCGCGTCGGTGGCCGTGACCACCAGCTCGTGCAGGCCGAGCGGGATCGCGTGCAGCGCGATCGCGCCGCCGGACTGGATGGCCTGGCCGTCCAGCGTCCCGGTCGTGGTGACCGGGCCGTTGTCGGTGGCCGTCCAGCTGACGGTCAGGCTCTGGCTGTCGCCGTAGAGCTGGCCGTGCGCGACGCCCGTGACCGACAGCACCGGCGCGGACCCGTCGACGGTCACGGTGACCGCCTTCGTGTCCTCGACGTTGCCGGCGGCGTCGGTCGAGCGGTAGGCCAGCTCGTGCTCGCCGTCTCCGCTGACCGCGACGGGGCCGGTGTAGGCCGTCCAGGCGCCGCCGTCCAGCGACCACTCGGTGGCCGCGACGCCGGACGTGGCGTCGGCGGCCGCCAGCGTCACGGAGACCGGCGCACTGCCCGTCACCGTGGCGGTGGTGACCGGTGCGACGGCGTCCTTCTTGACCGCCGCCGGCACCGGGTCGGACACGTTGCCGGCCGCGTCGGTGCCGCGGAACGCCAGCGCGTGCTCGCCGTCGGCGTCGACCACCACCGCTCCGGTGTACGGCGTCCAGTCGCCGCCGCCGATGCGGTACTCCAGTGCGACCTCGCCGCCCTGGTCGTCGGTGCCCACCGCGGTGACGGAGACCGGGCCGGTCCACCAGCCGTTCTGGCCGGTCGGCGCGGCCGGGTCGAGCGTGACCGCGACCGTCGGCGGCGTCTCGTCGACGGTCTCGGTGACCACTCGGAAGTGGTCGAACGTGACCGTCTTGGGCGCCGCCTGGTTGGTGCCGATGGTGAACAGGCCGACCCGCGCGTTGCCGGACGACAGGACGCTGTTGGTCACCGGTTCCGCCAGGTCGGTCCAGGTCTGCCCGTCGGCGCTGTAGGCGCCGGTGTAGGTGTCGCCGGACCGGGTGATCCGCAGGTGCCACACGCCCTGGGTCAGGCCGGTGACCTGGGGTTGCGGGTCCTGGATGGCGGCGCCGACCTCGCTGCGCAGCTCGATGCGGCGGGCCAGCGCCTGGCCGGCCGGGTTGTCCATCACGACGTCGAACTTGATGTAGTTGTCGTCGTCGCCATAGACGATCAGCCCGCCCTGCTGGTACTGCTCGACCAGGGCCGACGCGTCGACCAGGGTCTCGATGCTCCACTCGTCGCCCTCGGGCGCCGGCTGCAGCATGAAGTTCCCCGGCGGCGGCGTGGTGTCGCCGGTGTAGATGTCGCCGTCGGCGGTGTCGATCTCCAACTTGCCGCCGGCGACCCGGTACGCCGCCGGGTCCGGCCGCAGCACGGTCCAGCGGCAGCCGTCCAGCACGTCGCCGTCGAACTCGTCGCTCGGCTCGGCCGGGGTGGCGGTGTCGTCGGGCGTGATGTGGAACGAGTCGAACCGGACCTCGGTGACCGGCTGGCCGGTGCCGGACAGCGCGAACAGGCCGATCTTCGGGTTCGTGATGCCGGCCAGGCTCTTCGTCTGCGGCATCTCGGTGAACGTCACGCCGTCGGCGCTGTACGCGGCACGCAGGTTCGTGCCGTCGCTGATGTAGCGCACCCAGACGGTGTCCGGGTAGGCGGCGCCGAGGTTGGCGGTGTTGCTCTCGCCCACCTCGTTGGGCGCGCCGTTCTCCTCGCGGATGAACTGGAAGATCCGCGCGGCCGGGTTGGTCGTGCCGGTGTCGCGGCCCTCCAGCACAATCTTGGCGTAGTTGTCGTCGTCGCCGTAGATGATCAGACCGGCCTGCTGGTAGGCCCGGTAGGCCTGCATGGTCAGCTTCGCGGTCGCGGTGAACGGCCCGTCCGGCAGGTCCTGCAGGACGATGTTCGGCGTGTTCGTGTTGTTGGTGCCGTAGATGTCGGTGCTCGTCGTCGGCAGCACCAGGGCGCCGTCGGCGACGACCAGGTCCTGGTTCTCCCGGATCACCGTCGTCCAGCGGTCCCGGTCCAGCGACGTGCCGTCGAACCCGTCGGACCGCCCGTTCAGGCAGACCGGCGGCTCCACGACGACCGGCTCGACCTCGATGGTGACGTGCTCGGTCGCCGCGGCGCCGCGCGCGTCGGTCACCGTGACCGTGGCGTCGTACGTGCCCGCCTCGGTGTAGGTGTGCGACGCCGTCGCGCCGGAGGCCGTGCCGCCGTCGCCGAAGACCCACGCGTAGGTGAGCGGGTCGTCGCCCTCGGGGTCGGTCGCGGTGGCCGTGAAGTCGACGTCCAGCGGGACGGTCCCGCTGGTGGGCGTCGCGGTGACCTCGACGTCGGGCCGCTGGTTGTCGGTGACGCCGCGGCCGTTGAAGTCGATCCAGTTGACGTTCAGCCCGCCGGAGACGTTGACGAAGTACAGCGGGCCGCTGTCGTCGGCCGTCTCGCCGCTGACCGTGCCGGTGAAGTCGCCGTAGGTCTGCCAGGCGCCGGTCGGGGTCACGTTGATCGTGGCCACCGTCGGCCCGTCCGGCGAGCCGGTGCGCACCTCGACCGTCGACGGGCCACTGGGTGTGGCCGCCCGCAGCGTGATGCTGTCGATGCCGGTGAGGTTCATCGGGTCCCAGGCCCACCAGTCGCCGGGCTCGATGAACCCGATGTTCTGGCCGCCGCCGAGGACGTCGCCGGTGGTCTCGCGCTGCACGCCCGGGTCACCACCCGACGTGGAGCCCTCCAGCCGGCCGGTCAGGTCGAAGTGCTCGGCCTCGCGCCGCTTCGGCTGCAGGACGAACACCTCCTGCCCGGTCAGCGGGCTGACGTTCGGCGCGCCGTTGTCGGTGTAGGTGAACGTGACGGTGCCGAAGATGTTCGCGCCGACGTGGCCCTCGTCGCCGGGCAGCGGGAACACGCCTTCGCAGCCGAAGTACTCGGCGTACTCGTGCGAGTGCTCATCGTGCCCGAGCGCCGGTTGGGTGACGATGCGCGGGCACTCGGCCTGGCCGTCCTCGGCGTCGGTGGCGCTCACCTCGTACCGGATCGTGTCGCCGAACTCGAAGAACCCGCCGTTCGGCGGCCACGCCACGTTGACGTCCGGCACGGTGTTGCCGGCCGCGATGTCGACGTTGGCGACGTCGGCCAGGCCGTCGGCGTCGGTGACGGTGAGCGCGACGGTGTAGTCGCCGGCCGTCGTGTAGGTGTACGACGCCTCCGGCTCGGTGGAGTCGGTGGTGCCGTCGCCGTCGAAGTCCCAGGCGTAGGTGATCGGGCCGCCCTCGGGGTCGATCGACGCGGAGCCGTCGAAGTCGACCGTGAGCGGGACCGGGCCGGACGTCGCGCTGGCGTCGATGCGCGCCACCGGCGCCCGGTCGCCCTGCACGTAGTCGATGCGGTAGACGCCGGAGTCGGCGTTGTTGCCGCCGAAGCCGCTGCCCCACTCGATCACGTACAACGCGCCGTCCGGGCCCCACTGCAGGGCGTGCGGCCGGGCGAACGGCCAGTCCGGGAGCACCGCGTTGATGTCGGTGACGTTCGAGCCGTCGGCGTTGAGCTGGAACGAGTACAGGTTGCCCTGGTTCCACTCACCGAAGATCGCCTTGCCGTCCCAGTACGCGGGCCACTTGCGGTCCGACACCAGGTCCGGGTCGTACCGGTAGACGCCGCCGGCCATCGGTGCGCCGCCGCCGCCGATCTCCGGGTACAGCGGGTTGGTGGAGTAGCCGTACCAGATCTCGGCCTGGATGGCGGCCGGCAGCTGGGTCAGGCCGGTGTTGTTCGGCGAGTTGTTCACCGGAGCGTCGCAGTTGAAGGCGGCGCCGGAGGCGTTGGTGGCGAAGTCGAAGTCGATGTACGGCGTGTTGTTGCCCACGCAGTACGGCCACCCGTAGAAGCCGGGCTGGTCGACGATGTTCCACTCCACCCGGCCGTCCGGGCCGCGGCTGGGGTTCGCGCTGCCCGCGTCCGGTCCGTAGTCGGCGACCATGAGCTTGTTGGTCGCCGGGTCCAGGCCGATGCGGAACGGGTTGCGGAAGCCCATCGCGTAGATCTCCGGCCGGGTCTGCGCGGTGCCCGGCGCGAACAGGTTCCCCGCGGGGATCGTGTAGCCGCCGCCGTCGGACGGGGTGATGCGCAGCACCTTGCCGCTGAGGCTGTTGGTGTTGGCCGCCGTGCGCTGGGCGTCCCAGAGCGCCCGGCCGGGCCGCTCGTCGATCGGCGTGTAGCCGCTGGACGCGAACGGGTTCGTGTTGTCGCCGGTCGTGAGGTACAGGTTGCCGTCGTTGTCGAACTCCAGCGCGCCGCCGGCGTGGCAGCACTCGACCCGGTTCGTCGGCAACTCGATGACGACGGACTCGCTGGCCAGGTCCAGCGTCTCGCCGGTCAGGGTGAACCTCGACACCCGGTCGATCGCCTGTCCGCCCGCCGGGGCGTAGGTCAGGTAGATCCAGCCGTTGGTCGTGAAGTCCGGATCCAGCGCGATGCCCGTCAGGCCGAACTCCTGGCCGGTGTACACGCTGAGCGTGCCGACCGTCGTGGCCGACCCGTCCGGCCGGACCAGCCGGACCGCGCCGTTGCGGTCGATGTAGAAGACCCGCCCGTCGTCGGCGACCGCCAGCTCCATCGGGTTGCTGGTGGTGTCGTCGAGCGTGACCTTCTCGAAGCTGTCCGGGAGGCTGGCCGAGCAGTCGGCCGGCGTGGCGCCGGCGGCGGTCTCGATGCCGCCGAGGAGCAGCTGCAGGAAGTTCGGGTCGGCGAAGGACTCCTGGGTGTGGCCGAGGCCGGTGTACCAGGAGCGGCCGCCGTCGAAGTTCTGACACCAGGTGATCGGGTGGTCCGCGCCCATCGCGCCGGTGCCCGGCGAGTACGACTTCTCGTCCAGCGACGTCAGCACGTGCACCGTGCCGCGCGGGTTCGTCTGGTAGTTGTACCACTCGTCGAACCGGGACCAGAGCGGGTCCAGGTGCTGCGTCGACGGGTGTGCCGGGTCCTCCACCTTGACCGTCGCGGTCTGGTTCTGCGGGTGGTTGGCGAAGTAGGCGCCGACGAGCTGGCCGTACCACGGCCAGCTGTACTCGGTGTCGGACGCGGAGTGGACGCCGGCGTAGCCGCCGCCGGCCTGGATGTAGCGCTCGAACGCGGCCTGCTGGTCGGCGTTGAGCACGTCACCGGTGGTCGAGAGCCAGACGACGGCGTCGTACTGGGCGAGGTTGGCGTCGGTGAACGCCGCGGCGTCCTCCGTCGCGGTCACGTCGAAGTCGTGCTCGGCGCCCAGCTGCTGGATCGCGGCGATGCCGGCCGGGATCGAGTCGTGCCGGAACCCCGCCGTCTTCGAGAACACCAGGACCGAGTAGCCGCCGTGGCCGGGGTGGGCCGCCGCCGGTGGCGCCATCGCGGCCACCGCGAGCGGCACCGTCGTCACGACGGCGACACCTGCAGCCAATAATCGCCGCGCCCATCGGCGGGCGCGTTGCGTGGGATGACTCACCACAGTCTCCTTCGACTGTCGGGAACGGATGATGCGCTCCGTGCCCCGGGGTCGCCCCCGGTGTGTACTACTACTCGGCCCTGCGGGTGTCCTCTGTGTTCAGGCGGGTGCGGGAACCTCCGTCCACGCGCTGCCGGCGGCGGCGCTGTCCTCGACCGCGGCGAGGATGCGCTGCACCGCCAGCCCGTCGGCGAACGACGGCTCCGGGTCGCGGCCCTCGCCGATCGCCGTCAGCAGGTCGACGGCCTGGTGGGTGAACGCGTGCTCGTACCCGAGCCCGTGTCCGGCGGGCCACCAGGCGCTGACGTAGGGGTGGCTGGGCTCGGTGACCAGCACCCGCTTGAAGCCGGCCAGCCGGGCGTCCTCGGTGTTGTCGAAGACGTTGAGGACGTTCATGTCCTCGAAGTCGAACGCCAGGCTGCCCTTCGAGCCGTTGATCTCGATCCGGATCGCGTTCTTGCGGCCGGTCGCGAATCGGGTCGCCTCGAACGAGGCCACCGCTCCCCCGGTGAACCGGGCGAGGAACAGCGCGGTGTCGTCGACGGTGACAGGACCCTTCTCGGCGTTGGCCGCTGCGGAGCCGGCCAGCCCGGTGAAGGAGTCCGGGATCGGGCGCTCCTTGACGAACGTCTCCAGGATCGCGCTGACCCCGGTGATGCGCTCGCCGGTGATGAACTGCGTCAGGTCGATGATGTGCGCGCCGATGTCGCCCAGCGCGCCGGAGCCGGCCCGCTCCTTCTGCAACCGCCACGACAGCGGCGTGTCCGGGTCGGCGATCCAGTCCTGCAGGTACTGCGCGCGGACGTGGTGCAGCTGCCCGAACCGGCCCTCGGCCACCAGCTGCCGGGCCAGCGAGATCGCCGGCACCCGGCGGTAGGTGAAGCCGACCAGGCTGCGCACCCCCGACTCCGCCGCCTTCTCCGCGGCCGCGACCATCGCCTCGGCCTCGGCGACCGTGTTGGCCAGCGGTTTCTCGCAGAGCACGTGCTTGCCGGCCTCGAGGGCCGCGATCGCGATCTCGGCGTGCGTGTCGCCGGGCGTGCACACGTCGACGAGTCCGACGTCGTCGCGTGCGACGAGCCGCCGCCAGTCCGTCTCGACGCTCTCCCACCCGAAGCGTCTGGCGACGTCGCGGGCCGCGTCGGCGTTCCGCCCGCCCAGTGCCCGCAGCACCGGGACGACCGGCACGTCGAAGAAGCTCGTCGCGTTCCGCCAGGCCTGGGAGTGGGCCGCCCCCATGAATGCGTAGCCCACCATCCCAACGCCGAGAGTCGGCGTGTCGTCAACCGTCATCTGTCGTGCCTTCCGTTGAATGCCCCCGTTGGTGACGGGCGAGACGGTGGCGGGGCCGGCGCCGGCCCCGCCACGCTCGTCCGTCCTAGGACGTGGTCAGGACTCGAAGCCCAGGTGCAGGTAGTCCTCGACGTTGTCGATGTTGACGACCGGCGCGTTGAGCACGATGCGCCGCGGCACCTCCACCTGGACCAGGTCCGACATGCCCTTGTTCTGCGCGATCAGCCGGGCCAGCCGGATGCCGTCCGCGGCCTGCGTCGGCGGGTAGAGGATGGTCGCCTCCATCTCGCCGTCCTGGATCCACTGCATCGCGTTGGCCGAGCCGGCGCCGCCGATGAAGAAGAACTCGTCGCGGCCGGCGTTGTCGAAGGCCTGCTTCACACCGACGCCCTGGTCGTCGTCGTGGTTCCAGATGATGTCGATCTCCGGCGCGGCCTGCAGCAGGTTCGCGGCCTGCTCCTCGCCGGACTCGACGGTGAACTCGGCGGCGACCCGGTTGTCGACGGTCTGCCCGCAGGCCTCGAGCGCCTCGGCGAAGCCCCGCGAGCGGTCCTGGGTCAGCGGCAGCGAGTCGATGCCGGCGATCTCGGCGATCACCGGGTCCTGGATGTCGTTGTCCTCGATCAGCTGGCACGCGTAGGTGCCGGCCGAGATGCCCATGCCGTGGTTGTCGCCGAGGATCGTGGCGCGGGCGGCGAACGGGCTGGAGAACTCGCGGTCGACGTTGATGACCGGGATGCCGGCCTCCATGGCGCGGATGGCCACCTCGGTGAGCTGAGCGCCGTCGGTGGGCAGCAGCACGATCGCGTCGACGCCCTCGTTGATGAACGTCTCGATCTGGCTGATCTGCAGGTTGGCGTCGTTGGTGCCCTCGGCGGTGCGCAGCTCGATGTCGTCGTAGCTCTCGGCCTCGGCGATGGCCGAGTCGTTGACGGCGGCCAGCCAGCCGTGGTCGGCCTCCGGCCCGGAGAAGCCGATGACGACGGTCTCGCCCGGCTCGTCGTTGCCGCTCCCACCGCCGTCGCCGCCGGTCTCCTCGGCCGCCGGCTGGTCCTCCTCCTCCGGCTCGTTGCTGGTGCAGCCCACCACGAAGGCCCCGGCCGCGAACACGGCGACCGTGGACGTCAGTAACCGGCGGTACGGCCGATTCGTGCGTACGGACATGGGTCTCTCCTCGTCTTTGATTCGGTCCCGGACTGCCCGTCCGGAGGGTGCGCTCTCTTGGGGGGTGGGTTCGGGAGGGGGACGCTAGGTCGAGTCGCTGCTGCGGACCGCGACCCGCTGCTGGAGCAGGACGGCGACCACGATGATCGCGCCCTTCGCGACCGCCTGGGTGGAGCTGTCGAGGTTGTTCAGCGTGAACACGTTCGTCAGCGTCTGGAAGATCAGCACGCCGAAGACGGTGCCGACGATGGTGCCGCGACCGCCGGTGAGCAGCGTCCCGCCGATGACGACGGCGGCGATCGCGTCCAGCTCGTACAGCTGGCCGTGCGTCCCGCTGCCGGTGCCGGTGCGGGCGGTCAGCATGATCCCGGCGATGCCGCAGGCCAGCCCCAGCACGACGTACAGCAGGACGGTGTGCCGCTTGACCGCGATGCCGGCCAGCCGGGCCGCCGTCGCGTTGCCGCCGACGGCGATGGTGCGCCGGCCGAACGTGGTGCGGTTGAGCAGCACCCAGCCGATGGCGGAGACGACGGCGAAGATCCAGATCAGCACCGAGATGCCGAGGAGTTCGCCGTTGATGGTGTCGACCAGCTCGCGGACGTCCACGAGCTGGGTGCGCTGCTCGGAGATGATCTCGGCCAGGCCGCGGGCGGCGGCGAACATCGCCAGCGTGGCGATGAACGGCGCCATGCGCCCGTACGCCACGAGGACGCCGTTGATCAGCCCGCAGCCGACGCCGACGGCGCAGGCGACGAACACCATGAGCAGCCAGTGGGTGTCCTCGGCCATGGTCTGGGTGGCCAGCGTGGTGGCCCATACCGACGAGAGCGCGACGATGGCGCCGACCGAGAGGTCGATGCCGCCGCCGATGATCACGAAGGTCATGCCGATGCTGACCACGCCGATGATGGAGGCGAACCGCAGGATCGTCACCATGTTGTCGGTGTCGACGAAGCGGTCGCCGGCGGTGATGGCGCCCACGGCGCACAGCACGAGCAGCGCGATGATGAGGCCGAGGTTCCGGCCGACCGGGCTGCTCATGAACCGGACGAAGCCGGACTGGGTCTCGCCCTCGGCCGCGGCGGCCGCCTCGATGCGGCGGTGCTCGTCGGCGGGCGGGGTGGCCGGCGGTGCGGCCGGAGTCTGCTCGCTCACGCTGCGCTCCCTTCCATGACCAGGTCGAGGACCCGGTGCTCGTCGATGTCGTCGGCCGGCCCGGTGTGCACGACGACCCCGTCCCGCAGGACCAGCACCCGGTCGGCCAGGCCGAGCACCTCGGGGACCTCACTGCTGACCAGGACGACGGCCACACCCTCGTCGGCGAGCCGGCGGACGAGCGCGTAGATCTCGCTGCGCGCCCCCACGTCGACTCCTCGGGTCGGCTCGTCCAGCAGCAGCACCCGGCAGTCCCGGAGCAGCCACCGGGCGAGGACGACCTTCTGCTGGTTGCCGCCGGACAGGGTGCGGACGGCGCGGTCGACGTCGGCGGGGCGGACGTCGAGCGCCTTGATGTGCTCGGTGGCGGCGCGCTTCTCGCCGCCGCGGTTGAGGAACCCGCCGCGGGCGAACCGTGACATCGACGCGATGCTGACGTTGCGGTAGATGGCCTCGTCGAGCAGCAGGCCCTGGCTCTTGCGCTCCTCCGGGCAGAGCCCGACGCCGGCGCCGACGGCGGCCCGGACGTGCCCGTTGCGCAGCGTCTTGCCGTCGACGGTGACGGTGCCGGTGGTCGCCCTGCGGGCGCCGTAGATGGTCTCCAGGATCTCCGAGCGGCCGGAGCCGACCAGCCCGGCCAGCCCGACGATCTCGCCGGCCCGGACGTCGAAGTCGACGCCGCTGAACGCCTTGCCGGAGGAGAGGTCGCGGACCGCGAGCACGACCGCCCCGTCACCGTCGCGGGACTGCCGCTGCGGGAACACGTACTCGATGTCGCGGCCGGTCATCCGGCGGGTGAGCTCGCGGGTCGGTGTGTCGCGGGCGGGCAGGCCGGTGGCGACGGTGCGGCCGTCCTTGAGGACGGTGACGCGGTCGCCGATCTGGCGGATCTCCTCCAGCCGGTGCGAGATGTAGACGACGGCGACACCGTCGGCCGTGAGGTCGCGGATGACCTTGAACAGCCGAGCGACCTCCTCCTGGTCGAGCACCGCCGACGGCTCGTCCATGACGATCAGCTTGACGTCGTGGGAGAGCGCCCGCGCCATGCTGACGATCTGCTGGCCGGCCGCCGACAGCGTGCCGACCTCGCGGCGCGGCGAGATCTCCGGGTGGCCGAGCCGGGCCAGCAGCGCCGCGGCCTGCTTCTGCGTGTCGCCGCGGTGGGCGAAGCCGGCAGTGGACAGCTCGTGGCCGAGGTAGATGTTCTCGGCGACGGAGAGGCCGTCGACGAGGTCGAGCTCCTGGTAGATGGTGGCGATGCCGTGTTTCATCGCCGCGAGCGGCGTGGTGAGCCGGATCTCCTCGCCCTGCCAGCGGATCTCGCCCTCGTCCGGCTGGTGCGCGCCGGCCAGCACCTTGATCAGCGTGGACTTGCCGGCGCCGTTCTGGCCGAGCAGGCAGTGCACCTCGCCGGCGCGGACCTCCAGGTCGACGCCGTCGAGGGCCCGGACGCCGGGGAAGACCTTGACGATGCCGGTCATCTGCAGCAGCGGGTCGCTCACGCCATACCTCCGGGAAGTGGGGTCGGGACGGTGGCTACGGCCACGGATGCGGGGTCGGTGAAGACGGCCTCCAGCGCCACGTGCGCGCCGCCGCGGCAGGCAGCGGTGAACCCGAGTGCGGACAGCTCGATCCGGCAGCCGCCACGGGCCGGCGCGACGACCCGCTTGTCCAGCTCGGTCTCCATGGCCGGCAGGAAGAACTCGCCGAGGGCGGCGAAGTAGCCGCCGAGCACGATCACCCGCGGGTTGAACAGGTTGACGAGGATGGCCACGCCCAGCCCGAGCGCGGTGCCGACCGCCTCGATGCCACGCAGCGTCCGCCCGTCGCCGAGCGCGGCCCGGCGGCGGATCTCGGCCAGCCGCACCTCCAGGTCGACCGACGGGTCGGTGACCGGGTCGTCCTTGTCGGCCACCTCGCGCAGCAGCGCCGCCAGACCGACCGAGGCCTCCCAGCAGCCGAGCTTGCCGCAGCCGCAGCGGTGCGCCGGGTCGCCGATCGGCATGTGCCCGATCTCGCCGCCGTAGCCCTCGGTGCCGCGCAGCAGCACGCCGTCGGAGATGACGCCGCCGCCGACGCCGGTCTCGCCGGTGACGTAGACGAGGTCGGCGGTGCCGGCCGAGGCGCCCATCGCGGACTCGGCCAGCGCGCTGAGGTTGGCGTCGTTCTCGACCCGGATGGCCGTGACCGGGCCGGGCAGCCGCGCGACCAACTCGTCGGCGATGCGTACCTCGCGCCAGCCGATGTTCGGCGCGTGCCGCAGCACGCCGGGCGCGGTCTCGACCATGCCCGGGATGCCGACGGTGATGCCGGCGATGTCGTGCCCTGTGGCCGCGGCGTCGTCGGCGGCGGCCGCGATGGCGACGGCCAGCTCGTCCAGCGTCTTCTCCACGCCCAGTCGCGGCACGTCCAGCGGGGTGCGCACGTAGCGCACCTCCTCGCCGCGCAGGTCCAGCACGAGGACGGCGACGTAGTCGACGTTGACCTCGGCGCCCAGGCCGCAGACCCGCCCGTCGATCTCGACCGTCTGGCCGGGCCGGCCCACCCCGCCGCCGCGTTCGACGTCGCCGTCGCGGACCAGGCCCAGCTCGGCCAGCTCGGCGACCAGGCTGGAGACGGTGGCCTTGTTCAGTCCGGTGTCGGCGGCGATGCGGGCCCGCGAGCGCGGCCCGTGGTCGCGCAGGTCGCGCAGCACCATCGCGAGGTTGTGCCGGCGCAGGAACACCTGATCGGCGGGCGCGGACGTGTCCGTCATCAGTGCCCCCTCTCCCGGCGTGACCTGCATCACGAGTGTTCGTCGGATGGGACAACAAACTAGGAAGGGCAGCCACTCAAGGTCAAGAGTTACGAACGAGTTTCTTCCGGTGACCAGCCGATGACCTACCGGCGACGACGGCGCCGGACAGGGCCGCCGCGACCGCCGGACGATCCGGCCCATACCAGGCGTTATGCACGCTGAGCTGCGGGTTGACGGCTCCCGGCCGGTCGCGGCACGAAGCCGGCGAGCGCTTGCCCCGTCGAGGTCACGGTTCGGCAACATCCGGCGCCGGTCCGGCGGAACGACAGCAGCGAATCCACGTTTCACGCACGCATATGTCGAACTTCCGACTTTCACTGGACAAAGTGGCGAACCGTTTCAAGCCCGCTACGGCGCGCCGCGTACGATCGCCGGCCATGCATCGCAGCCGCCTCTCCACCCTGCTCATCGACGTGCCGGCCGACCAGGCCGGGCAGAGCGTGGCGTTCTGGACCGCCGCGCTCGGCACCACCAGCCAGAGTTCGCCCGGCGAGCCGCAGTTCCACAGCCTGACCGGCGCCGTGCCGGGTCTCGTGACCGCCGTCCAGTCCCTGGAGGACGGGCCGTCCCGCTACCACGTGGACATCGAGACCGACGACGTCCCGGCCGAGGTGGCCCGGCTCACGCGGCTCGGCGCCGTCGAGATCGGCAGCTGGCAGGGCTGTCACACGCTGCGCGTCCCCGGCGGGCACCTGCTGTGCGTCATCCCGCTGCACAGCGACCCGGCCGAGTTCGCCGCTGCCGCCCGCAGCTGGGAGTGACCGGACGCGCCGGCGGGTCTCGACGCGGTGCTGGACAAGTCGCGGCCGGGCTCCCGCCCCGTGGACGGGAACCCGGCCGCGAGACCGGATCAGGACGTCAGCCCGCCGGGGTCAGCACCACCTCCGCGCTGTCGCTCAGCACCGGCACGCCCTCGGCGGGCGCGTCGGTGTACGTCACGTTGAAGACGCCGGTCAGGTTGTCGCCCGGGTCGTGACCGCCCGGCAGCGTGGTCAGCAGCGTGCCGCTGCAGCCCAGCGCCGTCGTCTGCGGGTGGCCGTGCTCGTCGTGGCCGAGGATGTAGGTGACCCGCACCCGCGAGCAGTCCACCGGCTGGTCGTCGATGACCTGGATCTCGTAGGCGACCTGGTCGCCGAAGTTGAACGTGTCGCCCGTCTGCGGCGTCACGAACTCGACCTGCGGCGTGAGGTTGCCGACGATGATGTCGACCTCAGCCGACGCCGACTTGTGGCGGTGCTTGCCGCCCACGTCGGTGACCTTGAGCGTCGCGTGGTACAGGCCGTTCTCCTCGTAGGTGAACGACGGGTTGCGCACCCGCGAGTCGATCGTCCCGTCGCCGTCGAAGTCCCACTCGTAGCGCAGCCGGTCGCCGTCCTCGTCGACCGTGCCGGCGCTGGAGAACTGCACCGTCATCGGCGCGTGCCCCTCGGTGACGTCGGCGGTCACCTTCGGCGTGGGCGTGTGGTTGCCGCCGACGCCGATGTAGTCGATCCGGGACAGCTGCGCGTCGGGGTTCTCGGCGAAGAAGCCGTCGCCGTACTCCAGGACGTAGAGCGCGCCGTCCGGGCCGAACTCCATGTCCATCGGGTTGTCGACGACGATGGACGGCACGACGTCCTCGATCGCCGCGACCTCGCCGTCGTCGAGGTGGATGCCCTTGATCCAGTCGCGGGTCCACTCGTAGAGCAGCGGGATGCCGTCGTAGTGCGCCGGCCAGGCGATCGGCGCGCGGCCACGGGTGGTCCTCGGGTCGAAGTCGTAGGCCGGGCCGCCCATCGGGCCGATGCCGCCGGTGCCCAGCTCGGGGAACTCCTCCGACAGGCCGTAGCTGTACCAGATGTCCGGCTGCGCCACCGGCGGCAGCTGGGTCAGGCCGGTGTTGTGCGGCGACTCGTTGACCGGCGCCGCGCAGTCGAACGGCTCGCCGGACACGCCCGTGGCGAAGTCGTAGTCGATGTAGGGCAGCTCCGCCGTGGCGCAGTACGGCCAGCCGTAGTTCGCCGGCTCGCGGATGACCGTCCACTTGCCCTGGCCGGCCGGGCCGCGGGCCGGGTCGGCGGCGCCGGCGTCGGGCGAGTAGTCGCCGACGTAGACCTCGCCGGTCTCCGGCTGCACCTCGATCCGGAACGGGTTGCGCAGGCCCATCGCGTAGATCTCCGGCCGCGTCCCCTCGGTGCCCGGCTCGAACAGGTTGCCGTCGGGGATGGTGTACGACCCGTCCTCCTGGACGGTGATGCGCAGGATCTTGCCGCGCAGGTCGTTCGTGTTGGCCGCGGTGCGCTGGGCGTCGAAGGCGGGGTTGCGGGTGGGCCGCTCGTCGATCGGCGCGAACCCGTCGGACTCGAACGGGTTGGTGTCGTCGCCGGTGCCCAGGTACAGGTTGCCGGCGTCGTCGAAGGCGATGTCGCCGCCGACGTGGCAGCAGATGCCGCGGTCGACCGGGACGTCCATGATCTGCTGCTCGGTGGTCAGGTCGATCTGGTCGCCGACGAGCTCGAACCGGGCCAGCGTGATGTGGCCCTCGAACGGCTCCCAGTCCGCCGGGGTGCCCTCGAACAGAGCGTCGCCCTCGTTGACGGTGGGGGTGTCGGGGTCGTCGAGCGGTGTGTCCAGCGGCGGCGAGTAGTACAGGTAGATCCAGTTGTTGCTCTTCCCGAAGCCGGGATCGATGGCGATGCTCTGCAGGCCCTCCTCGTCGTGCTCGTAGACGTCGAGCTCCGCGGCCAGCGTGTTCAGCCGCGTGTCGGGGTCGTGCAGCCACACCTCACCGGCGCGGGTGGTGTGCAGGACCCGGCCGTCCGGCAGGACCGCGAGGTCCATCGGCTCGCCGGGTGTGTCGTTCAGCGTGACCTTCTGGAACGCCGAATCCGGCGGCGCTGCCTCCGGCGCACCGGATGCCGCGAGGCCGGGTGCCGCGACGAACGTGGACGCGACGAGCGCCCCGGCCGCCATCACTACGGCTTTGCGCATGCTGCCCTCCGATCAGTTTCGGAAGGCCTCAGATAAACGTCCTGTTTCCACCATGTCAAGGCGTTTGAAACTGTTTCGTAGAGAACTGTGCAAACTTGTCGCCCAAGTGACGAAAGTGGCTGTTGCACGGCCCTGGCCTGGGCAGAGTGAGGCGCCGGTGGGCCGGCTCGCGGCCCGGCCCACCGGCGTTCACCTGCGCCGTCAGGCGCTCAACTGCGCTGTCACCACCTCCCCGTGGTGGGTCAGCACGGTCCGCGCGGCGGCGTCGGTGACGAACGACGCGCTTCTGGCCGTGGTCAGGAACTGCGCCAGCGACCGGACGGCGCTGTCGTTACGGCCCGCGGCGGCCTGCCGGATCGCGGTGTCGAGATGCAGCCGCAGCCGGCTCTCCCCGGCGGCCGTGAAGGCGCCCGCGGTGTCGTAGTGGTCGACGATCGCGGCCAGGTCGGCCAGCGACGTGGTGACGGTGAAGGTGGCCGACGCGCTCCCCTGCCGGCCGGCGTTGTCGGTCGCCGTCGCGGCGATCGTGTGGTCGCCGACGGTCAGCGTCCACAGCGGCACCGTCGCGCCGGAGGCCAGCGGCGCGCCGTCCAGCGTCCCCGTCACCGAGGCGAGTCCGGAGACCGCGTCGGCGCCGGCGAACGACGGCGTGAGCGTGCCGCTCGCGGCGTAGCTGCCGCCGTTGTCGACGCCTGAGATCGACGCGACCGGCGGGGTCTTGTCGATCTTCACCGTGACCGAGCCGGCGGACGACACGTTGCCGCCGTTGTCGGTGGCGCGGTAGTGCACCGTCGTGCTGCCCTCGGCCGTGATGGTCAGCGGGTTGTTCGCATTGACCCAGGTCACGCCGCCGTCGGTGGACCGCTGCCGGCTGGCCACGGTGCCGTTGTCGGTGGCGTTGACGGTGAGCGTGACGTCGCCGGTGTACCAGCCATTGCTGCCGGTCGGCGCCGCCGGGTTGAGCGTGTGGCTCACCTCCGGCGGGGTCACGTCGGCCACGCCGTCGCCGACGAAGCGCACGTCGTCCAGCTCGAACCCGCTGGTCGACGTCAGGTACAGCCGGCCCGAGCCCTGCGGCAGGTTCGTCAGCGCCTGCTCCACCTCGAACCAGCCGGTCCGGTTGCGGAACGAGAGCTGCGCGAACGGCGGCGCCTTCGGGTCGTTCCAGCGCAGGTGCAGCGTGCCCCGCCCCCAGGCGCGGGCGACGACGCTGTCGATGTTGACCAGGTTGACCGGGTCGAACGCGATCCAGTCGCCGGCGTCGAACGACGTGACCTTGCGCAGGCCGTTCGCCGCGGGGTCGTCGGTGATCTCCACACCGTTGCTCGCGTCGAACCACTCCGCCTGCTGCGTCTTCGGGTTCAGCAGCAGCGACGCCTCGCCGCGGGCCGGCGGGACGCCCAGGTGGCCGTTGTCGGTGTAGCCGACCACCAGCGCGCCGTAGATGTTCTCGGTCTCGCCGTGCTCGGGCGCGTCGGCCGGCGTCGGCACGCCGAACCGGCAGCCGGTGCCGGAGCTGAGCGGGTGCGCGTGCTCGTCGTGCCCCAGCCCGAACGCCCAGGTGGCGCGCGTGCAGACCGGCGTGTTGCCGTCCTCGGGGTCGCTGACGGAGACGTTCACCGGCACCGCCTGGCCCCAGTCGAAGAAGCCGCCGGTCGGGGTGTCCAGCGTGACCGTGGGGGCCATGTTGCCCACCGTGATCTGCGTCGACCGGACGCCGAACTTGCCGGACGGGTCGGTGACCCGCAGCGCCGCGTTGTACTGGCCCAGCTCGGTGTACGTGTGCGAGGCCGTGGCGCCGGTCGCGTCGAACGCGCCGTCGCCGTCGAAGTCCCACTCGTACGTGAGCGCCGCGCCCTCCGGGTCCGACGACGCGCCCGCGTCGAAGGTCACCGTGAGCGGAGCACTGCTGCTGGAGATCGGGGTGGCGGTGAACCGGGCCTGCGGCGACTTGTTGCCCTCGGCCCAGTCGACCCGGTACAGGCCGGCGTCGGGGTTCTGCCGGAAGAAGCCGTCACCGTACTCCAGCACGTAGAGCGAGCCGTCCGGGCCGAACTCCATGTCCATGACGTTGTCCCAGATCGGCTGGGCGGCGTGGTTGAGGTGGGCGTTGGGCAGGAAGTCGGTGATGCCCGTGACCGGGCCGTTCGTGGCCAGGTCCAGCGAGAACACCGCGACGTAGTCCTGGGAGAACTCGGCGAAGAACGGGTGGCCGTCCCAGAACGCGGGGAACTTCGACGGCGACGGGTTGTCCGCGTCGTAGCGGTAGACCGGTCCACCCATCGGGCCCTGGCCGCCGCCGCCGAGGTCGGTCAGCTCCGGCCACGGCTGGTGGGTGGCGTTGTCGCCGTAGTACAGGTGCGGCGCGGTGGCCGGCGGGACGACGTCGAGGCCGGTGTTCCAGCGCGAGTTGTTCTGCGCGCCCGCCTCGCAGTCGAACCACGCGCCCGGCGTCGCCGTCGCGTAGTTCCACTCGTTGTAGTTGGCGTTCGGGCCATGGCAGTACGGCCAGCCGCCGTTGAGCGGCTGCTGCGTGGCCTGCCACTCGACGTAGCCCATCGGGCCGCGGTCGGGGTTCGGCGCGCCGGCGTCGGGCCCGTAGTCGCCCCAGACCAGCGCGCCGGTCTGGACGTCGTAGTCGATGCGGAACGGGTTGCGCACGCCCATCACGTAGATCTCCGGGCGGGTCTGCGCGGTGCCGGGCGGGAACAGGTTGCCCTCGGGGATCGTGTACGACCCGTCGTCCTGGACGTGGATGCGCAGGATCTTGCCGCGCAGGTCGTTCGTGTTGCCCGCGCCGCGACGCGCGTCGAAGCCCGGGTTCATGCCCGGCGCGTCGTTGTTGGGCGCCATGCCGTTCGCGCCCGGCGTGCCGGCCGGCGTGTTGTCGCCGGTCGACAGGTACAGGTTGCCGTCGGCGTCCCAGGCCATGTCACCGGCGACGTGGCAGCACTGGCCGCGCTGCGTCTCGATCTTGATGATCTTCTGCTCGGTCGAGAGGTCCAGCGAGTCCGTGGCCTCGTCCCACTTGAACCGGGACAGCAGGTTGTAGCCCTTCCAGCGGTCCCAGTAGGACTCGGTCTCGCCGGCCGGCAGCGAGTTCGGCGCGTTGCCCGTCGGCGTCGTCTGCGGGTACGGCGCCTCCATCACCCGCGGCGCGTACAGCAGGTAGACCCACTGGTTGGTCGCGAAGTCCGGGTCGAGCGCGATCGTCTGCAGCCCGTCCTCGGAGTTGGCGTAGACGTCGAGCGTGTTGATCACCCGGGTGATGCCGGTCGACGGGTCGGTCAGCCGGACGTCGCCGTTGCGGGCGGTGTGCAGGACCCGGCTGTCGGGCAGGATCGCGAGGTCGATCGGCTCGCCGGTGTTCTTGCTGAGCAGGATCTTCTCGTAGTTGTCCCAGTCCAGGGCCGGGTCGTCGGCGCCGGGCTCGTGGTCGGGATGCGCGCCGGCCGGCGCTGTCGCCGTCAGGGCGGCGGCGAGAAGGGCGGCCAGCAGGGCGATGAGGATGCTGCGGATGCGGCGCATGGGGTGTCCTCTCGTCAGCCGCGCAGGCCGTGGATGGCGTCGAAGCTGCGCTCGGCGGCGCCCAGCGCGCCACCGGCGTCCGGCGACGTGTTCGGGGCGTTGTCCTGCTCGTAGAGCGAGTAGTGCCGGCCGCGGGAGCCGATGGTGCTGTAGAACCGCTGGAAGTCGATGTTCCCGGCGCCGAACTCGACGATGTCGTAGCCGTTGGCGGCGGCCGAGCGGCGGCCGTCCTTGGCGTGGAACAGCGGGTAGCGCAGCCGGTTGGCGACCACGTAGTCGATCGGGTCGAAGCCGGGCGCGATGTGCTGGCCGACGTAGGCCCAGTAGATGTCCATCTCGAGGAAGACCAGCTTCGGATCGGTCTCCGCGAGCAGGACATCGTAGAGGCGGACGCTCGGGTCGTCGGCGGCCATGCGGAACTCGTTCTGGTGGTTGTGCTGGTACCACCGCAGCCCGCGGGCCTGTGCTGCCGCGCCGAACGCGTTGAACTCCGCGGCCGCGGCCTGGTAGCCGGCCACCGTCCGGTTGGCCGCAGTCACGGGCTCGTTGGCCGTGCCGACGAACGGCAGACCGAGGATCTCCGCGCGGTCGAGCTCCAGCTCGAGGTTGGTGCGGAACGCGTTCAGGCCGACGTGGCTGCCGATGCCGGTCAGCCCGTTGTCGTCGAGCAGCTGCTTGATCTGCGGGACGGTGATGCCCGGCTCGGCCGGCGAGCTGTAGCCGGCGAACTCGACGTTCTGGTAGCCGATGCGGGCCAGTTCCTCGAAGACGACCCGGAAGCCCAGCGTGGAGACCAGGTTGCGGATCGTGAACAGCTGGATGCCGATCTTGCCGGGCGGCACCAGCATGCCCTTGGCGGCGGTCGCGGCGGACGGCGCGGCCAGCCCGGCCGCGGTCACCGCCATCGTCGTGCCGGCCACGGCGCCGAGGAAGCGCCGTCTGTTGATCTCGGGACGTGCCATCTCGTTCTCCTCATTGAGCCGATCGCCCGCGGGGGTGGCCGGGGATCGGGGACGGGATGTGCAGGCGCGCGCCGAGCGTGGCCCCCCTCCTCCCAGGCACGTGCCCGTGCGAACGCGCGAAGAAACGGCCCGAAACAGCCGTTGATCACGCAAACTAGACGTCCGCGTAATCTCCGGTCAACAGTTCACGGCGCACTTTCGCAACTTGACGCGGGAAGTAACGCGGCTCTCAGCGAATCTCTGGGCGGCCCACCGAGGTGCGCCTCGGGGCCACCCAGGCGCGCCTCAGGGCGCGGCGAAGATCGCGTCGCTGATCAGCGCCGCGGCGCCGACCACCCCGGCGTCGTCGCCCATCTCGCTGAGCACGACCGGGAGGTTGCCGGTGGCCAGCGGCAGCGAGCGCCGGTAGACGACGCCGCGGATCTCCGCCAGCAGCGGGTGCCCGAGCCGGGCGACCCGGCCGCCGATGACGATCAGGCCGGGGTTGAAGAACGAGACGAGGCTGGCCAGCACCCAGCCGACTCGGTGCCCGCCGTCGCGGATCATCTGGACGGTGTACGGGTCGCCCATCGCGACCGCCTGTGCGACGTCGGCGCCGGTCAGCTCGCCCTTATCGGTGAGGATCGAGGCCAGCGCCGGCGACCGGCCGCCTCTCGCCGCCGCGAGCGCGTCGCGGGCCAGCGCGGAGCCGCCGAAGAACGCCTCGAGGCAGCCGGTGTTACCGCAAGCGCACGTCGGGCCGAACTCCTCGACCCGGATGTGCCCGATGTCCCCCGCGCACCCGTCGACGCCCCGGTACAGCTGCCCGTCGACGACGATGCCGCAGCCGATGCCCGTCCCGATCTTCACGAAGAGGAAGTCGCGCGCGTTCTTGGCGACGCCGGAGTGCTGCTCGCCCAGCGCCATCACGTTGACGTCGTTGTCGAGCAGCACCGGGCAGCCCAGCTCGCGCGCGAGCGCGTCGCGGACCGGGTAGCCGTCCCAGCCGGGCATGATCGGCGGCGAGACCGGCATGCCGCCGTGGAAGTCCACCGGCCCCGGCACGCCGACGCCCACACCGGCCGGGCGGCTGACGCCATGCTCGGCGAGGACCTTGTGGGTGAGCTCGAGCGCGCGGGCCAGCACCGGCTCGGGCCCCAGGCGCACGTCCATGTCGACCGAGCGCTGCCCCAGCACCGTCAGCCGCCCGTCGGTCAACGCGACGGACACGGTGGTGGCGCCGATCGCGACCCCCACGAACCGCACGTCCGACGACAGGTCCACGAGCGTCGATCGGCGGCCGCCCCTGCTGGCCGCCGGGCCGGCGCCCTCGGCCAGGCCGAGCTCGGTCAACCGGCCGACCTCGCTGGCCATCGTGGTGCGCGAGACACCGAGGCGATCGGCGAGCTCCACCCGCGAAAGCGGCCCCTCGTCGCGCAGCAGCTTCAGGACTTTCGCCTGGGTCGCCGTCTCCGGACGGCCGGCGAGCGTGTGCGCCATGCGGTAATCGTGCCACACTTTCGCCGCCCCACCGCGAAAGTGTCTCTCATCGTGAGCCGGATCGTCTCATCCGCGCGCGCCCATGATCATCAACCATTTGCGTCGTCATAGAGCCTGTTGCTCTTTGTGGTTGTAGCTGACCGGTGTGGTTCGGGTTGGTGGTTCTTGGGTTGTCGGCTTGTCGGGGTCCGGTGCTGGTGGGCTGGTCAGGCGGTGGCGATCTGGGCGGTGGTGATG
>NZ_POTW01000039.1 GCF_003236295.1 Jiangella anatolica
CTCCGGCGTCGTGCTTGGCACGCTGCAGGCGACCTTCCGTGCCGGAGATGCGGCGTTTGTGGATCGCTCCCGCGTGCCAAGGCCGGCGCTGCGCTGCATGGGTGGCGGGGCGCCGAAGTCCAACCTGGCTAGCGCGGGTCCTGGAGGCGGTCGAGCAGGTCGGGGGCGAGGGCGCCGAACCCCGTCGAGGCCCAGGGCTCGACGCCGGCGTCCATGTAGTGGACGACGGTGTCGCCGGTGGGCAGGTCGAGGATCTCCGGCTCGCGACGTTTGCCGAGGTCGCGAGCGCACGCGGCGCAGCAGGGAACGTCGCGCCGGCCGGCCGCGGTCTTCCATTTCGCCTTCGTCGTCGCCGGGCCGTGCAGCGGGTTGAAGAAGCAGGCCGCCGACGGCGTCCAGGTCCGGCCGTCCGCGGCGTGGCTCAGCGCGTCGTCGCCGCGGCGGGCCAGCACCAGCGCGCCGATCGCGTCCGCCGCCGCGTCGGAGCGGTCCAGGATCGCCGTCGCCGCCTGGTAGTGGTCGAGCGCGGCGGCCCAGGTGGCGCTGTCGTCGCCGTGCTCGATCTCCAGCGCGCGGATCCGGTCGCCGAGGGCGGCGGTCTCCGTCTCGGCCCGGCGGCGCCACTCCTGGGTCTGCGCCGACGAGATCCGGCGCAGCGCCCGCCGCTTCAGGGCGACGTCGCCGCGGGGGCGCCGGCGCCGCAGCAGCCACCATCCGACGACGGCGACGAGGACGACGCCGAGGCCGATCGCCACCGGCGGGTCCATGCCGAGCACCTGCGAGTCGTCGGAGCCGGTGCTGGTGGCGGTCTCGCTGTCGGGATACAGCTCGGCGTACTCCTGCTCCGCCGTGCCGCCGGTGAAGATCTCCACCGTCTCGGTCACCTGGAGCGCGAGGTCGCTCGGGTACCTGTCGCCGGCAACGTAGGTGGCCAGCGCGTCCTCGTTGTTCGTGACGGCGTTGTAGCTGGTCGCCTCGACCCGCCACGCGTCGACGCCGGAGTAGCGGGCGACGAAGTAGACACCGTCCGCCGGCGCCGCACGGTGCACCTGCGCGACGAGCTGGTTGGCGGAGACGTCGGAGTCGTAGGTCAGCGGGACCACCAGTACGTGCACCGCGGGGTCGGCGCCGTCGACCATCGCGGCGAGGCCGGACAACTGGTCGGCGGTGAACTGATCGGCGAGGGCCGGGTCGACGTGCACGCCGTCGTCGGCGAGGTCGGCGGCGATCGCCGCGGGATCGGGCTCGTAGATCATGCCGCCCTCCGGCGCCGCACCAGCGCCCACCCGATCAGCACGACCACGCCGGCGCCGATGCCGCTGACGCCGCCGATCGTCAGGGCGGCGGCGACCATCTCGCCCGTGCCGCCCCAGTAGTGGCTGCTGGTGTCCTCGCCCACCTCGTACTCCCGCCCGTCGTTCTCGTCGATCAGCCGCAGCAGCGCGGCCGCGTCGGTCGTGACGTCGTAGCCGGACAGGTACTCCGCCTCGATGCCGACGTCCGTGCTGTCGACCTCCTCGCCGGGGCTGACCTGCAGGTACAGCCCGGGCCGGCCGGTCAGGTCGCCGATCTGGTGCAGCACGTCGGACGCCCGCCCGTACCCGGCCTGGTCGCTGTCCGGCCACACGACGAGGAAGGCCTGCGGGTCCGACGCGGCGGCCGCGGCGTCCAGCCGGGCCAGTTCGTCGTCGGTGAACGTGCCGGCGGAGGCCGGATCGACGTACACGTGCCGCTCGTCGAGGACCGCGGCAGCGGCTCGGGCCCGCTCGGTCGGCGGCCGGTCCGGCGTGACGTCGGGCGCGGCCAGCCACCACGCGAGCGCGCCGCCGCCCGCCGCGGCGACCAGCGTGATCAGCAGTCCCACCAGCCGCCGCGTCATCGGCGCCCGCTCCGGTCGTCGAGGACCTGCGCCGGCAGGTCGCCGACCAGCGCGCCGAATCCGGTCCGGGCCCAGATGGTGGACGTCTCGGTGTACGGCGCCCAGCCGCGGAACCGCCGCCGGACCGCCAGGAACGCGTAGGGGGAGCGGGCGCAGTCGCGGCACGCGGGCGCATCGATGGACGAGCCCTCCAGCCGGACCGTGTCGCGGGCCTCGCCGTGCAGCGGGTCGACGAAGCAGGGCCGGTACGGCGGCCGCTTCGGAGAGCCGGTCCGCTCGACCTCACGGACGGCGATGGCGGCCAGCACCGTCGCGCCGACGGCGTCCAGCGGGTCGCCGGTCGCGAGGACGCGGTCGCCGGCCTCGACGGCGTCGGCCGCGGTCGTACCGGCCGGCGACGTGAGCCGTTCCGCGGACAACGACGCCAGCCGCCGTCGCGCCTCGTCCAGTTGCCGGGTGGCGGTCGCCGCGATGTCGGCCGGGACCGCCGTGGTGGGTGCACCCCGCCCGGTCCGGGTGGGACCCACCCTAGAGGGCGGGTCCGACAACGTCGCGCCGGCGGACGCGACCTGCTGCTGTCCGGCGGACGCGGCCCGCTTCCGGTCCGCCGCGCGGCTCCGCTGGTCGGCGAGCCGCCGCCGCACGTCGCCGCGACCGGCCGGAGCGGCCCGGGCCACCACGAGCGTGACGATGACACCCGCGACGAGCAGGCCGAACGACGTCGCGAGCACGGCCACCCGGCGCCCGGCCGTCGCGTCCGCGCGGTCGTAGTCCGAGTCGGCGAGGAACGCCCATGGCTGCGCCGCGTACTCGTCGACCATGGCGTCGGGCAGCTCCTCCAGCGGCGCGGCCGCCCAGCGCAGCGTCAGCACGGCCTCGAGCAGCGCCGACGCCTGCGGGTACTCGCCCGGCCCGGACGACTCCGCCCGTTCGAGCGCGAACGTCACGGGCGCGAGGTAGGCCTCGTCCAGCTCACCGCCACCCCACGACCGGGTGTAGGAGATGCCCTCGCGGAACTCGACGTGGTAGAGGCCGTCGCCCAGCTCGGCGCGGAAGAGCGCGGCCGCCTGCTCGGCGATGGAATCCGTGCCGGCCAGATCGGCCGGGGTGTCGGCCAGGACGACGTACACCGGCACGCCGACGTCGGCCGCAGCCTCGGCCAGCACGTCGTGCGCCGCGGCGGAGTCGCCCATGCCCATCGACGGCTGCACCAGGATCGGGTCGTCGCGCAGCTGGGCGACCAGCTCGTCGACCGTGTCAGCAGGCGGTGACAGCGCGTTCGCCGGAGCCCCCAGGAGCAGCGCGGTCAGAGCCAAGGTAGGGGCAAGGGGCACCGGAACACCTTACTGGCGCATGTCAGCGGCCGTGTCAGCGCCATGTCAGCGCGGTCTCACGGCCACATCAGGGGCGACGCCCAGAGTGGTCGCATCGGCACCGAGCGACCACGAAACGAGGGACCATGACACTCGACCGACCGGCGGCGATCGCCGCGACCGGCCTGCGCAAGGCCTACGGCGAGCAGACCGTGCTCGACGGCATCGACCTCACCGTCGCCGAGGGCACCGTCTTCTCGCTGCTGGGCCCGAACGGCGCGGGCAAGACCACGACCGTGCAGATCCTCTCCACGCTGATCCAGGCCGACGGTGGCAGCATCAGCGTCGCGGGCCACGACCTCGCGGCCGACGCCGACGGCGTCCGCGGCGCGATCGGCGTCACCGGCCAGTTCTCCGCCGTCGACAACCTGCTCACCGGCGAGGAGAACCTGCTGTTGATGGCCGACCTCCATCACCTGGACCGGCACGAGGGCCGGCGCCGGACGGCCGAGCTGCTGGAGCGGTTCGACCTGACCGACGCCGCGGCGAAGGCGCCGTCGATGTACTCCGGCGGCATGCGCCGCAAGCTGGACCTGGCGATGACGCTGATGGGCGACCCGAAGGTGATCTTCCTCGACGAGCCGACGACCGGTCTGGACCCGCGCACCCGGCGCACCATGTGGGAGGCGATCCGCGAGCTGGTGGCCGGCGGTGTCACGATCTTCCTCACCACGCAGTACCTGGAGGAGGCCGACGAGCTGGCCGACCGGATCGCCTTGCTCGACCACGGCAAGATCGTCGCCGAGGGCACGTCCGACGAGCTCAAGCGGCTGATCCCGGGCGGGCACCTGCGGCTGCAGTTCGACGACCCGGCCGAGCTGGACCAGGCCGCCCGCACGTTCGCCGGCTCCACCCGCGACGACGCAGCGCTCGCGCTGCAGATCCCCAGCGACGGCGACGTGCACTCGCTGCGCGCCGTCCTCGACCACCTCGACGTCGCCTCGATCGAGGTCGCGTCGCTGACCGTCCACACCCCCGACCTCGACGACGTGTTCCTCGCGCTGACGGGTCGTCCCGCCGAGGCCGCCGAAGAGGCCGCCGGCGAGACCGCTGAGAAGGAGACCGTCCGATGAGTACCCTCGCACTCGCCGCCCGCGACTCGCGCACGATGCTGCGGCGCAACATGCGCCGCTGGGTCCGCTACCCGGCGATGACCGTGCAGCTGATCGGCATCCCGGTGATCTTCCTGCTGATGTTCGCCTACGTCTTCGGCGAGACGCTCGGCGCCGGGCTCGGCGGCCCGAGCGGCGATCGCGCCGACTACATCAACTACCTGGTGCCCGGCATCATCCTGATGACGGTGTCCGCGTCGGTCCAGGGGACCGCGATCTCGGTCGCGATGGACATGCACGAGGGCATCATCGCCCGGTTCCGGACGATGGCGATCTCGCGCGGCGCGGTGCTCACCGGGCACGTGATCGGCAGCTTCCTGCAGACGCTGGTGGGCCTGGTCATCGTGACGGGGGTGGCGTTCCTCATCGGCTTCCGCACGAACGGCAACGTGGCCGAGTGGATCGCCGCGATAGGCCTGATCTGCCTGTTCTCCATCGCGCTGACCTGGCTCGCCGTGGCGATGGGGCTCAAGGCGAAGAGCGTCGAGACGGCCAGCAACCTGCCCACCCTGCTGGTGCTGCTGCCGTTCCTGGGCAGTGGCTTCGTGCCGACCGACTCGCTGCCGGCCGGGATGAGCTGGTTCGCCGAGTACCAGCCGTTCAGCCCGGTGATCGAGACCGTGCGCGGGCTGCTGCTGGGCACCGAGATCGGCACCAACGCCGTCCTCGCGCTGGCCTGGACCGCGGCGATCGGCCTGTTCGGCTACGTCTGGGCGCTCAGGCTGTTCCGCCGGCCGCCGGTCCGCTGATCGTCTGGCCCAGCACCGACGCGGCCGTCTCGCGCACCAGCGAGACGGCCGCCGTCGCGTCGACGGCGTCGAGCTCGCGTGCGGCGACGGCGGTCAGCTCCGCGGCCGCCTCTTCGCCGAGCGCGGCGCGGACCGCCTCCTCGGCCCGGGTCGCCTCGGCCTGGGACCGGTCCGGCCCGCCGGCCAGCACCGTCACCGCGGCCAGCAGCCGGGCGGCGTCGGCGGGCCGGTCCCGCCGCAGCGCGTGGTCGGCGAGGCCGACCAGGGTCCGGCCGAGCACGTCCTCGTCGCCGATGTCCAGGGCCAGCCGCGTCGCCGCCGCCCGCTCGGCCGCCGCCTCCGCCAGGTCGCCCGCCGCGGCGGCGAGATGGCCGCGCGAGTCGTGCACCATCGCCCGGAACAGCGGGTGCACCGAGATGGTCGCCAGCAGGGCGTCGGCGCGGTCCAGCTCGGTGCGGGCGGTGTCCAGGTCGCCGGCCCAGCGCGCCAGGTCGCCCTTGTACAGCGCGAGCCCGGCGACGGCGTCCGGCCAGGCCAGGCCCGCCGCATCCCGCTCGGCCCGGTCCAGCGCCGCGGCGCTGCCCGCGGTGTCGCCGAGCAGCCAGCGCAGCTGCGCCTCCTTGCCGCGCATGAACACGACGTCCTCGGTGGTGCCGACCTCGCTGGCGGCGACGATCGCCTCCTCGTAGTGCGCAAGCGCCGCCGCCAGGTCGCCCTGCCGGGCCAGCAGGTCGGCCAGCGTCGTCAGCCCGAACGAGATGCCCCAGCGTTCGCCGGTGCTGCGGAACTCGGCCAGCGCCAGCTCCGACGGCTCGCGCCGCTCGGCGAACGGCAGCAGCCGCGCGTGGTTGAGCCGGCCCAGCGCGCGGATCCACGGGTCCTCGTCGTCGAGCAGCTTCGCCATCGACGCGGCGAAGAGGTCGTCGCCGTATCTCATGAAGTCGGCCAGGCCGCCGACCATGCGCAGCAGCGCGTTGCTCCGGTTGCCGCCGCAGAGCCGCTCGGCCTCCTCGACCCAGTCCTTGACCTCCTGCTCGTCGCCGAGCCCGGCGGTCGCGATCATCGCCAGCCCGGCGTAGGCGGTGGCCCGGGTGACGTCGTCGACGTCGCCGGGCGCCGTGAGCGCCTCCGCCGTCAGCTCGCCGGCCTCGGCCCGATGGCCGGACAGCCACCAGTACCACATGGCGGCGGTGGCCAGCCGGAGCGCGCCCGGGGCGTCACCGGCCGCGACGGCGCCGCGCACGGCGGCGTTGAGGTCGTCGTGCACCGCCGCCAGCCGGCGCAGCCACTCCAGTTGCTCGGCCCGGCGCAGGTGCGGCTCGGCCCACTCGGCGAGGTCGGTGACGTAGTCCAGGTGCGCCCGGCGGACGGTTTCGCGCTCGCCCGCGTCGTCGAGCCGCTCGAGCGCGTACGCCTTGATCGTCTCCAGCATCCGGTACCGCGGCACGTCGCCGTGGTCGTCGACCAGCAGCAGCGACCGGTCGCTGAGCGAGCTGAGCCGGTCCAGCACGTCGGCGCCGTCGCCGCACACCCGGGCCGCCGCCTCCGCCGTCGCGCCGTGCGCGAAGACCGCGAGCCGGCGCAGCACGACCCGCTCCGGCTCGGGCAGCGGCTCCCAGCTCCAGTCGACGACGGCGCGCAGCGTCTGGTGCCGGGGGAGCGCCGTGCGGCTGCCGCCGGTGAGCAGGCGGAACCGGTCGTCCAGCCGGGCGGCCAGCTGGTCGACGGTCATCGTGCGCAGCCGGGCCGCGGCCAGCTCGATCGCCAGCGGCATGCCGTCCAGGGCCCGGCAGATCCGGGCGACGGCGGGTGCGTCGGCGGCGGTGACGGTGAAGCCGGGCCGCACGGCGCGGGCGCGGTCGACCAGCAGCCGCACCGCGTCGGAGCCGAGCAGGCCGGCCGGGTCGTCGTCGTGCTCCGGCAGCGCCAGTGGCTCCACCGGCCAGACCGCCTCGCCGGTGATGCCCAGCGGCTCCCGGCTGGTGGCGAGGATGCGCAGCCGCGGACAGTCGCCGAGCAGCCGGTCGGCCAGCGCCGCCGCGGCGTCGATGACGTGCTCGCAGTTGTCCAGTACCAGCAGCGCCTCGCGGGTGCGCAGCACCGACACCAGCCGGCCGATCGCGTCGTCGCCGGAGGAGAGGAACAGCTGGTCGCGCAGGTCCAGCGCGCCGAGAACGGCGGCCGCCAGGTCGGCGCCGGCGGTGACGGGCGCCAGCTCCACCAGCCAGACGCCGTCGGGCATCCGGTCCAGCAGCGCGCGCGACGCCTCGCCGGCCAGCCGGGTCTTGCCCGACCCGCCCGGCCCGGTCAGCGTGGTCAGCCGGTATTCGCCGACGAGGTCGTGCACCCGGGCCACGTCGGCGTCGCGGCCGACGAAGCTGGTCAGGCCGGCGCGCAGGTTGGTCCGCGGCGGCGTAGGCGGCAGGGCCGCGGCCGGTGCGGCCACGGGCTCCGCTGCCGGCAGCTCGCCGCGCAGGATGCTCGTGTGCAGCGCGGCCAGCTCGGCCGACGGATCCGTGCCCAGCTCGTCGGCCAGCGCCGCCCGGGTCCGCTCGTAGGCCGCCAGTGCCTCCGCCGGGCGGCCGGCGGCGACCAGCGCCCGCAGCAGCTGGCCGGCCAGCCGCTCCCGTAGGGGGTACTCCGCGACCAGCGTGGTCAGCTCGGTGGTCAGCGCCGCGCCGCGACCCAGCCGCAGCGCCGCGTCGACGCGGTCCTCCGTCGCCGCCAGCCGCAGGTCCTCCAGCCGGGTCCGCGCGGCGTGGAAGAACTCCGACTCCGCGACGTCCAGCAGCGCCGGACCGCGCCACAGTGCCAGCGCCGCCCGCAGCCCGTCTTCGACGGCCGCGTCGTCCGGGGCGGACCGGGCCGCCGTCACCGCCCGCTCGAACCGGGCCGCGTCGACGGCGTCCGGGTCCAGCGCCAGCCGGTACCCGGCCGGGTGCGACTCGATCGCCAGCTCCGGCAGCGCCCGCCGCAGCCGCGACACGAGCGCCTGCAGCGCGTTCGCCGCGCCGGCCGGCGGATCGTCACCCCAGATGCCGTCGACCAGCCGGCCGGCCGGGACCAGCCGGCCCGGCTCCAGCGCGAGGATGATCAGCAGCGCGCGCAGCCGGGCGCCGGCCACGTACACCGGCGAGCCATCGCCGGCGCGGACCTCCAGCGGCCCCAGGATCCCGATGCGCACCGGACGATTCTGCCCTAGCGGCCTCCAGGGGCATGGCCGACAGCCCGGCGACTCTGTCGGTCCCGCCCCCTACCGTTCCCACCATGTCCAATCAGCCCAATCCGCACGACGCGGTGTTTCGCCGGGTCCTCGGTGAACCGGTCAACGCCGCATCGCAGCTGCGTGCCGTGCTGCCGGCTGGTCTGTCCGGCCGGCTGGACCTGGACCAGCTGGCCCGGGTTCCCGGCAGCTTCGTCGACGCCGCACTGCGCTGGCGGCACTCCGACCTGTTGTTCACCGCGCCCGTCAAGGGCGGCGACGTCCTGCTCTATGTCCTCATCGAACACCAGAGCAGCACCGATCCGCTGATGCCGTTTCGGATGCTGCGCTACGTGGTGCGCATCTGGGACCGTTACCTCGCGGAGCATCCCGACGCGACCCGCTTGCCCGCCGTGATCCCGCTGGTCGTGCACCACAATCGGCGCCCGTGGAGTGGCCCGGCCGACATCGTCGAGCTGCTCGATCTCGACGCCGAGGCCGTCGACGCGGCACGAGAGCACCTGCCGCGGTTCCGATTCCTGCTCGACGATCTGGCGCGTCTCGACCAGCGAGCGCTGCGTGCTCGGCCGCTCACTCCGCCGGCCCGGATCACGCTGCTGCTGCTCAAGATCGCCGCCGGCAACGCCCGTCTCGCCGACGACCTGCGGGACTGGACCGACGACCTGCGCCAGATCCTGACCGGCGCGGGCGGCATCGACGACTTTCTGGCGCTGCTGACGTACATTGAGACGGTGGGCGAGACGCCCACCGACCAGTTGCACCAGCTGTTCACGCAACTCGGACCAGAAGAGGAGGAGGCCTACGTGACCACCGCGGAGATGCTCCGTGCCGAAGGCCATGCCAAGGCGCTCGTCCAGCTGCTGACCCTCAAGTTCGGCCCGCTCACGCAGAGCACCCTCGACACCGTGCACGCCGCCTCCAGCGCGCAGCTGGAGAGCTGGACCGCTCGCGTCCTCACCGCTCAGACGCTCGACGACGTCCTGTAACGGCGTCAGCCCCGCAGCTCCGCGACGACGGCATCGCTGTAGGGCGGCCACGCCTCGGCCGCCCACGTGCCGAAGTCGCGGTCGGCCAGCGCGACGCAGGCGGCGCCGAGGTCGGGATCGACCCAGATGAACGTGCCGGCCTGGCCGAAGTGGCCGAACGTGCGCGGCGAGTTCGTGGCGCCGGTCCAGTGCGGCGACTTGCCGTCGCGGAGCTCGAAGCCCAGGCCCCAGTCGTTCGGGTTCTGCAGGCCGAACCCGGGCAGCACGCCGACCAGCCCGGGGAACTGCACGGTCGTCGCCTGCGCGACGGTGGACCGGTCGAGCAGCGCGGGCGCGAGCAGCTCGGCGGCGAACCGGGTCAGGTCGGCCACCGTCGACCGTGCGCCCGACGCCGGGGACCCCTCGAACACGGTCGCCGCCATGCCGAGCGGGGCGAGCAGGCCGTCGCGGACGTAGTCGGCGAACGGGATGCCGGTGCGCTTCGCGACGTGGTCGGCCAGCTGCTCGAAGCCGGCGTTGGAGTAGAGACGCCGCCGGCCGGGCGCCCAGGCGGCCTTGTGCTCGTCGAAGGCCAGGCCGGACGTGTGCGCCAGCAGGTGTGCGACGGTGGAGCCCTCGGGGCCGGCGGGGTCGTCGAGGTGGATCGCGCCCTCCTCGACGGCGAGCAGCGCGGCGTAGGCCGTCAGCGGCTTGGTCACCGACGCCAGCCGGAACAGCCGGTCCTGGTCGCCGTGCGCGCCGGCGACGGTTCCATCGGCCCGCACCACCGCCGTCGCCGCGTGGTCGACCGGCCACTGCTCCACGATCCGCACGCTGTCCATGGCCCGACTCTATGCGTCGCAGGTGGCCAGCGCGGGACCGGTCGCGGGGACGAGCGCACGGTCGTGTCGCCGCTCCTGGTCCCAGGCGGCCAGCGCGATGCCGAGCGCGACCAGCGCCAGCCCGGCCGCCAGCCACACCGGTGCGACGTAGCCCCAGCCGGCGGAGATGGCGGCGCCACCGAGCCACGGGCCGAGCGTGTTGCCGACGTTGAACGCCGACGTGTTCACCGACGACGCCAGCGTCGGGGCGTCGCCGGCCACCACGAAGACCCGCGCGTTCAGCCCCGGCGCGATGGAGAACCCGGCCACACCGACGGCGAACACGGCGGCGATCGCGGCCGTGGTGTTGCCGGACACCAGCGCGAGCACCGTCATCGCCGCGGCCAGCGCGACCAGGCTGCCGACGATGTTGAGGAACAGCCCGCGGTCGGCGATCCGCCCGCCGGCGGTGATGCCGAGGAAGCTGCCCAGACCGAACAGCGCCAGCACCAGCGGCACGTCGGCCTCGTCCAGCCCGGCGACGTCGGTCAGCAGCGGCGCGAAGTAGGAGAACGCGGCGAACATCGCGGACTGGAACGTCGCCGTCGTGGCCAGCGCCAGCCAGATGCGCCGGCCGCGGAACACCCGCAGCTCGTCGCGGACCCGCGGCGGCGCGGCGCTCGCCCCGGCGGCGCGCGGGACGAGCGCAGCCACCGCGATCGCCGTCAGCACGCTCAGCGCCGCGACCGCCCAGAACGCCGCGCGCCAGCCCAGCTGCTGGCCGACCCACGTCCCGGCCGGCACGCCCAGCACGTTGGCCAGCGTCAGCCCGCCGACCAGCACGGCCAGCGCCCGCGCCGTCGCCTCCGCCGCCGACAGACGGACCGCCACCACCGCCGCGACCGCCCAGAACGCGCCGGTCGCGACCGCCGACACCACCCGCGCTGCCATGAGCAGCTCGTACGACGGTGCCAGCGCGGCCAGCACGTGCCCGGCCAGGAACACCGCCGACGCCGCGAGCAGCGTCGCCTTGCGCGGCAGCCGGAGCGTCGCGACCGCCATGACCGGCGCGCCGACCGTCATGCCGATGGCGAACGCCGAGATCAGCAGCCCGGCGCGAGGGATGCTCACGTCGAGGTCGGCGGCGATCTCCGGCAGCAGCCCGGCGATCATGAACTCGGTGGTGCCGAGGACGAAGATGCTCGCGCCGAGGACGTAGACGGCCGGCGGTACACGCACGAGGGTCTCCCGTCTCAGAGGCCGTCGACGAGCGCGTCGACGATGTCGGTGAGGCGGGCACGGTCGCCGGCGACCCTGCCGACGACGTGGATGCCGGTCAGCGCCGCATGCACCAGCCGGGCCTGCGCCTCGGGGTCGCCGCCGGACGTCAGCTCGCCGGTGGCCCGGCCGCGCTCGATCAGCGCCTTCATCGTGGCGACGATCGTGTCGAAGTCGGCCAGGGTGAGCCCGGCCACCGCCGGGTCGGCGTCGCCCACCTCGACGGCGGCGTTCAGCGCCAGGCAGCCGCGCCGCTGCGGATCGGCCAGCTGGGTGTCGACGGCCCGGAGCAGGAAGCCGCGGATGACCTCGCGGACCGGGCCCTCCTGGGCGAGCAGCTCGGCCTGCTCGGTGCGGGTCCGCTCGCCGTAGCGGCGCAGCGCCTGCTCGTACAGCTCGCGCTTGCTCCGGTACGTGTTGTAGAGGCTGCTGCGGGCCAGCCCGGTGCCCGCGCACAGGTCGCTCGTCGAGGTGGCCGCGTACCCGCCCACCCAGAACACGTCCATCGCCGCGTCGACGACGGACTCGGGGTCGAACTCCTTGGGCCTGGCCATGGCCGCCACCGTAGCCGGTTCTGGACCAAGCTGTCCAGAACCGGCCGGGTGCGGCGGCGTTACTGGGTGAGGCCGCGGCGGAGGAGGAGGGGCTCGATCTGCGGGTCGCGGCCCCGGAAGTCGCGGAAGGCCTGCATGGAGTCGATGCTGCCGCCGCGGGAGAGCAGCGTGCGGCGGAAGTGGTCGCCGTTCGCCCGGGTGAGACCGCCGTTCTCCTTGAACCACTCGACGGTGTCGGCGTCGAGGACCTCGCTCCAGATGTAGGAGTAGTAGCCCGCGCTGTAGCCGCCGGAGAAGATGTGCGCGAAGTACGACGTCCGGTAGCGCGGCGGCACGGCCTCCAGCGCCACGCCGGCCTGCCTGAGCGCCTGCGCCTCGAACTCCAGCGGGTCCTCGACGACGGCGCCGACGGGCAGCTCGTGCCAGGCGAGGTCGAGCAGCGTCGCGGCCAGGTACTCCGTCGTCGCGTAGCCCTCGCCCCAGATCTGCGAGTCCAGCAGGTTCTGCACCACCGACTGCGCGAGCGGCTCGCCGGTCTCGTGATGGACGGCGTAGTTCTCCAGCACCGAGGGCCAGACCGCCCACATCTCGTTCACCTGCGACGGGAACTCGACGAAGTCGCGCAGCACGCTGGTGCCGGACAGCGTCGGATAGGTGACGTCGGAGAACAGGCCGTGCAGCGCGTGCCCGAACTCGTGGAACATGGTGTTGACCTCGTCGAACGTCAGCAGCGCGGGCTCGCCGGCCGGTGGCTTGACGATGTTGAGGTTGTTGACGACCACCGGCTTGGTGCCCAGCAGCGTCGACTGGTCGACGAAGGAGTTCATCCAGGCGCCGCCGCGCTTGGAGTCGCGGGTGAAGAAGTCGCCGATGAACAGGCCAAGGCCGCTGCCGTCCTCGTTGAACACCTCGAACACGCGCGCGTCGGGGTGGTAGGCGACCAGGTCGGTGCGCTCGGTGAACGTCAGCCCGTACAGGCGCTCGGCCGCGTAGAACACGCCGTCGCGCAGCACTCGATCCAGCTCGAAGTACGGCCGTAGCTGCGCGGCGTCGATGTCGTAGGTCTCGCGCCGGACCCGGTCGGAGTAGTGGGCCCAGTCCCACGCCCGCAGCTCGAACTCGTCGCCGATGACCTCCTGCAGCCGGGCCGCCTCGGCGTGCGCGTTGGCGACGGCGGCCGGGGTCAGCTTGCCGAGCATGTCGTGGACCGCGGCCGGCGTCTTCGCGGTGCGGTCCTCCAGCACGTACGTGGCGTGGTCGGGGTGGCCGAACAGCGCCGCCCGCTCCGCCCGCAGCGCCGCGATCCGCGCCGCCGTCTCGCGGGTGTCGTGCTCGTTGCCGTTGGCGCCGCGGCTGACCGACGCGCGGTGGATCCGCTCGCGCAGCGCCCGGTCGGTGAGCGACGTCAGCACCGGTTGCCCGCTGGGCAGCACCAGCGTGATGACGTACTTGCCGTCCAGGCCGCGCTCCCGGGCGGTCTCCGCGGCGGCGGTGACGGCGTCGGCGGACAGCCCGGCGAGCTGGGCGGCGTCGTCGACGACGACGGCAGAGGCGTTCGTGTCGGCGAGCAGCTTGTTCTGGAACGCCGTCTCCAGGCCGGACAGCTCCTCGTTGATCGCCCGCAGCCGCTCCTGCTGCGCCTCGGTCAGCCCGGCCCCGGCCCGGACGAAGTCGAGGTGGTAGCGCTCCAGCAGCCGCCGCGACTCGGCGTCGAGGTCGTCCGCCGACGCCAGCAGCGCGTCGACGCGGGCGAACAGCCGGTGGTCGAGGTGGATCGTGTCGGAGTGCGCCGCCAGCTTCGGCGACACCTCCGCCTGGATCTCCTGGATCTCGTCGTCGGCGTCGGCCGAAGCCTGGTTGAAGAACACCGCGGCGACCCTCTGCAGCAGCTGCCCGGACAGCTCCAGCGCGACGACGGTGTTCTCGAACGTCGCCGGCTCCGGATTCGTCGCGATGGCCTCCACCTCGGCCAGCTGCTCGGACATGCCACGCTCGAACGCCGGACGGTAGTGGGCGGTCTCGATGCGCGCGAACGGCGGCAGCCGGTACGGCAGCTCACTGATCGTGTCGAACGGGTTCTGCTCCGGGGATGTGTGCATGCCGGAACGCTACCCGAGCGGCGGCTCCGGCTGGCCGGCCAGTGGGACGGCGGCCGGCCGGTCCACCTGCGCCTCGACGGCGACGCTGCCGCCGCCCGCCGCGGCCGACCGGAGCACCGACTCCATGACGTCGAGGACGTGCAGCGCCAGTGGCCCGGACGCCCGCGCCGCGGCCGCCGTCGGCGCCGTCATCAGGTCCGCGACACCCAGGCCGCGGCCGCCGAGACGGTACCCCGCCGCGACCGGCAGCCGCACCCAGCCGTCGCCGCCGAGCCGGCGCAGCAGCACGTCGCCGTCGAACCCGTTCGGGTCCGGCACGATGAGTGACCCGGCCGGACCGTGCACCTCGATCGGCTCGGCCCGGGTCGCGACGGCGTCGAAGCTCATCGTGACGGTGGACAGCGCGCCGGACGCGTGCGTCAGCACGCCGGTGACGTGCGTGAACACCTCGACCGGGATCGTCGCGCCGGCCCGCGGACCGCTGCCGATGGTCCGCGACGGCCGAGCCGTGCTGCCGGCGCCGAGCACCGACGTCACCGGGCCGAGCAGCGTGACCAGCGCCGTCACGTAGTACGGGCCCATGTCCAGCAGCGGACCGCCGCCGGCGGTGTAGTAGAAGTCCGGGTCCGGGTGCCAGCTCTCGTGGCCGGGACAGAGGAACGTCGCCGTCGCGGCCGTCGGCGGGCCGATCAGCCCGCCGTCGATCGCGTGCCGCGCCGTCTGCACGCCGGTGCCGAGCACGGTGTCCGGCGCGCCGCCGACCCGCACCCCGGCCCCGCCGGCCGCCGCCAGCACCGCCCGCGCCTCGGACGCCGTCACCGCCAGCGGCTTCTCCACATAGACGGACTTGCCGGCCTCGACGGCGGCCAGCGCGACCGGCGCGTGCCCGGCCGGGGGAGTGAGGTTGACGACGACGTCCACCCGCGGGTCGGCCAGCAGCGCCTCGACCGGGACCGCCTCGACGCCGTCGCGGCCCGACACCGCGGCGCGCGCACGGGCCGCGTCCCGGTCGGCGACCGCGACCACCCGCACCGCGTCCAGCCGTGCCAGCGTGTCGAGGTACTGCCGGGAGATCGCGCCGGCCCCGACGACGCCGACGCCTACCGGGCCGCCCACAGCAGCCCCCGCTCCACGATCGTGCGGACGTTCGGGTCGCGCAGGATGTCCGGCTGGTGCCCCGGTGTCGCGACGAACACCCGGCCCTCGCCCCACTCGCGGGTCCACACCGCCGGGCAGGTCACCGGGCGGCGCCACGGCTGGTCCGGCCGGGCCGGGTGCGTGGTGGTCGCCAGCACGTCGTTGTACTCGTCGGTGAGCACCCAGTACTGCTCGGTCTCCAGCTCGAACGAGGACAGTCCGGCGACGATCGGGTGGCCGGCTCGTTCGGGCACGATCTCGACGCGGTGGCGCAGGTAGTTGTTCTCGGGCGCGTCCGGCACCCACTCCGCGGCCGGTCGGCTGGGGTGCGTCGCGAACTGGCCGCCGACGAGGTGCAGGTAGTCCGAGCTGGACCGGAACGCGTCGGCGATCCCGCCGTGCCAGCCGGCGAACCCGGTGCCGGCGCGGACGGCGGCCGTCAGCCCGGCCAGCTGCTCGACCGTGATCTCGCCCATCGTCCAGCACTGCACGACGAGGTCGGTCCGCGCCATCGTGCCGGCGTCGGCGTAGACGTCGAGCGTGTCGGACACCAGGACGTCGAACCCGGCCTCGCGCAGGAACGGGACGAACAGGCCGGTCGCCTCGACCGGCGCGTGCCCGTCCCAGCCGCCCCGGACCACCAACGCGTTGCTCATCGTGCTCCCCTCTGTGCAGCGGCCTGCGATGCTCGGGGTGGGTCCGGCAGCCGGTAGAACCGCCGCGCCGTCTCCGACCGCAGCTGCGCCGCGACCTGCGGCCCGTACCCGTCCACGACCTCGACCAGCGCCGACCACACCGGGTCGAAGCCGCCGGCCCGCTCGGCGATCGGCCAGTCGCTGCCGAGCATCAGCCGCTCCGGCCCGAACGCCTCCATCGCGTGGTCCACCCACGGCCGCAGGTCCGTGCCCGGCGGCGGGTAGAGGCCGGACACCTTCGCATACACCCCGGGGTGTGCGGCGACGGCGGTGAGCAGGTCGCGCCACCGCTCGGCGTCACCGGAGCCTGAGCCGGAGAACGGCGGCTTGGCCAGGTGGTCGATGACCACGCGCAGGCCGGGCAGCCGCTCGGCCAGCTCCAGCAGCACCTCCAGGTGCCGGGGCAGCACCGCGACCAGGTCGAACGGCAGGTCCGCCTGCTCCAGCAGCCGCAGCCCGTCGACGACGGACGGTCGCAGCAGCCAGTCCGGGTCCGGCCGGTCGTGAATGAGGGTGCGGATCCCCACGAGGCCCGGCCGCTCCGACAGCTGCGCCAGTCGCTCCGCCGCCCGCGCCGGATCCTCCAGCGGCACGTATCCGACGATGCCGAGCACCGGCGGGAACGCCGCCGCGACGGCGAACATCGCGTCGGCGTCCTCGTCACTGTCGGCCGACTGCACCAGCACCGTCCCGTCGATACCGTGCCGCTCCAGGTGCGGCGCCAGGTGCTCGGGCCCGTAGCGCCGGTGGATGACGGCGTCCGCGGGGTCCATCCAGGGGTACGCGACCGCGGCCGGATCCCAGAAGTGCTGATGTGCGTCGATCAGTGTCATGTGTCCTGCCAAGGTCGGGCGGAGGGTCCTGGTGGCGCGCTGCCGTGGTCATCGTCGCGCACGCCGCTACAGTGACCCACGCCGGGCGACGGTCGCCGGGGCGAGGAGAGCCAGTGGACACCACGCACGCGCTCGAGCTGGGCACCACCCGCGCGGTCGTGTCCGAGTGGGCCGGCGCGCTGCGCTCGCTCACGGTCGCCGGGACCGAGCTGATCCAGCCGCACGCCGCCGACGGCCCGCCGCCGCTGGCCGCCGGCGCCGTCCTGGCGCCGTGGCCGAACCGGGTCGACGGTGGCCGCTGGATGCTGGGCGGCGTCGAGCAGCAGCTGGAGATCACCGAGCCCGAGGCCGGCCACGCGGTGCACGGCCTGCTCATGCGGACGCGGTACACCCGCGGCTCCCGCACCGACGCGTCGGTCACGCTGGCCGCCGACGTCGCGCCGCAGCCGGGCTACCCGTTCGCGCTCGAGACCTCCGTCGAGTACGAGCTCACGCCCGACGGCGTCATCGTGCGGCACCGGCTGCGCAACGCCGGCCACGACACCGCGCCCGTCGCGCTGGGCATCCACCCGTACCTGCGCGTCGGCGACGTCCCGGTCCGCGACCTCACGCTCACCGTCCCGGCCGGGCGCGCGTTCCGCATCGACGACCGCTCCATTCCGACCGGCACGTACGACGTCACCGGCACCGACGACGACCTGCGCGGCGGCGTCCCCGTCGGCGAGGGTCCGGGCCACGCGTGCTACACCGACCTCGACGTCGACGGCAGCGGCGTCATCACCAGCGCGCTGCGGGCGCCCGACGGCCGCACCGTCGAGCTGTGGCAGGAGCCGGCGTTCGGCTACGTGCAACTGTGGGTCACCGACTATTTCCCGGGCCCCGACGGACCCGCCGACGCGATCGCCGTCGAGCCGATGACCGCCCCGCCGAACGCGCTGCGCACGGGCGAGGCGCTGCGCTGGCTGCTGCCCGAGGAGACGTGGACGCTCACCTGGGGGCTGCGCCTCACCGGGGGATAGGTTGTCCTCATGAGCGCCGACGAGGAACGCGACGGCGTCGCGCTGACGCATCTGGACCAGCCGCTGTCCGACGATGGCGGCGCCACCAAGCGCGACCTCGTCGACTACCTCGACGCGGTGCACACCCGGATCCTGCCCGGCCTCGCCGGCCGGCCGCTGTCGGTGATCCGGGTCCGCCCCGGCCAGCCCGGCTTCATGCAGAAGAACGTGCCGAAGTACGCGCCGTCGTGGATCCCGACCGTCTCGGTGTGGGCGCAGGCGTCCAAGCGCGAGGTGTCCTACGCCTTGTGCGACGACCGGCGCACCCTGCTGTGGTTCGCCAACCAGCGCGCCGTCGAGTACCACCCGGCGCTGGTGCGGGCCGAGCAGTGGGACGTCCCGACGCACCTCATCATGGACATCGACCCGCCCGAGGGCGAGACGTTCGCCGCCGCGGCGGCCGCCGCCCAGCTCGTCCGTCGGGCCCTCGCGGCTGACGGCCTCGACGGCGCGGTGAAGACCAGCGGGTCGAAGGGCGTGCACATCTTCGTGCCGCTGCGGCCGCACTCGCACGAGGACGTCGCCGCCGCCACCCGCGCCGTCGCGGCCCGGGCCGAGCGGCTGGACCCGGCGCTGGCCACGACCGCGTACATCAAGGAGGACCGCGGCGGGAAGGTGTTCCTCGACTCCACCCGCTCCGGCGGCGCGACCGTCGTGGCCGCGTACAGCCCGCGGCTGCGGCCCGGCCTGCCGGTGTCGTTCCCGGTCTCCTGGGACGCGCTGGACTCCGTCACCCCGGGCGACTTCACGATCCACACCGCGCCCGCCCTCCTCGGCGACGACGACCCCTGGGCGGCGGCGCTGCCGGCCCCCCAGGAACTGCCCGCCGACCTCGTCGAAGAGGGCCACACCATCCCCGTCGCGCGCGTCGTCGCGATGCACGAAGGGAAGCGACGCGCCCGGGAGCGGCAGCAATAGCGCCTCGTCCGGCCGTGCTAGGGTCTGCTGCGTTTGCTGGAACAGAGAATAGGAGCACGACAGCATGGCCCAGGGCACTGTGAAGTGGTTCAACGGCGAGAAGGGCTTCGGCTTCATCGAGCAGGACGGCGGCGGCGCCGACGTGTTCGTGCACTACAGCGCGATCGCCTCCAGCGGTTTCCGCACCCTCGAGGACAACGCCCGGGTCGAGTTCGACATCACCCAGGGCCAGAAGGGCCCCCAGGCCGAGAACGTCCGCACCATCTGAAGGCGGGTCAGGCGGCACTCGTCCCGCCGTGCCGCGGTTCAGGCCGGACGGTGCCGCCCAAGATCTCCGCATGCGGCGCCGCTCGCTACGAACTCCGCTGGTGCTGCAGAATCTCGACCGCGATGTCGTCCGGGTCGAGCAGATAGGCGAATCGGAAGCCCTTGCCGTTCATGTGTGGCGGGCTTGGCGGCGCGATGAAGCGCGCGCCCTTCGCGGTCAGGTCGTTGTAAGCCTCCTCGATGTCGAGGACGGGAAAGCAGATATGGGCGGCGCCGACATCGTTGTTCCGCGGCGCATCGGGTCGCCCAGGCGGCTGGACGTACTGGATCAGCTCGAGCCGGATGTTCTCTCCCTCGAGGTGTGCTGTCGCGAGCTTGACCTGGGCGAATCCAAGACCGCGCGCGATCCAGTCCGCGTCTCCATCGCCGCGGCCGATCACGGTGAGGTCGAACATGGACGCATAGAAGTCCACCGATCGGTCGATGTCGCCGACGGTGAGTCCAACGTGATCGATCCTGCGATAATCCATCGAGTCTCCGTTCCCGGGGCTGGTTCGCGCTCTTCAGGAGCGTGCGTCGATCTCGTCGAGGCACACGACGCGCTGCTCTTGGATCGAGTGCCTGATCGCGTCGTAAACCCGCATGGTTTCGTAGCTGCTGGCTATCGACGATTCCGGCTCGCGTCGATCTCGAACGGCGGAGACGAACTCGGCTAGCTCACCCTGATAGCCGATGTCCACCAGGCTGTCCTGCAGCGCGAGTGGCCGATCATGGTAGTCCAACACGGTGTTGCCGCGGTACCTCGTCAGGCGGCCAGAACGGTCTATGGTCAGATGGTTCCCGTAGCTGCCGGTGAGGTGCACTTCTTCGGTGATGTCGAGACCCCTGTTCGCGGTCATGCTCAGGGTTCCGACCGCGCCGTTGGCGAAGGTCAAGGTCACTGCGTAGGCGATCCCGAAGTGATCGCGCGCGAACACCTCGGTGACTTCGCCGAACATGTAGCGGGCCAGGTCTACCATGTGTATTCCGAAGTCGAGAAGGAACATATCCAACCAACTGCTGTCCGCGACACCGAAGGACCAGTCGATCGCCAGAAGGCACGGCGGCCCGAAGTCCGGCGATGCTACCGCCGAACGCGCGCGCCGATACACGGGCGCGAATCGCTTCATGAAACCAGTCATACAGGTCTGGCCTGTCCTTCGGCTGGTCGCCAAGACAGCGGCGGCGTCAGCCGCAGACGCGGCCGGCGGTTTCTCCGTCCAGACGGGCAGTCCGGCTTCCATGACGTCGATCGCCAACTTGGAATGGTGCTCGGCACCCACACACACGATGACCGCATCCAGGCTCGCGTCGCTCAGCATGGACGAATGGTCGGCGTATACAGACTCGGCTCCGAACCTTCGCGCGTTGTGTTCGGCCCGGGCCTCGTCGATGTCGCAAATGGCGGCGAGTCGGATCGGAAGGGAATTCAGGCACGGATAGATCTGGTGGGTCGCGTGGCCACCGGCGCCGATAACGCCGATGCGGAGGACCGCGCCGTGGTTTGGTCCGGCGTCGCCGATCATCGCAGCACCTCGTCGTGATCTTGATGAAGATATTCGCTCCTCGTGTCGACGCTAAGTGGTGGGATATGTCGGGCGTAGGGGACGGATTCTGCTGGTCACGGCATGCATCTGCCGATGAAGGACGAGTCACATGAGACGCCTGTGCGCGGCGCCTCCCGCAGCCTGAACGACTTCTCGACACACCCGATGGAGGGGTGCCGACGCCCGCCCCCGCTTCCAGTCGGGACGCCTCCTTGGAACTGGGCCTCGCGGCCGAGGTGGCCAGGGATTATCCAGTCGAGTCTGGCTGGTCTGGCGTCGCTTGCCCAGCCCGACTCGTCATCCGGGAACAATGATCGGTGAACCGGGAATGTCATGGGACGAAACCGAGTGGCACGGTCAGTTTGCGCCAAGACATCGAGTGGTGGGGATGCAGTTGTGAGCTTCGATGCCGAGCGATCGACGCCTCGCGTCTGGGCGGAGGCCGCACAGTGGCCGGACCGACGGCACACTGCGGCGGGCCTCGCACGGACCCGCTCCAACGGAGGACGCGAGGGACCAGCCGGGTCCGGTGTCGTGCGTGCGACGAGTGCTCCACCTGCGGAGGATCGCGCATGGGTCCGCGAGGAAGCACGGGAGCTTCCGGTCCTGGCGGACGTCGACGTCCTGGTCTGCGGCGGCGGCCCGGCGGGTACAGCGGCCGCTATCGCTGCCGCGAGGAACGGCTCGAAGACGCTGCTCCTCGAACGCCACGGGTTCCTCGGCGGTATGGCGACCGCGGGGCTGGTCGTTCCTCATTGGGACTCCCACCAGAACGGGGGAGTCAACGCGGACCTGATCGATCGTCTTGAATCGCGAGAAGGGTGGGGAGCTGAAGGCTGGAAGATCTCGTTCGACCCGGAGCTCTGGAAGCACGTGAGTGAGGACCTCGTCCTGGACAGTGGCAGCGACTTGCTCTATCACACGTTCGTCGTCGGGACGCTGCGCACGGGCCGAGCTGTCAAGGGCGTGGTGATCGAGACCAAGTCCGGTCGATTCGCAGTGCTCGCGAGGGTGGTCGTCGATTGCACGGGTGATGGCGACGTCGCCGCGCGGGCAGGGGCTCATTTCGAGAAGGGCCGGGGCGACGGGCTGATGCAGCCGATGACCACGATGTTCCGACTGGGCGGCGTTACCTGGGTTCAGCGGCGCAACGCGGGACTACGTGATCTCATAGAACAGGCGATCGAACGGACCGGCGATGAGTATCGCCTGCCGTACGACTACCCGTGGGCCATTCACCTGCCGAATCCGGGCGAGGTGGCGGTCATGCTCGTCCACGTCCGGGACGTGGACGGCACGGACGTGCGTGATCTGACGAGAGCCGAGTCGACGGACGCCGTCAGACGCTCGCCGTCGTTGACTTCCTCCGCCGGCGAGTTGCGGAGTTCGCCAACGCCCATCTCATCGAGACTGCCCCGCAGTGGGCGTCCGCGAGACGCGCCGAATCACGGGGGAGTATGTCTTGACAGGCGAGGATGTCGCAAGCGGCCGATCGTTCGAGGCCGCGGTCGCGAGTGTGTCCTTCCCCGCTGACATCCATGAGCCGGCGGGCACTGGCCAGGTCGGCTTCCGAGTGGGCAGTGGGCCCGTGAAACGGAGCAGCTACGAGATTCCGTATCGAGCCCTGATTCCGCGCGACATCGACCAACTCGTGATGGCGGGCAGATGCATCTCCGGCACGTTCGAGGCGCACGCTTCCTACCGCGTCAAGGGGCCGTGTATGGCGATGGGTCAAGCCGCCGGACTTGCTGCGTCCCTGTCTGCGAGTTCCGGCGTGGCACCACGAGACCTGGCGATCGGTGACCTGCGCGGTGGGCTACTCGGGCAGAACGTGAAACTTGATACCGATTCCGCTGACGTGCGGGACTGGCGGTGGGAGACCGTGGAGAGTGATCCAACCTATCGTCCCGATCGAGGAAGAACCCGGCAGTCGTCCGCCTACCACGGTCCGGGATGATCCCGCGCGCGCTGCGCCGATCACAACGCCGCGGTGACGCCAGAGCCAACGTGCTGCTGGCGGCGGTAGTTCGCGGGCGTCTGCCCGTGATAGCGGTGGAAGGCTTCGTACATGCGGCTCGTCGAGCTGAACCCGGAGCGGTGGCACACCGCGAGGATGGGGAGATCGGTGGTGGCGAGGAGGCGCTGAGCCTCGTTCAGCCTGAGCCGAGTGACGTACTCCCACAAGGTGAGTCCGCAGATGCGACGAAAGCTCACCATGAGGTGGTCGTGGTGCTTGTCGACCGCGTGTGCGACGTCCTTGACGGTGATCTCTTCGACGAAATGCCGAGTCACGTATCGAATCGCCCGCGCTACGAGATCCGCAGTAGCCGTCCCAGTGTGGGGTGCAGCGGAGCGCGTCATCGATGCGGTGTCGACGAGGAGCCGGAGAAGGCGGGCCTGGATCTCCATCTCGACTGCAGCCCTGAGTCGATGGTCGCCGGTGGTCAGGTGAGAAGTCCAGCGGGTGAAGGCGAGTTGGTCCGCGGTGCGATCGAGCAGTTCTGGAGCAGACCGTACGACCTCGCCCGCGAGTAGGCGGTCGAGGATCTCGGCCGATCCCCCCCAGGTCAGCACATTGACGATCGGCAATTGCGCAACGTGGTAGACGGTCAGGGGCGGTTCGGGGTCAACGTCCCGATGAGGGATGCCGCCCCAGAAAGCCTGGAGCTCGCCACGGTGCAACCGGTCTTCCCGACCACCGCAGTCGAGGCTGATCGCGCCGCACTCGACGAAATGCAACTCGATCTCGAGGTGCGTGTGCAGTGGCGATCCGCGCAGGTCATGTGGCTGGCCGGATTCGCATTCACGGCGGAACGTGAACGCGGTCAACCCGAAGTCCTCGAATCGGGTCGCCACCGAGTCTGCCGGGCGCGTCATCGGCTACCTCGCTATCCGGGAAGAGATTCGTCTGAACTGACAATGTCGTCTAGTGAAACGATCTGGGATCGTCGAGGTTACGTCAAGGTGACCAGTCGGCGGCATCGAGGCGTCCGGTCCGTAGCGGTGCGCGGGTGATCCGGGACGAGGCCACCTGGATCGGTGGTTCCGCCGCAGGTCTCGGCGCAAGTCGCCCCAGGTGAGGGGCTCAACGACGTCTGCGATCGGCTCAGAAGGAGTTACCGCTGATGATGGTACCGACCCATTTGCGTGTCGAGCACGTCCAACACCCTCTGGGGCTGACGATCGCGACTCCCAGGCTCTCGTGGCGCCTGCCGTCCGGAGCCAACCGGCAAACGGCTTATCGTCTGCGGGCAGGCGGCTGGGATTCCGGCCGCGTGGCATCCGATCAGTCCCTGCTCGTCCCTTACGCCGGGCGGCCATTGCGCTCCGGGGAGCGGCTCGACTGGACAGTGAAGGTGTGGACCGACGCAGGCGAGAGCGCGTGGGCCGACCCGGCCTGGTGGGAGATGGGCCTGCTCACCGCGGACGATTGGGCGGCGCGGTGGATCGAGCCGCCTCAGCCGCCGGCTGGCTCGACGCCGCCTCATCCTGCGTACGTCGTCAGCGGTGGCGCGCACGTTGATCGTTCCTGCGAGCGGGCACGGCTGTATGTGACGGCACACGGCATCTACGAGTTCTTCATCAACGGCGAACGCGTCGGCGACGCCGAGTTGACACCGGGCTTCACAAGCTACGAGTCGACCCTGCAGGTGCAGACTTTCGACGTTACGGACCTGATCGTCGTCGGGCAGAACACGCTCGACGCGGTCTTGTCCGGCGGCTGGGTCAAGTGGACGCGGCGATACCGGCATGTTCCCCTCGGGTTGTTGGCTCAACTCCATGTCCAACAGGCCGACGGCTCCCTGGCCAGGTTCGGGACCGGGCCAGACTGGATCGCCGCCGCCAGCGTCGTACGGGCCGCCGACCTCTGGCATGGGCAGGTTGTCGACCTGCGGGCGGACCGGGGAAGAGCCGAACAAGTGACCACGCGAGACTTCGACCCGAAGCGGTTGCGCAGTTCGCCGGCGCCTCCGGTGCGCCGAGTACAGGAACTGCGCGCGGTATCTGTCACGCGCCTGTCGGCCACGCGCCAGGTCATCGACCTCGGGCAGAACGTCAATGGCTGGATCCGGCTCACCAAGCTTGGTCCCGAAGGGACAACTCTGACGTTGACCTACGGAGAGGCGCTGGATCGTAGCGGCGACGTGACCGTCGATCACATCACAGGACTCGAGCCCGAGCACTCCGGGTCGTTCCAGACCGACAAGGTGACGACCACGGGTCAGCCAGGGGCCACGTTCGAACCGCGGCATACCACCCACGGATTCCGTTACGCACGTGTCGAAGGTCATCCGGAGGACGTTGACGTCGACGATGTGACGGGAATCGTGGTCCACACCGACCTGCGCCGCACAGGGTGGTTCGAATGTAGCGACGACCGCGTGAACAAGCTGCATGAGGCGGCAGTCTGGAGCTTCCGCGGCAATGCCTGCGACATACCCACCGACTGCCCGACGCGTGAACGAGCGGGCTGGACCGGCGATTGGCAGATCTTCGTGTCGACGGCGGCTTTCCTGTACGACGTCGCCGGCTTCTCCGTGAAGTGGCTCAGGGATCTGGCCGCCGACCAGCGACCTGACGGTGTCGTGTCGCACTGCGTACCGAACCCGGAGCCGGACTCGTTCTATGCCGATTTCCCACCCGGATCGGCAGGGTGGGGCGATGCCGCCGTCATCGTCCCCTGGGAGGTCTACCGTGCCTACGGCGACCGTGACGTGCTCGAACACCAGTGGCCGTCGATGAGGTCCTGGGTGGACTACGCCGCCCGTACTGCACGTGAGCGCCGACACCTCGCCAGGAAGGCCGCGAGGCCGGCGTCGGCGCCGCATGAGCCGTTCCTCTGGGACACCGGCTTCCACTGGGGCGAATGGCTGGAGCCGGGCGCGGACATGAGTAGTGCCACCATCGCCGACCTGAGGGCGAGGGACCACGGCAGCATCGCGACCGCGTACCTCTACCACTCGGCGCGGTTACTCGCACAGGTTGCGGCAGTGCTGGATCGCGAGACCGAAGCGGGCCAGTACTCGGACCTCGCGGAGTCCGTCCGTCTCGCCTGGCAGACCGAGTTCATCCGCGGGGACGGCACCATCGAACCGGACACCCAAGCCAGCTATGTGCGCGCTCTGGCCCTCGGCCTGCTGCCCCCGGAGCTTCGGCAGGGTGCGACGGAACGCCTCGTCGACCTGATCAGGAAGGCCGACAACCACCTCGGCACCGGATTCCTGGCCACGCCATACCTGCTCCCGGTTCTGGCGGACAACGGCCACATCGACGTCGCCTACGAGTTGCTGTTTCAGGACACGGAGCCTTCGTGGCTCGCCATGATCGACCGCGGTGCCACCACCATCTGGGAACAGTGGAACGGCATCGACGAAACCGGGGCGCCGAACGCCTCACTCAACCACTACAGCAAGGGCGCGGTGGTGTCATTCCTCCACCGCTACACCGCCGGGATCAGGATGCTGGACTCGGCATCCGCATACAGGAGATTCCTGATCGAGCCGAGGCCCGGCGGCGGCATCACGTCGGCGCAGGCGATCCACGACAGCCCGTACGGACGGATTCGGTCGTCGTGGCGGCTCGACGGGGAGCGATTCAGCCTCGACATCGCCGTGCCTCCCGGGACGACCGCGGAGGTCCGCCTTCCCGACGGCCGGGCGTTCGAGGCACGACCAGGGCATCACCGAACTCGCAGTCTGCTCCATGCCCCGGCCTGTGACCAGGTCTTGCGTGGATAGAAGGGAACGATGAAATGAACCGCATCTCGCGAGACACACACGCCTCCACGCGTCATGTCGCCCTGGTGTCGTCGATCTTGATGGCTCTGCTGGCGTTGAGCGCTTGCTCCACGGACGCGACCGAGCCTGGCGCCGACCCCGGGAGCGCTGGCAGCTCGCCGAACATCCTGAGATACCAGGCGCGTCCGACGCCACCGGCCACCCTCGATCCTGCCAAGGATCCACATTGGAACGACATGCTGGCGCTGGCCTACGACGTCCTGATCTACCAGGCGCCGGACGGCAGTCTGCAACCGCAGCTGGCTACTTCCTGGGAATACGTGGGTGAGGGCAACACGACCTTCGAGCTGTCACTCCGACCCGACATCACGTTCGTCGACGGGACGCCTCTGGACGCCGAGGCCGTCAAGGCCAACATCGAGTACCGGCGCGACCCGGCGGTCGGCAGCCAGTCCGCGGCGCAGCTCGCCGCAGTCTCGGAGGTCGAAGTTGTCGATGACCTCACGGTCCGCGTCCATCTCGCAACGCCGAATCCACTGCTGCCGTCGCTGTTCACCCAAGGCGGCGCGGGCGCCATGATCAGCCCGGCCGCGCTGGCCGATCCGGCTGGTGTTGCCACCGAGACCTTCGGCGTGGGGCGATATCAGCTGGACGCGAACCGGACGGTTCATGGAGACCACTACACGTTCGTGGCGAATCCCGACTACTGGAGCCCCGACGATGTCCACTGGGATGAGGTCGTCGTCTCATTCCTACCGGAGGAGAGCGCTGCGCTCGCCTCACTGCAGGCAGGGCAACTGGACGCGGGGATGGCGACGTCGGCCACGGTCGACGCGGGCCGGGAGGCCGGTCTCTCGGTCGCGGGACCTGGCTTTCCCATCGTCGCCGGCCTCAACATCTGGGATCGCACCGGGGAAGTGGTGCCGGCGCTCGGTGACGTACGCGTCCGCCAGGCGCTCAACTACGCCATCGACCGTGAGGCGATCGCGTCGGCGTTGGCCGGTGACTCTGGTCGTCCGACCGACCAGCTGGCGGCTCCCGACCAGAGCGGATGGAACGGCGACGGGTTCTACCCATACGACCCGGACAAGGCGAGGGAGCTGCTGGCCGAAGCAGGGTACGCAGACGGCTTCACGCTGCCGGTCCGAACCTTCACCGGGGAACAGTTGACGCAAGCCATCGCCGACAATCTAGGCGACGTCGGTGTGGTGCTCGACATCAACGCCGACGAGCAGATGGACCAGGCGGACGATGCCGGGAACAGGGAATACGGAGCCGGATTCCTCGGCTGGGGCGTGTCCCCGCCGGTCCAGATGGCCACCTACTTCTGGCTGCCTGACGCGCTCAACAACCCGGCGGACAGTCTGGACGAGACCCTGGTCCAGCTGCAGCAGCAGGCATTGGTCGCTGACGAGGAGACCCTCGACGAGCTCAGCGGGCAGATCATCGCCCGCGTGGCCGAGTTGGCCTGGTTCCTCCCTGTCTATCTCCAGGGCGAGTCCGTGCTGTACGACGCCGACGTCGTGGAGGTCCCGTGGGCGAACTTCCAGAGCGTGCCGACAGTGACGGAACTCCGGCCGACGTCGTCGAACGGTGGGTAATGTCGGCGATCCACAGCAGGGAGGCGGCAGCGTTCGGCGCCGCGGATAGCGGGCGGAGCCCAAGGCCGGTAGCGGCCGAGGTGAGACGAAGGAGGGCGCGACCATGATGCGACTTGTGGCACGTCGACTGATCATCTCCGTGGCCCTGGTGTTGTTCATCTCCCTGTTGACCTTCGTCCTGCAGACGCTGGCGCCCGGCGATGTCGCCAGGACGATCCTCGGCTGCGGGGGGCAGACGGCGAGCTGTCCCGAGCAGCAGTATCAGGCGTTGCGTCACGAGCTCGGCTTGGATCAGCCGCTGATGGTGCAGTACTGGCAGTGGCTCAGCCAGGCGCTCACCGGTGATCTCGGTGTGTCGCCCGTCAGCGGGCTCGACGTGAGTTCCGCCATTCTCAGCCGACTGCCCGTGACGGCGTCCCTGGTCCTTTTGGGAACGGCGGCGACCGCGCTGGTCGGCGTCTCGGTCGGTGTTCTCAGCGCCGTTCGCGGCGGACGGCTCGGACGCGTGGTCGACGTCCTGTCCCTGTTGGGCTTCGCACTTCCCAACTTCTGGCTCGCCCTCGTCTTCATGGCCCTGTTCTCGGTGACGCTCGGGCTGCTGCCGGCTACGGGGTACGTGCCCATCGATGTGTCACCGCGAGACTGGGCGCTCAGCCTGATCCTGCCCGTGGGGACACTGATGCTCGCGGGGATGGCGGGGTTCGCCAAACAGACCCGTGACTCGATGTTGGAGTCGCTGTCCCAGGAGTACGTGCGGTTCCTGCGCGCCAACGGCGCCTCGGAGCTTTCCATCGTGTTCCGCCACGCGTTGCGCAACGCCGCGATACCCGTGGTGACGATGGTCGGCATGCTCTTTGTCGGCCTCTTCAGCGGGGCGCTCTTCATCGAGAGCGTGTTCGCCCTGCCCGGCATGGGCCGGCTCGCCGTCCAGGCGACCCTCGGTCATGACCTCCCCATCGTGCAAGGCGTCGTCGTCGTCTTCACGCTGATCGTCGTCGCCACGAATCTTGTGGTCGATCTTGTCTATGGCTGGCTCAACCCGAAGGTGCGTGTGACATGACGACGACGATCCCGCACAGCGGAGGCGCCGTCGACCTGGACGGCGTCGCCTCCCCTCTGGGCGTCTCCGGGCCGAGTCGAACTGACCCGCGGGGGCGAACCCTTTGGCGGGCCGTGTTCCGGCAGCCACTCGCGGCGTTGTCGATCGGGTACCTGCTGCTCGTCGTTCTCGCGGCGATCACCGCGGACTATCTGGCGCCCTACGATCCGTCCGATGTCGACCTGAATCAGATCCTGTCCGGGCCGACCGCGGGCCACTGGCTCGGTACCGACTCGCTCGGCAGAGACGTGCTGAGTCGGCTGATGTTCGGCGGCCGGCTGAGCATGGCCCACGCCGCAATCGCCGTTGCGACCTTCCTCCTGATCGGCGTCAGCTGGGGACTCATCGCGGGGTTCTTCGGCGGGTGGGCGAATCGCGTGTTCACCTGGCTGATCGATGTCATCATCGCCATCCCCGCTCTCGTCGTCCTGCTGGTGGTGCTCAGCGTGTTCGACGGCGACATGACGATCGCGATGGTCGCGTTGGGCATCCTCGCGGCTCCGGGGTTCGCGCGGGTCGTACGAGGCGTCACCCTAGGAGTCAGGGAAGAGCTGTACGTCTCGGCGGCGCGCGTGTTCGGGATCCCGAACCGGCACATCGTCGTGAAGCACATCCTGCCTCGCGTGGCTGGGCCCATCCTCGTGCATGCCTCGTTGTTCGCAGGCGGCGCCCTTCTCATCGACGCCGGCCTTGCATACCTCGGCTTCGGGCCACAGCCGCCCACGCCGACGTGGGGCGGGATGATCATCGAGGCCTCGGCTGTCGTGAGCCGGCAGCCGTGGCTCCTGGTGCCTCCTGGAGTAACGCTCGGCCTGGCGACACTGGCTCTGGCTCTGCTCGGCGACGCGATCAGAGACGCCGGCGCCGAGCGGACCGGTCGTGCTCCGGCTAGAGGAAGCCGTCCCGGTCCGAGCGGTTCGATGCGATCCTCGACGGCGAGCCGCCCGGCCCGGGCGCAGGCTACGGACGCTCTCCTGTCCGTTCGCGACGTGTCGATCTCGCTCTCGCTGGATGGACGGCAGGTCCAAGTCGTGGCGGGCGTCGACCTCGACATCCGGGCAGGCGAGACGGTTGGCCTCGTCGGTGAGTCCGGATGTGGCAAGTCCGTTCTGGGCAGCGCGATCCTCGGTTTGCTGCCCGCGGCCGGCAAGGTCACCAGTGGCAGCATCGTCTACGACGGCATCGACCTGGCGTCGTCCGGCCCGCGAACCATGCAAGGCCTGCGTGGATCCGGGATCGCGCTGATCGCACAGGACCCCATCGCCGGCCTGGACCCGGTCTATACCGCGGGTCAGCAAGTAGATGAACTGGTGCGGCGCCATCAGGGGGGGTCCCGGAAGGCGGTGCGCGCACGGAGCCTCGACCTGCTCAATGACGTCCGGCTGCCGGACCCGATCGGTGTCGCCGGACGTTACCCCCATGAGCTCTCGGGCGGGATGGCACAGCGGGTTGCCATCGCCATGGCGCTCGCCGGCGAACCGAGCCTGCTCATCGCCGACGAGCCTACGACGGCACTGGACGTGACGGTCCAGTCCGAGATTCTCCAACTACTCCGGAGACTGCAGCGCGACCGCGGCATGGCGATCATGCTGATCACGCATGACTGGGGTGTTGTCGCCGAGATGTGTCAGCGAGCGCATGTGATGTACGCGGGTCACATCGTGGAGTCGTGCTCGGCCAGCGAGATGTTCGACCATCCCTCGCACCCCTACACCCTCGGGCTGCTGGGTTCCATGCCGCGTCGGTCACTTCCGGGCCGGCCGCTTCCGGCGATACCTGGAGTCGTGCCCACGCCGGGGAGCTGGCCCGGCGGATGTCACTTCGCGCCGCGGTGCGATTTCGCGATGCCCGAGTGCACGGAGGCACCGATCCCGATGCTCGACGCCGGAGCAGGCCACGGTGTGCGATGCATTCGGTACGAGGACATCCGCGGGAGCTCGCGATGACCGAGCGGATTCTCGAAGTACGCGACCTCAGGGTCCAGTTCGAAGGACGCCGACGCGGGGACCGGCCAGTGCTCGCCGTCGACGACGTGAGCCTGCACGTCGATGACGGCGAAACACTCGGGCTGGTGGGCGAATCGGGCTCGGGCAAGTCCACCATCGGGAACGCGGTCCTCGGACTCGTCCGTCCTACTCGCGGCCAGGTGCTGTTCCGTGGCGCCGACATCACCTCCGTGACCTCCGGACAGCGTCGCGCGCTCGGTCAGCAGCTCCAGGTCATATTCCAGGACCCGTACAGTTCGCTCAATCCCTCGCGCACCATCGGAAGCACACTGGCCGAGCCACTCCGCATCGTCCGGCGAGCGTCTCGCCGCGACGCAGCCGCACAGGTGGAGCATGTCCTCGCACAAGTAGGCATGGCAACCGATACCTTCCACCGCTTTCCCCGCGAGTTCTCCGGTGGTCAACGACAGCGGATCGCGATCGCGCGCGCTCTCGTCCTGGGACCGAAGCTGATCATCTGCGACGAGCCGACCAGTGCGCTGGATCTCTCGGTGCAGGCGCAGATCCTCAATCTCCTCCTCGACCTGCAGCGCCGACTTGGGCTCAGCTATCTGTTCGTTTCACACGACATCGACGTCATCCGGCACATGTCTCACCGGGTCGCGGTCCTGAGCAAGGGATCGATCGTCGAACAGGGACCGACGGATGAGGTAACCGGCTCTCCAAGCCACGCATACACCCGCGCCCTGCTTGCCGCGGTACCGGTCCCAGACCCTCGGGTGAGGTCGGTGTGAACGCCGGAGCGGCGGCCCGTGTGCTGGCCCGACATGCCCGAAAGGTGGTTCTGACAGTGAGAGGAGTCCGGTGAGAGCGCTACGAAATCACGGGCAGGGGCGAGTGTCCTTGGTCGAAGTCCGGGACCCTGTGCCGGGCCCAGGCGATGCCCTCGTCCGGATCGAGGCATCAGCCGTCTGCGGGTCGGAGCGGGGCGCGCTGATCGAGGGCGTGGACGGCAACACCGGCCACGAAGCCGCCGGAATCGTGGTCGAGCCAGGAGCCTCGCGGTTCCGGGCCGGGGACCGGGTCGGGCTGTCAGCCGTTGTGGGCTGTGGGGAATGCGATCGCTGCACGGCAGGTCAGGAGCTGCATTGCCGTCGCGGCCCGCGCTCTGCAGCGAAGAGTGGCGGCTGGCATGCGGAGCTCGCAGTGGTCTCAGCCTCGGCGCTGCGGGAGCTGCCTTTCGGCATGGACACCGGAGTCGGTGCGCTGTTCACGGGTGATGCGCTCGGTGTGCCGAGCCGAGGTTTCGGTCGTGTCCGATCCGAACCGGCTGAGCGCGTCTTGGTCATCGGTCTAGGCCCGGTCGGTCTCGGCCATGTGCTCGTGCGTGCCTTCGAGGGCGCCGAGGTCGTCGCTATCGAGCCGGCCGAGTTCCGGCGCGACCTGGCCTTGAAGCTCGGGGCGAGGGCAGTGGGCGCGCCTGGGGACGACATCGGTCACAGGCCCCGCCTCGTCATCGAATGCAGCGGGCGCCCCGAGTCCATCGCATACGCGCTCGACGTCGTCGACAACGGGGGTGTGGTCCTGCAATCGGGGGAGTGCCACAGCGATGTTCCGATCAACCCGTCGAAGACTTTCATCCGCCGGGAGATCACCTATACCGGTGCGTGGTACTACGCCACCGAGGACTACCCGGCGATGTGCGCGCTCCACGAGCGTGGTCTGCCCCTGGCACACATGTGCACCCATGACGTAGATGCGGCACACGCCCAGGATGCGATCACCGACTTTCTCGGCCAACAGGCGGGCAAGGTGCTCCTCCGATGGACGTGACGACCACCGGGCCCGCGAGCGTCACGATGCCGGAAGGACGGTGACGATGCGTATCGGAGTGATCGGTGTCGGCGGGCATTCCACCACCAACCTCCTGCCTCACGCCCGGGCCGCTGGCTTGGACCTGGTGGCCACGTGCGCACGCCATATCGAGCGCGCTCGCGCGGTCGCCGATCGCTGGGGCGCGGCCCACGCGTACGACGACGCTGAGCAGATGCTCGCGGAGGCGGACGTCGATGGTGTCGTCGTCTGCGTCCAGCCCTGGGACTACGCGCCCCTCATCAGACTGTGCCTGACTGCGGGGAAGCCGGTCTTCTGCGACAAACCGGGTGCCGGTTCGTCGGCCGAAGCTCGCGAGCTGGCCGGATTGAGCTCCACGACCGGGGTCCCCGTCGTGGTTGGGTACATGAAGCGCTTTGCGCCGGCCTACCAGCGCGCACGTGAGATCGTCCAGTCTCCAGAGTTCGGCGTGCCGTCGCTTGCCTCCTTCACTTTCGCCGTCGGGCGGGGGTTCGGTGATGATCTGCGCACTTATCTGATCGACAATCCCGTCCATCCGCTGGACCTGGCGCGTTACATCGTGGGGGAGCTTGACGAACTGGAGGCCCGGGTCGTGGATACGGCCGGCGGTGGGTTCGCGGTGGCGGCGGTCGCCAGGGCATCGTCGGGCGCGGTGTGCACGTTCAATCTGTGCACGACGGCCAGCTGGAGTCAGCAGAACGAGCGAGTCGAGGTGTACGGGGCCGGCCACGCAGTCGTGGTCGAGAACATCGACACCTGCATCCACCGCCCGCCGGAGCGGCCGGAGCACAGATGGCGCCCCAATTACACCGTCGGAATGCCGATGAACAGCTCGCCGACCATCTCTGGATTCCTGCCTGAGCTGGAGCACTTCCGACAGGTGGCAGTCGAAGGGGCGTCGAACCGCTCGGACATGCAGAGTGCGGCGGCGACACTCGCCCTGGCAGAACGACTCTGTCGCTTCGCCGGCGTCTGAGTCACCCGCGGCCGTCGAGCCTCACCCGGGCTGGGCTCGTCGCTCGCGGTCGCGGTACGTCTCACCCTCGTCAAGCGCGAGCACGCTCCCGCAAGACTCTCAAGGTGTGCGTGGCGTCATCGGAGGGTTTCGCCGCAAGCTGCCGTACCTCGTGGCGGTGGGCGGCCGCGGGTGAACCGCCCCGGGAGGACGGTTTCGTGCAGCGAAGTGGGCGGTCTCGGCTTCGGGAGCTGTGAGGTCGTCGACGGAAGCGTGTGTGCGCTCGTGGTTGAACCAGTGGACCCAGTTCAGGGTCTCGATCTCGACGTGCTCGAGGTCGCGCCAGGGTCCTTCGGGGCGGATCAGTTCGGTCTTGTAGATGCCGATCTGGGACTCGGCCAGCGCGTTGTCGTAGGCAGCAGCCCGATGGTGAACGCGAACCATGTGTACGGCGAGCCGGTGTCGGTGTGGTGGACCAGCTCGGACAGGTCGCTGATCCTGGCCTGGCGGCAGGCCAGGATGGCGTGGTCGAGAGTATCGAGCACGAGTTCGGTGCTCATCAGGACGCCGCGCGCCAGCCCACGATCATCCGGGAGAACACGTCGAAGACGAACGCGACGTAGACGGTGCCGGACCAGGTCGCGACATAGGTGAAGTCGGCGACCCACAGCTGTTTCGGGCCGGCGGCGGGAAGTCACGGTCGACCAGATCCGGTAGCGCGGTACTCCTCGGAGAGGTCACCGAGCTCCAGGCGCACATCACCGAGCTTCCGGCTTCGGTCACGCTATCGGCGTGACCGCGCGGACCCACTCTGGGCGGTTTGCACCTTCAATCTGTGCACGACCGCCAGCTGGACTCAGGCAATGATTACGCCGAAATCTTCGGACAAGGTTCCGTTGTCTCGTTGACATGTCGAAACATGGAGAATGTCAGTGGCATGCCCAATGCGCCCGCGACTCCTGAGCGCGCCGAACGGCTTGCGACATCGCTGGCATGTGAGCTCGTGCCTCAGCTGAGCCATACTGAACGAGTTACATCAAGGGATGGTGCTGTGCTCACGCCACCGACATCAGTCACGCAGGCGCAAGGGGGTGATGCCATCAGGTGCATCGCAAAGCGCCTCCGCGAGACGCATAGCCTCGACGCCGTCGTCAATATTGGGTGATACCGCCTCGCCAGCCGCGAGAGCGTTTGCGAAGTGCCGGAGCTGGCCGGCGTAGCCCTGCAGGACGTGATTACTGGTGTACTCAATCGGTATTGCAAACTCGGGGTACCAGAGCGAGACCATCGATTCGTCGGTGGACTGAACATCCTCCCACGTGGAGGCTCGGGGGTGATAGCGCAGCTCCGTCAAGTTGGTCACCTGTATTAGTGCAGACTCACCCACGAGTTCGACAGACTCCTGCACGCGCGGTTCGTGTGTCGAGAGGGTAATCTGAGAGAATCCTCCATCCTCGTGCTGGACGAGCAAAGCTATCACGTAGTTCCCATCGATTTCCCGCTTGGCTACGGAACCACCCGCAACGTCACCCATAAAGTATCGCGCTAGATCGAGACCGTGAACGGTCATGAAGATTGCGTGTTCACGCAAAGAGGCATAATGGACATGCGAATAGTTCAACCGGAGCATCGTCCGCCGGCCGAACCCCGGCCGCGTGCTGAGCTCTCGGGCTCGCACATATGCGTGTGCATGACGTTTCATGAATCCCACCATGACCTGTAGGCCCCGCGAGGCCGCCGCGGCCTGGATTTGCCTCGCCTTGGCCAGGTCAGGTGCAGGCGGCTTCTCGACGAACAGGTGCCGGCCCGACTCAAGGACCGCCAGACCAGCCTCGTGATGCAGTTCCGGCGGCCCTACGACCGAGACCGCGTCGATCTCCTCAGAAGCGAGCATCTTCTGGTAGTCCGTATATGTGCGCAGCGCCCCGTGCCGCGATCCGACCACTCGGGCCCGCTCTTCGTCAAGATCACACACGGCGACAAGTTCCAGGTCCGTGAAACGGAGGGAAGGAAGAATCGACTGCTCTGTCTGAAATCCGGCTCCGATGGTGGCGAACCGAACCATACGTCTGGACATCTAGCGGGGCCTCTCTCGTGATGGGGCAACGATTTGTCAGCTGATCAGTCCTGATTGCCGGCCGCGACCAGTAGGGGCTCGAGGTATCCGCGTGCGCGTACGGCCTCCCGCCCTCTTTCCTCAGCGGAGGCGTCCTCTGCCGCCGGCTCCAGCTCAAGCAGTACATCGCCGTTGTACCCTGTTGTGATCAACAACCGGAACAACTCGGCGAAATCGACATCACCGTCGCCCGGCGTACAAGCGTGACCACCGACTCGCGCGTCGCGGAGGGCAACATGGATGACTCGATCTCCTATGGCATCGAGCATCTCTGACGTCGTCGCACCAGAGTTGAGCACGTGGCTCGTGTCAAAATCGATGCCTAGTTCGGGGATGTCTGCCACCTCGAGTAGCTCGATCGCCTCGGGCAACGTCTCAGCGAGAGTTCCGCCATGCGGTGCTTCGATCGCGATGGCAATACCACGTTCATGCGCCAGGTCTGCGGCCATCGTGATCGTACGCCGGAAGCGTTCAAGCCCCTTTGCCCGACCCGACGCGTCGGGTGTGTCGGGTCTGTTCCCGTCAACTACCCAGGCTCGAGCACCGACTGCCTTGGCCACGTCGGCCGCAAACGTATAGCGTCGTCGAAGCTCAACTGCGTCGTCAAGAGCGTCTGGAATCCACGGCACAGACAGAAGCCCGGCGACTTCGAAACCGTACCGATCGACGAGGGATGCGATACGGCCGATTTCCTCAGCCGGCGGGTCGATGAGGTTGACGTGGTCAAAGACACCCGGCACTGCGCTCAAATCGATCACTCTGAATCCGAGATCAGCAATCCGTTCGAAGGCCTCCTCGATGGACTGAGGGCCGAATGTGATAGTCGAACACCCGATACGCATGCGGCCTCCCATGCGGTTGTCGCCGTGGTCCCAGCGCATCTCGTTAACGCCGTAGTCAGGCTGTGTGAGGTAGGCAAACGGTTGGCGTAGCGGCCGAGTCGCTAGCCCATATGGCGTAGTTGCAAACTGACACTCCATGCAGATCTACCAGTCCGTGTGTCCCCTCCAGCAAGAGTGCACGACGGACTGTCGTGGTGGCAGGGGCTGATCTTCGCCCCATTGCGTGCATACGCATTTGGACGCCTGCGTTAGCGTTGAACAAACATCCCTAACCCACGTCAGGGTCGGCAACAGAGCGAGGGTGACCTCGGCGCGCGCGGGCCGCACAAAGTCGGCACGGATGCCGTGAAATTCCTGGGATGAGGAGGGATTGGTGGGACTCGACCGGTCCGATCCCAGCGTGTGGTGCGTATCCGGCGCGCATCTTGGCGGGTGGTCCCTGTGGAACCGCCCATCGCAGCCTCCCTGCTCCCCGGCCGCCGGCACCTGCAACGATCAGTACGCAGGACACCTCGCGGTCGTCAGTACATCATCTCCCGTCAACGATCTCAGACGGTTTCACCGTATGACATTCCTGATTCGGCCATGCTCTTTTCCCGGATTACGAGGTGATGCGCACCAGCCTCGTCGAAGACGACGCTTAAGGCCGCCGCCGCGACCCGGGCAGCCTGAGCAGCGCGATCCTCCACGGCGACCACGGGTCGGTCTACACCTCCAAGGACTTCGCCGGGCTCTGCTCCGAGCTCAGTAGCCCAAACCATGGGTGCCGTTGGCTCGAGCGCGGACAACATGCCCGCGGAGTCGGTTCCACGCGACCCTGAGGAGGGAGGTCCTCCAAGACTCGGCCTGCTGGGCCGACGAGGCCACCTGCCGCCCTGCGGTGAGGGAAGGACCGCTCCTTCGTACGCGCGTGGTGTTCTTCTTGCTCGCCTTCACATACACCCTGGCGTACCTGGACGTGACCTCGGCACAAGACGCCATCGACAACCCGCTCCCCATGCCCTGCCACGTTCACCGCTACGCGGGCATTGCTACGTGGGGCACGAACTGCGTTTCGGGCGTACTTTGTGCGTCTCGCCGGCGTATTGCTGCGCTCCTGCTGGACTCATACAGTAAAGAGAAACGCACGTTGCACACACGATCGTGAGTGGCTGACCTTGAGCCGGCCCCGTCACGGAGACCGCTCGTCGCCGAATTGAGCTGGACCCAAGCGATCGACGGCAGGGACTCACCGCGGACACGAGATTCGAGAGTGCCGAACGAGGAGGTGGAACGTGGCCGTGAGATGGGTGCGGTTGCGACCCGGGGGAGGTCGCTCCGCGCGGCGAGGGAGCCCTGGTGCCTGAGGCGCCCGAGGCGGCGAGTTCCAGGCCGCTGGAGCCGCCGAGCACCGATCAACTGGCCGCCTACGCTGTGCGCCAGGGATCCCACGTCCGGCCGGACGATCTGGAGCGGGCGCGTTCACAAGTCGCCGACTACCTTCGCGTGTTCGAACGCCTAGAACGGCTGGCAGATCCTCACGTCCCAGTTCGCCACCACCATCGTGATCCGGGACGCCCACCCCTGCCGGCCGAAGACCCGTATCACGCCGTCGTTCGGTTCTGTGAGGTCCGGGGATCCGCGTCGGGACCCCTCGCCGGGATGCGCGTCGGTGTCAAGGACAACGTCGCGGTCGCGGGTGTGCCCATGACGGGAGGGCGTCCGCATGCACGCGCGGTGGTGCCGACCGAGGACGCGGTCGCCGTCGAACGCCTCCTCGACGCCGGCGCAGTGATCGTGGCGAAGACGAACATGAGCGGATCGGTTTTCGAGGAGACACGGAATCCACTGGACCGCCGCTACTCTGCCGGCGTCTCGTCCTCGGGCTCGGCTGCCGCCGTCGCCAGTGGGTTCGCCGATGCGGCGCTGGGAGTCGACCAAGCGGGTAGCGTGCGGTGGCCGGCGGCCTGGTGTGGCCTCGTCGGCATGAAGGCGACGCACGGCCTCGTGCCCTCGTACGGCCTGCTGAGCCAGGACCACACCATCGACCACATCGGGCCGATCACGAGATCCGTCGCCGAGAACGCGGCGCTGCTCGAGACACTCGCCGGGCAAGACTGGAGAGACCCCTATCCGATGGCCGCACCTCCCGTGGAGGCGGATTACACGAGCGCGCTCGACGGGCCGATCAAGGGACTTCGAATCGCGGTGATCGGGGAGTCCCTTGAACCGTCGGGATGCACTGAGGACACGCTGCGAGAGTTCGGGAACGCTCAGAAGGTGCTGATCGGACTCGGCGCGGACGTGGTGCGGGTATCGGTGCCGCTGTGGACGGACAGCTTCGCCATCTGGTTAGCCGGGGCGATCCTCGCACAGACCGCGATGATCGACTCCCTCGGCCAGGGATATGGACACTTCGGCAGGGTGGATGTCTCTCGCGTCGCCACAATGGCTGGCGAGCAGCTCATCGGCGACCACGGGGCGACGACGATGTTCCTGACGCGCGAGCATGTGCGCAGCAGGTACCTCGGTGTGCCCTTCGGCCGGGCCCAGAACTTGCGACTTGAGTTGCGCCGCCAGGTCGAGGCCGCCCTCGGCGATGCCGATCTGCTGATCACGCCCACCTCGCCCACCGGGCCTGCGGAGGTTCCGTCGTCATCGTTCGATCTGGTGGATCTTGCCACGAAGCCTCCAGAGGAGCGCAGCGAGGCGTTCATACGCGCGGCGCCGATCCTGACCTGCTGCCCGTTCAACCTGACGGGTCACCCCGCGTTGACGGTGCCGTCGGGCGTGGGCGACGACGGCATGCCGAGAGGTCTCCAGATCATCGGTCCGCAGTTCGGCGAGCACCTCATCTACCGAGCCGGGCATGCGCTGGAGTCCGCGACAGCGTAGCCAGAGGATGTTCTGCGTGAGGGTCGCCGCTGGTCGCGTCACCGCACGGCCGATTCGATGGTCCTCACCGCGGCGCTCAACCCGTCTTCGTCGCGTACGCGGTGACCTACCTCTGCAGCGCGCCGGGTCATGCCGTGGTCGGTGAGTGCGAGCTGAATCGCCTCGGCCAGACCGTCGGCGGTTAGGCTGCGTTCCGGCTGGGGTGGAGGAGCCACTCCTATGTCGTGCATGCAACGTGCGTTGAACGGCTGGTCGAACATGAAGGGGCAGAGCACCTGCGGACGTCCCGCCGCCAGCGCAGCGCCGATCGTGCCGCCACCGTGGTGCACGACGGCGGACACGCGCGGAAACAACCAGTCGAACGGCACCTGCTCGAGACAGAAGACGTCGTCGCCGAATCCATCCGGATCCAGCCCGCCCCAGGCCGTGGCGACGACCGCGCGGGACTTCGCGACGCGCAGGGCATCGGCTACGACCCGCGTCGTGCGACGAGGATCGGCGCCCACCATGCTCCCGAAGCCGACGAATATCGGCGGCTCTCCGTCGTCGACGAACTCAGCCAGACCGGCCGGGGGGCGCCAGTCCGGCGGCGCCGGCAGATACCAGAAGCCGGTCGTCTCGACCCAGTCCGGGTAGCTCACCGGGGCCGGGAGCATGTGGCGGCTGAATGCCTGGAGGAACGTGACCCGATCGCCGTCGGGTCGGCGGAAGAGATCGTGCTGACCGTGCCGCGCTGGCAGTCGTAGGGTGTCGCGCCGCCAGCGACTCAGATGCTTCTTCGAGTAGAGCCGGAGCAGGAGGTTCGTGGGTAGCACCTTGTTGAGGCCGTATGAGGCGCGATTGAGGGATGGCGGTAGCGCGAAGGGCAGGGTGGGATCCGGGAACGAGCTGGTCGGCACCCAGTACGGAAACGGGCATACGGGAACCGCCGGTACGCCCAGCCATTCCGCCAGATGGTGACCGGGCACGTTGGTGTGGTGGACAAGCACGTCTGCTCCCTGCGCCGACGCGTCGGCGAGCTCCCGCAACTTGCTGCCGGGCTCCATCCGATTCGCCCGGATGATCCGCAGCGCGAGATGCATGCGCATCAGCCCGTTGCGGCCGACCGTATTGGGCGCACGTCGCTCGACGATCTCCGTCCGCGCGCTGTCGGTCAGCGGGACGAAGGGAACGTCGTGTGCTGTCGCAAGAGTCATCGAGGTCTCGGGCGCGACGAGTGTCACGCGGTGGCCGGCGGAGCGCAATGCGCGAGCCAGTGCAATGAACGGTTGAACGTCGCCGCGGGTGCCGTCGGTCAGAACCAACGTGTCCATTCGGTGACTAATCCCCTTCCAGCTGTGGCTTGACGTCCGAGGCGATCAGCTCGATCTGGTCAAGATCCCAGACGTCGGGAAAATCGAGATAGAGGCGGGAGATGCCGGTGGCCTCGCGGTATCGCCCGATCTGGTCGACCACGTGGTTCGGCGAGCCCGCGACGATCCGGCCGAAGTCCTCGGCCTCAGATCGCAGCCACGGGAGGCACTTGTGAATCACGCCCAGGCGACGCATCGAGTCGCCGCTGGTCCTGCCAACGGCGGTCGCGACCGCGGCGGATCTGACGATCCCGCCTGGGTCCCGCCCGATTGCTCGAGCGGCGGCCGCCACCCGATCGAACTGCGCAGCCGCGGCCGATGCGCCCGCGAAGATCACGTTGAACTCGTTGGCGAATCGGGCGGCGAGGTGCGGAGTCCGCTTCTTGCCGGCGCCACCGATGATGATCGGCGGCGTGGGCGACTGGACCGGCGTACGCAATGCTGGTGCGTCTGTCAGCGTGTAGTGCTTTCCGCTGAAGTTGAAGTGTGCGCCGGCAGGTGTCGTCCACAAGCCGGTGATGATCTCGAGCTGTTCGGTATAGACGTCAAAGCGCTCATTGATATCAGGGATGGGAACTCCGTAGCGACGATGCTCTTCTACGTCATGTCCGCTGCCGAGTCCGAAATCGAGTCGGCCATGCGACATCCGGTCGACCTGGGCGGCCGAAATGGCTAGCACAGAGGGATGCCGGAGTGTCGCAGCGGTGACGAGGGTACCAATGCGAATGGTGGCTGTCTCGCGCGCCAGACCAGCCAATGTCGTCCACGCGTCGGTTGGTCCTGGCAATGCCGACGGATTTGCTCGATCGAGGTAGTGGTCCGACCTGAAGAATCCGTCGAATCCCGAGGATTCGGCAGCGCGGGCGGCAGCCAACAGGTCCTCGTAGGTTCCTCCGAACTGGGGCTCAGCCACGATCCTCAGGTCCATGCGGGGATCGTAGGACTGTCCTCCGAAGCGCCGGAACGGGGCCGTTTCCACCGACGTCGATGCAGTGGCTCTCGCAGTCGATATCCGGGCACGCAGCTGGGCGGGCACGAAATTCGCCCCCTTTGAGCGTGCGCCCAGCGGCGGGAGGCTCGTGGCGCCGGATCTCTGTAAAGGCCCGAGACGAGGATGGTGTCTGAAATGTACCGAGGTCGTTGGCCGACGCACGCACATCGGCGGAAGCACGAACTCTACGCACCCGTACGACAGGATTGCGCCGGATGAGGGCCCTGCTCATCACCCACGGCAGCCGCGGAGACGTGCAGCCATTCGCTGCGCTGGCGAGTGCGCTCGCGCGCGCTGGCCACACTTCGGTCCTCGCGGCACCGGCGGCATCCGCAGGTCTGGGTGAGCCGTTCAGTGAGCGCGTGGTCAGGCTTCACGACGGGCCGAACGAGCTGGCCGGCGACATGGAGGTCGTCAAAGGCCTTGAAGCGGGCTTCCGCGGCCTTCATGGGCGACGACGCCTCCTGACGACTGTGCCGAAGACACGAAGACTGGTCAGAGCGGTGCTCGACGATCTCTCGTCGATGGCCCGCGACATCGTGGAGGCCCGTCGGGAGGCCTTCGACGTCGTCGTCCACCATGTCAGCGGTGGTGGGCACGATGTTGCAGAGTTCCTGGGCGTGCCGTCGGTGCTCATGTGCCCGCAGCCGTACTGGGTGCCGACCGAGGCGTTTCCCGACCCGTCGTTCCGATGGCGCCCGCCCAGGCAGTTCAACCGAGCGACCTACGTCTCCAGCCGAGCGATCTGGTGGCTGTTCAGCGGGAGCAGCACCCAGTGGCGTCGAGAACGGCTCGGTCTGCGTAGTCGTCCTGGCGGGAGGTTCCGACAGGTCGACGGGTCGCCGACCACGGTGCTGCATCCATTCAGCAGTCGGCTCTTGCCGCCGACGACAAGCTACCCGCCGTGGGTACACACGACCGGCTTCTGGTCGCAGCCGGCCGCCGGGACCTGGGTGCCGCCAGCCTCGCTGGCAGCGTTTCTGGCCACCGGACCTCCACCGGTCTACGTGGGATTCGCCAGTACCGTGACCTCGGACCCGCACCGGTTGGCGCGCCTCGTCCGTGAGGCAGTGCGGCTGGCCAGGGTGCGGGCCGTCGTCGTCGGCGGGTGGAGCGGCATGGCTGCGGCGGACCTCGGCGACGACATCGCTTTCGTTGACACCGTGCCCTTCGGCTGGCTGTTTCCGCAGATGGCCGCGATCGTCCACCATGGCGGCCTTGGCACCACCGGTGAGGCGATGATGGCCGCGCGGCCGCAGGTCGTCTGCCCGTCATTGCCGGATCAGCGTTTCAATGCGCAGCGCCTCTGCGAGCTGGGCGTTGCCGCTCCCACGTCACGCCTGCGCGAGGTCACCGCGGAGCAACTCGCCTTGGCTATCCGGCGAGCGGCCCACGACGGGCGCTTGGCCGCTCGGGCGGAACAACTCGGACGCGAGATCAGTGGAGAGGACGGCGCTGTCGAAGCTGTCCGCATAGTCGAGGCGATCGTCACGGGAGATCGTGCGCGGTTGGTCCGCCAAAGCTAGATTGCGAGGCACGGTGAAAGGAATCATCCTGGCCGGCGGACATGGCAGCAGGCTGCATCCGGTCACGTTGGGTGTGTCGAAGCAACTCGTCCCGGTCTACAACAAACCCATGATCTACTACCCACTGTCCGTCCTGATGCTTGCCGGCATCACCGATATTCTCATCATCACAACTCCGCAAGACAGGCCGCAGTTCGAGCAGCTTCTTTCCAACGGATCGCAGTGGGGGATACGACTCGATTATGCGGTACAAGAGCAGCCGAGAGGCCTGGCAGATGCCTTCATCGTGGGCGCGGATCATGTCGACGGCGATTCGGTGGCGCTGATCCTGGGCGACAACATCTTCCACGGGCCTGGACTCTCGACTCTGCTGTCGAACGTCGTCAGCGACATGAAGGGATGTGTCCTCTTCGGGTACCCCGTCGTGGATCCTGAGCGGTACGGCGTTGGTTACACCGACGACAGCGGCAATTTGATCGCGCTCGAGGAGAAGCCGCGCTATCCCAGTTCGAACCGGGCCATCACCGGGCTGTACTTCTATGACAGCGACGTTGTGGAGATCGCGAGTGGCCTCGAGCCGTCCGCGCGCGGAGAACTCGAGATCACGGATTTGAATCGCGTTTACCTGGACCGTGGGCTGGCCCGCCTGGTCGAGTTGGGTCGCGGGTTCGCCTGGCTGGACACGGGGACACACGACTCACTGCTCGAGGCCAGTGAGTACGTGCGCACCGTGGAGCACCGGCAAGGGCTGCGCATCGCATGTCTCGAGGAGGTGGCGTTGCGGATGGGCTACATCGACGCGGAGCAATGCCTGCGTCTCGGCCGGCAGCTCACCTCGTCTGGGTATGGCCGGTACGTGATCGATGCGGCGCGCGCAGCCGGTGCTCGTGAGGAGTCGGGGGTTGGACCCGGCCGGGGAACTTGACGGCTCCGAACCCTCGGCGGGCGACGGCGACGGACGGACATGTCGTTCGCGCGATCTCGGGCCTGCTGCTCGCCGTATTCGTCGTCTCGCTGTCCGGCACGGTCGTCGCCACGGCGCTGCCACGCATCATCGCCGAGCTTGGCGGCAGTCAGCGGCAGTACACCTGGGTGATTACGGCGACACTACTCACGATCACCGCCTCCGGACCCATTTGGGGCAAGCTCGCCGACCGTACGAGCAGGAGAACGCTGGTCCAGCTGGCGTTCTCGATCTTCGCTCTCGGATCGGTCCTTGCCGGCTTCTCGCCGAACACCGAGATCCTCATCCTGTTCCGGGCGATCGAGGGCGTGGGAATGGGTGGATTGGGATCTCTGATCCCGACCGTCATCGCATCGTTGGTAGGTCCGCGTGAACGAGGCCGCTACGTGGGCTATTTCGTCGCCGTCGGAGCCGTTGCGACGGTTGGCGGGCCGTTGGTCGGCGGCCTCATCGTCGACGTGCCACTCCTGGGGTGGCGGTGGTGCTTCTGGATCGTCGCACCGATCGCCGTGGCGGCGCTCGTGCTGCTTCGGCGAACGCCGGAGCTCGCGGTGGTGCACCCAGGCTCTCGCCTCGACTGGCTGGGCGTGTTTCTCGTGCCTAGCGCGATCTGCATCCTGATGATCTGGGTCACGTCGGCCGGTGCCGACTTCGGCTGGAAGTCGCGGATCAGCTTCGGCCTGGTTGCGGTCAGCGCGACGCTGATCGTCTGTGGTGTGCTGGTCGAGCGCCGGGCGGCTGATCCGCTCCTCCCGCTACGGCTGTTGCGCAATCGAACGATGCTGATCGCGCTCTTCGCCATCAGCGTCGCCGGCGCCTCCCTGGTGGTCTCGTCGGTGTTCCTCGCCCAGTACTTTCAGATCGCTCGTCGGTACTCGCCGACCGAGTCAGGACTGTTGCTGCTCCCCTTGCTCGCCGCAGTCGTCGGCGCGACGCTGGTGTGCGGCCGGCTCACGAGCCGCACCGGCCGTGTCAAGCCGCCTCTGGTGATCGGCGGAGCGCTGAGCGTGGTGGGCTTCGCACTTCTGGGCCGAGTCGACGACTCGACGTCGCTGGAGTCGTTGTGTCTGAGCATGACGATCCTCGGGCTCGGGATCGGGTCTTGCGTGCCAAACCTGGTCGTGGTGGCGCAGAATCTCCTCGACTACCCAGATCTCGGCGCCGGCACGTCCCTGCTCACGTTCTTTCAGTCGTTTGGGGGAGCAGCCGGCATCTCGGTTCTGGGCGCGGTCTTCGCGTCGCAGGTAGCGGGTTGGAAATCCGACCATGCCGGGATCGAACACGCCTACGGTGCTGCATCCGGCCGTGTCTTCCTCATCTGCGCCGCCCTCGCCGGTGCCGCGTTCGTCGCCGTCCTCTTCGTGCGGGAGTCGCCCGTCACCGCCGAAACCGTCAGGCCGGGACGGTGTCGCCCATGATCTCGGTGCGTAGCGGCCAGTGCGACCAGAATGCGCCCTTGTAGCCGAGTTCGGTGAGCCGCAGCAGGAACGGGTTGTCGGCGTAGTTGTTGTCCTCCGGCGACAGGCCGGGGGCGGTCGGCAGCATCACCCGCGGCCGGTCCTGCGGCGGCACCCACTCCCACAGCAGCTCCAGGCTGGTCAGCCAGCGGTCGCCCGGATGAGTGTTCCGGGCGCCCTCCGGCAGCGCGGGGGAGAAGTAGTACACCGGCCGGAACCCGCCCATCGGGTCGAACATGAACTGCCGCTCGTACTCCACCCGGCTGTGGCACTGGTCCAGGGTCGAGAGCAGGATCGGCGCGGTCGCCGTGTTGGACTGGACGCCGGCGACGGCGCGGGTGCCGCCGCTGCGGGCGGCGAGGTCGCGGCCCAGCGGTGAGTACGGGAACGCGCGGATGCCCAGCGTGAACCCGACCACGGTCGCGTCCAGCGCGAGCAGCCCGTCGACGCAGTCCTTCATGGTCTCGGCGGTCTCGCCGGGCATGCCCAGCAGCGCCTCGACCATCGTCAGCATGCCGTACTGCTTGGCCAGCTCGCACAGCCGCCGCACGTCGGGATAGCCGTAGAAGCGGGTGCCGCGGCCGGTCACCTTCCACCCGTCGAGCACGTCGTCGCGGACGTGGTCGGGCGCGACGTTGATGCCCGCGCAGCCGGCCTCGGCCAGCAGCTCGGCATACTCCTCGTCGAACGGGGCCGGCTGCACGTAGATCCACAGCCGCAGGTCGTGCAGCGGCGAGTGCGGGTCGGCGCGTTTGCGCCGGACGATCTCGCGCAGCACCGCCTTCGAGTGCGCGATGTTGAGGTTGAACTCGCTGTCGGTCGTGTGCAGGTCGCGCACGCCCTGTGCGGTGAGCAGCTCCATCTCGTCGACGACGGCGGCCTCGGCCCGGCGGGCGAACCGGTTGCCCTTGGCGTCGGGCTCGACGCAGTGCGCGCAGGCGAACGTGCAGCCGTTCTTCGTCAGGATGTTGCCCAGCCCGCCACGACGGTAGTAGGCGAGGTTGTCGACCTTGTTCCGCACGCCGGAGCGCCGCGTGTACGGCGTCGACCGGTTCACCAGCTCCACGCGGCCGTCGGCCAGCAGCTGGCTGCGGTGCGGGATCTGCCGGACGTCGCCGCGGCCGAGGTTGATGATCAGCCCGCCGACCTTGGCCGGCGAGTCGTTCTCGGCCAGCCTGCGCGCGAGCTCGACCATCGTCGTCTCGCCCGGGCCCTTGACGCCGTAGTCGATGCCGAACCAGTCCACCAGCGCGAACGGCATCGACGAGAAGCCGACGCCGCCGCCGACGATCGGCGCCGTCGTCCACCGCTGGATCTCGCGCACGATCTCACGGTGCGAGTCGAGGAAGACGCGCTGCTCCTGCGGGTAGATCGTGTCGGTGTTGCGGAACGTGACGCCCACCAGCAGCGGGCGGTGCTCGCCGAAGTAGGCCGCGACGGCGTGCCGCCAGCGGTCCCGGATCAGCGTCAGGTCCAGGACGTCCACCTCGAAGCCGGCCGCCTCCAGCGACGTCGTGAGGATGTCGAGCGCATATGGAGTGATGGGCGGGTGAACCAGGTTCGGGTTCACCAGTGTCACGAGCGGGCGATTCACCACGCCTCCCCGGGGATGGAGTCGATCATCCAGCGTTACAGGCGTGCTGGGAGCTGGGGAGGGGGCCGCTTTTGCGCCGGAGTGCTGACCTGGTCGTTTTCGCAAAGTGGACAGGATCGTTCGCATTCTGTCCTGGTATGTCGATCGAGCGGTCAGCACGCTCGGAAGCGTGAAGATGATCGTCCGCACCGCAGGCGTGACATCGGCAGACCAGACCGTCGGCTCGGTGATCCGGCAGGCCCGCAGCCGACTCGGCTACAGCCAATACGACATCGCCGACGAGCTGGCCCGGATCTCCGGCAACGGCTCGCTCACCCGCGACGAGGTCGCCCGCTGGGAACGCGGCAAGCGCATCCCCGGCCCGTATTGGCGGCAGTGGATCAGTGAGGTGCTCGGGGTGGGCTCGTCGGATCTGGAGCGGGCCGCCCGGGTAGCGCGGCGGGCCCGCCGGGCTCGCCGGGTGCCAGCACAGCGGTGAAGTGCCGCAGCGGACCCGTCTGTTCGACGACGCGGTAGCCGGGAATCTCCGTCGCCTTCGCGACGACCTCCGCCGCGGTCTCGACGACGTACTCCAGGTGGCTCTTCGTGTAGACGCGGCGCGGCAGCGCGAACCGGACCAGCTCACGCGGCGCCGGCAGGTCGTCGCCGCCGTCCGGGTCGGGCCTGCCGAACACCAGCGTGCCCAGCTCGGACACCCGCACCGCGCCGGCCAGGTACAGCTCGTTGGCCAGCGCGGTCGCCGGCAGCCGGTGCGGTGGGACGTGCGGCAGCAGCGCCGCGGCGTCGACGTACACGGCGTGGCAGCCGGTCGGCTGCAGCACCGGCAGCCCGGCGTCGGCCAGCCGGTCGCCGAACCACCGCGTGGTCTGCGCGCGGTAGCGCAGGTAGTCCGGGTCGGTGACCTCCAGCAGGCCCTGCGCCAGCGCCTCCAGGTCGCGCCCGGCCAGCCCGCCGTACGTCGGGAACCCCTCGACGGCGATCAGCTGGTCGCGGCAGCGGCGGGCCAGGTCGGCGTCGCGCAGCGCGATCAGCCCGCCGATGTTGGCGATGCCGTCCTTCTTCAGGCTCGCCCAGCAGCCGTCGGCCAGCGCGAACACCTCGCGGGCGACGTCGCGGGGCGGCCGGCCGGCCTGCGCGGGGTCGCGTTCGGTGATGAGGTAGGCGTTCTCGGCGAAGCGGGACGCGTCCAGCAGCAGCGTCACGCCGTGCCGGTCGCACAGCTCGCGGACGGCGACGACGTTGCCCAGCGACACCGGCTGCCCGCCGCCGGCGTTGTTCGTCACCGTCACCACGACACACCGCACGCTGCCGCCGTCCGGGCCCGTGAGCAGGTCCCGCAGCGCCGGGACCGACAGGTCGCCGCCGAACGCCACCGGCCCGACGGCCTCGGCCGGCAGGTCGACGGCGCGCGCGCCGGCCGCCTCGACGCTGGCGCGCGTCGTGTCGAAGTGCGTGTTCGAGACGGAGAGGTCGCCCGGGCGGAGCAGCCGGCCGAGCAGGATCCGCTCCGCGGCCCGGCCCTGGTGCACCGGGATCACCTCGGCGTACCCGGTCAGCTCGCGCACCACCTGCTCGAACCGCTGGTAGGAACGGGCGCCGGCGTAGGACTCGTCGCCCACCATCAGGGCCGCCCATTGCGCAGCCGACATCGCGCTGGTGCCGGAGTCGGTGAGCAGGTCGATGGTGATCGCCGCGGCCGGCACCCGGAACAGGTTGAACCCGGCGTCTTGCAGCGCGCGCCGGCGCTGCGCCCGGCTGGGGAACGGTATCGGCTCGACGGCCTTGATGCGGAACGGCTCCATGAACGCGGGCACCGGCGCACTCCCTCCGTCGGACTCGTCACGTCCGAGTCTGTGCGTCCGCCGCCGCGCCCGGCAGGGGCCAGTTCCCCTTCCGGCCGAGACTGTGACATCGAGGTCCGGATTGTGACACTCCATCGGGTGACGTGCCCGTGGGCGAGGACTAGCCTTCGAATTGATCTTGCCGGATCGCGTAGTAGTACGGTGTGGTGTGCCGCGGCGGGAGCGCGCCCGCAGGGAGAACCACCATGACGACTGTTCCGCTCGACAGGTATCCGTTGTTCGAGTCACACGAGCTCGATCACGCACGTGACGTGGTCGGGCGAGTCTTCACGCCGCACCGTCTGGACCTGCTCGGCCGGTCCACCGAGATCAACGCGCGCATGAACACCCGCCGCATCGACCGCATCGCGGCGAACTACATCACCTACGGCGGCGACGTGCTCATCGAGCCGGGTGAGCTGGAGTCGTTCTTCGTCGTGCAGGTGCCGCTGTCCGGGCGCGGCCTCGTCCTCTACGGCGGCGAGGAGCTGCTGTCCACGGCCGACATGGCGTCGGTGATCTCGCCGACGGTCGCGCTGACGCAGCGCTGGTCGGCCGACTGCGCACAGCTGATCCTGCGCGTCGAGCGACCGGCGCTGGAGGCGCACCTGCGCCGGCTGATCGAGGCGCCGCTGGCCCAGCCGATCCGCTTCGACCTCGGCATGGACGTCACCACCGGCGCCGGCCGCAGCTGGCTCTCGGTGTTCCGGATGCTGGTCGAGGAGCTGGACCGCGTGGACCACAGCATGATCAACAAGCACGCGGTCGCGGTCGAGTACGAGGACTGGCTGATGACCGGCCTGCTGCTGGCCCAGCCGAACAACTACTCCACGATGCTCGACAGGACCAGCCGCTCGCCGGTCCCGCACCGCGCCGTCACGATCGCGCGCGAGCTGATCGAGAGCCATCCGGAGTGGCGGCACACCGTGACCAGCCTGGCCAAGGAGGCGCAGGTCGGCGTCCGGGCGTTGCAGATGGCGTTCCGTCACCACCTGGGCACGACACCGCGGGCGTACCTCACCGACGTGCGCATGCGCCGCGCTCACGATGAGCTGCTCGCGTCGCAACGCGACATGACCACGGTGAACAAGGTCGTCGCCAAGTGGGGTCTCGGCCATCCCGGCCGGTTCGCCCAGGCCTACTACGCGCGCTTCGGCGAACTGCCGTCGCAGACCCTGGCGCGGTGAGCGGGCCGCGCCATGACGCCGGCGCGGGTATGAACGCGCCACCGATCGACCGGTTCCCGGTCCTCCGCTCCACCGACGTCGAGCACACCCGCGAGGTCGTCTTCCGGTTCGTGGCCCGGCATCCGGTCGAGCTGGTGCACCCCGAGGCCGGCGTCGACGCCTACATCAACGGCCGGCGGCTGGACCGCGTCGGAGCCGCCTACCTCGCGTTCGGCGCCGAGGCCCGCACCCACCCCGGCCAGCTGGACTTCTACGTGCTCCAGGTGGTGCTCGCCGGGACGTACGCGGTGTGGCTGGACGGCCACGAGGTGCGGGCCCAGCCGGGCGCGGCGATCGTGCTGTCGCCCGGCCCCGACGTGCGCACCTGGTGGTCCGCCGACTGCGCGATGCTGTGCTTCCGGGTGAGCGCGGCGGACTACCGCGACCATCTGGCCGGCCTGCTCCGCCGTCCGCTCGACGAGGAACTGCGGTTCGAGCCGGCGATGGACCTGCTCACCGGGCCCGGCCGCGACCTCAACCTGGGCATCGTCCGGCCGCTCACCCAACGGCTCAACCAGGTGTTCGGGCTCGTCGGCAACTCCGTCATGATCCGCCAGCTGGAGGACACCCTGCTGACGGGGTTGCTGCGGGCCCAGCCCAACACCTACTCCGCGCAGCTGCGCTGAGGGTCAGCCGAAGAGGTCGAGTTGCGGGGCGAGCGTGCGCGCCTCCTGGATCAGGGACCGGACGGCGGGCAGCGCGGCCTCGACGTCGGCGACGTTGACGCGATTGTCGCGGCCGACCGGGCGGCTCAGGCTGAGCTGGCGCTGACGCAGCAGCTCCAGGTGGCCGAACCGGTCGCCGAACTGGGCGATCACGCACCGCCCGACGATCTCGGCATCCGCGCCCGGCGCCGGGCGCAGCCCCTGCGCCGCGAGCAGGCCGCAGCCGATCAGCTGCGCCGCCTGGCAGACCAGCACGAACGCCGAGCCCGCCGATGCCGCCATGACGTCCTCCGCTGCCGTCAGGTGGTGTGCGGCGAGGTCGAGGTAGGGACGAGCGTCGGCGGCCGGGCCGCTGAACAGCTCCAGCCGATTGCCGGCCAGCAGTTCGGCGACCACGGCCGCGCCCTCGGGCCAGCCGCCGGTCCCGCTGGGCGCGCTGTCGGCGGCGGCCGGCGGCGCGACGTGGACGACCGGCAGGCTGCCGCGCTGCCGCGGGATCCGGACCCGCTCCAGTTGCCGCAGCCGCGGCGTCGTCCGGTTGACGGCGAGCGGGCCGTGCCCGTTGGGCGGCCGGCGGGCGCCGTTCTCCGGCCGTCCGATCAGCGCGAACGCCACCCGGCGGTGCAGCCGTCGCTCCGCCCGGCGGGCCGCGGCGACCAGCTCCGGCCGGGCCGGCGTGTGGTGCTCGTCCGGTGTGAGCCGCACCTGGATGACGTCCGGCTCCGGCCCGACGACGCCGGTGAACCGCTCCGCCCAGGTGCCGGTGAGCGCGATCCGCGCGACGCCGGAGACGCGGCCGAACTCTTCGCCGACGATCTGTGGCACGCCGTACGTGCCGCGGATCAGCTCGGTGAGCGGGCCGATGGTGGCGCGGTCGGTGGCCGCCCGCATCAGCCGGATGGCGCCGTCGTTGCGCCTGATCAGGATGCCCGCGTCCTCCAGCAGCTTGGCCTCCTTGGAGACCGACGCGAGCGAGCCGCCCGCGTGCTCGGCCAGCTCGGTCAGGCTGAACGCGCGGTCCGGGTTCAGCAGGGTGGCCGCGAGGATGCCGGCCTGGACGCGGGACCGGAACACCGGCAGCAGCGCCGGCGTCCCCTGCGGACGGCGCGCCGTCCCGGTCTCCGGCGGCGGGGTGAGCGCGGCCGCGTGGCCCAGCCGGCTCTGCCGCCGGGCCGCGACCGCACCCGCGTCGAGCCGGTCGGCGGGGACCTCCAGGACCACCGCCAGCCACTGCCGCCACTCGCGTCGCGGCACCTGCCGGCCGCGCTCCCACCGGGCCACCCGGTCGCGGCCCATCGTGGGCTTGCCGGAGACGGCGGCCAGCCGGTCCGCGAGTGTGTACTGGCTCATGCGCATCCGTATCCGGGCCGAGCGGATCATCTGGCCGATGGAGATATCGGGGTCGACGTGAGAATCCGGGCTCATCTCTGCACACCTCTTCCGAGAAAGCCCGGCTTCCGGGGTTTTGTGCCGGGACTTCTGCTCGGAGATTACGGCGATTCGGCCCGGCGTGACGGTGCACTTCGCGACGTCGCCTGTCCACTTCGCGAAATACCAGGGTTCACCCGATGATGTTGACGTTTCACCTGGTCAGAGGGCATGCGGAGGTCGGAAAGTCGTCCCCTGCCCGATTGGTCGCGGCGCCGCCACGCTGACCTCAGCAATGCGACTGGGAGTGTTCGCCGGGAACGCGACTCGACGATCGGCTCGTCGGCTGTCGTGTCGATTTCGCGAAGGCCTGGCGATCATCGACGTGCACGAGGCGGGGACTGTTTTCGTCGCGGCGGCTTGCCGCGGACCAGGTGGTGCGTGCGGGCGACCCCACCGCGCTTTCGTGATCTCGGTACGGTGGGCCGATGGCCTGCCGGATCAGTGAGCTCATCCTCCAGTGCCGCGACCCCGAGCGGCTGGCGCGGTTCTGGTGCGAGGTGCTGGACTTCGTCGAGCTCGACCGCGAGGGCGACGACATCGAGATCGGGCCGCGCGACGGGTTCGGCGGCCCGCAGCCGACGATCATCCTCAGCCGCACCGACGAGCCGACACCCGGGCAGCTGCGGCTGCACTTCGACGTCAACGCCACCGACCGCGACCAGGACGCCGAGCTGGAGCGCCTCTTCGCCGCCGGCGCCGTCGTCGCCGACGTCGGCCAGACCGGCGAGGAGTCGTGGCACGTCCTCGCCGATCCCGAGGGCAACGAGTTCTGCCTGCTGCGGTCCCGGCTCGACCCGCTCTAGGTGTACCCGGCCAGGACGTTGGTAGCGGCGAGCCTGGTTGAACGAACGAGAACCTCCGAATGGGATGTGGCTTGTCGAAGGCCCACTCCACCCGGAGGTTCTCGTGTCCCACGGTAGTGCCCGGCTGACCGTGCATGGTCGCCGCCTGATCGTTCAACGCCACCGGGCCGGCTGGCCCCAGGCCCACATCGCCGCTGCGATGGGAGTCTCCC
>NZ_POTW01000003.1 GCF_003236295.1 Jiangella anatolica
GTGTGATGTGTCCCTTCCGCGAGAACCATTGGCGTGGTCTCGCCGACCATCACACGATGGCCACCCCCGACGTGGTCACCCACGCCGACAACGGCCCGACCGTTACACCACGACCTGGGACGTCACCCTCCACGACCGGGGGCAAAGACTCGGAGGGGGCCACCCGGAAAATGGGCCCCGGCCCTCAGGCTCGCTCGGCGTGAGGTCCGCTGGCCGCTCACCGTCCGTTGTGGGTGGTCTGGGCTTCGGGTTCGCTGGGCGTGGGCTCTGTTGGCCGCTCACGCTTCGTTGTGGGTGGTCTGGGCTTCGGGTTCGCTGGGCGTGGGCTCTGTTGGCCGCTCACGCTTCGTTGTGGGTGGTCTGGGCTTCGGGTTCGCTGGGCGTGGGCTCTGTTGGCCGCTCGCGCTTCGTTGTGGGTGGTCTGGGCTTCGGGCTCGCTGGGCGTGGGCTCGGCTGGCCGCTCACGCTTCGTTGTGGGTGGCCCGGCCGCCGGCCGCCCGGGCTGGCCGGGGCTGGGAGGTGGTGGCTCGGGTGTTGTGCCGGCTTGCGGACAGGTTCGCGCGGCCGGCCGGGCGATGGCTGTGCGTGGCCGGCCGCCCAGTCGGACAGCGCGATCGTCCTTGCCGGCGGTGGCCCAGATCCGTTGCCGTCACGGCGCGTGCATGCCGCCGGCCCGGCTCGCAGCTCGGCCTGGACGGGCTGCATGGGCCCGCCGTCGGCACGCTTGCGTCGAGCCGGTCAGGCGGCTCCGGTCAGGCCCACCCGATCAGGCGCTGACGGTGCCGGTGAGCCGGCAGGCGTCCTCCCAGCGAGCCGGGTCAGCGGCGCCGCGGGGCTCGACCAGGCGCGCGCAGTCGGCGATGGTCAGCTCCAGCAGCTCGTGCAGCAACGCGTCGGGGTCGGACACGCACGCGTTGGCGACGCCTTCGACCGCGCAGCGCACGGCCGTCGGGGCGGCGTAGCGCTGGAACCCCTTCATCGTGGTCTGCTCGCCCTCGGCGAAGTCGCGGGCCCACTTGGCCGCCACCGGGACCTTCGCCAGCGCGTGGCGGCTGCGTTCGGTGAGCGTCCCGGCCGGCCGGTGGTCGAGCTCGTCGAGGATCCGCTCAGCCGACAGCAGCGCGACGGCGAGGACGCGTTGCCGCTCGGCCGAGGCCACCGGCAGCGCCGTCGCGGCGACCCGGAGCGTGATGTGCACGTCCATCCGCGGGTCGTCGGAGTCGACGCCGATGACCTTGGGGACCAGCGGCGCCAGCGCCGGCCGTCGCTCGTCGGAGATGGCGTCGTTCACCAGCCGGGCGACCGCGGCCAGCAGCGGGTGCGTGCAGGACGGATGGTCGCTCCAGCGCTCGCCGGCGAGGTAGGACGCGAATTCCATGAAGCACGCGCCCTTGCGTGCGTTGCGGTGTTTGCCCTTCGAGAGCACCGGCAGCAGGCCAGGTGCGTCGTTGTGGAGACCGGACATGGATGCACCCCGAGAGTCTTCGACGGGTCGTGTGCTCTCCATCTTGCTCCTGTTCACGCCCGGATTCCACTGCTTTGCGGCGTACTTTTCCGGCCCGCGGACGGCCGATCAGCGGGCCGTCCGAGCGACGAGTGCGGCGGCGGCGCCGAGCCGGTCCAGCTCCGTCGCGGACATCATCGGGTCCGCGCCGCGGCGGGCGGTCGCCGTCTCCAGGTAGCGCAGCGGCGCGCCTCCGGCCATCGTCAGGAACGGCTCGATCAGCGCCGCCGCGAGCGCCTGCGGCCCGGCGCCGGGGTCGACGGCGACCTGCGCGAGGATCAGCGCCGAGTACGCGACGTCCAGGTCACCTGGGCCGTCGGTGGCGTTGCGCCAGTCGATCAGCACCGGGCCGGACGCGGTCAGCAGAACGTTGTCGGGGTGCAGGTCGAGGTGGATGACGGTCGCCGCCGCGCCGTCCGCCGGTGCGACCGGGCGCGGATGGCCGGACGGCGGGACGGCGTGCAGCCGGTGGTGCAGTCCGGCCAGCACGCCCGCGACGTCGTCGGCGGTGCGGTCCCCGCGGAGGGCCGCCTGCAGCAGCGTCGGGCCGGTGAGCCGGTCCAGTACGAGGTCCGGACCAGTGACGTCGTGGACGGCCGGCACGGGGACGCCGTGGGCGCGGACGTGTTCCATGACGGCCGCCTCCGCGACGGCCGACCCGCCGTCGCGGTAGCGGCGCAGCACCCGGTCGTCGCCGATCGCGTAGACGTCGGCGGTGCGTCCGGAGCCGATCAGTTCCATGCCGGCCCGCCCAGCACCCCGTGGTCGCCGATCGCGTAGACGTCGGCGGTGCGGCCGGCGCCGATCTGGTCCATGCCGGCCAGCGTACGGAGGAGCACAATGGCGGCATGGCGACGGAGTTCGACGCGGTGCTCGTCGGCGACGACGGCCCGGGCTGCGGTTTCGCGCTGCCGTTCGACCCGAAGGAGGCGTACGGCAAGGCGCGCGCGCCGGTGCTCGTGTCGGTCAACGGCGAGCCGCCCTTCCGCACGACGGTCGCCGTCTACGGCGGCGCCGGCTGGATCGGACTGCGCAAGGCCCTGCGCGCCGACCTCGGCGTCGACGTTGGCGACACGGTGCACGTCGCGATCACGCCGGACGACCAGCCGCGGGTCGTGGACGTGCCGCCCGAGCTCAGCGCGGCGCTCGCGGCCGATCCGGCGGCACAGGCCGCGTACGAGGCGATGTCGTTCTCGCACCGCCGCGAATACGCCGACTGGATCGCCGAGGCCAAGCGGCAGCAGACCCGCGACGACCGCGCCGCCAAAGCGGTCCGCATGATCCTCGGCGACGAGGCACCCTGAGCGGACGCCCGAGACCGACCTGAGCCGGCGCCTGGCAGGGAGGGGCACGCCCGGCCTCCGGGTGCCGCGTCGGGGCCTGGGTGGGACACATCAGCGCACCGCCTCCTCCTTCTCGGCCGCGACGGCCGCGACGGCCGCGGCGGCGTCGTCGGCCACGGTGGCCATGAGGTAGGCCTGCGGCCGCTCCTCCGGCGGCCGCGGCGCTCGGACCAGCCGCGCCTCGATGGCGAACCCCGCGTCCACCAGGAGGTCGGCGATCAGGTTGGGCGGCAGCCGGTACGCGTCGACGGCGGGAAAGGAGTGGCCGTAGGCCTGTTCGATCCGCACCCGCTCGTCACCCACCTGGAAGGCCAGCAGCAGCCGCCCGCCGACGGGTGCGAGGACGCGGCGGAACTCGGCGAACACGGCGGGCAGCAGCTCAGGCGGGGTGTGGATGATCGAGTACCACGCGACCAGCCCGGCGAGGCCGCCGTCGGGGACGTCGAGGGATGCCATGGAACCGACGGTGAACCGGATACCGGGGTGGGCGGCACGGGCGACGTCGATCATGGCGGGGGAGAGGTCGATGCCGGCGACGTCGAGGCCGAGTTGGTGCAGGTAACCCGTGATCCGGCCGGGGCCACAGCCGACCTCGAGCACGGCGCCCGCGCCGGCCAGCGACGCGAACGCGTCGAGCATCGCGCGGTCGAACGGCTCGCCGGCGAGATGGTCGCGCAGCTGCTCGGCATAGGACGCGGCGACGGTGTCGTACGCGGCCCGGGTGGCGGTGACGAAGTCGGGTTCGATCATGGTCCGGACGCTACCGGCCGGCTCCGACAACCTCCGCCGTCAACCCATGTTGACATCAGCAGTGGCGTCAACCTAAGCTGACAACCATGACCGGATCGGAAGCACGAGAGGCGGTCGACGCCGCCGCCGGGGCCGTCGACGCGGACCCGAGGGTGGGGCTGCGGGCGGTCGCCGCGCTGCGCCGGCTGGTGGAGCGACTCGAGGCGCTGCAGGTCGACAGCGCCCGCCGCCAGGGCTGGTCCTGGGAAGAGATCGGGGCCGCCCTCGGCGTCAGCCGGCAGGCCGTTCACAAGAAGCACGCCAGGAGGTAGTGATGTTCGAACGATTCACCAAGGAGGCCCGCTTCGCCGTGATCGGCGCCCAGGAGGAGGCCCGCGAGCTGCGGCACCGCTCGATCGGCACCGAGCACGTGCTGCTCGCCCTGCTGGCGACGCCGGACGCGCCAGGGGTCGCGACGCTGACGCGGATGGGTGTGACGGCCGAGCGCGGCCGCGACGCCGTGGTCGCGCTCGCGGGCGGACCGGCGCTGGGCGAGGAGGACACCGAGGCGCTGAAGGCGTTCGGCATCGACCTCGACGAGGTCCGCAAGCGGGCCGAGCAGGCGTTCGGCGAAGGAGCGCTGGACGCGCCGCTGGAGGACGGCCGCGGCAAGCGGTTCGGCGTGTTCCGCCGCGGCAAGCAGGACGACGGCCGCTTGGGCCACCTGCCCTTCACGCCGCGGGCGAAGAAGGCGTTGGAGCTGTCGTTGCGCGAGGCGCTGGCCCGCAAGGACGGCTCGATCGGGACCCAGCACCTCCTGCTCGGTCTGCTGCGCAGCGACGACCAGCAGACGGTGGCGCTGTTCGACCGGCTCGGCATCCAGCCGCGCGCCGTCCGTGAGCAGATCCTGGCCGACCTGCGCAAGGCCGCCTAAGCGGGAACGAGCCGGAAGACGGGGTGCCGGCCGGCCTCCGCGGCGAACGCCGCCGGCGGGTCGGACGCCCGGGCGTCGAAGTACGGACGGGTGATCGGCTCGGCCCGCGCGTACGCCCGCAGCACCGGCCCGGCCTCGTCCGGCCCGCACTCGACGACGGAGTACACCGCGCGCCAGCGGCCGCGGCGCAGCGTCACCTTCCCGGCCGCGCGGACGTTCAGCACCCAGCCGACCGCACCGTACGGCGCGACGAGATAGCGCTGCCCGTCATGCGTCATGACCCGCACCGGCGTGCTCCGTGGCCGCCCCGACGTCCGGCCGCGGACGGTGAGCAGGGCGTACGGCCGCACCAGCCCGGCCCGAAGCGCCGGCGCGAACAACGCGTTCCCGAGCCGGCGGGCCAGTGTCGTCCGGTACGTCTTCATCGTGAGGCGAGCCCGCGCAGCAGCGCCGCCGGCCGCCAGGAGAACCCCTCGTGCGCGTCCATCCCGGACGAGTCTAGGATCGAGGCGTACCGATCGGCCGGGGTGCCCCGCGTGGGCTGAGATCACACCCGCCGAACCTGATCCGGGTCATGCCGGCGCAGGGAGACCGACGGTGGTGGTGTCGGCGCTCCCTTCCCGGCGGAAGGAGCTGTCCGCGGCACATGACACCCACGATCATCACGGCGGCGGGGTCCGACCCGTCCGGCGGCGCCGGCATCCAGGCCGACCTCAAGACGTTCTCCGCCCTCGGCGCGTACGGCGGCGCGGTCCTGACGGCGCTGACCGCGCAGAACACCCGCGGCGTCACCGGCGTGCTGCCGGTGCCGGCGAGCTTCGTCACCGAGCAGCTCGACGCGCTGTTCGCCGACCTCGACGTGACGGCAGTGAAGACCGGCATGCTGGGCAGTCCGGACGTCGTCGAGGCGGTGGCCGACGCGGCCCGCCGGCACGGCGTGCGGCAGCTCGTCGTCGACCCGGTCATGGTCGCGACGTCCGGGGACCGGTTGGTGGACGACGCGACGGTCGAGGCGATCCGCGACCGGCTGCTGCCGCTGGCCACCGTCGTCACCCCGAACCTGCCCGAGACCGCGGCGCTGCTCGGCCTGCCTGCGGTCGCGCCCGAGGAGGCCGCCGACGCGGCGACGGAACTGCACGCGAAGGGTCCGGCCGCGCTGGTCAAGGGCGGGCACGCGGCCGGCCCGGACGCCGTCGACGTCCTGGCCGACGACGACGGCGTGCTGGAGCTGCGCGAACGGCGCGTCGCGACGGCGAACACGCACGGCACCGGCTGCACGCTGTCGTCCGCGATCGCCGTCGGCCTGGGGCACGGGCGGCCGCTGCGCGACGCCGTCCGCGACGCCAAGACCTACCTCACCGAGGCGCTGCGCGCCGCCGACCAGCTGCACGTCGGCTCCGGTCACGGGCCGGTGCACCACTTCCACGCCTGGTGGACGCCGGAAGGGACCCCTGCATGAGCTTCTCCTCCGACGCCTGGATCGCGGCGGCGACCTGGTACGACGCGATCCGCAAGCACCCGTTCCTCACCGGCCTGGCCGACGGGACGCTGGAGCGCACGGTGTTCCTGCGCTACCTCGCCGACGACGCGCACTACCTGTCCCGCTACGCCCGGGCGCTGGCCACGACGGCGGCCCGCTGGCCGGACCCGGCGCAGGCCGCCGTCATCGCCCGGTTCGCCGCCGGAGCCGTCGACGCGGAGCGGCTGCTGCACGAGGCGCTGCTGGCCGAGGCGGGCACGACGCTGGCCGACGCGCTCGGCGAGATCGAGCCCACGCCGACCTGTCTGGCCTACGCCAACACGCTGCAGTCCGACGCCGCGCTGGCGCCCGCCGGCGTCGCGCTGGCCGGGCTGCTGCCGTGCTTCCGCGTCTACACCGAGGTCGGCCGCGAACTGGTGGCGGTGCTCGACGGGGCGCAGCGGCACCCGTACGAGACGTGGCTGCGCACCTATGCCGACCCGGCGTTCGAGGCCGACACCCGCCGCGCGGAGTCGTTCGCCGACGAGCAGGCCGAGCGGCACCCCGGCACCGTCGCGGCCATGCACGAGGCGTACGCGCGGGCGACCCGGTTCGAGTGGATGTTCTGGGACGCGGCCTGGCGTGGGGAGACGTGGCCGCTGCCGGCGTAATCCGGACGAAACGAGCCGGCCACCCTACGTCAGGTGGGTGCGCGTTTGGTTTACGTGGCGTTACACTCGGTCGCAACCCGGGCCCAGTGTCGCGCTCGTCACACCTCGCCCGACACACCCGGAGGTCCAGTCCACCGTGACCAAGCCCGTCGTACTCATCGCCGAAGAGCTCTCGCCCGCCACCGTCGACGCGCTCGGGCCCGATTTCGAGATCCGCAACATCGACGGCGCCGACCGCGCGGCGCTGCTGCCGGCCATCGTCGACGTCGACGCGATCCTGGTCCGCTCGGCCACCAAGGTCGACGCCGAGGCGATCGCCGCCGCGAAGAAGCTGAAGGTCATCGCGCGCGCCGGCGTCGGCCTGGACAACGTCGACGTGAAGGCCGCCACGCAGGCCGGCGTCATGGTCGTCAACGCTCCCACCTCCAACATCACCAGCGCCGCCGAGCTGGCCATCGGCCTGCTGCTGGCGACCGCCCGCAACATCGCGCCGGCCAACGAGGCGCTCAAGGGCGGCGAGTGGAAGCGCAGCAAGTACTCCGGTGTCGAGCTGTACGAGAAGACCGCCGGCATCGTCGGCCTGGGCCGCATCGGCGTGCTGGTCGCGCAGCGGCTGTCGTCGTTCGGCATGAACGTCATCGCCTACGACCCCTACGTGCCGGCCGCCCGGGCCGCGCAGATGGGCGTGCGCAGCGTCTCGCTGGACCAGCTGCTCGAGGAGAGCGACTTCATCACCGTCCACCTGCCCAAGACGCCGGAGACCGTCGGCCTCATCGGCGAGCAGGCGCTGCGCAAGGTGAAGCCGTCGGTGCGCATCATCAACGCGGCTCGCGGCGGGATCGTCGACGAGCACGCGCTCGCGCTGGCGCTCAAGGAGGGCCGGGTCGCCGGCGCCGGCATCGACGTGTTCGCGTCCGAGCCGACGACCGAGTCGCCGCTGTTCGACTTCGAGTCCGTCGTTGTCACGCCGCACCTGGGCGCGTCGACCGACGAGGCGCAGGAGAAGGCCGGCGTGTCGGTCGCGAAGTCGGTGCGGCTCGCGCTGGCCGGCGAGCTGGTGCCCGACGCCGTCAACGTCAAGGGCGGCGCGATCGCCGAGGACGTCCGCCCCGGCATCCCGCTGGCGGAGAAGCTCGGCCGCATCTTCACCGCGCTGGCCGGCGGCGTCGCGACCCAGCTCGACGTCGAGGTGCGTGGCGAGATCACCGCGCACGACGTGAAGATCCTCGAGCTGGCCGCGCTGAAGGGGGTCTTCGCCGACGTCGTCGAGGACCCGGTCTCCTACGTCAACGCCCCCGTCATCGCCGGCGACCGTGGTGTCGAGGTCCGGCTGGTCACCGACGAGGAGTCCGACGACTACCGCAACTTGGTGACGCTGCGCGGTGTCCTGGCCGACGGGCGGAGCGTGTCGGTGTCGGGCACGCTGTCCGGCCCGAAGCACGTGGAGAAGATCGTCGAGGTGCTCGGGTACGACATCGAGGTGGTGCCGGCCGAGCACATGGCGTTCCTGCGCTACACCGACCGGCCGGGCATCGTCGGCACGGTCGGGCGGGTGCTCGGCGAGGCGGACGTCAACATCGCCGGCATGCAGGTCAGCCGCACCGGCAAGGGCGGCCAGGCGCTCGTCGCCATGACCGTCGACCAGGCCATCCCGGTCCAGGTACTCGACGACATCGTCGCCGCCATCGGCGCCGAGTGGGGCCGCACCGTCGACCTCGACGGCTGACCCTTCGCTGACGGACTCCCGTCGCCCCTGGTGGGGCGGCGGGAGTTCTCGCATCGTGAGATGGTGCGCCATTCCGCGAGACGGCAGCCGCCTGCGGTCCATAAGCTAGGACGACCGAGTAAATCGTGGAGTCCATCATGACCGAAGAACAGCAGCAGGCGCAGGAGACCCGGCACGCGTTGCAGGAGGCCATCGACCGCCGCGACAACGGCGGCGAGTACGGCCGGGCCGACCTCTCCGTACGCACGCGCTGACCTCGGTCGACGCGATCCCGCGTCCGAATCGCGGGACGCGGATGCCATCATGTGGACGACGGTCGTACGGTGTGGGGCATGTCGCGCAGTCTCAACCTGGCAGTCATCCCGGGTGACGGGATCGGTACCGAGGTCGTCGCCGAGGGTCTGAAGGTGCTCGACGCCGTGCTGGCGGGCACCGACGTCAAGGTGGGCACCACCACCTACGACCTCGGCGCCCGGCGCTGGCACGCGACCGGTGAGACGCTGCCCGATTCCGTCCTCGAGGAGCTGCGCGGGCACGACGCGATCCTGCTCGGCGCCGTCGGTGACCCGGACGTGCCCAGCGGCGTGCTCGAGCGCGGCCTGCTGCTCAAGCTGCGCTTCGAACTGGACCACTATGTCAACCTGCGCCCGTCCCGCCTCTTCCCCGGCGTCGCCACGCCGCTGAAGGACCCCGGCGAGGTCGACTTCGTCGTCGTCCGCGAGGGGACCGAGGGACCGTACGTCGGCAACGGCGGCGCGCTGCGGGTCGGCACGCCGCACGAGGTAGCCAACGAGGTCAGCGTCAACACCGCGTTCGGCGTCGAGCGGGTCGTGCGTGACGCGTTCGCGCGGGCGCAGGCCCGGCCGCGCCGCAAGCTCACCTTCGTCCACAAGCACAACGTGCTGGTGCACGCCGGCCACCTGTGGCGGCGGACGGTCGAGCGGGTCGGCCAGGAGTTCCCCGACGTCGCCGTCGACTACCTGCACGTCGACGCCGCGACGATCTTCTTCGTGACCGACCCCAGCCGGTTCGACGTCCTCGTGACCGACAACCTGTTCGGCGACATCCTCACCGACCTCGCGGCCGCGATCACCGGCGGCATCGGCCTCGCGGCCAGCGGCAACGTCAACCCCGACCGCACCGCGCCGTCGATGTTCGAGCCGGTGCACGGCTCCGCGCCGGACATCGCCGGCCAGGGCGTCGCCGACCCGACGGCGACCGTGCTGTCGGTGAGCCTGCTGCTGGACCACCTCGGCCTGGCCGAGCAGGCCACCCGCATCGTCGACGCCGTCGCGGCGGACCTGGGGGAGCGGGGGACGGCCAAGCGCCGCACCGCGGAGATCGGCGACGCACTCGCCGCCCGCGTCACCGCCTGACGTCACAGCAGCAGCTGTCACAGCCAGCCGGAGTCCTGCGCCAGCTCGTACGCCTCGGCGCGGGTCGCGACGCCGAGCTTCTGGGTCACCCGGGAGAGCTGGTTGCGCACGGTGCCGGGCGAGAGGAACAGCTCACGGGCGACGTCGCGGACCGGCCGGTCGGCGCGGGCGCACCGCAGGACGTCCGCCTCACGCGTGGTCAGTGGCGACGGCGGCGCGGTGAGCGCGTCGGCGCCGAGCAGGGGGTCGACGTAGCGGTGGCCCTCGTGGACGCGCCGGACGACGTCGGCCAGCGCGGTGCCCGGCGCGCCCTTGGCGAGGAACCCGCGGGCGCCGGAGGCCAGCGCCCGGCGCAGCACCACCGGCCGGCCGTGCCCGGTGAGGACGACGGCCGCGCACTCCGGCAGCGCCCGGCCCAGCTCCGTCACGACCTCCAGCCCGTCGAGTCCCGGCATCTGCAGGTCGACGACGGCGACGTCGGGCCGGTGCCGCAGCGCGAGGTCGACCGCGGCCCGGCCGTCGGCGGCGGCCGCGACCACGTCGATGTCGGGCTCGCGATCGAGCAGTCCGGCGAGCGCGACCCGGATCAGCTCCTCGTCCTCCGCCAGCAGGACCCTGATCGGCTCGTCGCGCACAGGGACAGTGTCCGGATCGCGCGGCCGGGGCGCAATGTCACGCGGGCAGGTCGACCCGCAGCTCGAAGCCGCCGTCGACCGGTCCGGCGGTCAGGGTCGCACCGAGATCGGCGCAGCGGACGGCCAGCCCGGCCAGCCCGGTCCCGCCCGGCCGGTCGCCGTCCGGCCCGGCGCCTACCGACCCGGCGCCGGAACCGTCGTCGACGAACCCGAGGGTGCGCCCTCCCGGCATTACGGCGAGGCTGATCCGCACCTCGGTGGCGCGGGCGTGCCGCAGGACGTTGGTGACGCCCTCGCGGACGACGGCGGCGAGCAGGGCGGACTCGGCCGCGGTCAGCGGCAGCGGGTCCAGCGCGACGTCCATCCGGACGCCGGCCGACGACAGCACCAGGCGCGCCGACTCCAGCTGGTGCCGCAGGTCGGTTGTCGTCTCGCCCTGCACGGCCCGGCGCACCTCGCCGAGCGTGGCCGCGGCGACCTGCCGGATCTCGTCGCTCTCGGCCCGGGCCCGCTCGGGATCGGCGCCGGTCAGGCCGGCGGCCAGCTCGGCCTTGAGCGCGATCACCGTCAGCCGGTGCCCGAGCAGGTCGTGCAGCTCACGGCTCATCCGCAGCCGCTCCTCGGCCACCGCCAGCGCGGCCTCGGACTCACGCGCCCGTTCCGAGCTGTGCAGCAGCCCGAGCAGCCAGATCAGCGCGTTCAGCATGACGACGACGGCGGCCGCGGCGCCCCCGAGCGTGAGCAGTTCCCTCAGCACGGATGCGTCGTGGGCCAGCGCGCCGGCCGTCGCCGCGACGGTGAACGCCGCCAGGACGCCGGCCGCGACGATCCACGGCATGGCCAGCGCGACCGCGCCCGCCACCATGCCGGCCAGCCACGCCCACGGCGCCTGGTCGTCGCCGGCCCACGCGAAGGCCGGCCACCACAGCGCCAGCGTCACCAGGACCGCCGCCGCGGCCGGCGTCCGGCGGGCCTGGACCAGCGCCCACGCGGCGGCGCGCAGCATCAGGCCGATCGCGACCGCCGCCGCCAGCAGGCCGGCCGCGAAGGCGACCTCGGCCATCGGCGTGGGCGGGTCGACCGTCCGCCACGGGATGATCAGCACCCAGACCGAGTTGCCCAGCAGGATCGCCAGCACGACGCGGCGCGCGATCGTCAGGTCAGGCATGCGCACACTCTCTCGCGGGTGGCGCAGCCGACGGGAGATGACGAGCATCACGCATCAGACGTGACCGATCTTGACACCCCTGTTCGCGACCACTTGTATGTGACATGGCACATATCGGTCCCGCCGGACATGGGAGACAGACGTGGTCAGAGCCCGCAGGTTGCTCGCGGTCCCCGCCGCCCTCACGCTGACCGCGACCGCGGCGGTCGCCGGCAGCGTGGGCGCCGGCGCCGACGAGCCAGGCATCGTGGTCGAGAACGGGGTCACCCAGCCGGTCTTCGGCTACGACGACGCGATCCGGGAGCGCGTCTTCATCACCTCGCCCTACGACTCCGACGCGAACGGCGAGGACGACGTCATCGCGATCGACATCATGCGTCCGGCCGCGAGCGAGCAGGGCCTCGACGTCCCGGTGATCATGGACCCGAGCCCCTACTACTCCACGCTGGGCCGCGGCAACGAGTCCGAGCTCAAGGTGGACGTCGACGGCGACGGGCTGCTGGACCGCTGGCCGCTGTTCTACGACAACTACTTCGTGCCGCGCGGCTACGCCGTGATCCTCATGGACATGATCGGCACCAACAACTCCACCGGCTGCCCGACGGTGCACGACGACTCGGACAACCTGTCGCCGAAGGTCGTCATCGACTGGCTGAACGGCCGCATCCCCGGCGTCGACAAGGACGGCAACGAGGTCGTCGCCGACTGGCACAACGGGCGGACCGGCCTGATCGGCAAGTCCTACGACGGCACGCTGGCCAACGCGACGGCCGCGTCCGGCGTCGAGGGCCTGAGCACGATCGTGCCGATCAGCGCGATCTCCAGCTACTACGACTACACGCGCAGCAACGGCGTCGTCCAGCGCGGCAACAACTACCTGGCCAGCCTCGCGAACACCGTCACGAACCCGGACCGCCGCGACCACTGCCGAGCCGTGCGCGACTTCCTCTCCGCCAACGACGGCGACGAGACCGGCGACTACACGCCGTTCTGGCGCATCCGCGACTACAACCGCGACGTCGACAAGGTGAAGGCCAGTGTGTTCGTCGTGCACGGCATCAACGACGAGAACGTCCGGCCGGACCACTTCAGCAAGTGGTGGTACGAGCTGGCCGAGAACGACGTGCCGCGCAAGCTGTGGCTGACCCAGACCGGGCACATCGACCCGTTCGACTTCCGCCGCGCCGAGTGGGTCGACGAGCTGCACCGCTGGTTCGACTTCTGGCTGCAGGGTGTGGACAACGGGATCATGGACGAGCCCATGGTCGACATCGAGCGCGCGCCGGACGTGTGGGAGACGGCGAACGACTGGCCGATCCCGGGGTCGCGGCCGACGCGGCTGTGGCTGGAGCCGAACGCCGGCGCCGCGGGCGGCCTGTCCGTCGCGCCGAACCGCCCGTCCGACCCGGTCCTGAGCTTCGTCGACGACCCCGCCCAGCGCGAGACCGCCATGGTCTCGAACGAGGAGACGGTCACGCCGAACCGGCTGGTGTACCTGTCCGACCCGTTGACGGCGCCGCTGCACATCTCCGGTACGCCGCGGCTCCAGCTCGGCGCGACGGTGAGTGCGACCGACACCAACTTCGGGGTGATCCTGGTCGACTACGGGCCGGCCGAACGGGTCCAGCGCGCCGGCGACGGCGTCATCACCGGCACCGTCGAGGACTGCTGGGGTGCGACGGCGACCTGGGGCGGCTACGCGGAGGACGCCTGTTACAAGGAGGTCGACAAGCGGGTCGCACTCACCCAGCGCGAGGTGGTGACCAAGGGCATCGTCGACGGCGTCAACCTGTACGACTACAGCACGCCGACGCCGCTGATCCCGGGCAAGCCGTACGACGTGCAGTTCCCGCTGCTGCCGGAGGACTACGTCTTCCCGGCGGGGCACCGCATCGGCGTCATCGTCGTCGGCAGCTACCGCGACTACGGCAGCCAGGCCGACCCGAACCGCGCCACCATCTCGGTGCTGCCCGAGCGCAGCGTCATCGAGCTGCCGATCGTCGGCGGCCGGACGGCGGCCGTCGCGGCCGGGCTGGACTGAGACCCGGTGGGGCGCCGGCGACCGGCCTCCCGGCGCCCCACCGTCACGCCGCACGCGGTGACGTTATGTCACGGTTCATGCCGATATTGACACGGAGCGTTACAGCCGACTTTCATGTCACATGGCACGGCCGGACTCTTCCGACATGGGAGGCACACGTGGTCAGAGCCCGCAGGTTGTTCGCCGTCTCCGCCAGTCTCGCGTTGATCGCCACGGCGGCGGTCGCCACCGGCGCCGGAGCCGCCGCCGACGAACCGGCCATCGTGGTCGAGGACGGGGTCACGCAGCCCGTCTTCGGCTACGACGACGCGATCCGCGAGCGCGTCTTCATCACCTCGCCCTACGACTCCGACGGCGACGGAGTGGTCGACGTCATCTCCGTCGACATCATGCGTCCGGCGGCCAGTGAGCAGGGCCTGAAGGTGCCGGTCATCATGGACCCGAGCCCCTACTACTCGACGCTGGGGCGCGGCAACGAGTCCGAGCTCAAGGTGGACCTCGACGGCGACGGGCTGCTGGACCGCTGGCCGCTGTTCTACGACAACTACTTCGTCCCGCGCGGCTACGCGATCGTGCTGATGGACATGATCGGCACCAGCAACTCGACCGGCTGCCCGACCACCGGCGACGTCTCGGACAACCTGTCGCCGAAGGTCGTCATCGACTGGCTGAACGGCCGCATCCCCGGCGTGGACAAGGACGGCAACGAGGTCGTCGCCGACTGGCACAACGGGCGGACCGGCCTGATCGGCAAGTCCTACGACGGCACGCTGGCCAACGCGACCGCCGCGTCCGGCGTCGAGGGCATGAGCACGATCGTGCCGATCAGCGCGATCTCCAGCTGGTACGACTACACCCGCAGCAACGGCGTGGTCACCCGCGGCAACAGCTACCCGTCGTCGCTGTCGAACACCGTCACCAACCCGTCCCGGCGCGAGCACTGCCGGCCGGTCCGCGACACGCTGGCCGCCACCGACGGCGACGAGACCGGCGACTACACGCCGTTCTGGCGCATCCGCGACTACAACCCCGACGCCGGCAACGTCACCGCCAGCGTCTTCGTCGTGCACGGCATCAACGACGAGAACGTCCGGCCGGACCACTTCAGCAAGTGGTGGTACGAGCTGGCCGAGAACGACGTGCCGCGCAAGCTGTGGCTGACCCAGACCGGGCACATCGACCCGTTCGACTTCCGCCGCGCCGAGTGGGTCGACGAGCTGCACCGCTGGTTCGACTTCTGGCTGCAGGACGTCGACAACGGGATCATGGACGAGCCGATCGCCGACATCGAGCGGGCGCCGGACGTGTGGGCCGAGTACAACGACTGGCCGGTCCCCGGCGCACGCGAGACCCGGCTGTGGCTCCAGCCGTCCACGACGACGGCCGGCCGGCTCTCGGTCACGCCGAACCGCCCGTCGGACCCGTCGCTGAGCTTCGTCGACGACCCCGCCCAGCGGGAGGCGACGATGGTCGGCAACGAGCTGGCGCTGCAGCCGAACCGGATCGCGTACGTGTCCGAGCCGCTCACGGCGCCGCTGCACATCTCCGGCACGCCGCGGGTGCACCTGGACGCGTCGGTCAGCACCACCGACACCAACTTCGGGGTGATCCTGGTCGACTACGGTCCGGCCGAGCGGGTCCAGCGGGCCGGCGACGGCGTCATCACCGGCACCGTCGAGGACTGCTGGGGTGCGACGGCGACCTGGGGCGGGTACGCCGAGGACGCGTGCTACCGCCAGGTCACCAAGCGGGTCGCCCTGACCGAGCGCGAGGTCGTCACCAAGGGCATCCTCGACGCCGTCAACCTGCGGGACTACACGACGGCGACGGCGCTGGTGCCGGGCCGCCCCTACACCGTCGACTTCCCGCTGCTGCCGGAGGACTACGTGTTCCCGGCCGGGCACCGGATCGGCGTCATCATCGTCGGCAGCTACCGCGACTACGGCAGCCAGGCCGACCCGAACCAGGCCACGATCACGCTCGACCCGGTGCGGACGCTGATCGACCTGCCGATCGTCGGCGGGCGGAACGCGGCCGTGGCGGCCGGGCTGGAGTAGCCCCACGACGTCGGCGTGGGCCCGCGTCCCCCCTCCCGCGGGCCCACGCTGACCGGGCGGCCACCCATGGTCGCCGCACCGGTGAACCTTCTGTGAACCCTGTCCCGAACAGGCACTTCGCCATCGATCTTCGCGTTGAGGCCTGTCACCGTAAGGGTCGTGAGCCTGACTCGTTACGGAGTGGAGCCGCACGTGCTGGCCATCGCCCACCGGGGTGGGGCGGGGCTGGCTGCCGAGAACACCCTGGCGGCGTTCGAGCGGTCGTACGCGCTCGGGCTGCGCTATCTCGAGACCGACGTGCGGATCACCGCCGACGGGGTCTGCCTGGCCTTCCATGACGCGCGCCTGGGCCGGGTGACCGACGGGCGCGGGCTGGTCCGGCGGCGCACGTGGGACGAGGTGTCGCGCCTGACGGTGCTGGGGGCGGAGCCGGTGGCCCGGCTGGACGACGTCCTCGCCGCGTTCCCGGACGCGAAGTTCGTCATCGACGTCAAAGACGAGGCGTCGCTGGAGCCGCTGTCGCGGGTGCTGCGGGCCACGAACGCCGTCGAGCGGGTGTGCCTGGCCGGTGCGTGGGACGGCTGGCTGGCGGCGCTGCGGGCCGACCTCGGGCCGGGGCTGTCGTGCGCGCTGGGCTGGCGGTCGCTGGTGTCGTGGCTGGCCTGCTCGCACGGGCGGGTGGCGCCGCCACGGCGGGTGGCCAACGGAGGCTTCGTGCACGTCCCATTGCGCTGGGGTAGACTGCCGATATTCATCGACCGTCTGGTCGAAGGCGCCCATGACCTGGGGTTGCGCCTCATCGTTTGGACGGTTGACGACCCTGTCACGATGCACCGGCTGATCAGCGCCGGCGTCGACGGGATCATCACCGACCGGCCCGACGTGCTGCGGGAGGTGATGATCGCCGAGGGTCGTTGGCCACGCACCGTTTACGCCGAACGCGAGGATCGGTAGCGTTGGTTGGACGTCCAACTAGTTTTCCGACCCAGGAGCACCGCCATGACAGCGACCGCACCGGCACTGGAGTTCTCGACGACGCTCGCGTCGAACCCGGTATCGCCCGAGCGCCGGTCGGAGATCCTGGCCAACCCCGGCTTCGGCACGAACTTCACCGACCACATGGTCACCGCCACGTGGACCCCCGACGGCTGGCACGACGCCGGCCTGCGCCCGTACGCGCCGCTCGCGCTCGACCCGGCGACGGCGGTCTTCCACTACGCGCAGGCGATCTTCGAGGGGCTCAAGGCCTACCGGCACGCCGACGGATCGATCTGGACGTTCCGCCCGTCGGCCAACGGCGAGCGGATGGCGCGCAGCGCGCACCGGATGGCGCTCCCGGCGCTCCCGGCCGACTCCTTCGTGGAGGCCGTCGACCTGCTGGTCCGTGCCGACGCCGACTGGGTGCCGGCCGGCGGTGAGACGAGCCTCTACCTGCGTCCGTTCATGTTCGCCTCCGAGGTGTTCCTCGGCGTGCGCCCGGCCAAGCAGGTCACGTTCTGCGTCATCGCGTCGCCGGCCGGCGCGTACTTCTCGTCCGGGGTGAAGCCGGTCGACATCTGGCTGTCGTCGGAGTACACCCGGGCCGCTCCCGGCGGGACCGGCGCGGCGAAGTGCGCGGGCAACTACGCGGCCAGCCTGATCGCGCAGCAGGAGGCCATCGAGCACGGCTGCGACCAGGTCTGCTTCCTCGACGCGGTCGAGCGCAAGTGGGTCGAGGAGCTCGGCGGCATGAACCTCTACTTCGTGCACGCCAACGGCTCGATCGTCACGCCGGAGCTGACCGGAACCATCCTCGAGGGCATCACCCGCGACTCGATCCTCGCGCTGGCCGCCGACCGCGGCTACAAGGTCGACGAGCGCCGCTTCTCCATCGACGAGTGGCGCGAGGGCGTGGCGTCGGGCGACATCACCGAGGTGTTCGCCTGCGGAACGGCCGCGGTCGTCACGCCGCTCGGCCGCCTCGCCTGGGACGGCGGCGAGCTGTCCATGGGCAGCGAGCCCGGCCCGGTGACGAAGGAGATCCGCTCCGCGCTCCTCGACGTCCAGTACGGCCGCGCCGACGACCCCCACGGCTGGATGCACCGCGTCGTCTGACGCCGCCCGGAGGCGGGTTCACCCGAACCCGCCTCCACCGGCCGGGTGAACTGTGTCATACTGCTGCACGATGACGTACTCGCTGATTATTTCGTAGGCGCGCCGGCACCCAGCACCAATGCCAGGCGCGCAGACCTCTCGCATCCGCGAGGGGTCTTTTTGTTTGTAGGCCAACCCCGTGAGGACAGGACAGGGCAGTGACCGACCCCGAGCAGTTCCACGTCTACGACACCTCGCTCCGCGACGGCGCCCAGCAGGAGGGGCTGTCGCTCTCCGTGCAGGACAAGCTCGCCATCGCGGGCCACCTGGACGAGCTCGGCGTCGGCTTCATCGAGGGCGGCTGGCCGGGCGCCGTGCCGAAGGACACCGAGTTCTTCCGGCGCGCCCGCACCGAGCTGAACCTGAAGCGGGCGACGCTCGCGGCGTTCGGCGCCACGCGCAAGGCCGGCACGACGGCGGCGGCGGACCCGCAGGTCCGGGCGCTGCTCGATGCCGAGACGCCGGTCGTGACGCTGGTCGCGAAGAGCCATGTCGGGCACGTCGAGCGGGCGCTGCGCACGACGCTGGACGAGAACCTGGCGATGATCGCCGACACCGTCGGCTTCCTGACCGGCGAGGGCCGGCGGGTCTTCGTCGACGCCGAGCACTTCTTCGACGGGTACCGGACGGACCCGGCGTACGCGCTGCGCGTGGTCCGGACGGCGACCGAGGCCGGCGCCGACGTCGTCGTGCTGTGCGACACCAACGGCGGCATGCTGCCCGACGACGTCCGGTCCACCGTCGCCGCGGTGCTGGCCGAGACCGGCGCGCGGCTGGGCATGCACGCCCACAACGACACCGGCTGCGCCGTCGCGAACTCCGTCGCCGCCGTCGACGCCGGCGCCACCCACGTGCAGGGCACCGTCAACGGGACGGGGGAGCGCACCGGCAACGCCGACATCATCACGATCGTCGCGAACCTGGAGCTCAAGCGGAACCTGACGGTGCTGCCGGACGGCGCGCTGCAGGAGGCCACCCGCATCGCCCACGCCGTCTCCGAGCTGACCAACATCGTGCCGTACTCGCGCCAGCCCTACGTCGGCGCCAGCGCGTTCGCGCACAAGGCCGGCCTGCACGCCAGCGCGATCAAGGTCGATCCCGACCTCTACCAGCACACCGACCCCGCGCACGTCGGCAACGACATGCGGCTGCTGGTGTCCGACATGGCCGGCCGGGCCAGCATCGAGCTGAAGAGCCGCGAGCTGGGCTTCGACGTCTCCGGCGACCCCGAGCTGGTCACCCGGGTCACCCGCAAGGTGAAGGACCTGGAGGCGGCCGGCTACACGTTCGAGGCCGCTGACGCCTCGTTCGAGCTGCTGCTGCGCGAGGAGGCCGAGGGCCGGCGGACCAGCTACTTCGACGTCGAGTCGTGGCGGGTCATCACCGAGTCGCGGCCCGGCGGCGACGCCGTCAGCGAGGCGACGGTGAAGCTGCGGGCGGGCGGCGAGCGCGTCGTCGTGACCGGTGAGGGGAACGGTCCGGTCAACGCGCTCGACCACGCCCTGCGCACCGCGATCGGCGCGCTCTATCCGGAGATCGACAAGCTGGAGCTGATCGACTTCCGGGTGCGGATCCTGGACGCGGCCCACGGCACGGACGCGGTGACGCGCGTGCTCGTGGAGATGACGGACGGCAAGACGTCCTGGGAGACCGTGGGCGTCGGGGCCAACATCATCGAGGCCTCGTGGGAGGCGCTCGTCGACGCCGTCACCTACGGACTGCTGCGCCAGGGGGGAACCGCGATCAGCTGACGAGGCGGAACGCGCTGCTCATGACGGCCGAGGCGTCGGCCCAGGTGGGCAGCTCGTCGATCTCGATGATGGTTCGGCGGAGAGGTTCGGTGTCGTACAGTTCGACCCGCCAGCCGTTGCTGCCGTGGTCGAGGATCCCCCGGATCACGCGCGTTCCCTTCTCGTGTGGTGCGTCGTCGAATATGGCCAACGTGAAGTCTGTCACTTTCGGCCCGGCGTGTCGCATCGAATTCCGGCGTGTCGATCAAGATCAGCCGTTCGGCCCATGATCGGTTCGAGCGAATCGATCATGGGCCGAACGGTGGGCTCAGCTCGCCGCCGTCGCGCGCAGCGCCGCGACGACCGAGGCCGTGACGACGTCGGGCGCCGTCCAGAACGCGGAGTGGTCCTGGCCGGGCAGGACCTCGTACCGCCCGCGGGGCAGCTGGGCGACCAGGGCCTCGGCCCCGGAGTGGAAGAACGGCTCGGAGTCCCCGCCGACGGCGACGACCGCGGACTGGCCGACACTCCACCGATCGGTCGGCAGCGGCTTCCCGTCCTGGGTGCCGGCGAGGATCCGCCCGTCGTGACCCAGTCCGTGCGCGTACTTCATCGACGTCTGCCACGACGCGTCGGCCTTCATCGGCTCGATGTACTCGGCCGGGACGCCGACGACCTGCGTCATGAACAGCTCGACGGCGTCGCTGCGCCGGTCGGCGGCGATCAGGGCCTCCACCTGTTCCACCCAGTCGGCGGGCACCGGCGGGCGGGAGTCGTCGACGATGAACGGCGGCTCGTAGAGGTAGATCGCGCTCACGGCGTCGCCGAGCGCGGTCGCTGCCTCCAGGACCAGCCCGCATCCGCCGGAGCCGGCGGCGAGGGCGGCGGAACCGCCGACCGCCTGGATCACGGCGGCGAGGTCCTCGACCTCGCGCTCGAGGGCCCACGGCTCACCGGCGCCGCTCCCGCCGACGCCGCGGCGGTCGTAGCCGACGACGGTGAAGTGGTGCGCGAGCGCCGCGGCGGTCGCGTCGAGACTGTGGTGATCGTCCCCGGCGATGGTGACGAGGATCAGGGCCGGTCCGGAGCCCTGGGTCGTGTAGGCGATCGTGGTGCCGTCGGCGGAGGTGACGTTGTCCATGGTGTGCTCCTGGTGAGTTCGGTGTGGGGATCGGTCAGCCGGCCAGCGGGGAGCCGGTCTCGAGCAGGCTCTTGAGGTCGCTGAGCACCCAGGCGTGCCCGCCGCCGGCGCCCGAGGCCTCCTGGTCGCCGTGGACCATCGAGGCGAGCAGCGGCGCGCCCTCAAGCTCGTGCGTCACCGTCAGCGAGCAGGACTTCCCGTCCGGCGCCGGATTGATCTCGTGCGTGATCCGGGTGAAGCCCTCCTCGGCCATCGCCGGGTCCATCAGCATCCGGAACGTCGTCACCAGGCGCTTCGGCGGTTCGGCCTCGATGACCTCGCCGTCGACGATGATGTCCGGGCACGGGAAGCCCTGCGCCTCGGCGGCGGCCCTGAACTCCGGCGTCGGCGCGACGGTGTAAGCGCCGCCGGGCCGCAGGTCGTAGCTGGCCAGGCCGGTGTAGCCGTAACGGGCCGTCCACTCCGGCTTCGTGATGGCGTCCCAGATCGCCTCCGGGGTCGCCTTGATGTAGATGCGGTACACCTGCGTGGTCGCGGGCTGCGTCGCGGTGGTCATGATTCGTCCTCCAGTTCGGCCTTGAGTTCAAGGAGCGCCGTCGTGTGGTGCTCGGTGTACTTGTCGATCCAGCGGTCGTGGATCTCCCGGATCGGGATCGGGTTGAGGAAGTGCAGCTTCTCCCGTCCCGACCGGCGGGTGACGACGAGATTCGCGTCCTCCAGGACGCGCAGGTGCTTCATCACCCCGAAGCGGCTCATCTCCAGCTCGGACTCCAGCTCGGTCAGCGTGCGGCCGTCACGCGTGAAGAGCAGGTCGAGCAGGAACCGCCGCGTGGGATCCGCGAGCGCCTTGAAGACCCGGTCGTCGGTCATGGCAACGACGATAGGTGACCAAAAGGTCACATGTCAAGGATCGAGGGCGCGACGCTGACGCTTGACGATCATGATGTATGCTGTGCTGTATGTCGTCGACGCGAACACAGATCTACCTGACCGACGAGCAACGCAGGCGTATCGACGAGGTGTCCCGCGCCGAAGGCGTCACGCTCGCCGAGGTAGTGCGTCGCGCGCTCGACGCCTATCTCGACCGGGAAGTCGTGTCCTCGGATGCCGTTCTGGCCTCGACGTTCGGAGCCGACCCCACCGCCCACTACCCCGACCGGGACGAATGGGACCGTGGCTGACGTCCTTGTCGACACCGACATCTTCATCGACCACCTGCGCGGCGCCGTGGAGTTGGTGCCCGGCAAGCACCGCCTGCACTACTCGGTCGTGACCCGAGCCGAGTTGTTCGCCGGAACGTCGGCTACGGACGCCGTGAGCCTGCTGTTGTCGCCGTTCCGTGAGGTGCTCGTGACGCGCGAGGTCGCGGAACGAGCGGGCCGCATCCGTCGCGAATGCGGCATCAGGCTGCCGGACGCGCTGATAGCGGCGACTGCGCTGGAACAGGGCCTCTCCGTTGCCACCCGGAATCGAGGCGATTTCGAGAAGGTCCGCGGCGTGCGCATCCGTGCGCTGCGTTGACGCGGCCTCAGTCGAAGTACGGGGCCAGGGTGAAGATGAGGGGCCAGGCGCCCTCGGAGGTGTTGCCGGCGACCGTGAGCGTGGTGCGGGTCCGCGGGTCGTGGGTGGAGCGGAACGAGACGCCGGCGTCGTAGCCCTCGATGATCAGGACGGGCTCGGTGCGGTGCAGCCACAGGCCCAGGCCGTAGCGTTTGTTCTCGGCCGGCACGTCGTGACGCGGCCGGGTCATCTCGGCGACCGTCGCCTCCGACACTATGCGGCCGGCGGTGAGCGCCTGCCAGAACGTGTGCAGGTCGGCGGCGGTCGTGTAGATGCCGCCGTCGCCGGTGCCGCGCACGGGCAGGTGCAGGACGTTCGTCCGGTCGCCGGACTCGTACAGGTACCCGAGCGCGGCGTCGCCGGGCAGCTCGTCGGAGCGGAGAAACCGCGTCGCGGACAGCCCGGCGCGGTCGCAGATGTCCTGCTCGACCTGCTCCTGGAAGCCGCGCCCGCCGACCCGCTCGGCCAGCAGCGCCAGGACGACGTAGCCGCCGTTGCAGTACGCGAACCGCTCACCGGGCGGGAAGGCCTGCGGGTACCCGTCGATGACCGGCACGAACGCCTCGGTCTCGGCCAGCGTGTGCACAGGCACCGGCAGGACGTAGTCGCTGGCCTCCCAGTCGGCCTCCTCGTCGAGGTAGTCGCCGATGCCGGAGGTGTGGGTGAGCAGGTGCTCGAACGTGACGGCGTCGTCGATCAGCGGCAGGTCGGCGCCGAGCACCGGCCGGACGGGATCGCCGAGCTCGAGCAGGCCCTGCTCGGCCAGCCGGAGGATGGCGAGCGCGGTGAACGCCTTGCTGCCGCTGGCGACGGCGAACCGCGTGCCGGCCGTGGCCGGCACCTTCAACGCGCGGTGCGCGAAGCCGTAGCAGCGCTCGACCTCGCGGCTGTCGCCGACGTCGACCGTCACCACGCCGCTGAACGACGACTTCGCCGCCGCCTCGTCCAGCAGCTCGTTCGTGATCCTCATGCCTGCCTCGATCCTTTCGCGCGGATGTCCCGTACCAGTAGAAGGTTCGTCGTCGTCTCGCGAAAGGGATTTTCCGATGAAGCGCCTACCCGCTGCCGTGCTCGCGTCGTTGGCGACGGCCGCCCTCGTGGCCCTGCCCGCCTCCGGAGGCCACGGGCAGTCCGGCGACGGACGGACGGTGATCGAGGCCGACGTGATGGCGCCGGTCGACGGCCCGTACGTCGGCGCCGCCAACCCGATCCGCGGCGTCAACGGCGGCGGCCTGCCGTGGCAGATCGACGACGCGAAGGTCGAGCTGACCAGCACCGGCCGCATCGAGGTGGAGGTCGACGGGCTCGTCCTGCTCGAGGCCGCGCCCGTGCCGCCGGACCGTCAGGGCGTCAACCCGGCGGCGAACTTCGTCGCGGTCGTCAGCTGCCAGACCACCGTCGACGGTGTCGCGGCCGTCGTCAACGTGGCGACCGACCCGTTCCCCGCGAGCAGCGCTGGCGACTCGAAGATCGAGGACCAGCTGGACGTGCCGGAGCCGTGCATCGCGCCGATCGTGTTCGTCGGCCCGAATCCGGCGACCTGGTTCGCGGCCACCGGCGTGGAGTGACCTAGAGCCGGCCGGCCTCGGTGATCGCGACGACGGGGTAGCCGGCGGCGTTGGACTCGGCCAGGCCGACGTCGGCGGTGAAGCCCCAGTCGCGATCGCCGGCCGGGTCGTCGAGGATCTGCCGGACGACCCAGCGGTCCGGGTGCTCGGTGACGATGAGCAGCTTCGCGCTGCGGGCGTCCGGCCCGATCCCGATGTCGGCGTGCTCGTCGAAGTACGGCTCCAGCGCGTCGGCCCAGTCGTCGGCGGACCAGCCGTCGGCGGAGTCGAGCCCGGCCAGCCCGTCCCAGTCCCGCCGGGCGGCCAGCTCGACCCGCCGGAACAGCGCGTTGCGGACGCTGACCAGGAACGCGCGCCGGTTCTCCGTGATCGGCCGGGGCGCGTTCTCGACCGGTGCCTCGCCGTGCGCCTCGGCGGCCGCCGCGGGGTTGCGCAGCGCCTCCCACTCGTCGAGCAGGCTGGAGTCGACCTGGCGGACCAGCTCGCCCAGCCACTCGACGAGGTCGGCGACCTCCTCGGTGCGCGCCTCCTCCGGCACCGTCTGGCGCATCGCCCGGTAGGCGTCGGCGAGGTAGCGCAGCACCAGCCCCTCGGATCGGGCCAGGCCGTAGAACGCGACGTACTCGCCGAAGCTCATCGCCCGTTCGTAGAGGTCGCGGGCGACGGACTTGGGCGAGAGCTCGTAGTCGCCGACCCACGGGTGGCTCTGCCGGTAGATGCTGAACGCGGCGTCGAGCAGCTCCTCCAACGGCTTCGGGTGGGTGACGTCCTCCAGCAGCTCCATGCGCTCGTCGTACTCGATGCCCTCGGCCTTCATCGCCGCGACGGCCTCGCCGCGCGCCTTGAACTGCTGGGCCGACAGCACCTGGCGCGGGTCGTCCAGCGTCGCCTCGACGACGGAGAGCAGGTCCAGCGCGTGCGTCGGCGACTCCTGGTCGAGCAGGTCGAAGGCGGCCAGCGCGAACGGCGACAGCGGCTGGTTGAGCGCGAAGTCCGGCTGCAGGTCGACCGTCAGCCGCACCGTCCGGCCCTCGGCGTCGGGCGGGTCGAGCCGTTCGACGACCTGCGCGGCGAGCAGCGCCCGGTAGATCGCGACGGCGTCGTGGACGTGCTTGCGGGTGCGCGACGGCGGCTCATGGTTGTCGGTGAGCAGCGTGCGGGCGTGCGCGAACGCGTCGCCGGGCCGGCTGATCAGGCCCAGCACCATCGCGTTGCTGATCTCGAAGCTCGACGTCAGCGGCTCCGGCTCGGCCGCGATCAGCCGCTCCATGCTGGCCTGGCCCCACGAGACGAACCCTTCCGGCGCCTTCTTCCGGACGACGCGCTTCAGCTTCCTGGGGTCGTCGCCCGCCTTCGCGACCAGCCGCTGGTTCTCGATCTCGTGCTCCGGCGCCTGGACGATGACCTCGCCGAGCGTGTCGTACCCGGCCCGGCCGGCGCGTCCGGCGATCTGGTGGAACTCGCGGGCGCTCAGCTGCCGCATGCGGACCCCGTCGTACTTGGTGAGGCCGGAGAAGACGACGGTGCGGATCGGCACGTTGATGCCGACGCCGAGCGTGTCCGTCCCGCAGACCACCTTGAGCAGGCCGGCCTGGGTCAGCCGCTCGACCAGCCGGCGGTACTTCGGCAGCATGCCGGCGTGGTGGACGCCGATCCCGGCCCGGACCAGCCGCGACAGCACCTTGCCGAAGCCCGAGCTGAACCGGAACCCGCCGATCTCCGCGGCGATCCGGTCGCGCTGCTCGCGGCTGGCGACGTTCACGCTGACCAGCGCCTGCGCCCGCTCGACCGCGGCGGCCTGGGTGAAGTGGACGACGTAGACCGGCGCGCGGTGCGTGGCCAGCAGCTCGGCCAGCAGGTCGTGCATCGGCTCGCGCGAGTACTGGTAGGTCAGCGGCACCGGACGCTGCGCCGACGTGACCACGGCGACCTCGCGCCCCGTCCGCCGGCGCAGGTCCTTCTCGAAGAACGCGACGTCGCCGAGGGTGGCCGACATCAGCAGGAACTGCGCCTTGGTCAGCTCCAGCAGCGGCACCTGCCAGGCCCAGCCGCGCTGCGGGTCGGAGTAGAAGTGGAACTCGTCCATCACGACCTGGCCGATGTCGGCGTCGTCGCCGCTGCGCAGCGCGATGTTGGCGAGGATCTCGGCGGTGCAGCAGATGATCGGCGCCGACGGGTTCACGCTGGAGTCGCCGGTCATCATGCCGACGTTGGCCGGGCCGAAGATCTCGATCAGCGCGAAGAACTTCTCCGACACCAGCGCCTTCAGCGGTGCGGTGTAGAACGTCCGGCGGCCGTCGGCCAGCGCGGCGAAGTGCGCCGCGACCGCCACCAGGCTCTTGCCCGACCCCGTGGGCGTGCTGAGGATGACGTGCGAGCCGGAGACCAGCTCGATCAACGCGTCCTGTTGCGCGGGGTAGAGGTCGAAGCCGCGCTCGGCGGCCCACTCGGTGAACGCGTCGTAGAGGGAGTCCGGATCGTGCTCAGCGTTCTGCAGGTACGTGGTCAGATCCGGCACGGTCACCGAGCCTACGGTCGCCGCGGGCGAACAGCCAGCCGACGCCGAGCAGCAGGACGGTGATCCCGGCGGAGTTCAGCACCGTGCGGCCGTACCCGATGTCGTTCACGTCGATGAACGGGTAGGGGTACCAGTCGACGACCTCGCCGCGGATCAGCGTGTAGACGAGCCAGGCGATCGGCCAGACCAGGGTCAGCCCGATGGTGCGCCGGTCGATCCGCGGCCACGGCCCGAACAGCAGCCAGCCGATGACGGCCATGATCGGCGAGATGTAGTGGAAGCCGATGTTGGCCGCCTGCGCCGCCCCTTCGAGATCGACCAGTGGCGCCAGCAGCGTCGCGTACACGACGCCCGTGACGCCGATGCCGATCAGCCCGGTGAGTCGCAGCACCCGGAAGAACCGGCCGTCGGTGTGCGGGGCGACGGCGAGCCAGAGACAACCGGCGATCACCAGCAGGTTGCTCTGCACCGTGAAGTAGCTGAAGAAGTTGGCCACCCGCAGCGCCGTCGACGGCGGCTCGTCGCCGTCCTCGACCAGCACGTTGCCGCCGTCGAGCACCAGCCCGAACTGGACCACCAGCGCGGCGAGCGGGATCAGCGCGGTGACGAGGTGCCACCAGCGGGCCGCCGCCGGATCAGTGCGCCACGATCGCATGGTCGGAGCGTAGCGGGGAACAGGCCTGTGGCCGGGGAGGTTGTCAGCATCATGCATGGAGAGTTCAAGGTGCCGGGCGGCAAGCTGGTCGTCGTCGACCTCGACGTGGCCGACGGCGTGATCGTCCGGGCCCGGGTGAGCGGCGACTTCTTCCTCGAGCCCGACGACGCGCTGGAGCGCATCGACGCGTCGCTCGCCGGGGCGCCGGTGACGCTGTCCGCGGCCGAGCTGGCCGCCCGGGTGTCGGCGGTGCTCGACGGCGTCGTCATGCTCGGGTTCTCCGCCGACGCCGTCGCGATCGCCGTCCGCCGCGCGCTCACCGGCGCCACCGCCTGGACCGACCACGACTGGCACTTCCTGCACGAGGGCCCGCAGTCGCCGCGGCTGCAGATGGCGCTGGACCAGGTGCTCGCCGAGCAGGTCGGCGCGGGGGAGCGGCCGCCGACGCTGCGGGTGTGGGAGTGGGCGTCGAACGCGGTGATCATCGGCAGCTTCCAGTCGCTGCGCAACGAGGTCGACATGGACGGCGCCCGTCGTCACGACGTGAACGTCGTGCGGCGCATCAGCGGGGGCGGCGCGATGTTCGTCGAGCCCGGCAACACGATCACGTACTCGCTGTACGTGCCCGAGTCGCTGGTGTCCGGCCTCTCCTTCGTCGACTCTTACGCCTTCCTCGACGAATGGGTGGTGGCGGCGCTGCGGGACCTCGGCATCGAGGCGACCTACCAGCCGATCAACGACATCACCTCGCCGGCCGGCAAGATCGCCGGCGCCGCCCAGAAGCGGCTGGCCGGCGGCGTCGTCCTCCACCACGTCACGATGGCCTACGACATCGACGCGGCGAAGATGCTGGAAGTGCTGCGGATCGGCCGCGAGAAGCTGTCGGACAAGGGCACGAAGAGCGCGAACAAGCGAGTCGATCCGCTGCGGTCGCAGACCGGGCTGGCCCGGACCGACGTCATCGCCCGCATGGTGGGGACGTTCCGGTCCCGCTACGGCCTGACCGACGACACGCTGGACGAGAAGACGCTGCGGCTGGCCGAGGAGCTGGTCGAGTCGAAGTTCGGCACCGAGGAATGGCTGACCCGGGTGCCGTGACGCGCGGCCGGAACAACGCCGGCCCGGCCTGGGTTGAGGAGGTCATGAGTACCACCACGCTGACCGGCCAGACCTTCGCGCAGACCGTGGAGGACAACGACATCGTGCTGGTCGATTTCTGGGCCGCCTGGTGCGGCCCGTGTCGCATGTTCGCGCCCGTCTACGAGCAGGCGTCGGAGCAGCACCCCGAGATCGTCTTCGGCAAGGTCGACACCGAGGCCGAGCGCGACCTGGCCGGGTGGGCGCAGATCACCTCCATACCGACGCTGATGGCCTTCAAGAAGGGCCACCTGGTGTTCGCCCAGCCCGGCGCGCTGCCCGCGGCCGCGCAGCAGGTCATCGACGCCGTCGTCGACCTGGACGTCGATGCCGCCGTGGCCGCCGCGGAGAACGAAACCTCCTGACGCGCCGTCGTCAGGCGGTGGCCGCGAGCAGCCGCCGGCGGAGCGCGGCGCCGCGCTCGGCGAAGGCACGCTGCCGCTCGACGTACTCGCGCTTGCCCTCCGTCGTCTCGATGCGGACCGGCTGGTAGCCGAGGCCGCTGAGGTCGTAGGGCGAGGCGCGCATGTCCAGCTCCCGGATCTCGGCGGCCAGCTCGAACGCGTCGACGACCAGCTCGGACGGCAGCAGCGGCGTCAGCTTGTAGGCCCACTTGTAGAGGTCCATGCCCGCGTGGAGGCAGCCCGGCTGCTCCAGCGACGGCTGCAGCTCACGGGTCGGCGTCAGCGCGTTGCGCGGCCTGGCGTCGTCGGTGAAGAAGCGGAACGCGTCGAAGTGGGAGCACCTGATCTGGTGCGCCTCGACCACCTCGTCGGTCCCCGCATGGCCGAGCCGCAGCGGGTATGCCTCGTGCCGGACGTCGCCGGGCGACGTGCGGTAGACCATGGCCCACTCGTGCAGTCCGAAGCAGCCTGTGTGCGCGGGCCGCGACGCCGTGGCGGCGAGGAGCCCCCGCACCCAGTCGACGGTCGCCGCCCGCCGCTCCACAACGGCGCGCCCGACTCTGACCCCGTCGGCCCCGGACTCGTACCCCGACCACGACGCGTGCGGCGGCGAGCCGGCCAGGGCGACCCCGACGCCGGGGTGCCAGCGGCGCAGCTGGGCCGGCTTGAAGCTGTAGTACGTGAAGAGGAAGTCGTGGACGGGGTGCGCCCGGCCGGCCCGGCGGCGCGACAGGTGATCGCCCACCAGCGCGTTGACGCGCGCCTCGTGGGCGAGCGACCGCGCCCGCCACTCCGGCTCCGCCAGGATCACGGTCTCCAGGGTAGGCGGCGAGCGAGATACCCTCGGCGACGTGCGTATCGCGAGGTTCACGACGGGGGACGACCCACGCTTCGGAGCGGTGGGACAGGACGACAGCGGAACGACCGTCATCGCGGTCCTCGAGGGCGACCCGCTCTACCGGGCGCCGCAGCTGACCGGCGAGAAGCTGGCGCTGGAGGACGTCCGGCTGCTGGCGCCGGTCATCCCGCGCAGCAAGGTCATCGGCGTCGGGCGCAACTACGCCGACCACGCCGCCGAGCTGGACAACCCGCTGCCGGAGGAGCCACTGCTCTTCCTCAAGCCCAACACGTCGGTCATCGGGCCGGACGAGCCGATCGTGCTGCCGCCGCAGTCGAGCAACGTGCACCACGAGGCCGAGCTCGCCGTCGTCATCGGGCGGATCGCCAAGTCGGTGCCGCGCGACCGTGTCGCCGAGGTGATCTTCGGCTACACCTGCGCCAACGACGTCACCGCGCGCGACCTGCAGAAGACCGACAACCAGTGGGCCCGGGCCAAGGGCTTCGACACGTTCTGCCCGCTCGGCCCGTGGATCGAGACCGACCTCGACCCGTCCGACCTCGCGGTGCGCTGCCGGGTCGGCGGCGACGAGCGGCAGAGCGGCCGCACGTCGCAGCTGATCTTCGACGTGGCGACGCTGATCGAGTACATCAGCGCCGCGTTCACGCTGCTCCCCGGCGACGTCATCCTCACCGGCACGCCGGCCGGTGTCGGCCCGATCGTCGCCGGCGACCATGTCGCCGTCACCGTCGAGGGGATCGGCGTGCTCGCCAACCCCGTCGTCGCCGCGGAGTGACGGTAGCCTGCCGTGCATCGTGTCCATCCCTGAAACCAAAGGTGATCTGCTGTGACTGACGGCTCCGGCTCGTCGGACGCGTTCGTCCTCGGCGACCTCGCGCCCGGCGCCGTCCGCGTGCGCTACTCCCCGTCGCCGACGGGCAACCCGCACGTCGGGGTGATCCGCACCGCGCTCTACAACTCCGCGTTCGCGCGCCACTACGGCGGCACGTTCGTGTTCCGCATCGAGGACACCGACGCCGCGCGCGACAGCGAGGAGTCGTACGAGGCGATGCTGGAGGCGCTGCGCTGGCTCGGGCTGCACTGGGACGAGGGCCCGGACATCGGCGGCCCGCACGCGCCGTACCGGCAGTCGCTGCGGCACGACATCTACGCGGCCGCCGCGGAGCGGCTGCGCGAGACCGGGCACGCGTACCACTGCTACTGCACGCCGGAGGAGCTGGACGAGCGGCGCGAGGCGGCCCGGGCGGCCGGCAAGCCCAGCGGCTACGACGGCAAGTGCCGGTCGCTCTCCGCCGAGCAGGTCGCCGCCTATGAGGCGGAGGGCCGTCGGCCGGTCCTCCGGCTGCGCATGCCCGACCAGGACGTCACGTTCGTCGACCTCATCCGCGGCGAGATCACCGTCGACCGGTTCAACCTGTTCGACTACGTCATCGTCCGGGCCAACGGCCAGCCGCTGTACCCGCTGGTCAACCCCGTCGACGACGCGCTGATGGGGATCACGCACGTGCTGCGCGGCGAGGACCTGCTGTCGTCGACGCCGCGGCAGCTGGTGCTGCACCAGGCACTGCGCGAGATCGGGTTCGCGTCCGGGCCGCTGCCGCGGTTCGGACACCTGCCGCTCGTCACGGGCGAGGGCAACCGCAAGCTGTCCAAGCGCGACCCCGAGTCCTCGCTGCAGCTCTACCGCGACCGCGGCTTCCTGCCCGAGGGCCTGCTCAACTACCTGGCGCTGCTCGGCTGGTCCATCGGCGACGACGTCGAGGTCTTCTCCATGGATGAGATGGCCGCCGCCTTCGACGTCACCCGCGTCAACTCCGCGTCGGCCCGGTTCGACCTCAAGAAGGCCGAGGCCATCAACGGCGTCTGGCTGCGCCGCCTCACGGCGGACGATCTGGCCGCCCGGATGGTGCCGTACCTGCAGGCCGCCGGCGTCCTCCCGACGCCCGTCGCGGAGGCCGACCTGGAGCTGCTGCGCGCGGCGACCCCGCTCGTCCAGGAGCGGATGACCGTCCTCGACGAGTCCGTCGGCATGCTCGGCTTCCTGTTCGCCCCCGGGGCCGTCGCCTTCGACGAGGACGCCGTCGCCAAAGTGCTGACGCCGGATGCGCGGCCGGTGCTGGAGGCCGCCCGGTCCCGGCTGGCGGCGGACGAGAAGTGGACGACGGAGACGATCGAGGCGGGTCTGCGTGCGGCGCTGGTCGAGGAGCTGGGCCTGAAGCCCAAGCACGCCTTCGGCCCCGTCCGCGTCGCCGTCACCGGACGCCGGGTGTCGCCGCCGCTGTTCGAGTCGCTGGAGCTGCTCGGCCGGGAGCGGACGCTGGCCCGGCTGGACGCGGCGCTGCTGCGGATCGGCTGACCGCACCCGGCGCGGTGGGGGCCGTGCCGGGTGCGTGCGCCGGGCGGCGCGCGGCGTCCTGCCGGTTTGGAGCGGACCCCTCCGGACCGCTATCCTGACCAGGCGGTCGAGCGGTAATCCGCCCGATCCAGTGGGGTATGGTGTAATTGGCAGCACGACTGATTCTGGTTCAGTTAGTCTAGGTTCGAGTCCTGGTACCCCAGCGCCCGGCACGGCCCGGCGACGATCTCCAGCCAGTTTGGAGTCGGAGCGAGGCTCGGGTACAGTTTCACCTCGCGACCTCGGTTGCAACGGCCCCGTTGTGTAGCGGCCTAGCACGCCGCCCTCTCAAGGCGGTAGCGCGGGTTCGAATCCCGTCGGGGCTACCATGAACGGCCCCTCACCTGCGAGAACGTAGGTGAGGGGCCGTTTGCATTGGCCCGGCCGTCGGCCGCTCCAGGCGACTCTCTACGGGTGTTCTCGCCAGGTACGCGCTCAAGTTTTCGAGGCCTGCCGTGGCCCGGAGCGGCATAGATCCGGGCAGGGCCGCGACGGCGTGTGGCGCACCCTGGGCGGCCGGCCGTCGCTCAACCCCTCGATGAAGATCCGCGACATCCTGACCGAGCCGCTCCTCGCCCAAGGCGTGCGCAAGGAGGAAGCCCAGCAGCGAATACGCGATCTCCTCGACCGGGTGGCGATGCCCTCAGACGCGCTCGACCGCTACTCCCGCGAGTTCAGCGGCGGGCAGCGACAGCGCATCGCGACTGCCCGGGCGCTGGCGCTGGACCCCATGCTGATCATCTGCGACGAGCCCGTGTCCGCACTCGACCTCTCCACCCAGATGCGCGTCCTCGACCTGTTCATCGAACCACAGGAACGCACCGGCGTCGTCTACGTCTTCATCTCCCACGACCTGTCCGTGGTGCGCCACGTCAGCCACCGCGTGGCCGTCATGTACCGCGGCGAGATCGTCGAAACCGGACCGGCCATCCAGGTCACCGACCACCCACAACACCCGTACACCAAACGCCTCTGGGCGGCCAACCTCGTCGCCGACCCGACAGAACAAGCCAAACGCCGAACCGTTCGGCAATCGCTACCCACCATGGACCTCACCAACGCCTGAAAGCGTCCATTCCTTGAGCTCTCTCGCCTTTGGCGGGGTCAGCGGATGCTCAAGCGTAGTTGCCAGCTGGCCGATCGCGGCAGCAGTTGGTGCTCGGGTAGCACGTCGACGATGCAGGACCGGCTGCCGAGCCCGTGGTGGTAGGCGTCGACGTGCAGGTGGGTCCGGTCGCTGGGCGGCAGCTCGTGGCGGTGTGCAGCGGCCTCCAGCTCGGCCGGCGTCCAGCGCTGGAGGGCGAAGCCCGGCAGGGTGCCGTCGGCCATCGCGCGGGTCTCGACCCGCAGGACCCGTCCGTCGGCGCGGGCCAGCTCGAGCCAGCGCAGCTCGGACCGGTGTCCGTTCTCTTGAGGGATCAGGTATGGCGTGGCGAGTCCGTCGACGTCCGAGCGCCACTTGCCCACGGTCGCAGCCTCGCGGGAGTCGGGATACGTCTCGCCCGGGCCGAGGCCGAACCACTCGGCGGTGCGCACGTCGTCGGGCAGGGTGAGCCGCAGGCCGATGCGTGGCCACGACGTGCCGGTCCAGCCCAGTGACGGTTCGACGCTGGTGCGCAGTACCACCTCGTCGCCCTCGGCCCACCAGCGGAAGCGGATGTCGACGTGGTGCGCGGCGCCGATAACACCCACACGGGTGTGGACCTCGACGGCGTCCGCGCCGACGTCGACGGCGAGCACGTCTGGGGCGAGACGGGTCAGGCCGGCCTTGCGCCAGCGCTGGGCCGCCGATGGGGTCGGCGCCGGCTGTCGCGGTTCGGCGGCGCCCGAGAGTAGGTAGTCGACGACACTGCTGCCGCGGTCGTTGTCGGTGGGTGCCCGGTACAGCTCCAGCGCCGGCCCGTCGAGCATCTCGAACCCGCCGATTCGCAGCAGCCGGCCGGTCCGGGCATCGAGCTGCGCGGTCCCGACGCGCACGACGTCGCGGTCGCGCGAGGGCGTCGCCCGGGTCACTTGGGCACTCGCGACCGGCGCGCGCTCCGGTCCCCGCGGCCGGACCGGGACCTGGGAGCGGGCCACCTCGTGGCCGGCCGGGGCCCACGGTGCCGGCGCGGCCAGCTGCGCGGTCACCGTCAGCCACCACTCGGCGCCGTCGGCGGCCGGCGGATCGACCGGCCAGGGCACCCTGGCCGCCGAGCGAGCAGCCGCACGCACCTCGAGCAGGCCGTCCTTCCACAGCTCGCCGTCGCGCTCGAGCCGCCAGCGCAGGGTGAACGCCGAGAGGTCGGCGAAGTCCTGCCGGTTCTCGACGACCAGGCCGTCCTCTCCGAGGCGCGCCCGCACCGGCTGAATCACCCGCGCGAACTCGGCCAGGCCCGGCGACGGCACCTCGTCCGCGCCGAGCAGGCCGTCGATGACGAACACGCCGTCGGTCACTCGTTCACCGAAGTCGCCGCCGTAGGCGAGGAACGTCGTGCCGTCATCCGCTGTCGCAGTGAGCGCGTGATCGCGCCACTCCCAGACGAAGCCGCCGTGCAGCCGGGGATAGCGGTCGAACAGCTCCTCGTAGACGTGCAGCGCGCCGGGACCGTTGCCCATGGCGTGGGCGTACTCACAGAGGATCACCGGCATGGATCGCACCCGGGCCTGCGCGCCGGGCGGGAGGTCATGCGAGATCGCGTCGTCCTCGCCGAGCCGGCGCAGCTCATCGGGAGTGGCGTACATCCGGCTGTGGACGTCGGTGTACTCGCCGAGCAGGTCGCCCTCGTAGTGCACCGGGCGACCCGGGTCGCGGCCGCGCACCCACGCGGCGTTGGCGGCGAGGTTGCGCCCTGTGTAGGACTCGTTGCCCAGCGACCACATGACGACGCTGGGGTGGTTCTTGTCCCGCTCCACCGTGCGCCGGATGCGGTCGAGGTAGGCCGCGCTCCAGGCCGGGTCATCGCTCGGGTTGTCTGCCCAGCCGACGTCCTCGAAGCCCTGACTCTCCAGATCGCACTCGTCGATGACCCAGAAGCCGAGCTCGTCGGCCAGGTCCAGGAGCCGTGGATGTGGCGGGTAGTGGCTGGTCCGGATGGCGTTGATGTTGTGCCGCTTCATCCGGACGAGGTCGCGCCGGGCGTCCTCGACGTCGAACACCCGGCCGCGGTCGCGATGGATCTCGTGCCGGTTCACGCCGCGGAAGGCGATCGGCCGGCCGTTGACCTCGAACCGGTCGCCGCGGATGCGCACGGTGCGAAAACCCAGCCGCACCCGCACCGTCTCGCCCGCGGAGGCGACGGTCGCCTCGTACAGCACGGGTGTCTCGGCGGTCCACGGCTTCACCTGGCCGGCGGCGATCGGCGCGACGTCCTCCGGCTGCTCCCAGCACACGTCCAGGCCCAGCGCCTCGACCCGCAGCCTGACCGGGTAGGCCGCCGCCGGGGCCGTCAGCCAGGGCGTGATCGTCCCCGCGCCGGCCTGGTGGTCGAAGCCGGCGTCGAGCCAGACGTCGTCCAGCGCACCGGCCGGCCGGGCGAGCAGGGTCACCTCACGGAAGATGCCCGGCAGCCACCACTGGTCCTGGGCCTCGACCCACGTGGAGGACGACCATTGGTGCACCCGGACGTCGAGCACGTTGCGGCCGGGGCGGACGGCCGACGTCACATCGAACTCCTGGACCAGGCGACTGCCCGCGCCGATCCCGATCTCCGCTCCGTTGAGCCACACCCGATAGCGGGACTCGACGCCGTCGAAGCGCAGCAGGACCCGCTCGTGCGCCGCCCAGGACTCGTCGAGGTCGACGAAGCGGCGGTGGTCGCCAGTGGGGTTGTCGTCGCGCGGCACCCGGCCGGTGACCGGGATGGGGAACCGCCTGGTGGTGTAGATCGGCCGGCCATACCGCCCGCCGCCGGCGAGCACCCAGTGCGAGGGCACCGGGAGCCGGTCCCACTCGCCCTCGTCGTCGGGCCACTCCTCGTGGTCCGGGGCCTTGGAGAGCGACGGATGCCAGCGGAACAGCCACTCCCCGCTCAGGTCCGAGGAGGGTGCGTCGGTCGGCAGCCAGGCCCGGGCGGGCGTGCGGGCACCGCTGCCGGGCGAGGGATCGTCCACGTAGTGCGGGTCGGTCATTTCAAGGCTCCCGATCCGAGTCCGGCGCGCCAGTAACGTTGCAGGAAGAGGAAGAGCAGGATGACGGGGACCACCGCGAACAACGACCCGGTGATCACACTGGGGTAGTAGTCGGCCTCGGTGAGCGACTGGGAGTTCCAGTAGTACAGGCCGAGCGCGACCGGGAAGAGATCGCGGTCGGTCAGCATGAGCAGCGGCAGGAAGAAGTTGTTCCAGATCCCGTTGAAGCTGAACAGGAACAGGGTCACGACCCCGGGCCACATCGACGGCACCGCGATGCGGAAGAAGATCCCGAACTCGCGCGCACCGTCCAGCCGGCCCGCCTCGACCAGCTCGTACGGAGTGTAGGAGTGGGCGAACACGCGGGCGAGGTAGACCCCGAACGGGTTGACCAACCCGGGCAGCAGCACGGCCCAGAACGTGTTCACCAGCCCGAGGTTCGAGGCGAGCAGGTACAGCGGCAGCGCCGTTGCTGCACCCGGTACCAGCACGCCGATGAGCACGAAACCGAACACCTTCTCCTTGCCGCGGAAGTCGAACTTGTCGAAGGCATGGCCGGCCAGGAAGCAGATCAGCGTGGACGCGGCGGCGCCGACCCCGGCGTAGACCAGGGAGTTCACGAACCAGCGCGGATAGATGCCGCCGTCGCGTTCCAGCAGGGTCGAGACATTGTCGGCGAAGTTGACGTCGGCGAAGGCGAACCCGTACGTGCCGGTCAGGTCCGCCGCGTCCTTCGTCGCCGCGATCACCAGCCAGAGCAAGGGGAACAGGCAGTAGGCCATGACGACGAGCAGCGCCACCGTGACCGCACCACGGCTCAGCAGCCGCGACGGTGCTCGCGCGGCGTCCCGGCCGCCCGCGGCGCTCACCATCGCCTCGCGCGCGTCGCACCCCACGAGGCGGCCCCGATGACCACGGCGAACACCAGCGCCGCCGCGGCGGCGACACCGAAGTCGTGATCGGTGAACGCCTTCTGGTAGACGTACATGTTCGGCGTCCACGTCGAGTCGATCCCGGGCGCCCGAGATGACAGCAGCATCGGTTCGGCGAACAGTTGCATGGCGCCGACGATGGTCATGAGGACGGCGATGCCGATCGCCCCGCGGATCATCGGCAGCTTGACCGACAGCGCGACTCGCACCTGACCGGCGCCGTCGACCCGCGCGGCCTCCAGGGTCTCGCGCGGTATCGCCTGAAGGGCGGCGAAGAAGATGACGACGTTGTAGCCGACGTGCAGCCAGATCGTCACGTTGGCGACGGCGACGATGGACGCCGGCAGCGAGGCGAGCGACCACCCGGCGCCGCTGAGTCCTTCGACCACGTCGACGAGAGGCGAGATGCCCGGCGTGTAGAGATAGAGCCAGATGATCGCCGCGATCAGCCCCGGCACGACGTTCGGCAGGTAGTACACGAGCTGGAGGAAGCGCCCGCCGACCGCCAGCCCGCTGTCCAGCAGCAGGGTGATGACGAGTGCGGCCCCGATCATCAGCGGGATGTAGAACAGGCAGTAGATCCCGATGATCCCGAAGCTGCCCAGGAAGTCGGCGTCGCTGAGCACCGAGGTGAAGTTGCCCAGTCCCACGAAGACCGTGCGCGCGCCGCCGAAGCCCAAGCCCGACGACTGCTCCGAGAACAGGCTCAGGTACGCGGCGTATCCGAGCGGCAGGATCGTGAAAACGCCGAAGACGAGGAAGAACGGCGCGAGGAACGGCACCGGAGAGGGGCCTCGCCGGCGCGGCCCCGGCCGCGTCCCGGCCGGCTGGGAGCCGGCCGGGACCGCACGCACGAGGGTAGCCACGTCAGTCGACCGCGATCCCGCGGTCGGTGAGATTGCCGATCACCGACTCCTGCACCGAGGCGAAGATGTCGCGGAGCGGGATACTGCCGGCCTTGACCTGCGCGATGGCGTCGCGGAACGCGGTGTCCATCGTGCTCTGGGCCGGTCCCCAGGTCCACTCGGCCGGGATGGCGGCCGCGGCCTGCTCGGCGACGGCGTAGATGTCCTGGCCGCCGAAGAACGACGTGTCGAAGACGTCCTTGGCCACGGGAACGAGGTCGGGGTTCGCGGGCAGCACGCTGGACGCGCCGCCCTCGACCCGCGCGGCGATCCCCTCCTCCGTGGTGGTCATCCAGGCGATGAAGGCCTCGGCGGCCTGCTGGTGCTCGGAATCGGCCGTCACGGCGAAGGTCGCGCCGCCGTTTCCCGCCGACGCCGGTTCGCCGGTGAACGACGGCGGCAGTGCCACCCGCCACAGCCCGGCCTGGTCCTCGTAGTTGATCGGCAGGTAGCCGCCGTTCCAGGACCCGGCGAGTTGCGTCCAGGTCTGGCCCGCAGCCTGCTTCTGGCCCAGCAGCTCGTCCTCGTCGGCCCAGACGAGATCCTCGGCGACGAGCCGCTCCTGCATCTCGGCGACCTCCCGGGTGACGTCGTTGTCGATGTCGACGGTCCAGGCGTCGTCCTCAGCGGTGAACCAGCGGGCGCCGGCCTGCCAGTTGAGGCTGGCGATGGCGCCGGGGTCGTGGCTGGTCGTGGCGCCGATCCGGGCTGCCGGATCGATGTCCTTGATCTGGCGGGCGACCTCCTCGTACTCAGCCCAGGTGGTGGGCACCTCGATCCCGTGCGCATCGAACAGGTCGGCGCGGTAGTAGAGCACCCATGCCGCGAGGTCCAGTGGGTAGGACCAGGTTTCCCCGCCCAGCTCGACGAGGTTGCGGGCAGCATCAGGGAACTCCTCCGCCACCTGGGCCGCCGCGTCCTCGCTGAGCGGCCGGAGCAGCCCCTGAGCGAGGACGTCGGGCAGGAACGGGTACTCCACGGTGGCGACGTCGGGAGCGGTGCCGGCCCGCGACGAGTTGGCCAGCGTCGTGTAGTTGTCCGACGCCGAGGGGGTGGTCTGGAACTCGACGATGATGTCGTCCTGCGAGCTGTTGAAGGCGTCGACGACCGCTTCGGAGTTGCGCAGCCACGACATGAACGTGATCGTCACCGGTCCGTCCGTGGTGTCGCCCGCGTCGTCGTCGCCGCCGCCGGAGCAGGCGACGACCAGCAGGGATACCGCGGCGGCCAGAGCGGTGCGGCGGGCGAAGGGAGCGAAGTGCGTCATCGGACAAACTCCTCAGGTGATGATGGGAGTGGCGACCGGCTCGTCGCCGGCCGTCGTTGAAGCGCGTCCATCAGCGGTCGGCAGGCCGGCGCAGCTGAGGATGCGGTCCATCAGCTCCTGGGTGCGCACGGCGCTGGACGCGTCGTTCTGGGTGATCTCCACGCCGGACCGCACGGCTGCGAAGAAGTGGTCGGCCTGGGCGGCGAAGCCGAGGGTGTGGATCGGCGCGGCGAAGCCCGACGTGGCCCGGGTCTGGCGATGCACCCGCTCCTCACCGCCTGTCGCCACGCTCACCTCGTCCGGCGCCTGCACCGTGACGGACTGCCCGCCGCCGTGCAGGGAGACTCGCTCGGTCCACACCCCCGTGCTGCGGTTGCCGATGACCGTCACCAGCTGACCACCCTCGAACTCGAGCAGCGCGGTGAGCGAGTCCTCCCAGTAGGGGTCGTCGAAGACGGCACGAGCGGAGACCCCGACGCACTCGCCGAAGAAGAACCGCGCCAGGTCGACCATGTGGACGAGGTTCTCGGCCGATCCCCGGTAGCCGCGCTCGGGGCGCGTCTTCTCGAAGACCCCCACGGACGCCGGATGATCCACGAGCGCCGCCTTGGCCCGCACATAGACGGGGGCGAACCGCCGGTTGAAGCCGACCATGAGCGGTGTCCCGCGCTCGGCGGCGAGGTCCCGGAGCAAGCGGGCCTCGCGCAGGCTCGGCGCCAGCGGCTTCTCGCAGAGCACCGGCACCCGCCGCTCCACCAGCGCCGTCACCAGCTCCACGTGGTGCTGCTCGGGCGCGAGGACGAGGGCTGCGTCCACCTCGGTCCCGGCGAGCAACTCGTGGACGTCGGCGAAGCCCGGGATGGCCGAGTGCCTGGCACGTGCCGCTTCCGACGGGTCAGCGACGGCGACCACCTCGACGTCCCGCCGCTCGGCGAGCGTGGGCAGATGAGCGATGCGGGCGATCCCGCCGACGCCGACGAGGGCGACACGAAGCACAGTCACGCGGGACAGCCTTCGATCGCGGCGACGGTCCCGTCAACGGAACCGATCCGAAACGGTCATCCGGCCGATCGGCGCACCGAAGAGGCCCGCACGTTCAGGGTCGGCATGATCCGCACCTGCTGCATGGCGTCCGGCGCGTCGCCTACCGGCCGGCGCATCCGGTCCAGGCACAGCTCGATCGCGGTGCGGCCGAGGGCCTCGGCCGGCGGCGAGACCGCCGTGAGAGGGATCTCGGACAGTTCGGAGAACTGGTCGTCGTAGGCGACGATGGCCAGGTCGTCCGGTATGCGGATGCCGAGTTCCTTGGCCTCCTGTACCAGGGCCATCGCGTGGGCGTCGGGCTGCACGACGACCGCGGTGATGCCGTCGGCGACGAGTTCCTCGAGCAGCGCGCGGATCTCGCCACGGCGCTCCTCGGCCACCCACGCCTCCTCAGGCAGGTCCCGGCGCGGCGTGTGGTCGCCCAGCCCCAGCTCGGCGACGGCCTTGCGGTACCCCGCGACCAGCCGCGGCGAGGTCGGGTTTCCGGCGGTGAGCAGGGCGATGCGGTCGTAGCCCTGGTCGGCGAGATGGTGCACGCACAACTCCGCCCCGAACTCGTGGTCGGACCGCACCGATTCCAGCCGGGCCGGACCGACGTACTGGTCGAGCGAGCGCTCGACCAGCACGATCGGCACCGGCGACTCCAGCAGCAGATCCAGGGTGGGTCCGGAGAAGTCGACCCGCGACGGCGTGACCAGCAGGCCGTCGGCGCCGGCCGCGATCATGCCGGCCACGAAGCGTCGCTCGTCGGGCGCGATGTAGTTCGTGACGCCGAGCACCAGCCGCACGCCGTTCGCCTGTGCCGCTCGCTTCGCCGACCGGATGATCGTGGCGTAGTAGTTTCCGGTCGTGGGCGCCACCATGCCGATGGTGGGGACCTCGCCTGGACGAGCTACCCTGCGGGCGCCCGGTTCCGGGCGGCGCACGACGGCGGTCGCGCCGCCGTGCACGCGGCGCACCAGCCCGCGGCGCTCCAGCCCCGCGAGGTCGCGTCGCAGGGTCACGACCGACACCCCGAGACGCTCGGCGAGGTCGGTGACGACGAGCGACCCGCGCAGCTGGAGCTCCTTGAGCAGGGCGTCCTCGCGCTGTGGCTTGATCACGCCGCAGAGTATGGCCGACTGGCGACCGATTCGGAACCAAACGATCCAAATCGATCGCTTCCGCTCATCCCATCCGCGCCACGAGCCGTGACGCCAGATCGATCGCCGCATCGACCTCGGCCGACGGGCGCTGCTCGGCCCAGGTGTCCAGGACAGCCCGTACGGCGCTCAGCGCGGCGGCGCCTCCGCCGCCACGGCGGGCCCGCACCACCGAGTTGACGACTTCGCGTTCCTGATCCGGTGAGGCGACGCCGGCCCGTGCCGCCCGGACGACGGCACCTGCCAGGTCGGTCAGGGTGGGAGGGGTCCATGCCAGCCGAGCGGCTTTCGTCGAGCCTGGCAACCCGGCCACGTCCACGGTGAGCGTGGCGCCGTCGGCCGTGAGGTCGAGCTCCACTCCGTCGTCGAGTTCGATCGCGCCGGAGACGTCCGCCGCGAGCTGGATGACGATGGTCGTCGACTCCTGGGTGGGGTCGCTCACGTGGACGGTCAGCTCGTCGTCGCCTTCCTCGACGGCGACCGCGGCGCCGGTGTCCGTCGACACCAGCGATGCCGACCCGGGTGTGAAGAACACGAAGCCGGTGCGTCCGCTCGGCTCGTCACGCACGGCCTGCATGTCAGGCGTCCGGACGACGACGTGGTAAGGCGGCGCCGCGGACGCCGCGGCGGTAGCGCTGGCGGAGACGCCGGGTAGGACGGCGTAGGCATAGCCGGCGGGCGGCGAGGCCGTGCCGTGCGGCAGCACCAGCGTGACGTAGTCGTGCAGGCGTTCGGTCGTGGCGCCGGCGTAGGTCGCGCCCGTGTTGATGTCGACGGGGCGCCCGCGCCGCTGTTCCTTGACGACGGTCAGATCGTGCGGCTCGAGCAGGAGATACCCCGCCGTGCCCGCCAGGTGTGCCCACCGCGCCGCTGCGAAGTGGCCCGATGCGCCCGCCGCCGAGCCGTCGACGGTCAGCGTGCCGCTGCTCACCTGTGTGACCCGCCGGTTCTCGACAGTCGTCTCAGCGGTTCGTCCGGCGCCGACGGTGATGCCGGCGCCCAGCAGCACATAGCCGTGCTCGAAGAAGAACCGGGAGAAGCGGCCGTGCATCGTGGACGGCGGCTCGCCGGCGAGGTCGATCGCCGCCGCGCCCCAATCCCCGGCGGTGACGCCGCCGGCCCAATAGCTGGGATTGTGGTACTCGTTCGCCCATCCACCCGGGTAGGGGTCGCGGGCCACCGTGTCGATCGTGACGCCGGGGATGCGGTAGGAGTCGATCGTCGCCCAGTAAGCGTCGTCGTACTGCACGATGTCCGACGTGTACAGCATGACCGCGGCATCGGACTGATACCACCCGCGCTTGTTCTCGACCAGTCCCTTCTCCGCGTTCGCCATCCGCCAGGAGTGCATCGCCAGCACCGCGATCCAGTCCGCCCGCCGATGCAGCACCCGGTCCATCACGCCGTACACCCAGGTGCCGGTCAGCGGCGGACGCGGCGCGATGCCCGGGTCGGCGAGGATGGCCGAGGCGATCGAGGCCTGCGCCAGCGTCAGCCCGGCGGTCGCCGGCTGACCACGGTACGGCAGCTCCGCCTTGATCAGCGATGCCAGCCGGGCGCGGTTCGTGGCGTCGGCACTGGCCAGCAGGTCGATGAAGCCGGCGAGGAACGAGGTGCCGGTCTCCCGGCCACCGAGCGGCCGGTCCACCTGGCGGCCCCGCACGGTGTCCGGGACCCGGCTGCGGAACAGCCACGGCTCGTACGCGGACCAGACCCACTCCCACAGGATGCCGGTGTCGGGCTGCCACTCGGTGCCCGCCGTGCGCGCGGTGATGGCGGGGATCGAGCCCAGGTAGGAGGTGCCGTAGAGGCCGATGTACGGGAACTGCCCGTGCTGGACGAACGAGCCGTCCGGGTAGAACCCGTCGTGGCTGAAGAAGGCGGCGTTCTCCGTCTGGGGGTCGATCAGGCCGGGCGGCCGCGGGTCGGGGTCCGCCCACGCGAGCACCGGCAGCAGACCGTCCCGGCCGGCGACGACGTCGTCCTCGTCCTCCCCGAGCAGGCCGCGCCCGACGAAGCAGTCGCAGAACCAGACCCGGTTGCCGGCGGCGGCGAACGTGCCCGAGGTCGGGATCGCCGGGGTGAAGTGCTTGCTCCCGGCGACGACGGCGGCGGCCGTCCCCGGCGTCAAGGCGTCGTAGGTGAGCACGACCGTGTCGTGGATGGTCCGCGGGATGGCGATGTCCCAGTCGTACCAGTCGCCGAAGCGTACGCCGCTGGTGGACCAGACATCGGACGTGAGGAAGTCCAGTGCCTCCTGGATCGCGGCGAGCACAGCGTCCGCGTCGGCGCCGAGCACACCGGCCGCCCAGGCCAGCGCCATCTCGCGCAGCCGCCTGGTGCTGTAGGAGACCCGTTGCGAGTCCTGGTACGTCGCACGGCTGGTGAATGGAGCGTCGGTGAAGACGCCGAGTCGCGGTTCGGCGCGGTCGATGCCGGCGAGATGGGTGCGCGCAGTCGTCGCGAGCTGCTGTGCGGGCGCCGCCACCAACGGATCGTCCACGTCCAGGTCCGCGGGAATGTAGAAGCGCCGCCACCGCTCTCGGGCCGCGGCGAAAGCGGCAGGGTCCGCGGTGATCGCCGGGGCGGCCCAGGCACTGCCTGCCGGGCCGCGTACGAGGTCGATGCCGAGCGCCGCGGCGGTGGCCCCCAAACCACCGATCAGGACGTTCCGCCGGCTGATTCCGTTCGATCCGCTCATGGCCTGACTCCCTTGTCGGGTCCTCCGATTGCCACGTGTCGCTCGTGATATCGGGCCGACACTAGGACCGGGCGGAGTGCCGGCGGGAGACAAGCGATCGGAACCGGTCACCCCAACCGCTGTCGGCGCCCTCGCGCCGTGACGCTGCCGACATGGCAGCAGCCAGTTCCGAGCGACGAGGCGCGCGGGACCAGGGCCAGGCGCCGGATCTCGCCTTGGCGGCTCGTGTGCTCACGACTGGGCTGGACTGGACTGCGTCTGCGCGCGAGCGTGGTCAAGGTGGTGTCGGTGAGCGAGGCGCGCGCGGCGTGCCGATCACGGTCGTCGCCGGCGAGTAGCAGCGCCCGGAGCCGGTTGGTCTGCGCGGTGGTGAGGTCGCGGCGGTCGCCGAGCGACCGTGACGGTGGCTTCCGGCGGTCCACGGTCGGCACGTGGCCAATACGTGTCCAAGTTCGCGAAGCCGCCTTCGCAGATTGTGTGTTCTCGCAGGTCAGGGGCGGTCCACCATGGGGCCGCCACGCCGCTCTCCCAAGGCGGTAGCGCGGGTTCGAATCCCGTCGGGGCTACCATGTCGGCCCCTCACCTGCGAGAACGTAGGTGAGGGGCTGTTTTCGTTCGTCCGGCCGTCGACGGCTATGGGCGGCCCTCAACGGCTGTTCTTGTCGAATACGTGTCGAAGTTTCGCGGCCGCGCGGCATACGAATTCGACGGCGCAAGGCGCAGGCTGGCGAGGCTGGGCCGGATGCGAGGTGATCCTGGGATCTGCTGGCGGCAGAACGCTGCCGCCGGCGGGCGCAGTCCACCCGTAGGCTCGCGTGGTGCGAACGCGGCAGCCGCTTGGGCGGGCATTGAGGAACGTCGTGGCGGCGAATGCCAGTTCGAGCTTGGGCGATGGCATCGCGAGGGTCGCGGCCCCGTTGCTGGCGGTGCGGCTGACCGATGATCCGCTGCTGGTGTCGGGTATCGCGGCGGTGGCGCTGTTGCCGTGGCTGATCTTCGCCATCCCGGCGGGCATCTTGCTGGATCGCATCGACCGGCGACGCGCCATGACGTTCGCGAACGGGGTGCGGTCGCTTGTGGCGGTCCTCCTGCTGGTGCTGTTCGCGACGGACGCGCTGACGATCTGGTGGCTCTACCTGGTCGTGTTCGTCTACGGGGCGTTCGAGACGGTCTACGACGGCGCGCTGCGGGCGGTCCTGCCCTCGATCGTCGCCAGGCCGGACCTCCCTCGAGCGAACTCGCGGGTCGAGGCCGGGGAGATCGTCGTCCAGCAGTTCCTGTCCGGGCCGCTGACCTCGGCGCTGTTCGCGGTCTCGGTGGTGGTGCCGCTCGGGATCAACGCCCTGACGTACGCGATCGCCGGCGTCCTGGCGGTGTTCCTCCCGGTCGCGGCCGCGGGCAGCCACCGCACGAACCCGACCGGCGAACCGCACGTGGCTTGGTACCGGCAGTTCAGCGATGGGTTCCGCTACCTCATGGGTGATCCGATGCTGCGGAACCTGTGGATGATCAGCGTGGTGATCGGCCTGCTGTTCTCGGCCGCCACGGCCACGATGGTGCTCTACGTGCTGAACCGGCTCGGGCTGCCGGAGGCGTGGTACGGCGGGTTCATCCTGGCCGGCGCGATCGGTTCACTCGGCGCCGCCACGATCGCCGACCGGCTCAAGGAGCGGTACCGGGCCGGGCCGGTGATGGCCGTGGCGCAGACCGTGGCGCTGGCGGCGCTGGTGCTGATGGGCGCGGTTCCGGTGCTCGGCGTGGTGGCGGTCGGCTATCTGGTCTCCGCCGGCGGCACGACGGTGTGGAACATCCTGGTCATGTCGCTGCGCCAGGCCGCGATCCCGGGCCGACTGCTGGGCCGGGTCCACGGCACCTGGCGCACGCTGCTGTGGGGCACCATGCCGCTCGGCGCGTTGCTGGGCGGACTGCTGGGCCGGATCGACCTGCGTGCCCCGTTCCTGATCGCCGGGGGCGCGGCGACGCTGGTCACGCTGGCGTCGTTCCGCTTCCTGTCCCGTTTGCCCAACCCGGAGGAACTCGACGATGCGGACGCCGCCCTCCCGACACACTGACGTGCAGGTGGTCGCCGGTGGGGGAGTTGGGGTCGTGCCTGCCGCCGCCGTCGTAGGGACGCCAGCCCTCAGGTGCAGGAGCTGGCGGGTGATGAGGCCGGAACTGGTCGGGTCGGGGACCAGGCCGCCCGGGACGTCGGCGAACGGCGCGGGTGGCGCGGGGACCAACGATGGCATCGCCGGCGTCTGGCGCTGAGCGGTCCGCGCCTCCTTGCTCGCGGCTTCCAGCCAGGCGGTTGGATCGCGCTCGGTCGGCCCCCTCGGGAACGCCCGTTCGTCACGAGTCGGGCGTCGATCGGGTCGGTCCTACGACCGACTGCGTCCTAGCACGTGATACGAGAGGAACCGCGATGACCCCGATCCTGCACGTCCGCACCGATGTCCTCGACATCGCATATGTCGAGGCCGGCCCGGCCACCGGCCCGGCCGTCGTGCTGTTGCACGGCTACCCCTACGACATCCACAGCTACGTCGACGTCGCGCCACGGCTGGCGGCGCTGGGCTACCGGGTCGTGGTGCCCTACCTCCGCGGCCACGGTCCGACGCGTTTCCTGGAGGACTCGACGCCGCGCTCCGGGCAGCAAGCGGCGCTGGGCGCGGACGTCCTCGGCCTGATCGACGCGCTGGAGCTCCCCGAGGCCGTGCTCGCCGGGTATGACTGGGGCGGCCGTGCCGCCTGTGTGGTCGCGGCACTGCGGCCGGAGCGCGTCACCGGGCTGGTGAGCGTGAACGGCTACCTGATCCAGGACGTGACCGCCTCGGCGCGACCCATCAGTCCCGAGCTCGAGGCCGGCTTCTGGTACTTCTACTACTTTCTCACCGAGCGCGGACGGGCCGGTCTGACGGCCAACCGACGCGAGATCGCCGAGGTGATCTGGCGCCGCAACTCGCCGGCATGGGACTTCGACCAGGCGACGCTCGACCGGGTGGCGGCCGCGTTCGACAACGACGACTACGTCGACGTCGTCCTGCACTCCTACCGGCACCGACTCGGGCAGGCTCCCGGGGCGCCGGAGTACGAGGCGCTCGAACGTGAACTCGCGCGGATGCCGACGATCTCAGTACCGAGCGTGACCCTGGCCGGACTGGCCGACGGCAACTTCCCGGCGGCCGAAGGCCTTCCCGACGTCGGCCGGTTCACGGGTCCTCGCCTGCACCGGCGGGTTCCGGAGGCGGGGCACAACCTGCCGCAGGAGGCGCCGGATGCGTTCGTCCAAGCGGTCCTCGACGTGACCCGGCTGGCGACCGGTCGTGACCAGGTGCTGGACGCGTCGTAGTCACGGGACCCCTGGCGCGGGGCGGTGGGTGAGTCGCATGGGTGCCCGATCGTGTGTCCGCGTCGACGGCTGCGCGGCGCGCATGAGCAGCGCCTCGAGTGATGCGAGGTCTCCGGTGCGAGTTGCCGCCTCGAAAGCCGTCACGAGGCGACGGTGGTCGGTGGCGTCGACCGGCCGCTCGTGGTCACCTTCGATGCGCTGCTGGGCCCTTCGTACCAGCTGTCGCGCGTTGGCGCTGCTGGTGCGCAGCAGGCGTGCGATCTCACCGTACGGATAGTCGAAACCTCTGCGCAGCACGTACGCGGCGAGCTTCCCGGAGCTCAGCCGCGCCATCAGGAGCTCGAGTATCTTCTCGAGGACGGCCTTCCGCTCGGCTTCGAGCGCCGGGTCGTTGGAGGGGTCCGCCAGCCTGGCGAGGGGTGACTCGGTGGGGGCCTCGTGCCGGTGGCGAGCCGACTGGATGACATTGATCGCGAGATGGGTCGTGGTCGTGGTCAGGAATGCCGCAGGGTTCTTGATGAGGCCGCGGTCGGTGCGCTGCCAGCGGAGCCACGCCTCCTGAACCACGTCCTCGGCGCTCGCGACGTCGCCGGTGACGCGATGGGCGATCCGGAAGAGCTGGGTGCGCTCCGCGAGGAAGACCTCGAGCGCGGTGTCGAGCCCTGCGCCGGCGGTCTCGTTCGCCTGGCCGGTCCCCGACCGGACCGGTGGGTCGGCTGGTGTGGCGGTCTCCAGTCCTGGCGCGGTCATCAGTGGTCTCCTCTTCGGCAACGGCATCCCTCGGCTGCGACGAGACCAACCCTCTGCCCGCGTGGCGTCCGGGCGGACCACGAGGCGCGCGTGGTCGGTGCGTGGGGTGTCCGTGGGAACGACCACGGACCTCAGGCAGAGGTCGTCGTACCGGTGCCGACGCCCGAAGTCGCGAGCGCGGCGGGCAGGTCGCGGCGCGAGGTGATGTCCAGCTTCGTGTAGACCTTGCGCAGGTGCCATTCCACGGTGTGCGGACTCAGGAAGAGTTCGGCGCCGATCCTGGGGTTGGTCATCCCGCCGGCGGCAAGCGTGGCGATCTGCGCCTCCTGCGGCGTGAGCCTGGCGACAGGTTCGGCATCGCGCGTGGACACGCGCTCACCGGTCGCGAGCAGCTCGCGCCTGGCGCGCTCGGTGAAGGCGATCGAGCGCATCGAGTCGAACATCCGGTGGGCGACACGCAGCTGATGACGGGCGTCTGCCCGACGTCGGATGCGACGGAGCCACTCGCCGTAGATGAGATGCGTGCGAGCGACCTCGACGGTGACACGGTCGAGGCTGAGCTCGTCGATCGCGGCCCGATAGAGGCGGTCGGCCTCGTCGATGTCGTCGGTGAGCAGAGCCTGGCTACGAGCCCTGATGCCGCGGGCCCAGCCGGTGTCCGCGGCCCGGGTCAGCTCGATGAGCCGGTCGAGCGACTCCCGCGCCTGTGCGAGCTCGCCGCAGTGAAAAGCCGCCTCGACGTGCTCGACGAGCGACAGGCCCGTGAAGTTGTACCCGTCGTGCTCGATACCGGTTCGTGCTGCGGCGAGCGCTTCCTCGTATCGGGCCAGGCCGTTGTAGAGGACGCCCTGCACATACCCCTTGACGCCGAGCAGCGAGACCTCACCGTGCTCAGCGGCCCTGATCCGGGCCTCCTCGAACGCACGGTCAGCGGCCTCCTCGTCGCCCCGCCAGGCCGCGAGGACCAGCGTGGCATAGCGGTGTGGAGCTTGGCCGGTGGCCAGGGCGATCGCGTCGGCCTCTTCGATCATTCGGGTAGCGGCAGCGAAGTCGCCGTAGTGGATCTGCACGCCGCCGTGGTAGATCAGGGCCGACGGCAGCACGCTGAGCGCACCGATGTCACGGGCGAGCCGCACAGCGCGAGAGGACAGCGCGTCCCAGGCCGGGAGGTCCCAGCGGTGGTGGATGAAGGACTCCAGCGCCACTGGCACGGACAGCAGCCAGCGCATCGACGCGTCTCGGCTCTCGAGCGCCTCGTGGGCGAAGGGCTCGAACGCACGGACCAGCGCCGGGACCCCGAGGTGGTGGCCCTCGGCGAGCAGCGTGGAGACCCCGTCGAGGAGCAGGTCCGAAGCCTGGGAGCCCGACGGCGGCGAGCCGGACGTACGGGCCGCGATCGCCACCGCCCGCGCACCGTGTGGACCGTGCACGCGGCCGGCGAAGACGGTGGCGCTGATCGCCTCGAGGTAGGTCTCGCGCGCCAGGGACGAGCCCTCCGCGGCGAACCGGGCCGCGGCATCGAGCAGCAGCGGCGCCGCATCGTCGCCCCGGCTGCGGCTGAAGAGCATGCGCCCCCGCAGCCGCGCGAGGCGGGCCCGGTCCAGCGGCGAGAGTGGGCACAGGTCGGCGAGCGCGGCCAGTTCGGTGGCGTGCTCCGGCGCGGCGGCCGAGAGGTGCGCCTCAGCGGCGGCGAGGGCACGCCGACCGCGTTGCCAGGGATCCGGGGTGAGCGCTGCGGCGCGTTCGAGCAGTACGGCCTCGGCGGACATGCCGCCGCGCTGACGGGCCCGGTCCGCAGCCTCCTCGAGCGCCGCGGCGACGACCTCGTCCGGGCCGTCCGATGCCTGAGCGGCGTGCCACGCCCGGCGGTCCGGTTCCACCAGGGGGTCGGTGGCCTCGGCCAGGGCCCGATGCACTCTGCGGCGCTGCTCGGCGTCGGCCTCGCGGTAGACCGCCGAGCGCGCCAGCGGGTGGCGGAACCGGACCGACTCCCCGAACTCGATGAGACCAGCGGCCTTCGCCGGAGCGGCATCCGCCGTGATGCCGAGCAGGTCGGCGGCCCGCAGCAGCAACCGCGCATCGCCCACCGGTTCCGCGGCGGCGACGAGCAACAGCGTCCGCGTGTGCTCCGGCAATGACGTCAGACGTCGCGCATAGTCCTCCTCCACGCGGGTCGACACCGACTCCGGGTCCGCGGCGTCGAGACCATAGGCCAGCTCCGCGGCGGTTCGGCCACGCGAGAGCTCGACCAGCGCGAGCGGGTTGCCGCGGGTCTCGGCGACCAGGCGGTCTCGGACACGTGGTTCCATGCGGCCCTCGACCGAGGCCTCGAGCAGTTCGCCGGCCGCTGGTTTGTCCAGACCGCCGATCCGCAGCTCGGGCAGCCCGACGAGTACTCCCTCGCCCTCATGGTCGCGGACGGTGAACACCAGGGCGACGGCCTCGGCCAGCAGCCGTCGGGCCACGAACTCCAAGGTCTGCAGCGAGACCCGGTCGAGCCAGTGGGCGTCGTCGACGACGGCCAGGACCGGCCGGGTCTCCGAAGCGCGAGTGAGCAGAGTGAGAACCGCCAGCCCGACCAGGAAACGGTCAGGCGGGTCACCCGCCGCCATGCCGAACGCGACCTGAAGGGCGTCGCGTTGCGGTTCGGGCAGAGCCTCGATCGCGCCCAGGAAAGGAGCACAGAGCTGGTGCAGGCTCGCCCAGGCGAGCTCCATGTCGGCCTCGATGCCCTGCGCCCGGGTGACGGTGACGCCGGACGCCCGTGCCGCGACGTAGTCGAGCAGTGCGGACTTTCCGATGCCCGCCTCGCCCCGGATGACACGCACCGCGGACTCGCCCCTACGCAGGCCGGCGAGAACCTCGTCCAGCACCGCGCGCTCGTGGTGCCGGCCGAACAGGTTCGGCAGCGGGGTCGCGCTCATCGTGCTCCTGACAGGTGCTGGACACGCCGGTGCGGCTGCGCTCCCCGACAAAGGTATATCGGTCCTGCCACAGATCGGTACGCGCGCCCGGCCTCAGGCGTCGCAGGCGGCTTGTCACACCGGGGCCGGTGGCCCGGTCGAACTCCTCGTCCGCACATCACGCCCGCCGCCGTCTGACAGATCTGCTGACGGCGACCCGTCCACCATCGGAAGGAGATCTCATGAACAGGCACTACCTGGAGCCTGAGGCCCAGCAGATCACCGAGGCGACCGCCAACCCGCCGTACTTCTATGAGATGACGCCGGAGCAGGCCCGCAAGGTGCTCGACGACGTGCAGTCCCAACCGGTCGACATGGCCGACATCGACGAGAAGTGGATCGTCGTTCCCGCCGAAGTCGGCGACGTCCGGGTCCGCATCGTCAAGCCGGTCGGGAGCACAGGACCGCTGCCCGCGATCCTCTACGTCCACGGCGGCGGCTGGGTGCTGGGCAACGCACACACCCACGACCGGCTGGTCCGGGACCTGGCCACCGGCGTGGACGCCGCGGTCGTGTTCGTCGAGTACGACCGCTCCCCAGAGGCGCGGTACCCGGTCGCGATCGAGCAGGCCTATGCCACCGCGCAGTGGATCACTGCGCACGGCGCCGGAGAGGGCATCGACGCCTCCCGGATCGCCGTCGCCGGTGACTCGGTCGGCGGCAACATGGCGGCGGCAGTGGCGATCATGGCCAAGCAACGCGGCGACGCGACGTTCTGCCACCAGTCGCTCTACTACCCGGTCACGGACGCCGCGCAGGACACCGACAGCTACACCGAGTTCGCCGACGGCCCGTTCCTGCTCGCCAAGTCGATGGCCTGGTTCTGGGACGCGTACCTGCCCGAGGAGTCCCGGCGCAGCGAGATCACCGCCTCGCCGCTGCGAGCCACCCTCGAGGACCTCGCAGGCCTGCCCGAGGCGTTCGTGGTCGTCGATGAGAACGACGTACTCCGCGACGAGGGCGAGGCGTACGCCCGCCGGCTCATCGAGGCCGGCGTGCGCACCACGACGGTCCGCTACAACGCGACGATCCACGACTTCATGATGCTCAACCCGCTCCGTTCGTCCGCCGCCAGTACGGGTGCCGTCGAGCAGGCGGTCCACGTCCTCCGCAAGGCCTTCGCGGCCTGACCCCGCCGCTACAGCGAATCAGGAGAAATCATGTCTGAGCAGTCCCCACTCGTCGTCCTCGTGCACGGCGCCTTCGCCGAGTCCTCGAGCTGGTACGGCGTGATCGAGCAGCTGGACGCCAACGGCGTCGACGCTGTCGCCGTCGCCAACCCGCTTCGGGGTGTGCGCCACGACGCCACCTACCTGCGTGACGTGATCGCCGGGCTGGGCCGGCCCGTCCTGTTGGTCGGGCACTCGTACGGCGGCATCGTCATCACCGGTGCGGCCGGCGCGAGGAACCCTGCCGTCGTCGGGCTCGTCTACGTCTCGGCGTTCGCTCCCGACGAGGGGGAAAGCGCCTTCGAGCTGTCGTCGCGACACCCCGGCAGCACGTTGGGCGACGCCCTCGTCGCCTATCCGATCACCACCGGCGGCAACGAGTTCACCATCCGTCCCGAGCTCTTCCATGGGCAGTTCTGCGCCGATGTCCCGGAGTCGGTTGCCAGGCTGATGGCGCAGACCCAGCGCCCGGTCACCGAGCAGGCGCTCACCGAAGGTCTGCCGACCGACCTGCCCGGGTGGAAGACCCTGCCCAGCTGGTTCGTGATCGCGCAGGACGACCGCAACATCCCCGCCGCGGAGCTGCGCGAGGAGGCCGGCCGGGCAGGAGCGCGCGGCGTGCGCGAGATCGCCGGCGCCTCGCACGCCGTCAGTGTGTCTCATCCCGAGGAGGTCGCCGAGATCATCCTCGAGGCGCACGCCGCCTGCGCGAGCGCCGACGCCGCCTGACCCCTTCCGAGCCGCGGGTGGCAGCGCGACACGCGATCCGCTCCACCCGCGGCCGGTCGAACGGCCGGCTACGTCGCCTCGGCAGCCGCCAGCGCATCGGGGAGTGTGCGGCGCGAGCTGATGCCGAGCTTCGCGTAGACCTTGCGCAGGTGCCATTCGACGGTGTGCGGGCTGAGGAACAGTTCGGCGCCGATCTGAGGGTTCGTCAAGCCGCTTGCGGCGAGGGCGGCGATCTGGGCCTCCTGAGTGGTCAGGCGCGCCGTTGCCGCCGGGCGGCGGCTGCGCGCGCGCTCGCCGGTCGCCGCCAGCTCTCGTCGGGCGCGCTCCCCGAACGCCGCCAGGTGCATCTCCTCGAACATCCGATGCGCAGTCCGGAGCTGGTCACGTGCCGCCGCCAGCTGATCGGTCCGTCGTAGCCACTCGCCGTAGAGCAGATGCGTACGAGCTACTTGCACGGCGATGCCCTCGCTGTCGAGGAGTGCGAGCGCTCGCCGATAGAGGGCGTCCGCGGCCGCGCCGTCGGCCAGGAGCGCCTCGCAGCGTGCCTGGATCCCGCGGGCCCAGGCGGTGCCGGTGTCGTCGGTCCGCTCGGTCAGCCGGCGCAGCGACTCCGCCGCCTGCCGGGTTTCGCCACATCGGACCGCGGCCTCGACGTGCTCCGTCAACGACCACCCGGTGAAGTTGAAGCCGTCGTGGTCGACGCCTTCACGCGCTCCGGCAAGTGCGAGATCGAAGCGGCCGAGCCCGTTGTAGAGCACTCCCTTGACGTAGCCGCTGACGCCGAGGAGCGAGACCTCGCCATGCTCGGTGGCGCTTCGCCGCGCCTGCTCGAGGACCGCGAGCGTCGCTGCCTCGTCCCCCTGCCAGGCGGTCACGACCAGCGAGGCATAGGTGAGGGGGGCGTGCCCCGTCGCCGCGCTGATCGCGAACCCCTCCTCGACCCGTCCCACGGCCTTGGCGACGTCACCGCGGTGGAAGTCGACACCAGCGGCGAACATCAGGGCGAGCGGGAGCGTGCTCAAGGCCCCGATCTCGCGCGACAACCGCACGGCTCGCGCCGACACCACCTCCCAGGCATGAAAGTCCCAGAGCTGGTGAGCGAACGTCTCCTGCGCAATGGACGCCTGGAACAACCATCGCATGATCGCGTCGCGACTGACGAGTTCCTCGTCGACCAGCGCGGTCAGGGCCTCACGCAGCATGGGGACGCCCCGCGCGCGGTCGCCGGTCAGAAGCGTTGCCACGCCGTCGAGCAGGAGGTCCGAAGCGGCGGACGTGGACGGTGGAGCGGTGGCGGCCAGGGCCGCGGTCGCCGCGGCGAGGGCGCCGTACGGACCTTGGACACGGCCGGCGAAGACCGTGGCGCTGATCGCCTCGAGATAGGTCTCGCGTGCGAGTGGCGAGCCCTGCGCTTCGAACTGGCCGGCAGCGTCCAGCAGGAGCGGGGCGGCCTCGTCGCTGCGGCTCAGGGCGAACAGGATCTGGGCTCGCAGGCGGTCGAGGCGGGCCTGGTCGAGTGGGCTCAGAGGACACAGGTCGGCGATCGTGGCGAGCTCGGTGGCACGCTCGGGCACGGCTGCGGAGTAGTAGGCCTCGGCAGCCGCCAGTGCCCGGCGGCCGCGGTCGGCCTGGTCGGGCGTGAGCTCGGCGGCTCGCTGCAGCAGAGTGCCCTCGGCGACCACACCGCCGCGCTGCCGAGCCCGGCCGGCCGCCGCCTCCAGCGCGGCAGCGACCTCCTCGTCAGGGGCACTGGCCGCGTGGGCGGCGTGCCAAGCCCGGCGGTCCGGCTCATGGTCAGGGTCTGTGGCCTCCGCCAGCGCTCGGTGCACGGCGCGACGCTGCGCGAGGCCGGCCTCGCGGTAGACCGCGGACCGTGCGAGGGGGTGGCGGAACTGGAACGGCTCCGCGAGCTGGATGAGTCCGGCGGCCGCCGCGGGGACCGGGTCGGGTGTCACACCGAGTCTCTCCGCAGCGCGGACCAGCAGCTGTGCGTCACCCGCCGGCTCCGCGGCCGCGATGAGCAGCAGCGTACGCGTGTGCTCCGGCAGGGACCGGAGCCGGCGCGCGAAGTCGTCCTCGACCCGGCTCGACACCGAGCCCGAGCCGGACGCGTCAGGACCGTAGGCCAACTCGACGGCTCTGCGGCCCCGTGTGAGTTCCAGGAGCGCCAGCGGGTTCCCCCGGGTCTCGGCCACGAGCCTGTCCCGGACCCGGGGTTCCAGACGACCCTCGACGACGGACTCGAGCAGCGCCCCCGCCGGCCTTCGGTCCAGTCCCTCGAGTCGCAGGGCCGGCAGGCCGCCGAGTAGGGCCGCGCCTTCGGGGTCGCGGACCGCGAACACGAATGCGACCGACTCGGCCAGCAGCCGGCGGGCCACGAATTCCAGGGTCTGCAGCGAGACCCGGTCGAGCCACTGAGCATCGTCGATCAGCACCAGAACCGGACGGGTCTCCGAGGCGCGAGTGAGCAGCGTGAGCACCGCCAGCCCCACGAGGAAACGTCCGGGCGGGTCACCGGAGGCCATCCCGAACGCCACACGCAAGGCGTCGAGCTGTGGGCCGGGCAGACGGTCGATCTCTCCGAGGAAGGGGCCGCACAGCTGATGCAGGCTCGCCCACGCCAGTTCCATGTCGGCTTCTATGCCCTGCACCCGCGAGATGGTCGTCCCTGATGCGCGCTCCGCGAGGTAGTCCAGCAGCACCGACTTTCCTATGCCCGCCTCGCCTCGAATGGCGCAGACGACCGAGCCGCCTGAACGCAGCCTGGAGAGCAGGTCGTCCAGCTCCGCGCACTCGCGTTGCCGACCGACCAGGTTCGGCGACGGCGTGGCGTTCAAGCGGGCTCCCGGGACGGCTTCTACTGGCACGAAACGCTACCGGAGCTGGCACAAGACAGACAGATCTGTACACCGCGCCGAGCGGCTCGTATGGTGGACACCACGATGGCCACGAGCAGTGCAGCCGATCGAGGCTTGCCGACGACTGGCCACGTCGTTCAGTTCTACGGTCACGACAGCGAGCTGGTCGAGCGAGTTGTGGGGTATCTCCTCGGGGCGGTCGAAGCGGGCGACGTGGCCATCGTCGTGGCGACACCGGCACACCGGCGCGCCATGCAGGCGCGGCTCGCCGACACCGGGGTCGACGTGGCGGCGGCGCTGCGGGGCGGCACGTTCCGGTTCCTGGACGCGGAGCAGACGATGCGCCGGTTCCTGGTCGACGACTGGCCGGATCCAGGCGGTTTCGCGTCGGTGATCGGAGGGCTGATCCGGCGGGCTCTCGGGAGCGGCCGGTCGGTTCGGGTCTTCGGTGAGATGGTGGCGCTGCTCTGGGACGCGGGGCACGTCAACGCGGCGCTGGAGCTCGAGTCGCTCTGGAACGAGCTGGGCCGTCAGCTTCCGTTCGCCTTGTTCTGCGCCTACCCGACGACATCGGTCGCCGGTGCGGACCTCGACGCGTTCGCCCAGGTGTGCGGGCTGCACACCGCTGTCCTGCCGACGAAGCCCGCGATCACATCTGGCGAGGAGTCCGCGACAGTCGTGGTTGGTGGGGTGGGCGCCCGTGAACGGATCCTGGCGACCGCACACGCGTTGTTCTCCCGGCGCGGTATCCGCAGGGTCGGCGTGAACGAGTTGATCGCTTCGTCTGCGGTGGCCAAGGCGACGTTCTACCGGCACTTCCCGTCCAAGGACGCCCTCGTGCTGGCCTACCTGGCCCGAAGCGAGCAACTGTGGACCCGCGATCTGGTCGAGGCCGGTGCGCGGCGGCGCGGAGACACCCCGGCCGAGCGGCTGCTCGCGATCTTCGACGTGTTCGACGAGTGGTTCGCCCGCGACGACTTCGAAGGTTGTGCGTTCATCAACCTCCTGCTGGAGATGGGCGCGGATCATCCGCTGGGTCAGGCCAGCATCGGCCACCTGGACGAGGTCCGCGACATCGTGCGCCGGTGGGCCACCGAGGCCGGTCTCGCGGAGGTGGAGAGCTTCGCCCGCTCCTGGCACATCCTGATGGTGGGATCGATCATCTCAGCGGCCGAAGGTGACGTCGCCGCGGCCCGCCGCGCTCAACAGTTGTCGCTGCGGTTGATCGAACAGCACCGGCCAGTCCGTACCTAGCCCACGGCCGCCGATCAGATCAAGGCGTCAGACGCCGGGCGCGCCGGCCGTTCGTCAGTCGAGGATGCCCAGCCCTTGGCCGAGGAAGTAGCCGCCGAGGATGCCCAGGACGCAGATGGTGATCGGCGACATGTTGGCTTCGAGCCAGTCGCGGGCCCTCGCCAAGGACGGGTCGAGTCGTGGTCCGCCGACGAGGGCGACCGCAAGCGGGACCAGGACGCCGGCCGTCGACACCACCGCGAAGACGACCAGCCCGACGACGGCGTCGGCGCCTGTGAGGGCGGCCTCGCCCAGGCGTGCCCCCGCGCCGAGTGCCAGCGGGAGGTTCTTGATCACAAGGAACCCCTGTGCGAGGCCGAGGCCGAAGGCTCCACCGACGCCGATGGTGTCGAGCCGTCGCACGAGCCCGTTCTTCCGCGCCGGCTCGTCCTGCTGGGCGCGTTTGCGCCAGGCCAGCACCGCCAGGATCAGGAACAGTGCGGCGAACAGCAACTGGACGAGGTCGACCCCGTCGGCGGTCTGCTCGGCCGCATCGTCAGCAGCCGCCTCGACCAGCCACAGGGCGGCCGCGGCGATGGCGAGGACGGCGAGGAGCCAGCCGAGGCCGAAGACCGCCGTCTTGGCCCGGCCGCTGCGACCCAGCAGCAGGACGATCCCGGTGATGACCGCTACCGGGCTGAGTGCGAGGCCGGCGGCCAGAGGAAGGGTCTCACCGATCGCCGTCCACATGTCTCGCTCCTTCTCGCGATGCCGGTTCGGAGGAACGGTCCGGGACCCATCAACGCCTGAGCGGCGTGGGCACACCCTACCCGCACTTGACAGCTGATTCTGATTGCCCTCATAATTGAGGAAGCTCAGATTTCTTCACGAGGCTTCAGGGGAAGGCATGGCACAGGGGAGCGCGGCACGGGGTGATCGGGATGCGTCGACGCGGATGACCGCGGCGGCCGGGGCGGAGTTCGCCTACCGGGAGCTCGGCCCACAGAGCGGTGTTCCACTGGTCCTGGTGACGCAGCTGGGGGCGAACCTGGACAGCTGGGATCCCCGCATCGTCGACGGTCTCGCGCGTGACCGGTGGGTGCCCATCTCATCCAACATCGCGAGCAGGGAGCGGTACGCCATGAGAGCGTTCGTCGTCGATCGGTACAAGGAGCCGCTGCGGGAGGCCGAGGTCCCCGAGCCAGTGGTCGGAGAGCACGACGTGCTCGTGCAGGTGCAGGCCGCCGGGCTCAACGTGCTCGACGAGAAGATCCGGTCCGGAGCGTTCAAGTCGTTCCTCCGGTACCGGCTGCCGCAGGTCATGGGCAACGACGTCGCCGGAACGGTGATCGGCGTCGGCTCGGGAGTGCGGGGGTTCACGCTCGGTGACCAGGTGTATGCCCGGCCCGACAAGGACCGCATCGGAACCTTCGCCGAGCGCATCGCGGTGGCCGAGGCCGACCTGGCTCTCAAGCCGGCGACGATCAGCGTCGAGGAGGCGGGCTCGTTGCCGCTGGTGGCCCTGACCGCCTGGCAGGCGCTCGTGGAGAAGGGCCACGTGCGGCCGGGCCAGCGGGTCCTGATCCACGCCGGGGCGGGCGGCGTGGGGACGATCGCGATCCAGCTCGCCAAGCACCTGGGCGCCACCGTCGCCACCACGGTCAGCGCCCGCGACGCGGACTTCGCCCGTGAGCTCGGAGCGGACGTCGTCATCGACTACCGCGGCCAGGACTTCGAACAGCTCCTGGACGGCTACGACCTGGTGCTGGACAGCCTCGGCGGGAAGAACCTGGAGAAGTCCCTGCGGGTGCTGCGCCCCGGCGGCAAGGCGATCGGCATCGCCGAACCGCCCGACCCCGCGTTCGCCAGAGAGGCCGGGCTGAACCCGGTCCTGCGCCTCGCGATCGCGGTGCTCAGCCGCAAGATCCGCCGGCAGGCGAAGAAGCTCGGTGTGACGTACGAGTTCCTCTTCATGCGCGCCAGCGGCGACCAGCTCCGTCAGATCAGTGCCCTCGTCGACCGCGGCGTCCTGCGTCCCGTCGTCGGGCGGGTCTTCGACTTCGACCAGACCGCACAGGCGGTGCAGTCGCTGGGCAAGGGCGGCATCCGCGGCAAGGCCGTCATCACCCGGGCCTGACAACGCCGTCAGTGACGAATCGATCAACAGGAGAGCCTCATGAGCACCAACGACACCTCGAGCCAACCCCTCACCACGTCCTACGCGAAGGCCCCGACTCGCACCATCACGGCCGGCGGCGTCACCTACGCCTACCGCGAGCTGGGGCCGAAGGGCGGCATCCCCGTGGTCTTCTTCGTGCACCTCGCCGCGACGCTGGACAACTGGGACCCGCGCATCGTCGATCCCATCGCGAGGAATCGCCACGTCATCACCTTCGACAACCGCGGCGTCGGGGCGTCCACCGGACGTGTTCCCGGCAGCGTCGAGGCGATGGCCGACGACGCCTACACCTTCATCACGGCGCTCGGCTTCGACAAGATCGACGTCTTCTCCTTCTCCCTCGGTGGCTTCATCGCCCAGGACCTCGTGGTCAAGCACCCCGAGCTCGTCCGCAAGCTCGTCCTGACCGGCACCGGGCCGAGGGGCGGCAAGGACATCGACAAGGTCGCCCGAGTCACCTACTGGGACATCCTGCGGGCGACCCTGACCCGGTCGGACCCGAAGGAGTTCCTGTTCTTCAACCGCAACGCCACCGGCAAGCCCGCCGCCCGCGCGTTCGTCAACCGGCTCGAGGAGCGCACCGCCGGCCGCGACGCGGACATCAGCGTCAGGGCGTTCCAGACGCAGCTGAAGGCGATCAAGAAGTTCGGACGCTCGGCACCCGCCGACCTGTCGACGATCACCCAGCCCACCCTGATCGCCAACGGCGACAACGACCGCATGGTGCCCTCGGTGCTCTCCGACGACTTGCACCGCCGTATCAAGGGCTCCGAGCTGATCATCCACCCCGACTCCGGCCACGGTGGCATCTTCCAGTTCCACGAAGAGTTCGTACCTGGAGCCGTCGAATTCCTCGCCCGCTGACCAGCAGCGCACGGACATCAGGAGGGCACGTCATGGCTGTCACCCGTCCCTACACGAAGAAGCCCTTCGCGTCGTCGATTCTGCTGTGGATGCGCACCGATCGGCCTCGCCAGCAGGGAATGGACTACTGGAAGGGCCCGCACTCGAAGATCATCTCGGCGACCCCGGGCTTCGACGAGTACCGGCAGCTCCACCTCGAGGCAACCGGTCCCGGACTGTGGCCGGCCACCGACGGCGTCGAGACGGCCATTCCCGCGGACCGCAGGATCGACGGGGTCGCCGAGGTCACGTTCGCCCCGGTGCTCGCGCCGTTGCGGGGCCGCAAGCAGACCAGGCTCGCCTACAAGGACGAGGTGAACGTGTTCCGGCGCACCCTGCTCTACGCCGGGCCGCCGAACTCGGCGCGCTGGTACGACGTCGCCCGACCTGGCGAGCGCGTCGGCGCCCGCGTCCTGGTCTACCTCCGACGACGGAACGGCGTACGCACCCGCGACTTTCGCAGGCACGTCGACGAGCTCGCCAGAACGCTCGCCGACACGGGCGACCTGAGGGAACTGCGCACGCAGGTCTTCATGCCCTGGAACGAGAAACTCTGGGACACCCCGAACGTCGCACACGACAACCCGCCAGACCAGCGGTTCCACGCGGCGCTGCTCCTGGGCTTCGCGGATCCGGCGGCGCGAGCGGCCTTCCTCACGAGCCCTGAGCTCGAGAGGCTGTCCGCCGCACTGGCTCCGTCGGCCTCCGCCGTCCACGCCTACGAGGTGAGCGACGCGCTGACCTTCGTGAAGGAGGGCAAGGCGCTCCAGCACCACCAGCGATGACGACGTCGCCACCACGCCCCGGCCGCCCTGGAAGAATGAGCGTCGGCGGAATCGAGCCCACTCAGCGACGAAGGACTGCATCCATGGCACTCTCGTCCCAGCCGGTCGGACGGCGCGAGCGGAACAAGCAGGCCAAGCTCGAACGGATCGTGGCGGCCGCTGACGAGCTCTTCGCCCAGCGCGGCGTCGACGACGTCACCACCCAGGAGATCGCCGACAAGGCCGACATCGGGGCGGGCACGCTGTTCCTCTATGCCAAGACCAAGGGCGAGCTCCTGCTGCTCGTTCAGAACTCCACCTACGCCGACGCGCTCGAGCAAGGAAAACGGGCGGCCGAGAGCATCACCGGCCCGCTCGACGCGGTCATGGCGATCGTCCGGCCCATCGTGGAGTGCAACCGCAAGCAGATCGACAACGGGCGGACCTATCTGCGCGAGATCGTCTTCGGCGACCCCGCCGAGCCCCACCACCGCGACGCCCTCGGCCTGACCGTGCAGACCGAGGAGGCGATCGCCGCCGTGCTACAGCGCGACGGGCGCACCAGCTCCGGGAATGCCGCGACGCTCGCGCACATCGTCTCCGCGATCATGTTCATCAGCATGGCGGCGACGATCAACATCGCCCACCCGGTCGACACCATCGTTCAAGAGATCCGAGACCAGGTCCGCGCACTCCTCCCGGAATGACGCCACCCCGGTGGGGCTCCCCGCGCCGGCTCTTGCCGGGAGCCCTCCAGTCGTAGAACGTCGACCGCGCGACGTTCAGCTCGGCGCAGAGCGGTCAGGGGGTCCTCACCCAGTCGGGGTCGGGGTGGTCGGCGATGAAGTCGTGGTTCAGCTCGATGCCGAGGCCCGGCCGGGCGGGCAGGTGCAGGCGGCCGTCCCGGATCTCCAGCGCGGGCGTGATGGCGGCATTGAACGACTCGAGCCAGCCGCTGTTGATCTCCAGGCGATAGAAGTTCGGCACGGTCGCCATGACGTGCGCACCGGCCACGATCTGGACCGGTCCCTGTGCTCCGTGCGGGCTGATGGGGACCAGGAATGTCTCGGCGAGTGTGGCGATCTTCTTGAGCTCGGAGACGCCGCCGGTCCAGCAGACGTCAGGCATCACGTAGTTGACCAGACCGTCCTGGAGGACGGGCAGCACGTCCCACCGGGTGAACAGGCGCTCGCCGACGCACAGCGGCACGTCGACCTGGCGGCGGATCTGCCGGAGCGCGTCGAGGCCCTCGGGTGGGACGGGTTCCTCGAACCAGCCGATGTCGTAGGGCTCGAGCGCCCGGATGCACTGAATCGCCGTCGCGACGTTGAAGTTGCCGTGCAGGTCGATGAGCAGTTCGACGTCCGGGCCCACGGCCTCGCGCATGGCCGCGGTGAGCGCAGCGCCGTCGCGGATCCCGCGACGGGAGATCTGCCCGCCCCGGTAGTCCAGGAACCGGCGCCACATCTCCGCGAACGGGTCGTGCTTGATCGCGGTGTAGCCGTCGGCGACGACCTGCCTGGTCGTGGCCACGATCTCCTCGGGGGTCGTGCCCCACGGATGCGTGTAGAGCAGGAGGTCGTCCCAGACCGGGCCGCCGAGAAGGTCGTAGAGCGGGCGGTCGAGCACCTTGCCGCGGATGTCCCACAGCGCCTGGTCGATGCCGCTGATGACCGTCGTGATCAGGCCGCGGTTGCCCAGATAGGTCTGGCGATGGAACAGCTCCTGCCAGATCCGCTCGATGTGGGCCGGGTCGCGCCCGATCAGGTCCCGCCGGACGATCTCCAGCGTCCTCGCGATCAGGAGGTCGCCGTGCATCGGCCAGTTCGAGCACTCGCCGACGCCGGTGACGCCCTCGTCGGTGTGGACCTCGACGAACACCCAGCCGAGGCGGGCGCCGGACACCGGCTCCACCGTGTCCATGGGTGCGACGACGTGGATGCCGACATCGACGATCTTCATGCCTGACTCCGTTTCGTAGCCCGTCTAGTGAGCCGTGTAGCCGCCGTCGACGGGCAGGATCGCGCCGTTGACGAAGGACGCCCGGGGTCCGGCGAGGTACACCACCGCATCGGCGATCTCGCCGGAGTCGGCGATGCGCCCGACGACGGCACGGAACGGCTGCAGGTCCGCCTCGTCGGCCGGCTCGCCTTGCGATCTCGTCGCACCCGGGCAGACGGCGTTGCAGCGGATGCCGTACCGCCCGTACTCCACCGCGACCTGCCGCGTGAGCTGGATCAGCCCGATCTTGCTGACGGCGTAAGGGGCGAAGCCGGCGCCGGCCACCAAGCCGTGGATCGAGGCGATGTTCACGAATACGCCGTGGCCTCCCTCGAGCAGGTGAGGGAGGGCCGCACGGGTGACCAGGTAGGGCGCGCGGGTGTTGACGGCGAGCGCGCGGTCCAGGGTGGCGGTGCTCGACTCGAGGATGGTCCCGCCGGGCTCGGTGGTGGCCGCGCAGTTCACCACGTGGGTCAGCCCGCCCAGGTGACCGGCGGCCGCCGTCACGAGGGCGGTGATCTCATCCTCGCTGGTGAGGTCGGCGACCCGGGTCCGGTGCGGATCCCCGAGCCGGCCCGCCGTTGCCGCCAGGCCGGCCGCGTCGACGTCGCTGGCCAGGACGTGGGCGCCCGCCTCGGCGAGCGCGACGGCGATGGCCCGCCCGATGCGTCCGGCCGCGCCGGTGACGAGGGCACGAGCGTCGTCCAACTCGCCGATGTCGATCAACTCCTCGTCCAGCGGTGAAGGCCCGCTCCGGGCTCGTGTCGAGTCCGGAGCGGGCCTCATGACGGGCTCGGTCAGACGAGCGTGGCGGTCACTCGCCGAGCCAGTCGACTCTGAGGAAGTCGTAGGCCAGCTTCGGGGTATTGCTCGTCGTCGCGACGCCGAAGTTGCACTGGACGTTCAGCGGCGAGGTGCAGTCGTCGTGCATGTCGTAGACGATGAAGCCTCCGCCCCAGGTGTAGGTCTTCCACTTCGCGAACTCGGAGTGCAGCAACAGCGCCTGGTCGGACTGGTACACGCACGGGTACACGGCGAAGAGCACGCACGTCGGGATGCCGGCCTCGGTGATCCAGACCTTCTTGGCGCTGTCGCCGTTCGCCACCATCAGCGAGCGGGCGGAGACCGGTGTCTCGGCCAGCTGCGACCAGGTCGAGCACGGGTCGTAGTCGAGCAGCTGCGGCATCGTCTTCTCGCCGTCGAAGTCGAACACGTACGGATGCCAGCCGACGGCGTCGAAGTAGCCCTGCGCTCCCGCCGCGTACATCTCCTCGAGATAGTCCACCGGGTTGAGCCCGTGGCCGGTGAGATAGCCGCCGTCGGCAGTGCCGTCGCAGTCGGCGTCGTTGTATGCACTGCCGGCGCCCGACGCCAGCCCACCGACGACCACGGTGATCGACGGGTCGGCGGCCTTGATCGCGGTATACGCCGACTGCAGCATGGCGGTGTAGTGCGCCGGGTCGACCGTGTTCCCACCCCAGAAGGCCTCGCCGTTCTGCTCGTTCCAGATCTCGATGCCGGCGAGCGGCGTGAACGTGAGATCGGGGTTCGCGGCCCAGAACGCGCCGCCGGTCCCGTAGCGCTCGGCGAGCTCGCCGGCGAAGTTGCCGTAGTCGGCCGGGTCGATGGGCGGTGTGGAGAACCAGCCGGGATCGCCCTCGGTGGCGCCGGACGCCCAAGTGGGCGCGGTGTCCGCCATGAGCAGGACGCGCAGCCCGCGTTCGGCGGCGGCCCGCACGACGCTGTCCGGGAGCGTCCAGTCGAAGACGCCCTCGGTCGCCTCGATCCGGCCCCACCAGGCCTCGTCGCGGATGGTGTTGGCCCCGCTGTCGGCGGCGAGGTCGGCGACGTCGTCGATGGCCGCGCCGGTGAGGTGCGGGATGTGCGTCATGTAGCCGCGGATCGGGCCGTTCGGATCAGGCGGCGGCGTCTCGGCTGGTGTGCCGAGAGTGGCGGCCAGTTCGTCGTTCGCCGGGCCGACGTTGCCGGACGGGTCGACGGCACGCACCTCGTAGTAGTAGACGGTCCCCGGCGTCAGCCCGGTGTCGGTCCAGGCGTGCGTGACGTTGCCGGCCACGTCCTGGACGTGGACCCCGTCGCGGTAGACCTTGTAGGTCTGGATGCCCGACGCGTCGGTCGCGCCTCCCCAGTAGACGCGGATGCTGGTGTTGGTCACATCCTTGACGCTCACCCAGGACGGCGCGGACGGTGGTGTGGTGTCGGCTGCGGCGGCCGGCTGCGCGACGAGCAGCGACCCGACCAGGAGTAGGAGCAGAACGATCGGCCAAGCAGTGCGACGCTTCATGTGTCCTCCTCGACAGTGGCGGCGTCGAATGCACGTGCTGACGGGCACCTCGGGGTGCCCAGGGACGTCGGTCGGCGGCTCGGATAACGTTGTCTCGGGGACCGTAACAACGTTGTCCCATTCTGACAAGGGGTCTACTCGGGATGGACGCCCACAGCATCAGGACGGCGTCCACGAGCAACGGGACTGGCGTCCACGCGGCGCCCGCGGCCGTGCCCGCCAACGTCGTCAGTCCGGCGTGCTAGCATCCGGACAACGTTATCTCCAGTGCCTACCTGGAGGGTGCATGCGCAGGATCTGGGACTTGAGCGGCACGTGGCGGCTGGTCGGCTACTGGCCCAATGCATGGGCGGTGGCGCAGTACAGCGGGTTCGCGGCCCCGGACGAGCCCGAGCTGCCGGCGTCCGTCCCCGGCAGCGTCCGCGGCGCCCTGGTCGCCGCGGGCGTCGTCCCCGATCCACACCACGTCCTCGCGGCACGTGAGTCCGAGTGGGTCGAGCACCGGCACTGGGCGTTCACCCGCGACCTTCCCGGCGATCTCGCCGCCGAGCTGGCCGAACGGCCCGACGCCCGGGTACTGCTGCGGGCGGAGGCGCTGGACCACGCCGGAAAGATCATGGTGGACGGCCGCGAGGTGGGGGAGTGGCGCGGCTCACTGGTGCCGGTGGAGGTCGACATCACCGAGGCGGTCCGGGCCGGTGCGATGACGCTCAGTGTGCAGTTCACCGACGTTCCGGCGGAGATGGGCCTGATCGGCTGGACCAGCCGGGTCCGCGACTGGAAGGCGCGGTGCGGCTACTACTGGGACTGGACGCCGCGGCTGGTGCAGATCGGCATCGCGGGCCCGATCGCGTTGGAACTGCGCGCCGGCACCGCGCTCGAGAACGTCCTCGTCACGACGGAGTATGACGAGGCAGCAGCGAGCGGCACGGTCGTCGTCCGTGCCGGTGTGCCCGACGGCACCGCTCTGACCGTGACTGTGCGCGGCCCGGGTGTCGACGTCCGGCACGAGCTCGACGGGCCTGGCCCGCACCGCGTCGCGGTCGGCGCCGTCGGCCTCTGGCAGCTGTTGCCCGACGAGCCGCAGCCGTTCTACGAGGTGACTGTCACGGTCACCGAGTCCGGGGGCGACAGCGAGGCCCGCCGCGTCGGGTTCCGTTCGGTCCGGTGGCAGGCCGCTGATGACGCGCCCGACGGCGCCGAACCGTGGATCTGCGTGGTCAACGGGACGCCGCGGTTCCTGGGCGGTGCGAACTGGGTGCCGATCCGGCCCGACTACGCCGACCTCAGCGAGCACGACTACCGCATCCGCCTGGAGGCCTACCGCGACATGGGCGTGCGGATCCTGCGGGTGTGGGGCGGCGGCCCGCTGGAGTCGGAGACGTTCTACGACCTCTGCGATGAGCTGGGCATCCTGGTGTGGCAGGAGCTGCCGCTGTCGTCCAGCGGCCTGGACAACACGCCGCCGCGCGACGACGAGTACGTCCGGCAGGTCCGGGAGCTCGCGACGAGTTACGTCTACCGCCGCGCGCACCACCCGTCGCTGATCATGTGGGACACCGGCAACGAGCTGACCGACGAGGCGGACTACGTGTTCGACGTGCTGCCGCTCAGCGCCGACCACCCGGTCGCGGCTGCTGCGGCCGACGTGTTCGGCCGGCTCGATCCGGACCGCCGGTTCGTGGTGACCTCGCCGCTGGGTCCGTCGATGTGGGCGCTGCCGGACAAGTGGGGCGCCGGGATCCACCACGACGTGCACGGACCGTGGGATCAGTTCTCCGAGACGTTCGAGGAGTGGCAGGAGTACTGGACCGCTGACGACTCGCTGATGCGCAGCGAGGTCGGCGTCAGCGGAGCGAGCCCGATGGACGTCCTCGCCGAGTACGGCCTCACCGGGCCGTTCGAGACCGAGGAGGACCGCGTCGCGCTCGAACGGCTCTGGGCGCGGTCGGCGCCCAGGTGGCTGGTCCGGCTGAAGCTGCGCGAGGCCACCGGCTCGCTGGCCGAGGTGGTTGCGGCGAACCAGCAGCGCCAGGCCAGGTTGCTGGCGTTCGCGGCCCAGCACACGGCAGACCGGTTCCCGCGCGCCGGCGGGTTCATCGTCTGGATGGGGCACGACTGCTTCCCGGTGGCCGCCAGCCAGGCCGTCCTGGACTTTTACGGACGGCCCAAGCCGGCGGCGATCGCACTGGGGGAGGTCTTCCGCAAGGCGCCGTGACACGGCCGAGCGGCCGCCGGACGTGTCAGCCGCGCAGGCAGCACTCCCGTGCCGCCCGCGCGAGCTCGTCCGCCCGTGGTTCGCCGCCGGGAGGCGCGAGCCGGTTGGTGATGAAGCCGAAGGCCATGCCGACCTGCGGGTCGGCGAAGGCCAGCGAGCCGCCGGCGCCGTCGTGCCCGATCGCCTGGTAGCTGGCGAACGGCCGGCGAGGCAGCGGCTTCTGGAACACCACGCCGAAGCGCTGGACCAGTCCGCTGCACAGATCGGTCCCGTCGCAGTGGACCTGACCGAACTCGGCGACGGTGGCGGCGTCCAGCACGGGCGGCCGGTCCGCTCCGATGACGGCGGAGCTGTAGACGCGGGCGAGTCCGCGGGCCGACCCGACGCCGCCGAGGGCGGGCAGCCCGAGCGCGCGGGCGCGCCGCGAATGCGTCAACTCGGTGTACGCCTCGGGATCGGTGATCAGCCCCGCGATCAGGTCGGCCAGCTGCCCCTGGTCGACCGGCATCGCCCCGGCCAGGGCGGACAGATCCGGAACCGGGACCTCGACGACCCGCGGTTCGTGCTCCTCGGGCAGGCCGAGGTAGGCATCGGCGTCCACCGGCCGGCGCAGCTCCCGCTCGTAGAAGGCCTGCAGCGACTCCCCGGTCACGCGGCGGCACAGCTCGCCCATGAGCACTCCGAGCGTCGCGGCGTGATAGCCGAAGGCGGAGCCGGGCCGCCAGAGCGGGCGCTGCGCGGCCAGCCGCTCCTCCGCGTGGCCGTCGACGAGGTCCTTCCAGCTCAGCCCGCCGTCCACCTCGGGCAGCCCGGCCTGGTGGGTGAGGACGGTGCGCACGGTGATGCCCGCCTTTCCGGCCGCCGCGAACTCGGGCCAGTAGTCGGCGACCGGCCGGTCGAGCTCGAGCCGGCCGCGCTGGACGAGCAGGGCCAGGCTCAGCGCGGACAGGCCCTTGGAACTGGAGAACAGGCAGACCAGCGAGTCGCGGTCCAGCTCGGGCCCGATCCATGCGTCGACCACCGGAGCGCCGCCGACCTCGACGCACACCTGGGCCGAGAACGAGGGGTCCGCCTCGGCCTGCCGGCGCAGCGTGTCCGCGACGGCCTCGAAGCCGCGTTCCACCACCCAGTCGTCCACCAAACCCACCCACCTTCGTATACTCGGAACAGGTCGGACAACGTTATCTCAGCTCTGCCGGAGGAGCAATCACGTCCATGGCGCCCACCCCCGCTCCCGCGATGCTCGTCACGAGCCCTGGCCTGAGCCGTGGTCCGGTAGCCTCTGGAGCCATGGAGCTGGTCGTCTCGGTGGTGCGGCGATGACCGGCGCGAGCGCCGGGCGGTCGGCGTCGAGTCGAGGCCGGCCGACCATGAACGACGTCGCGCGCGAGGCGGGCGTCAGCCTGAAGACCGTCTCCCGCGCCGTCAACGGCGTGCCCACGCTCGACCCCGCGCTCGCCGAGCGCGTCTTCGCGGCCATCCGCACGCTCGGGTACCGCCGCAACGAGCTCGCCGCGACGCTGCGCTCGACCGCGTCGACCGCGACCATCGGCCTGATCATCGGCGACATGCGGAACTCGTTCTACTCGTCGGTCGCCGCCGGCACCTACGAGATCGCCCGCGAGCACGGAACGCACCTGATCACGGCCAGCGCCGAGGAACAGGTCGAGCTCGAGCAGGAGCTGGCCCTGGCGCTGTGCCAGCGGCGCGTCGACGGCCTGCTCATCTTCCCCGCGGTCGGCGACCAGAGCTACCTGCAGCCGGAGATGGACCTCGGCACGTCGGTCGTCTTCCTCGACCGGCCGGGCACCGGCGTGTCCGCCGACAGCGTGCGGCTCGACAACGTTGCCGCGGCGCACACCCTGGCGTCGATGGTGTTGGAGGAGGGACATCGCCGTGTCGGCCTCCTGCTGGACACCCTGGAGGTCCTGACCATCCGCGAACGGCTCGACGGCGTCCGGGCGGCCTTCGAGGAGGCCGGCATGACGCTGGACGACCGGCTGATCTCGACCACCGCGCACGATCCGGAGGCCGCCACCAAGGCGACCGTCGCGATGCTCGACCTCGACGACCCGCCGACGGCCTTCATCGGCAAGAACAACCGGGCGATCATCGGCATCGTCGACGCGCTGGTCACCAGGGGCGCACGGGCGCGCGTCGTCGGGTTCGACGATTTCGAGATGAGCCGTTTCCTGCCTCGCCCGGTGACACTGGCCAGCTTCGATGTCGTCGAGCTCGGCCGGCGCGGAGCGACGCGGCTGTTCGACCGCATCGCCGGCAGCGCCGGAGAGCCGACGACCGAACGGCTGCCGTTCACGATCGTGCAGCGCGGCAGCTACCGCTGACCCGCGGCGCGCCGCCATGCCAGGTCCCCGTGGGCTGCTACTGTCGCAGACAACGTTATCTCGTGCTGGGAGGCTGTCGTGCGGATCCGCTGGGACCTCTCGGGCGTGTGGCAGCTGACCGGCTGGCGGCAGTACGACTGGGAGCGGGCGATCGCGTTCGGCTCCGACGTGACGCCTGACGTGGATCCGGTCGAGGCGATGGTGCCGGGGAGCGTCCGGCGGGCGCTCGTCGCCGCGGGAGTCGTGCCCGACCCCTACCACGCCCGGCGGTCGCGCGAGTCGGAGTGGCTCGAACACCGGCACTGGACGTTCAGCCGCCCGCTGTCCGGCGACGTCGGCGCCGAGCTGGAGCGCCACCCCGCCGCCAGGGTCGTCATGAGGGCCGAGGTGCTCGACCATGCCGGCTCGGTGCTGGCCGGCGACCGCGTCGTGCGCGAGTTCGCCGGCGCGATGACGCCGGTCGAGGTCGACCTGACAGACGCTGTCCGAGCCGGGGCGACGACCCTCTCGATCGCGTTCACCGAGCCGCCGCAGGGCCTCGGCCAGATCGGCCGCACCAGCCGGATGCGCGCGTGGAAGGCCCGGTTCGGCTACGGCTGGGACTGGACGCCCCGGATGGTGCAGACCGGCATCGGCGGCCCGGTCACGCTGGAACTGCGCGACGGCACTCCTCTCACCGATCCCGTCGTCACCACCGAGTTCGACGAGCGGGACCAGGCCGGTTCGGTGACGGTGCGGGCCGACGTCGGCGCCGCGGTCCGGCTGCGGGTCGCCGTCATGGGGCCCGGCGCCGGGGTGACCACGACGGTGACCGGTCCGGGTCCGCACCGGGTGCCGGTCGGACGAGTGGAGCCCTGGCTGCTGCGCCCCGCCGGTGGGCAACCCTTCTACGACGTGACGGTGACCGTGGACGAGCCCGACGGCGACAGCGTCACGCGCCGGGTGGGGTTCCGGTCGGTGCGCTGGATGGCCGCCGACGGCGCTCCGGCGGACGCCGAGCCCTGGATCTGCGTCGTCAACGGCTCGCCCACGTTCCTGGCCGGCGTGAACTGGGTGCCGATCCGGCCCGACTACGTCGACGTCACCGAGGACGACTACCGCCTGCGGCTCGAGGCGTATCGCGATCTGGGCGTCCGCCTGCTCCGTGTCTGGGGCGGCGCGGCGCTGGAGAGCGAGCACTTCTACGACCTGTGCGACGAGCTCGGGCTGCTCGTCTGGCAGGAGCTGCCGCTGTCGTCGAGCGCGCTGGACAACACGCCGCCGAGCGACGAGCGGTTCGCCGCCGAGGTCGCCGAGATCGCCGCGAGCTACGTCCGGCGCCGCGCCCACCATCCGTCGCTGATCATGTGGGACACCGGCAACGAGCTCACCGACGAGGCCGGTCAGGTCCTCGACGTCGTGCCGTTGAGCGCGGACCATCCGGCGGCCGCTGCCGCGGCGGCAACCTTCGGCGAGCTCGACCCCGCGCGCCGGTTCGTCGTGACCTCTCCGTCCGGCCCGTCGATCTGGGGCGTGCCCGAGAACGCCGGCAAGGGCGTGCACCACGATGTCCACGGACCGTGGGAGCAGTTTGCCGAGAACGAGCAGCAATGGCGGCAGTACTGGGAGTCAGACGACGCGCTGATGCGCAGCGAGGTCGGGGTGTGCGGCGCCAGCCCGCTGGACCTGCTCGCCGAGTTCGGCCTGGTCCCGGACCAGGCGGCGGAGGCCGGCCGGGCGGGCATCGACGACCTGTGGGCGCACTCGTCCGCGTGGTGGCTGCGGCACGTCGAGCACTGGGACGGCAGCGGCACGCTCGCGGAGTGGGTGGACCGGAGTCAGCACCGTCAGGCCGACTACCTCGCCGTGGCGGCTCAGCTGACGGCCGACCGCTTCCCGGGCGTCGGCGGCTTCATCGTCTGGCTCGGGCACGACACGTTTCCCTGCGCGCTGAGCCTCTCGCTGCTCGACTTCCACGGCCGGCCCAAGCCCGCGGCCACCGCGCTCGGCAAGGTGTTCCGCGGGCTGCCCTGATCGGGTACGGTGGCCAGACAACGTTATCCCGGCCAGGTTGGAGCCTCGATGGATCTCGTCCCGCTCGACGCCAACCTGCCACCCGGCCTCCTCTATCGCGGCGGTGCGAAGATCGCGGCGTTCCGCGGGCTCGACCATCACGCCGACGACCGGCCGCAGGACTGGATCGCCTCGACGGTCGCGGCGTCCGGCGGGACGTCGGCCGGTCTCACCATGCTGGCGCCGGGCCGGTCGCTGGCCGACGAGATCGCCGCGGACCCCGCCGGCTGGCTCGGCGCCGAGCACGTCGAGCGCGCGGGCGCCGACCCGAAGCTGCTGGTGAAGCTGCTGGACGCCGGCCAGCGACTGCCCGTGCACGTCCACCCGGACGACGCGTTCGCCAGGGACGTCATCGGCCGGCCGTGCGGCAAGACCGAGGCGTGGTTCATGCTGGAACCAGGGACGGTCCACGTCGGCTTCAGCCGGCCGGTCGAGGCGGCGGAGCTGGCCGCCTGGGTCGAGGCCCAGGACGTCGAGGCGATGCTCGGCGCGCTGAACCAGGTGAAGGTGCCGGCCGGTGCGACCGTCGTCGTGCCGGCCGGCCTGCCGCACGTCATCGGCGAGGGCGCCTTCCTCGTGGAGCTCCAGCAGGCCAGCGACGTGTCGATCTTCATGGAGTGGCAGGAGTTCGCGGCCGGCGATCCCGGCGTCGGGCACCTCGGGCTCGGGTTCGACGCGGCACTGCGGGCGGTCGACCGCGACGCCTGGGACGCGCCACGGCTGGACGGTCTGATCACCCAACCCGGCGGTGACGATACGGGAGTGCGGAACGTGCTCTCCCCGGCGGCCGACCCGTTCTTCCGCCTGCAGCGCGTCGTCGCCGAGGCCGGACGCCCGTGCCGGCTGGAGGCCGGCTACAGCGTGCTCGTCGTCCTGTCCGGAACGGCCGAGTTGAGCAGCGCGTCGGGCGAGTCGGCGCAGGTGCGGGCCGGCGACACCGCCGTGGTCGCCCATCGAGCCGGGGCGCTCACCGTCGACGGCGACGTGACGCTGCTGCGGTGCCGGCCGCCGCGGCCCTGAGCCCATGGCCCACCACGAGGCGCCTCGTCACGGCCGGGACCGGGAGGACTCGCGAAGGCCGGCCGTCACGGTCCGGTTACGGATATCCGGGGTCTTGTCTCGCCGAAACCGCGCTGTTAGGGTGAGCGAGACAACGTTATCCCGGCCGTGGGCGCAAGGCTTTCCTCAGGACAGAGCGGTTCGTGGAGGACACATGCAACGTCGCACGTGGAAGTCCCTCAAACCCGCTGCCGCAGTGGTCGTCGCCGTGACGACGCTGCTGGCCGCCGGCTGCACGGGTGGCGGCGAGTCAGGCGACGACGGGAACGGCGAAGCGGCCTCGGCCGAGGCGCCGCCGCTGGTCGCCGGAGCGCCGTCCGGGCCGATCACGAACAACAACAACCCGTACGTCAACACGTCGGCCGCGACAGTTCTGGGTTACTCGAAGGTCATCTTCGAGCCGCTGGCCCAGACCAACGCGGTGGACCCGACGGCCGAGCCCACGCCGTGGCTGGCGACCGAGTGGGAGTGGGCCGGCAACTTCACCAGCCTCACCGTGACGATGCGCGACGGCGTGCAGTGGACGGACGGCGAGCCCGCCACCGCGGCCGACATCGCGTTCACGTTCGGCATGTTCAAGGACCACCCGGCGCTGAACACCCTGGCCCTGCCCGTGGCCTCGGCCACAGCCGACGGCGCGACCGCGACCATTACGTTCGCCACCTCGCAGTTCGTCAACCAGGACAAGGTGCTGCAGGCGCTGATCGTCCCCGAGCACCTGTGGAGCACATTGCCCGACCCGGCGAAGGACACCATCGAGAACCCGGTCGGCACCGGCCCGTACACGCTCACGTCGTGGACGCAGCAGGCCGTCACCGTCGACCGCAACGAGGACTACTGGGGCGGCACGCCGGCGGTGCCGCAGATCCGCTACGTCCCCTACAACGACGGCAACGCGCTGATCACGGCCCTGGGCGAGGGCGAGGTGCAATGGACCGGGGTGGCCATTCCCGATCCGGAGGCCCAGTACCTGGGCAAGGACCCCGACAACCGCATGTGGTTCCCGTCCGGCCTGCCCGCCCGCACGCTGTTCTTCAACACCGCCGAAGGGCCGTTCAGTAACGCGGCGCTGCGCCAGGCGACAGACATGGTGATCGACCGCGAGCGCATCATCGCCGAGGCGTACAACAACGAGGGCGCCGCCATCGCCAGCCCGACCGGCATCGCCGAGCCGGCCGGTGCGGAGTTCATCGCGGCGAAGTACCAGGGCGAGAAGCACGAGGTCGACGTCGAAGGTGCGCGCGAGGTGCTCACCGACGCCGGCTACACCTACGTCGACGATCAACTGCACGACCCCGACGGCGAGCCGGTGACGGTGACCCTCACCGACCCGACGGCGTTCAACCAGATGCTGACCGCGCTGCAGATCATCAGCCAGCAGCTGGCCGAGATCGGCGTGACCGCGACGGTGGAGCCGCAGGACGCCACCGCCTGGCAGACGTCGGTGGCCCAGGGCGACTTCGACGCGACGTTCAGCTGGACCGAGGTCGGCAGCACGCCGTACAGCCTGTACCGGACGTTCATGGACGGCGACGCGCTACAGCCCATCGGCACCCCGGCCACGGCCAACTTCGGGCGGTTCGACAACGCCGAAGCAGCCGAGGCGCTGCGGACCTACGCCACCACCGAGGACGAGGCGGTCCGTGCCGACGCCCTCGCCACGCTGCAGGACATCCAGGTGAGCGAGGTCCCGGCGATCCCGATGGCGGCGGCGCCGTTCGGCTCGGAGTTCAGCGTCAAGCACTACGTGGGCTGGCCGGACGAGAACGATCCGTACGCCAATCCACAGCCGCACGGCACCAACGCCGCCATGATCCTCATGAACCTCGAGCTCGCCGGTTCATGACGGAGTCCCCTGCCGCCGGTCCGGCCGCGCCGCTGCGGGCCGAGGCGCTCACCCGGGTCTACGGCTCGGGCGCGCTCGGCTCGCGGCACGCGGTCCACGCGGTCGCCGGCGTCGACCTGACACTCGGCGCCGGCGAGATCGTGGCGCTGGTGGGGGAGTCGGGGTCGGGCAAGTCGACGGTCGCTCGCCTGCTGGCCGGCCTCGAACGTCCGACGTCGGGCCGGGTGCTGCTGCACGGCGCCGAGGTGGGCACACTGCGGGGCCGGGCGTTCCGCCGGTACACCCGGCAGGTGCAGCTGATCTTCCAGGACCCGTTCGCGTCGCTGAACCCCGTCCACACGGTGCGGTACGTCCTGCGCCGGTCGTTGGCGATCCACCGTCCGCAGCTTCGAGGCGCGGCCCGCGACGACGCGGTGCGCGGCCTGCTCGAGCGCGTCCGTCTCACACCGGTGGACCGGTTCCTGCGCGCGTTCCCGCACGAGCTGTCCGGCGGCCAGCGCCAGCGCGTCGCGATCGCCCGGGCGCTCGGCGCGGAACCGGCCGTGCTGCTCGCCGACGAGCCGGTGTCGATGCTGGACGTGTCGCTCCGGCTCGGTGTCCTCGATCTGCTCCGCGACCTGCGGGACACGATGGGCATCGCGATCCTCTACATCACCCACGACATCGCGTCGGCGCGGTACTTCGCCGACCGGATCCTGGTCATGTACCAGGGGCAGGTGGTCGAGAGCGGCGACAGCGAGTCAGTGACCCAGCGGCCGGAGCATCCCTACACACGGCTGCTGATCGACTCCGCGCCCGACCCCGAGCGGGTGGTGCGCTGATGCCGTTCCTCCTCCGCCGCCTCGCGTTCTACGCGGTGACCGCGTGGGCGGCGCTCACCATCAACTTCGTCATCCCGCGGCTCATGCCCGGCGATCCGGTGCAGGCGCTCATCGCCCGGTTTCAGGCCACCGGCCAGGTGTCGCCCGAGCAGACCGAGTCGCTGCGGATCCTGTTCGGCCTGGACCAGGACGTCTCGCTGTGGACGCAGTACTGGCAGTACTGGGCGCAGGTCCTGGGCGGCGACCTGGGTCTGTCGTTCACCTACTTCCCGACGCCGGTCAGCGAGGTGATCCGGCAGACCCTGCCGTGGACGCTGATCCTCGTCGGGCTGGCGACGCTGATCAGCTTCGTCATCGGGACGTCGGCGGGCATGGTGGCCGGCTGGCGGCGCGGCTCGCTGATCGACGGGCTGTTGCCGCTGGCCACGTTCTTCGCGGCGGTCCCGTACTTCTGGCTCGGCCTCATCGCCATCGCGCTGTTCGCGGTCACGTTCCCGGTGTTCCCGACCTCGGGCGGCTACGACGTCGGGCTCACGCCGGGCTGGTCAGCGGACTTCGTCGGCTCGGCGGTGTACCACGGGATGCTGCCGGCGCTGACGATCGTCGTCAGCTCGCTCGCGCCGTGGATCCTCGGCATGCGCAACATGATGGTGACGGTCGCGAGCGAGGACTACGTCACGGTCGCGCATGCCAAGGGGCTGCCGGCGCGACGCGTGATGATGAGCTACGCCGCCCGCAACGCGATTCTGCCGAGCGTGTCCACCCTGGCACTGTCGCTGGGCTTCGTCGTCGGCGGATCGCTGGTGACCGAGATGGTCTTCAACTACCCGGGCATCGGGCTCGCGCTGTTCCAGTCCATCAACGCGCAGGACTACCCGCTGATGCAGGCGATCTTCCTCATCCTGACGCTCGCGGTGCTGGCCGCGAACCTCGTCGCCGACGTCGCGTTCGTCCTGCTCGACCCGCGCATCAGGAGGGCGACGTGACGATCCTCGGCACCGACACGGCGGTGGCCGACGCCTCGCCGGCGCCGGCCGCCGTCCGCAGCCCCCGGCGCATCGGCAGGAGGCTGCTGGCCAACGCCAAGGTCCGGATCGGCCTGACCATCGTGGCGGTGTTCTGGCTGCTGGCGATCGTCGGCGCGTGGCTGGCCCCGCATGACCCCAACGAGCTCTCGCCGGACACGCTGCAGGGTCCGTCCGCCGGCCACTGGCTGGGCACGACCACGACCGGGCAGGACATCGCCTCTCAACTGCTCGCCGGCACACGGCCGGTGATGCTGGTCGCGTTCGGGTCCGGGGCCATCGCCACCGTGATCGCGATGGTCGTGGGCGTCGCCGGCGGCTTCCTCTCCGGCTGGGCCGAAGAGGTGCTCTCCATGCTGACCAACATCTTCCTGGTGCTGCCGGCCGTGCCGCTGATGATCATCGTGGCCAGCCAGCTGCCGCAAGTGGGGTCGTGGGCCGTCGCGTTGGTCATCGCCCTGACGGGGTGGGCCTGGGGCGCGCGGATCCTGCGGGCTCAGACGCTGTCGCTGCGCGCGCGTGACTTCGTGCAGGCCGCCCGGGCGAACGGGGAGTCGACCCGCCGGATCGTCTTCTTCGAGATCATCCCCAACCTCGCGACCGTCATCGCGACGAGCTTGGTGATGACGACGCTGTTCGCGCTGCTCGCGGTGGTGACGCTGTCGTTCATCGGCGTGACCTCGCTGAGCGACTGGAACTGGGGCACCGTCCTCTACTGGGCGCAGACGCAGCAGGCATTGCAGCGCGGGCTGTGGTGGTGGTTCATTCCCCCCGGCCTGTGCATCGCGATCCTGGGCATGGCGCTGGCACTGATCAACTTCGGCATCGACGAGTACGCCAACCCGCGGTTGCGCATCGGCTCCGTGGGCGCGGCGCGGCTGCGCCGTCAGGGCATCCGCCCGCGGGTGGGCTTCACTCCGGTGCGCCGGACGGCGCCGGCGCGCGACCCGCTGGACGAGAGGAGGGCGGGGTAGGTGGTCACCGATCCGATCCTGGAGATCCGGGACCTGCGCGTGGACTACGGCTACGGCGCCGACGCGGTCACGGCGCTGTCCGGCGTGTCGCTGACGCTGCACCGGGGCGAGATCCTCGGCATCGCCGGCGAGTCCGGCTGCGGGAAGTCGACGCTGGCCTACGCGGCGACCCGGCTGCTGCCGCCGCCGGGACTCGTCACCGGCGGGGCGGTACTCCTGCACGGCGCACCGGGCACACCGCCGGTCGACCTCCTGAGCCTGCCCGACGCCGCGCTGCGGAGCCGCCGTTGGAGGGACGTCGCCGTCGTCTTCCAGGGCGCTCTGAGCTCGCTGAACCCGGTCCACCGGATCAGGACCCAGCTGACGGACGCGATCGCCGCGCACGACCCGTCGTCCACCCGCAGGTCACGGCTCGATCGCGCGCGCGAGCTGCTGGCCATGGTGAAGCTCCCGGAGGACCGGCTCTCGGCGTATCCGCACCAGCTGTCCGGCGGCATGCGGCAGCGGGTGATGATCGCCATGGCGCTGGCCCTCGAGCCGCAGGTGCTGATCCTCGACGAGCCGACGACCGCGCTCGACGTGGTCGTGCAGAAGCAGATCGTCGAACAGCTGCTGGAGCTGCGCGAGCGGCTGGGCTTCTCTGTCGTCTTCATCACCCACGACGTCTCGCTGCTCATCTCCTACGCGGACCGGATCGCGGTGATGTACGCCGGCGAGGTCGTCGAGGTCGCGGACGCCGAGAGCATCTACCGCGAGCCACGGCATCCGTACACGCACGCCCTGCTGAACTCGTTCCCGCCGCTGCAGGGTCCGCGCCGCGTGGTCACCGGCATCGGCGGCGCGCCGCCGGACCTGGCCGCGCTGCCGCCGGGCTGCCGGTTCCACCCGCGGTGCCCCTACCGGATGCCGGCCTGCGCCGAGCGGCACCCGGGGCTCGTCGCGAGCCCCTATCCCGGCGACGACGGACGCACGGTCGCCTGCCTGCTGCACGGCACGGACGACACGACGGCGGTTCCGGCCGCGCTGGCGCCCCGAACCCGGTCCCGGTCGGCATAGCCGCCGTCATCCAACGACGACGAGGAGGTCAGCACGATGCTCGGACTGATGCAGGACGTTCCCCTGACCACCACCCTGATCCTCGAGCGTGGCGAACGCTTCTTCGGCACGCGGACCGCCACGACCCGCACGGCCTCCGGCCTCGAGCGCACGACCTACGCCGCCCTCGCCGCCGAGGCCCGGCGGATCGCCGGCGCGCTCGACCAGCTCGGTGTCTCACCGGACGGGCGCGTGGCGACGTTCGCATGGAACACCGCGCGGCACGTCGCGCTCTACTTCGCGATCCCCGGAACCGGCCGCGTGCTGCACACCGGCAACATCCGGTACTTCCCCGACCAGCTGATCTACACGTTCGAGCACGCCGAGGACGAGGTCGCGTTCGTCGACCGGTCGCTGATGGGGCTGTTCGGCCAGCACCTGCCGAAGCTGAACACGCTGAAGCACGTCGTCGTGATGGACGACGGGGCACCCACCGAGCTCCCCGACGACCCGCGGATCGTCCACTACGCCGACCTGGTCGCCGGCGCGGACGAGTACGACCTGCACGACCGGATCGCCGACGAGAACACCGCGGCCGCGATCTGTTACACCAGCGGCACGACCGGCCACCCGAAGGGCGTGGTCTACTCGCATCGGTCGGCCTGGCTGCACTCCGTCGGCGGCCTGACCACCGGGGCCTTCGCGCTCACCGACGCCGACCGGGTGCTGCCGGTCGTGCCGATGTTCCACGCCAACGCCTGGGGCCTGCCCTATGCGGCGCTGATGGCGGGCGCGTCGCTCGTGCTGCCCGGGCCGGATCTGTCGCCGGGCGGGCTGCTGGAACTGATGGCGTCCGAGCGGGTCACCGTCGCCGCCGGGGTGCCCACGATCTGGATGGGCATGGTGCCGCTGCTCGACCAGCACGACCTGACCAGCCTGCGCACGGTGATCTGCGGCGGGTCGGCGGTGCCGAGATCGCTGTCCGAAGCATGGCGCGACAAGATCGGGCTGCCGATCACCCAGGCGTGGGGGATGACCGAGATGTCGCCGCTCGGCACGTTCTTCGCGCTGCGCGCCGAGGTCGCGGACCTCTCCCAGGACGACGAGGCCGACCTGCGCACCACCGTCGGCATCGCCCCGCCCGGCGTCGCCACGCGCATCGTCGACCCCGAGACGCGCCAGGAGGTGCCGTGGGACGGCGAGTCGGTCGGCGAGCTGGAGTGCCGCGGGCCCTGGCTGGCCCGTCAGTACTACCGGACGGACGAGCCGGGCGAACAGTTCACGCCGGACGGCTGGCTGCGCACCGGCGACGTCGCCACCATCTCCCCGCTCGGCTACGTCCGGCTGGTCGACCGCACCAAGGACCTGGTGAAGTCGGGCGGGGAGTGGATCAGCTCGGTGGAGCTGGAGAACGAGATCATGGGCCACCCGAGCGTCGCCGAGGCGGCCGTCATCGCGGCGCCGCACGAGAAGTGGGGCGAGCGGCCGCTGGCGTGCGTGGTGCTGAGAGCCGGCGAGGCGGCCACCGCGGAGGAGATCCGCGGCTTCCTGCGCGGCCGGGTGACCGCGTGGAAGGTGCCCGACGAGGTGGTGTTCCTCGACGCCATCCCGAAGACCAGCGTCGGCAAGTTCTCCAAGCGTGCGCTCCGTGACCAGCTCCTCGCCGGCCGGTAGCCGGTCAGTCCAGCGCCACGCTGGTGGTGGCCAGCAGGCCGCCGTCGACACGCAGCTCGGTCCCTGTGATGAAGCTGGCGCGGTCGCTGGCGAGGAACGCGATCGCCTCGGCGACCTCCCGGGGCCGGGCCACGCGACCCAGCGGGTGCATGCGTCCCCATCGGCCGAGCACCGCGTCGATCGCCTCGGGAGTGCCGTCGGAGTGCCCGGCTGCCGACGCCCTGAGCATCGGAGTGTCGACCGACCCGGGGCAGACCGCGTTGGCCCGGATGCCGTACGGCGCCTCGTCGACGGCGATCGAGCGGGCCAGGGCGTTCAGCCCGGCCTTGCTGGACGTGTACGCCGCGACCGTCGTCTGGGCGATGGTCGCCTGCACGGACGACACGAGCACGATCGCGCCGCCGCGGGTGCGCAGCCGGGGGATGGCCGCCTTGGCAGCGAGGAAGGCGCCCTTGAGGTTGGTGTCCAGCGTCCGGTCCCAGAGGCCGACGGCCGTGTCGGCGACCGCGCCGTAGGTCTGCACGCCGGCCGACGCGACCAGCACGTCGACGGTGCCGAACCACTCGGCCGCACGGGCCATCAGGTCGTGCATGTCCTGCTCCGAGGTGACGTCCGCGGCCACGCCGGCGACCCGGTGGCCGAGTGCGGCGAGCCGTTCCTCCGCGGCGTTCACCTCGCTCGGTTCGATGCCGCAGAACACGACCCGAGCGCCACGCTCGGCCAGCAGCTCGACGGCGGCCAGCCCGATGCCACTGCTGCCGCCCGTGACGACGGCGACCACGTCCTCGAACTCGGACACGCGCACTCCTTCCGACGGATCGGAGATCGCAGTCTTGCAGCGCGGGATACTTGTATGCAAGTATCCCGCGGCATGGGAGAGGGTGCGCTCGACGACGGGCGGCGGGCGGCCGTGCTGTCGCTGGTCGAACGCACCCGGCGCGGCGGCCGGGCCTCGGACCAGGTGTTCGAGCAGCTGCTCGAGGCGATCCGCGGACTGCGGTTGCTGCCGGGACAGCCGCTCAGCGAGACCGAGCTCGCCCGCGACCTGGGGGTGAGCCGCACCCCCGTCCGCGAGGCGATCGCGCGCCTGACCGATGCCGGGCTGGTCGACGTCGTGCCGCAGGTGGGCACGACTGTGGCGAAGATCCGGCTGGCGGAGGTGGAAGAGGCCCGGTTCGTCCGGGAGAGCCTGGAGATCGCGGCGATCAAAGTGGCGATGCCGCTGGCCGCCGCCGACGTGGCCGGGCTGCGGCGGCTGATCGAGGATCAACGGCATGCTCTCGACGCCGGCGACCTGGACGGCCTTTTCGAGCTGGACGAGGCGTTGCACGGGCGGATCTTCGCGCTCAGCGGCCATCCGGGCGTCTGGGCGACGGTGCGGCGCACGAAGGTCCACCTCGATCGGATGCGCCGGCTGGTGCTCCCCGACCGCGCGCTCATCTCCGAGGTCATCGCCGAGCACGCGAGCATCGTGGACGCACTCGAGTCCGGCGACGCCATCGGCGGCGAGGACCTGGTGCGTGCCCACGCCCGCCGGGTGTCCGCGCTGACCCCGGAGCTGACCCGGCGGTTCCCGGACCACTTCGCATGACGGGGCGCGCTCCGGCCGGCCCGCTGCTGACCGCGGACACGGTCGTGGGCTTCCTGCGTGACCGGGGTGTGCTCGACGGCTCACCTGCGACGGCCGGCGAGCTGGCCGGCGGCGTGTCCAGCGTCGTCCTACGCGTCGACACGTCCGCCCGCTCGGTCGTCGTCAAGCAGGCGCTTCCTCGCCTGCGGGTGCGGGCCGAGTGGTGGGCCAAGCGGGAACGGACGCTGAGCGAGGCCGCCGCCCTTGCCGTCTACCACGACCTCACACCCGGCCGTGTGCCCGAGGTCGTCGCCGTCGACGAGTCGCTGATGGCGTTGGTTCTGCAGGCCGCGCCGCCCGATGCGGCCAGCTGGAAGTCGGTCCTGCTGACCGACCCGCACGCCGTGACGGGCGACGTCCCCGAGCTTCTCGGCGAGACGCTGGGCCGCTGGCACCGGGGCACCCGTGGACGGCCGGAGCTGCTGGACCGGTTCCAGGACGACGAGGCGTTCGACCAGCTGCGGCTGACGCCGTTCCACCGTGAGGTCCAGCGTCACCATCCCGCGGTGGCGGACGCCCTCGAGGCCTGCCTCGACGACCTGACCGTGAGGCGCGACTGTCTCGTCCATGGCGACTTCTCGCCCAAGAACGTCCTGGTCGGCGGGGACCTGTGCTGGATCGTCGACGCCGAGGTCGCCAAGGCCGGCGCTCCGGCGTTCGACGTCGCGTTCATGACTGCTCACCTGATGCTGAAGTCCGTCCTCGCGTCCCGGCCGCGGGTGTTCCGTGCCGCGGCCGGCCGGTTCGCCGCCGCGTATCAGGCGGAGGCGGGTGCCGAGGCGGCGCTGCCGCTGCTGGGCTGGCACGTCGCCGCCTTGCTGCTGGCGCGGGTGGACGGCAGATCACCCGTCGACTATCTGACCGCGGCCCGGCTCGACCAGGTCCGCCGGGCGGCGCTGCGCGTGCTGCGCGGCACCGACCCATCGACGGCGGACGTGTGGGACGCACTGGAGGAGCGATGACGCGGATCGATCAGGTCGTGGCCTGGGAGGCCCTGGACTCGCGCGGCCGGCCGACCGTCGCCTGCCGGGTGACGGTGTCCGGCGGCTCGTCCGGACGGGCGGTCGTCCCCTCCGGCGCGTCGACGGGGTCGTACGAGGCGGTCGAGCTGCGCGACGGCGGCCACCGGTACGGCGGCAAGGGCGTGCGCCGCGCGGTCGAGCAGGTGAACACGGTGCTGGCCGACGCGGTGCGCGGGCTCGACACGGCCGAGCCGGACGCCGTCGACCTGCTCCTCGAGGAGCTCGACGGCAGCAGCCGCTACGCGCGCCTGGGCGGCAACGCGGTGCTCGCGGTGTCGGTCGCGGCCGCCCGGGCGGGCGCGACGGCCGCGGGCATGTCGTTGGCACGCTGGCTGCACGGGCCGGGCGCGCTGCCGCTGCCGATGCCGATGATCAATGTCATCTCCGGCGGCGCGCACGCGGGACGGGCGATCGACGTCCAGGACCTGCTCGTCATCCCCCTCGGCGCGGCCGGCTTCACCGAGGCGCTGGAGTGGTGCGCCCGGGTCCGGGAAGAGGCGCGGCGGCTGGCGCTGGCCGCCGGGCACGGCGCCGCCGTGCTGGTCGCCGACGAGGGCGGGCTGGGCGTGCCGCTCGGCGGCAATGCCGAGGCCCTCGACCTGCTCGTGCGCGCGATCGAGTCCGCCGGGTTCACGCCGGGGACCGACGTCGCGGTGGCGATCGACGTGGCGGCCAACCAACTGTGGACGGGCGACGGCTACGAGCTGGGCTCGGAGGGGCGCACGCTGGCGACCGCGGAGCTCGTCGACGAGATCGCCGGCTGGGTCGCGCGGCACCCCGTCGTGTCCGTCGAGGACCCGCTGCACGAGGACGACTGGGACGGCTGGGCCGCGGGCACGCGGCGTCTGGCGGGCGTCCAGGTGATCGGCGACGATCTGTTCGCGACCGATCCGTCCCGGCTGGCCGAGGGCGTGCGACGGGGCGCGGCCAACGCCGTCCTGGTGAAGGTCAACCAGAACGGCACCCTGCGCGGCGCCCGCGGCGTGCTCGACGACGCGCAGCGCGCCGGGTGGGCGACGGTGGTCTCGGCCAGATCGGGCGACACCGAGGACGACTGGCTGGCCGACCTCGCGGTGGGCTGGCGGGCGGGCCAGATCAAGGTCGGCTCCGTGCACCGGTCCGAGCGCTGCGCGAAGTGGAACCGGCTGCTCGAGCTCGAGGCGACCGAGGACACCACGTTCACCAACCCCTGGCGGGAGGCGGCGGTATGAACAGGTTCGACGGGCGCACGGTGGTCGTCACCGGTGCGGCGTCCGGGATCGGGTTCGAGATGGCCCGCCTGTTCGCCGAGGAGGGCGCCGTCGTGTACGCCGCGGACCGCGCGGACGGCGTTCGCCCGGCGGGGACGCGTGCGGTGCGGCTGGACGTCGTCGAGGAGCCCGCCGTGCGGGAGCTCATGGAGCGCGTGGTGGCCGAGACCGGCCGGTTGGACGTGCTGTGCAACAACGCCGGCATCGGGTCCACCGCTGACCCGGTCTCGTGCACGGCTGAGGAGTGGCGGCGGGTGTTCGACGTCAACGCGCTCGGCGTGTTCCTGTGCACCAAGTACGCACTGCCGTCGATGCTGGCCGCCGGGCGCGGGTCGATCGTCAACACCGCGTCGGCGGCGGCCTCGGCCGGCCTGAAGGACCGGGCCGCGTACTGCGCGAGCAAGGGCGCCGTCGTGTCGTTCACCCGCGCGGTCGCGGTGCAGTACGCCGGCACCGGGGTGCGCTGCAACAGCCTGTCGCCCGGCACCGTCGACTCGCCCTGGGTGGGCCGGCTGCTGGCGGCCGCCGACGACGCCGACGCGGCGCGGGCTCGGCTGGTCGCCCGTCAGCCGATGGGCCGCCTGGGCGATCCTACGGAGATCGCGAAGGCCGCGCTGTATCTCGCGTCCGACGACGCCGACTTCGTCACAGGCACCGACCTGGTCGTCGACGGCGGCCTGCTGGCCGGCTAGGGAGGGACGGGGTGGGCATGCGGCTGGCCATGGGCCACATCGACGAGCTCGACGACACAGTGCTGGCGTTCGCCCGGCAGCTGGGGCTGAGCAGCGTCCAGTTCCACACGCCGAGCAACCTGAGCGGCGAGCACGGCTACTGGGAGGTGGACGAGCTCGTTGCACTGCGCCGGCGGTGCGAGGACGCGGGCCTGCGGGTCGAGGGCATCGAGAACGTGCCGCTCTGGCACTGGGACAAGGTGCTGTTCGGCCGGCCGGGCCGCGAGGCCCAGCTGGCCAACTACTGCCGGACGATCCGCAATCTGGCCGCGGCCGGCATCACTGTGCTCGGGCACCACTTCCTGCCTGGCTACGTGTGGCGCACGGACCTGCGCGCCGCCGGCCGCGGCGGGGCGCTGGTCACGGCGTTCGACGCGGACCGCGTCGACGAGGGCAATGCGCTCGCCGCCTACAAGCTGACCCCGTCGGCGACCGGTGCCGAGCCGATCGCCGCCGAGCAATTGTGGGACCACTATCGGGTCTTCCTGGAGACCGTGCTCCCGGTCGCCGAGGAGGCCGGCGTGCGGCTGGCGTTGCACCCGGACGACCCACCCGTCGACCGGCCGCTCGGCGGCATCGCCCGGATCCTGTCCAGCCCGGAGGGACTCGAGCGCGCACACGAGCTGTCCGGCGGCAGCCCGGCCTGGGGACTGAACCTCTGCCTGGGCAGCGTGTCGGAGCTGGCCGGTCACGAGAGCGTCGACCGGGTCATCGACTACTTCGGACCGCGCGGGAAGATCTTCTACGTGCACTTCCGCGACGTGCGCGGCACCGTGCCGCGGTTCGAGGAGTGCTTCCTCGGCGAGGGCAACCTCGACCCGGCGGCGGTCCTCAGGCGGCTCGCCGCCGTCGGCTTCGACGGGTTCATCATCGACGACCATGTTCCGGCCATGGTGGGCGACGCCGACACGTGGGGCGACACCTCGCCGGCCGCGTACTGCAGCCGGGGCCGCGCCCACGCGATCGGCTACCTGCAGGGCGTCCTGAACGCGCTTGGGACCGCGCCGGCGGAGGTGTGAATGACCGAGCTCGTCGTCGTCGGGACGTTCACCGCCGCCGCCGGCGGCCGGGGCGCCGGAATCCACGGGTTTGCGCGCGACGCGCGGACCGGTGACCTGCGCGAGCTCGCCCCGCCCGTGCCGGCCGACGAGCCGAGCTTCCTCGCCGGCAGTGCGGACGGCCGATTCCTCTACGCGGTCGACGGGTGGGATGCCGGCGGCGTCCGGACGCTCGCGATCACGCCGTCGGGTGCCTTGCAGGATCTCGGCGTGCGGCCGGCGGGCGGCGCCGTCCCGTGTCACCTCACGGTGTCGCCGGACGGCGGGTTCGTCCTCGTGGCGCACTACGGCTCCGGCTCCGTCAGCGTCCACCGGGTGAACGCCGGCGGCCGCCTCGCCGAGCGCACCGACCTGGTCTCGTTCGAGGGGTCGGGGTCGGTCCGGGGCCGTCAGGACGCTCCCCATGCCCACCACGTGTCGACGGGTCCGGACGGCACGGTCCGGGTCACCGACCTCGGCGCCGACGCGATTCGCGCCTTCACCCTCGACCATGGGCGGCTCCGCCCGGGGCCCGTGACGGCGACCCGGCCGGGCAGCGGACCGCGCCATCTCGCCACCCATCCCGACGGCCGGCTGTTCGTCGCGAACGAGCTCGACGCGACGGTGAGCATGTACCGGGTGGCCGGCTCGGGAGAGCTGCGGGAGGAGGCCACGGTGGCATCGACCGTCTCGCCGGGCCGGAATCGCACCTACCCGAGCGAGCTGGCCGTCTCACCCGATGGCCGGTTCCTGTACGTCGCCAACCGCGGCGCCGACACCGTCACCACCTTCGGCGCCGCCGGCGTCGCCGTCGAGCCGCTGTCGGAGACACCCGTCGAGGGTGAATGGCCGCGCCACCTGGCGCTGATCGGCGATCACCTGTACGTCGCCAACGAACGGTCGCACACGGTCGCGATCTTCGCGGTCGACGCCCGCACCGGCGTGCCGTCGTTCACCGGCCGCGCGGCGGACGTGGCGAGCCCGGCCTGCGTCGTCGCTGTGCAGGGCACGCGGGTGGCCGGGCCGTGACCGCCGCGGCACCGCTCTCGCGGGCGGCGCTCGCCGCGCGCGGCGTCGACCTGCCCGAGCCCGAGATCCGCATGGTCCACCTGGGCGTCGGCGCGTTCCACCGGGCCCATCAGGCCTGGTACACGGCGCACGCGGCCGAGCCGGGGGAGTGGGGCATCCTGGGGTTCACCGGCCGTTCGCGGGAGACGGCCGACCGGCTCACGTCCCAGGACGGGCTGTACACCCTGGTCGAGCGCGGGCCGGACGGCGACCGGTTCGAGGTCATCGGCAGCATCGCGCGGGCCGAGCCGGGCGAGCGGGTCGACGAGCTCGCCGCGGCGCTGGGGCGTGCGCGGACGGCCGTCGTCACCCTCACCATCACCGAAGCCGGATACCGGCTGGGCGGCGACGGCACGCCGGACCGGACCGATCCCGCCGTCGCCGCTGACCTGCGCCTGCTCGGCGAGGCGATCCCCGCGGGCGCCGATCCGGCCGCGCTGCGGCCGGTGACCGTGCTGGGCCGCCTGGTTGCCGGCCTGGAGGCGCGCCGCCGGACCGGGGCCGGGCCGATCGCGCTGGTGTCCTGCGACAACCTGCCCGACAACGCCGGGCTGCTGGCCGGCGCGATCGGAACGTTCGCCGACGCGGCGTCGGCGGAGCTGGCCCGCTGGGTGTCGCGTGAGGTGGCCTACGTGGCGACGTCGGTCGACCGGATCACGCCGCGCAGCGAGCCGAGCCTCTCGGAGGCGGTCCGTGACGCGACCGGCTGGCTGGACGTCGCGCCGGTCGTCACCGAGCCGTTCTCGGACTGGGTACTCGCCGGCGAGTTCCCGGCCGGGCGGCCCGCCTGGGAGGAGGCCGCGGCCCGGTTCGTGGCCCGGATCGAACCCTGGGAACTGCGCAAGCTCTGGCTGCTCAACGGCGCCCATTCCCTGCTGTCGTTCGCCGGGCCGCTGCGCGGCTGCCGGACGGTGGCCGACGCGATCGCCGACCCGTGGTGCCGGCGGGCGGTGGAGCGGTTGTGGGCGGACGGCGTCCGCCAGCTCCCGTCCGGGCTCGACCTCGACCGCTACCGGGTGCAGCTGATGGCGCGATTCGAGAACCCGCGCATCGCGCACCGGCTCGACCAGATCGCGATCGACGGGCTCACCAAGGTGCGGCTGCGGGTGGTCCCGGTGGCGCGCCGCGAGCTGGCCACCGGCGGTAACGCCCTCGGCTGCGCTCAGGCGCTCGGCGCCTGGGTCGCGTCGACCCTGGCCGGGACCGTCGAACCGGGCGCGACGATCGGGGACCTGCTCGGCCGGGTGGACGCCGACCTGGCCCGCGACGGGCGGTTCGCCGCCCGGGTCGAGTCGGCCGTACGCACGCTCCTCGACCGGCCGCTCGTGTGACCGCGTGGCCGACCTCTGAAGCGGAGGAGGCGTCGTGACGGGACCGAGTCCAGGCTGGGCGACGTCTCGCCGTACCAGTTCGGGTTCGGCTTCTCGATGATCGCGACGTCGGGCTGGACCTCGTCGATGAAGTAGGGCCCGCCCGACCACTCGGGGACGTTGTTCGTCAGCCCCTCGTTGAAGCTGGTCGCCAGTCCCTCCGGGGTCGCGAGGTCGCCGTACGTGGCCGCCACATGTGCCGGCAGCAGGATCGAGAACAGCGTCTGCCACGGCGCGTACGGCGTCTCGAACACGACGGTGACGGTCAGAGGCTGGCGTTACATACTCGTGGTAGCACCCCTGGATGGTCGGCGATATGCGATCAATTGTCGCCATTGCGTGATTCAGGGATGTGTCGGCAATGATCTTCACCACGTGTTCACCGATGAGTCAAGATCCACTTGGCGAATATCGCCATCGACTCGCTGTCAGCGGAGCGTGCCGAGGACGGAGAGCAGTTGCAGCTTCTCGTAGCTCTCGCTGCCGGGAACGGCGGTGTAGACGAGCAGGAAGTGCGACTGGTCCTGGTCGTACAGCGTCTGGCAGTGCAGGTCCAGCCGGCCGACCTCGGGGTGGACGAAGCGCTTGGCGTCGCTGGGGCGGACACCGATCTCGTGCTCGTTCCAGAGACCGCGGAACTCTTCGCTCCGCGCGAGGAGGAGGTCCGCGTACTGCGCCGCCCTGGAGCCGGGGCCGCGGAGCGTGACCACCTGGCGCAGGCCGGAGGCGTAAGAGCGCGACAGCAGTGAGTGGTCCTCCGGCGCGTACAGGTCGCGGGTCGAGGGGTCGGTGAACCAGCGGTAGCCGATGCTGCGCGCCGGGCCGGTGTACTGGGTCCGGTCGCCGGTGAGTGCGACGCCGAGCGGGGTCTGGCGCAGCGTCTCGCCGAGCTCCGTGACGATCTCCGCGGGAGTGTCGTGCAGGCGGTCGAGGATGCGCAGCAGGCCGGGGCCGATGTGCTCGCCGGACGGGCCCCGGACCGGCGGGTGGTGACCGGCCAGCCGGAACAGATGGTCGCGTTCGTCGAGGGAGAGGTGCAGGCCCTGCGCGATCGAGGCGATCATCTGCTCCGACGGTTGCGGCCCCTGCTCGCGTTCCAGCCGCGCGTAGTAGTCGGTCGACATGTGGCAGAGGGCGGCCACTTCCTCGCGTCGTAGCCCGCTGGTCCGGCGCCGCCGGCCGCGCGGAAGGCCGACGTCCTCGGGCTGCAGCGACTCGCGGCGGTGCCGGAGGAACGCCGCCAGTCCCGGCCGGTCGATGAGCATGCGTGTCCTTCTCTCGTGATGTGGACCTTTCTACCGGCTGCGCGGCGCCGGAACCACGGATCGTCGATCAGTGGATCAGGAGGCCCTTCATCCGCGCGCGGCGAGGTCGCAGCCTGAACGCAGGCCGATCCGCGGCGGACCCGCCGCGAAACGAAGGAGACCACCCATGGCTCGGACCATCGACATCGACATCCCCGATCAGACCGGCAGGCTCGCCGTCGTCACCGGAGCCAGCGACGGCATCGGGTTCGTCATCGCCACCCGGCTCGCCGCGGCGGGCGCGGAGGTGATCATGCCGGTGCGCAACCCCGCCAAGGGCGCGGACGCCGCCGACCGGATCCGCGGTCTCGTTCCGGGCGCGACGATCGTCACCCGGGCCCTCGACCTGTCCTCGCTCGAGTCGGTGGCGGGCCTCGCCGATCACCTGGTGGGCGACGGCCGTCCGATCCACCTCCTCGTCAACAACGCCGGCGTGATGACCCCGCCCAGCCGGCAGCTCACCAAGGACGGGTTCGAGCTGCAGTTCGGCACCAACCACCTCGGCCACTTCGCGCTGACCCTGGGACTCCTGCCGTTGCTGCGGCAGGGCCGGGCGAGGGTCACGCACCAGACGAGCGTCGCCGCCCGCAGCGGCGCGATCAACTGGGGCGACCTGAACTGGGAACGCGGCTACGACGCGATGAAGGCCTACCGGCAGTCGAAGATCGCCGTGGGCCTGTTCGCCCGCGAGCTCGACCAGCGCAGCGCCGTGGCGGGGTGGGGCGTCACCAGCAACCTGTCCCACCCCGGGGTCTCTCCGACGAACCTGCTCTCCGCTCAGCCCGGCATGGGGCGGCAGAAGGACACCGGCTCGGTCCGCATGATCCGGGTGCTCTCGCGCCTGGGCCTGGCGGGTACGCCGGACACCGCCGCGCTGCCGGCACTGCTGGCCGCGACCGGCCCGGCCGCGCGGGGGAGCGAGTTCTACGGTCCCAGGCGACGCGGCGACATGAGCGGCCCGCCCGCCCGTCGGGACCTGTGGGAGCCGCTGCGCAGCATGGACGACGCCCGCCGGCTCTGGGAGGTCTCCGAGGGCCTGGTCGGCGTGCGGTTCCCGGTCTGAGGCGTGCCCAGGCTCCGTCACGGGGGAGCCCGGGCACGCGCTCCTGGACCAGCCGCGGCCTCAGCGTGGTTCGCGCCGAGCGGCTGGTGGCAGGGAGGGCCCCTGGCCGCCGGGGGCGTCCTGGTACCAGTAGGCCGTCGTGCAGACGTCGTCGGCGCGTTCGAACAGCAGGCCCCCGCGGTCGCCGATCTGCTGGAGGGTGACCCGCAGGCCGGTGCCGAACCGGATCGGGTCGGGCAGGTGCCAGCGGTACATGCCGTGGCTGGGCGGCATCGTCGTGTCGTACGGCGAGATGGCGGTCTCGTCCTCGACCAGGCGCTGGTGGTAGCCCAGATAGGCGGTGCTGAAGGTCTGGCTCCGCGGCACCGGGACGGCGCCGAGGTGGTCCTGGAACGCCCATGCCCCGCCGACGTAGTCCTCCAGGCCGGTGCCGCAGATCGTCGGCAGGCTCTCGTCGTCGTCGATGAAGAACTTCAGCTCGCCCTCGCCCCACCAGAACCGCTCGAGCGCGGTGACGCCGATGTAGGTGCCGACGTAGGCGCCGCGCCCGCTGACGTCGTCGAGCACGACGTGGTCGGTGCCGCGCGGCACGTCCGGCCCGGTCCGCCGCCACTGCGCGTGCAGGTAGCCGAGGTCGTCCTCCAGCGCGTCGCCGAGGGAGTAGGAGACCTGGTAGAACACCCCCTCGATCGGGCCGGCGTGCTCGTTGCGCAGCTCGATCCGCGCGGCCCGCCGGAACGGCATCGGCAGATAGCAGTTGAAGCCGCCGTTGGGCGCGACCACCATCGGCGCGGAGTACACCGGCGACGCGGTGGCGAACCCGCTGAGGAAGAAGTCGCCGAACGGGACCTCGACGGCGGGCGCGTCGGCGTCGTCCCAGGTGATCCGCAGGACGAGGTCGCGCAGCACGTACGGGCCGGCGGCGGTGGCCCGCGGCAGCGTGAACCAGAGATGCCGGATGACGCCCGGCCCGTCGATCGCCGCGATCGTCGCCGTCTCGCCGGCGCCGATCGTGATGCACGGCCGGCCCTTGCGTCCGGGACCCAGCCGCGAGGCGGCGGCGCCACCGGCGCCGGGCGCACCGGTGGGGTTCTCCGCGCTGATGGATCGGCTCCGGGTGCGGTCCAGGCGGGCGTAGGCGGGCAGATCGAGAGACACAGGCGAGCTCCAGAAGGTCGGTACGGCGGCCGGAGCGCTCACTTGACGGCCCCGGCGGTGACTCCGCGCGTGAGGGTGCGCTGGAAGAGGAAGAAGAAGACCAGCGTCGGCAGCAGCGACAGCAGTGACGCCGCGGCCAGCTGGGTGACGTCGAGGGTGTTCTGTCCCTTGAGGGCGGCCAGCGCGATCGGGATCGTCTGCGCGTCCGGCGTGATGAGCATGATCATCGGGATGAAGAACTCGTTCCACGTCCAGACGAAGAAGAACACCAGCAGCACCGACATGGTCGGCCGCAGCACCGGCGCGACGATGCGGGTGAGGATCACCCAGCGGTTCGCGCCGTCGACGCGGGCGGCCTCGAGCAGCTCCGCCGGGAACGTGCCGAGCACCGAGCTGAGCAGGTAGGTGCCGAAGGCCGCCTGCAGCACGATGAAGATGATCACGACCGACCAGACCGAGTTCTGCAGCCCGACGGCCTGCGCACCGGTGAACAGCGGGTAGATCAGCGCCTCCTGCGGCAGGATCGTCGCCATCAGCAGGACGAACACCACCCAGGTCCGCCCGCGCACGCGGCCGATCCCGATGGCGTAGGCGCTGAGCATCGACACCGCCACGCCCACGACGGCCACGACGCCGGCGATCAGCACGGAGTTCGTCAGCAGCCGCGGGTAATCGACGCTGCCGAGGTAGCGGTCGAACGCCGAGAACGTCCACGGCTCGGGCAACGCGAGCGGGCCGCGCTGCGAGTAGTCCGCGCCGGTCTTGAACGCGTTGCTGACCAGCAGGTAGAACGGCACCAGCATCACCACGGCGACCAGCGCCGCGACGATCAGCAGCGCCCACCGCCGGGTGGTCAGCAGCGCCACGACGCGCCGGTCGCGACGTCGCCGGGTGCTCATCGCTCCTCCATCGAACGCGCCTGCCAGAAGATCAGCCCCGCCGCGACCAGCCCGATGACGATCGCCAGCGTGGTCGCCGAGGCCGCGCCGTAGCCGACCCGGGACAGCTCGAAGAAGTTCCGGTACGAGAAGTACGACGGGACGTACGTCGAGCTCTCGGGGCCGCCTTTGGTGAGGATCAGGATCGGCGCGAACAGCTTCATCGCCCCGATCGTGGCGGTGAGCACGACGACGTAGATGTCGGTGCGGATGTGCGGGACGGTGATCGCCCGGAACCGGCGCCACCAGCCGGCGCCGTCGAGCTCGGCCGCCTCGTGGAGCTCCGGTTCGACCCGCTGCAGCGCGGACATGAAGATCACGACCGGGTAGCCGATCTGCAGCCAGATCAGCATGATCATGACCGAGCGCAGCGCGATGTCCGGGTCGCCGAGCCAGTCCGGGCCGCCGGCGATCCCGAGCGCCCGCAGCGTCGAGTTCAGCGCGCCGTCGCGGGTCTCCAGGATCCACGCCCACACGACGCCGGCCACGGCGATGGGCAGGATCTGCGGGAGGTAGTAGCTGGCCCGCAGCACCGAGGCGACCCGCGGCCCGAACAACCGGCCGAGGTAGTCGAACAGCAGCGCGGCCAGGAGCAGCCCGATCAGCGTCGGCACGACGGCGATCGCGACGATCAGGTAGAGCGTGTTGCCGAACGAGCTCCAGAAGACGTCGTCGCGCAGCAGCTCGCGGTAGTTGTCCAGGCCGACCCAGGTCCTGGGCGCCGCGCCGCCCTTCCAGTCGAAGAAGCTGTAGTACAGGTTCATCGCGAAGGGCACGAGGACGATCGCGCCGAAGCCGATCCCGATGGGTACCAGATACGCCCAGTAGGTCACCGGGCGGCGCCGGCGACCCGCCTCGGTGACAGGCGCGGTGGCGGGCGCGGTGGAGATCAAGGTCATGGCTGCTCCGGTTCGGCGCCCGGACCCGCGGCGGCGCGGGTCCGGGCGGAGATGGTCAGGACTGGCTGCCGGAGTCGTAGAACTCCTGCATGTCCGCCAGGAACGAGGCGGCGTCCGTCGAGCCGTTGGCCAGCGCCTGCAGCCCGCTCATCTGGAAGTCGAGCAGGCCGGGCACCGGATAGTCGGGGTAGAACGAGAGCGCGTCGCGCTCGCGGATGGCGTCGAACTGCTCGTTCAGCTCCCGCATGCGCGGGTCCTCGATCGACGCGGTGTCGCCGGCCACGGGGATGCCGCCGAGCGCGGCGATCTCGTTCTGCACCTCGGGCGAGAGCGTGGTCTCGATCCAGTCGTAGGCCAGGTCCTTGTTCTTCGCGTTGGCCGGCACCGACCACAGGTGGCCCGACGCCCCGGCGTTGAGCGCGGACTCGGGGAAGGCGAAGGTGCCCCACTCGAAGCTCGCCTCCTCGCTGACCCGGGCGAACGACCAGGTGCCGTTGGCCATGAACGGGAACTCGCCGGCGATGAACGCCCGCTCCATCTCGTCGGCCTTGATCCCCGCGAGCTGCGTGCCGAGGTAGCCGGCCTCGATCCAGTCCTGCAGGTGCTGGGTGCCCTCGAGGAACGCGCCGGAGGTCACGTCGGGCTCGCCGTCGACGAAGATGAAGTCGTCGATGGCCGGCCGGTCCGCGACGGCCGAGATCAGCTGCCACCAGGTCTGCAGGACGGCGTGCTCGCCGGCGTTGCTGGACACCGGCGTGACGCCGTCGGCGAGGAAGGCGTCGAACATCGCCTCCAGCTCCGCCATCGTCTCCGGCGGGCCGTCGAAGCCGTGCTCGGCGAGCAGGTCGGCGTTGTAGTAGAAGGTGAAGAACGACGCGACGTTCGGCACGCCGTACCAGTCGCCCGAGCCGGCGTGGCCGGTCTCGTCGTAGACGGCCAGCGACCGGACCGAGCCGGTGATGCGCTCGTCCCACCCGCGCTCCTCGACGACGTCGGTCAGCGGGTCGATCAGGCCCTGGGCGGCCAGCTGGCCGCCGTCGGCGTTGCCGGTGTTCACCAGCATGACGTCCGGCACGTCGTCGCCGGTGAGCAGGATCTTCGCGTTCGACCGGATCGAGTCGAAGCTGGTGCTGGCGAACTCGACCTCGACGTCGGGATGCTCCTCCCGGAAGATCTCCAGCGCGCGCTGCCACCCCCGGTACTGCGCCGTCGAGGTGGTCTCGTACTGCAGGATCGTGAACGTCTCGTCGTCGGATCCAGAACCCGAACAGGCGGTGAGGCCCGCGGCGAGAGCGAGCACAGCCGCTCCTGCCGCCATCCGTTGCCTCGTCTTCGTCACAGCGTCCTCCCACGTCGTCTCTGACCGTTCGAACGTTGGCGCCCGCCGTGACCCGGCCGCCAGCGGTGGTAACGCTACCTTTCGGATTGTGGCGCGTCCAGCAGGATGTTCGTAGCACTACGGTCACGCCTTGGTAACGTGACCTCAGAATTGGAGGAGGGTCTTGTGGCGACGATCAACGACGTGGCCCGGCTGGCCGGCGTCAGCCCCATGACGGCATCGCGCGTCGTCAACGGGACCGGCAACGTCCGCCCGGAGTCGCGCGAGAAGGTGCTGCGGGCGGTCGAGGCGCTCGGCTACACCCGCAACTATGCCGCGTCCGCGCTGCGCCGTCGCGGCACGCCCACCTGGACCGTCGGCCTCGTCCTCGAGGACGTCGCCAACCCCTATCAGGCGCAGCTGCACCGCCAGATCGAGGACGCCGTGCGTGAGCGCGGCTCGCTCGTGCTCGCGGCCAGCACCGACGAGGACCCGCGGCGCATGAGCGACCTCATCCTGGAGCTCCGGTCACGCCAGGTCGACGGCCTCGTTGTCGCGCCGCCGCCGGGCGACCAGTCGTACCTGGCGGCGGGGCAGCGTCAGGGCATCCCGCTCGTCCTCGTCGACCGGCCGGCCGTCGGCATCGCCGCGCCGGCCGTGCTGTCCGACGGCAGGCGCGGCACCCGCGACGCCGTCGGCCATCTCGTCGCGCACGGACACCGCCGCATCGCCTACATCACCGACCTGCGCTCGGCGACGATGCGCGAGCGGCACGCCGGCTTCCTCGACGGGCTGCGCGAGCACGGGCTGGCTCCCGACGACGCGCTGGTGCGCACCGACGTCGAGGCGCCCGAGCTCGCCGCCGCGACCGTCCGCGAGCTGCTTGCGCTCCCGGAACCGCCCAGCGCGCTGATCACCGGCCGCGACGGCACCACCGTCGGCGCGGTCCGGGGGCTGCACGCCGCCGGCGCCCAGCACCGGGTGGCGATGGTCGGCTTCGACGACGTCGAGCTCGCCGACCTCCTCGAGCCCGGCCTGACGGTCGTCGCCCAGGATCCCGCGGCGGTCGGCCGCAACGCCGCGCAACTGCTGCTGCGGCAGCTCGCCGATCCGGCCACGCCGGTCGAGGGTGTCCGGGTCCCGACGACGCTCATCCCGCGCGGCTCCGGCGAGCTCCCGGCGCCGGGCTGATCGCCGCTCTTGGGCCGGGGCGGCGACGGCAGTTGCCGCGTCGGCCCGCGGTGGTGCAATGGGCCGTTGTGCTGCGGTGGCCGTCCCCCTGCTGCCCATTTTCTTAGCCGGGCCGGCGCGCCTCAAGTCCGCGGCCTCTGCTGGTCATTGGGTGTTTGTGGTTGGGGGCGCGGACTTGACCCGCGCCGTCCCGGCCAAGAACGGGCAGCTATCAGGGGGACGGGGGGAGTGTGGCGACGGGCCGTCGGAGCTCCCGCGTGGTCCGTTTGGGGTTTGGGTGCCACACGCTGGCCGGAGAGGGAGCGAACGTGGCCCGGGAAACCGGCGGACGCCCGGGAAACCGGCAGACGCCCTGGATCCGGCGGATGCCCCGGAATCCGGCGGACAACGTCCCGATCTGGCTCGCGAACGTCGGTTTCCGGGGCATCCGCCGGTTTCCCGGGCGTCGGAAGATCACCTGGGTGGGGTCGTATCGGCCGGCGCGACGGCGCCGGCTGATTGCCGTCACGTTTTCCCTTGCGTTGCGCCCGGGGCACCCACTATGGTCCCGTTTAATCGCTTAACCACTTAAGCGCTTAAACGGACGGGAACGATGACGGACTCGATCTTCTTCAGGCCGGCCCGGGGATGGGTGGGCGATGTCATCCCGCTGCATCACGAGGGTGAGTACTGGCTGTTCTACCTGCACGATCGTCGCGATCCGGCGCAGCCGGGGACGGCGTGGAACCTGGTGCGCACGCGGGACTTCGTGGAGTACGAGGACGCCGGCGTCGCGCTGCCGCACGGTGACGCGTCGAGCCAGGACCTGAACGCGTACACGGGCAGCGTCGTGGCCGACGGCGGCCGTCATCACCTCTTCTACACCGGCTACAACCCCGCCTTCACCGACGAGGCGACCGGGACGCCGCTCCAGGTGGTCATGCACGCGGTGAGCGACGACGGGATGCGCAGCTGGACGAAGCTGCCGGAGGACACCTTCGGCGCACCCGGCGCGGGCTACGAGCCGGGGGACTGGCGCGACCCGTTCGTCTTCCGCACGTCGCCCGGCGAGCCGTGGCGGATGCTGCTGGCGGCCCGCCGCGACAGCGGGCCCGAGCGGCGGCGCGGGCTGATCGCCGAGTGCCGCTCGGACGACCTGCGGTCGTGGACGACGGTGGAGCCGTTCTGGGACCCGTCGCTCTACGTCGCGCACGAGTGCCCGGACGTGTTCCGGATCGGCGACTGGTGGTACCTCGTGTACTCGGAGTTCTCCGACCGCTTCTGCACGCGGTACCGGATGGCGCGGACGCCGGACGGTCCGTGGCAGGCGCCCGCACACGACGCGCTCGACGGCCGCGCCTTCTACGCGGCCAAGACCGCGGGTGACGCGGGCCGGCGCTTCGCGTTCGGCTGGATCCCCAGCCGGGAGGACGAGCGCGACGACGGCGCCTGGCAGTGGGCCGGCGACCTCGCCGTCCACGAGCTCGTCCAGCAGCGGGACGGCACGCTCGCCGTCGCGCTGCCCGGCGAGGTCAGGGCCGCGTTCGCCCAGGAGACGCCGACGGTGTTCCGGCCCGTGCTCGGCACGTGGGCCGGCGACGGGCCGAGCTGGCGAGCCGAGGCGCCGGACGCGTACGCGGTGCTCGTCACCGACGACGACCTCCCGGACCAGTGCCTGGTCAGCGTCGTCGTCGACATCGCACCCGGCACGACGGAGTGCGGCGTCCTGCTGCGCACCTCGGCGGACGGCGACGAGGGTTACGTCGTGCGCCTGGAGCCGCGACGGCAGCGGATGGTGTTCGACCGCTGGCCCCGCCGCCGCACCGGGCCCATGCAGTGGCAGATCTCCGGCGACGTCCCGCACGCCGTCGAGCTGGAGCGTCCGTGCGACCTGCCGCCCGGCCGCCACGTGCTCGACATCGTGGTGGACGGCACGGCCTGCATCGCTTACCTGGACGGGCGCGTCGCGATGAGCGCCCGCAGCTACGACCGGCGCGGGGGCGGGCTCGGTCTATTCGTCGGCGAGGGCTCTGCGTCCTTCACCGGCATCACGGTCACTACCCGCACATGAGAACCCCAGGAGGTCCCTCATGAGGTCCATTCGCTTCGCCGCCGCGACCGCGGCGGCCATCGCCACGGCGCTGACACTGGCCGCCTGCGGGGGCGCTTCGTCGTCCTCCAACACCGACCCCGGCGACGTCGAGGGCGAGATCGAGCCGCGGGAGATCTCGTGGCTGCTGTCCCGGCCCGCCGACGGCGCCGTCATCGCGACGGTCGAGCAGATCGCCGCGGACTACGCCGAGCAGCATCCGGGCTTCTCGCTGAACCTGGTGACGACGCCCGACCGGCCCTCGTACCTGCAGAAGCTGGAGACGCTCGCCGCCGCGCGGGAGCTGCCGGAGCTGTTCGACTCCGACGCCACGCCGTTCGCGGCCAAGCTGCGCGACCAGGACCTGATGGTCGACGTCGAGGCCCTGCTCGAGGAGCTGGACCTGCGCGACGACTACCGGCCGCTCGCGCTGGACTACCAGCGCTTCGACGACGGCGGGCTGTACCTGCTGCCGTTCGAGTTCGAGATCGAGGTGTTCTGGTACAACCGCGCGCTGTTCGAGCAGGCCGGCGTCGAGGTCCCCGCCACGCTGGACGACATGGTCGGCCTGTGCGGCCCGCTGCGTGATGCGGGCGTCGTGCCGATCGCCGTCGACGGCCAGGACCAGTGGCCGCTGGAGCGCTATCTGGCGTACTACCCGTTCCGGCTTGCCGGGCCCGACTACGTCACCGAGCTCAAGCGGGGCGAGGCGGCCCTGAGCGACCCGCCGGGCCGGGCCGCGGCGGAGTGGATCGAGGCGCTGGGCGCGGCGGGCTGCTTCCCCGACGGGTTCTCCTCGCAGGGCTACACCGACGCCCGCGACCTGTTCACCACCGGCCGCGCCGCCGTCTACAACATGGGCACGTGGGAGCTGTCGGCGCTGACCAGCCCGGACCTCCCGGCCGACGTCAGGGACAACATCGGCTACTTCACGCTGCCGACGGCGGACGGCGCGGTGACCGAGGACAACGAGTACGTCGTGGTCTCCGGTATCGGGATGGCGATCAACGCGCAGACGTTCGACCCGCTGGTGAAGGACTTCGTGACCTACCTGCTCCAGGAGTACCCGGCGCGGTACGCCGCCACGGGCCGGTTCTCGCCGACGATCGGCCAGGAGACACCGGTGCCTGAAGGCGCGTCGCCGCTGTTCACCGAGGTGGCGGCGGAGATCGAGAACCTCGGCGACCGGGTGGCGATGCCGTGGGACACCCAGCTGGACCCGACGTCGAACACGCGGCTGCAGCAGGAACTCACGCTGCTGGCCCAGGGCGACATCACCGCCGACCAGTTCATCGAGACCGTCGACGCGACCATCGCCGACAACGCGCCGCGCTACTTCGGCGACTGACCGGAGGCTCGAGCATGCTGCCCAGCCGCTCCAGGACGTCGGTCCTGGTCTTCCTCCTCCCGCCGCTGCTGCTGTACCTGGTGGCGGTGGTGGCGCCCGTCGGGCAGTCGCTGTTCCTCAGCTTCTTCCGGTGGGACGGCATCACCGACATGCAGTTCGTCGGCCTTGACAACTACACCCGGATGCTGACCGGCGACGACGTGTTCTGGCGGGCGTTCGGCAACGCCCTGGGCTACCTCGCCATCAGCCTGTTCTTCCAGCTCGGCGTCGCGCTGCTGCTGGCGAACCTGCTGACGTACGTGCGCCGCGGCAAGGAGGTGGTGAAGACGCTGTACCTGCTGCCGGCCATCGTGTCGACGGTCGCGATCGGCTTCCTGTTCCAGCGCGTCTACTCCTTCGAGCCAACCGGGTTCGTCAACCAGGTGCTGCAGGCCGTCGGGCTGGACGGCCTCGCCCGGCCCTGGCTGTCGGACGTGAACACCGTGCTGGCCGCGGTGTCGGTGCCCGAGGGGTGGCGGTTCACCGGCCTGTACATGCTGATCCTGTACGCGGCCATCCTGGCAGTGCCGGCGGAGCTGGAGGAGGCGGCCAAGCTCGACGGCGCGTCGGCGTGGAAGGTCTTCCGGCACGTCCGCTTCCCGTACATCCGGCCGGTCTGGATCACCACGACGATCATGGCGGCCACCTACAGCCTGCGCGGGTTCGACATCCCGTACCTGCTCACCAACGGCGGGCCCGGCCAGGCGTCGGAGCTGCTCACCACGTACATGTACAAGACGGCCTTCACCAGCACCGACTTCGGTTATGCGAGCACCATCTCGGTGTTCATCGTGGTCGAGTGTGTGGCCGCGGTCGCGCTGATCGTCGGGCTGCTGCGCCGGCGGGGAGGTGTGCTGCTGTGACCCTGCTCGACACCCACCGCCCCTCGCCCGTCCGCCCCGCGTCCGGCGGCCGGCCGCCGCGACGGCTCGCCGTCGCCAGGCGCCTGACGACGGTGCTGGTCGCCGTCATCGTCGCGGTCCAGGTCTACCCGCTGCTGTGGATCTTCCTCGCCAGCGTCCGCCCGGCCCAGGAGTTCGCGGCCGGCAACCCGTTCGCGCTGCCGTCGTCGATCACCCTGGAGAACTTCACCCGGGCGTTCGAGCTGGCCGACCTGCCGCGGTACATCGTCAACAGCCTGATCGTCACGCTGGCCTCCAACGTGCTGATCGTGGCGCTGGGCATGATGGCGGCGTACGCGATCCAGGTGCTGGGCTTCCGGTTCAGCCGCGGCGTCCTCGCCCTGTTCCTCGTCGGGATCATCGTGCCGGTGCAGGTGGCCCTGGTGCCGCTGTTCATCAACTACTCGCGCGTCGGCCTGCTGGACACCTACCAGTCGATGATCCTGCCGCTGGTCGGGTTCGCGCTGCCGATCTCGGTGTACCTGTTCACGTCGTTCTTCCAGTACATCCCGCGGGAGACGTACGAGGCGGCGTCGCTGGACGGAGCGGGGCCGTACCGGGTCTTCTTCCGCATCACTGCGCCGCTGTCGGTGAACACCGTCGTCACCGTGGTGTTCGTGAACAGCATCTTCATCTGGAACGACTTCGTCTTCGCCAACACGTTCGTGCTGTCCGAGGAGCTCAAGACGATCCCGCTCGGCCTGCAGAACTACATCGGGGCCATGGGCGCGACGGACTGGTCGGCGACGTTCGCCGCCGTCTGCGTCACCGTGACGCCGTTGCTGCTCGTCTTCCTCGTGCTGAACCGCGCGATCATCTACGGCCTGGAGAGCGGCGCCACCAAGGGATAGGAGGACGATGATCGACCGGGACGAGAGGAGCGGGGACGGATGACGAGCAGACGGCGCCGCGGCGAGCGCAGGGTCACCATCGAGGACGTCGCCCGCGCCGCCGGCGTGTCGTCGGCCACGGTGTCCTTCGTCGTCAACGACAAGCCCGGGGTGCGGCTGACCGACGGCACCAAGGAACGCGTCTGGCGGGCCGTCGAGGAGCTGGGCTACCGGCCGAACGCGATGGCCCAGACGCTCAGCCGCGGCCGGTCCAGCTTCATCGGACTGGTCGCCGACGCCATCGCGACGACGCCGTTCGCCGGCCAGATCATCCGCGGCGCCCAGGACGAGGCGTGGCGGCACGGATACGTCCTGCTGGTCGCGAACACCGAGGGCGTGGGCGACGTCGAGGCCAACGCGCTGGCGATGATGCACGAGCACCGGGTCACCGGCGTCCTCTACTCGACGTGGTACCACCGCAAGGTCGAGCCGCCGGCCGGCCTCGGCGAGCTGTCGCACGTCCTGGTCGACTGCTACGCCGACGACCCCGACGTGCCCGCCGTCGTGCCCGACGAGGTCCAGGGCGGGCGCCTGGCCACCACGGTCCTGCTCGACCGCGGGCACCGGCGCATCGCGTTCATCACCTCCACCGAACCGGCGCCGGCGACGTTCGGGCGCCTCGCGGGCTACGAGGGCGCCCTGACCGACCGGGGCCTGACGCTCGACCCGGACCTGGTGGTCGCGGTCCACCCCGAGCAGGAGGGCGGCTACACGGCCGCGGCCACGCTGCTCGATCGGCCCGATCCGCCCACCGCGGTGTTCTGCTACAACGACCGCGTCGCGATGGGCCTCTACGACGCCCTGCGTGAGCGCGGCCTGTCGGTGCCCGGCGACGTCGCCGTCGTCGGCTTCGACAACCAGGAGGTCATCGCCGGACACCTCCGGCCGCCGCTGTCGACCGTCGCGCTGCCGCACTACGAGCTCGGCGTCGAGGGCGTGCGCATGCTGCTGGCCCTGCGGGCCGGCGAGCTGGAGCCGCCGATGCGCCGCCTGATCACCTGCCCGCCCGTCATGCGCAGCTCGGTGTGACCGGCCCCGTGCTCGTGGTCGGTGAGGCGCTCATCGACCTGGTGCGCCGGCGGGACGCAGGCGCGGCGGAGCACCCCGGCGGCAGCCCCGCGAACGTGGCGCTGACGCTGGGCCGGCTGGGCTGGGACGCGCGGCTGGCGACGTGGATCGGCGCGGACGCGCGGGGTGCGGCGATCCGGTCCTGGCTGGCGGAGTCGGGTGTCCGGCTCGTGCCGGGCAGCGACGGCGCGGCGCGCACGCCGGTGGCGACCGCGACGCTCGACGCGGCCGGCGCGGCGGCCTACGAGTTCGACCTGGAGTGGCGGCTGCCCGCGGACGTGCCGGTGGACGGCGTCGTCGCCGTGCACACCGGATCGATCGCCGCGGTGCTGGAGCCGGGCGGACCGGCGGTGGTCGAGCTGGTGCGCCGGGCCCGCCCGCACGCCACCGTCACGTACGACCCGAACCTGCGCCCGGCGCTGATGGGGGAGCCGGCGGCCGTGCGCGACCGGGTCGAGGCCTGCGTAGCGCTCGCCGACGTGGTCAAGGTCAGCGACGAGGACCTGGGCTGGCTGTTCCCCGGCGCCGACCCGATGGCCGTGGCGCGCCGGTGGCTCGCGGCCGGGCCGTCGGTGGTGGTGGTCACGTTCGGTGGCGACGGCGCCGCCGGCGTCGCCGCGAGCGGGCCGGTCCGGGTGACGGCGCCGCCGGTCGCGGTCGTCGACACCGTCGGCGCCGGCGACTCGTTCATGGGGGCGCTGATCCACGGGCTCGGGCGGGCCGGGCTCCTGGGCGCCGGCCGCCGCGACCGGCTGCGCGGCATCGACGGCGCGACGCTGACGTCCCTGCTGCAGCTCGGCGTCGACGTGGCCGCCGTGACCGTCGCCCGGCCCGGCGCCGACCCGCCGCGCCTGGCCGAGCTGCCGCCGTCGCCGTCCGTACCGTAGGAGCGCCCTCGTGACCCATGAGTCCACCCTCGGTCCGTCGAGCGCGCTGGCCGCGCACGACCCGCAGCGGCCGCGGTTCCACTTCCTGCCGCCGGCCGGCTGGCTCAACGACCCGAACGGCCTCACCCAGTGGAACGGCACCTACCACCTCTTCTACCAGCACAATCCGCACGCCCCGGTGCACGAGCGGATCCATTGGGGGCATGCGACGAGCGCGGATCTGGTGACCTGGGCGCACGAGCCGACGGCACTGACGCCGAGCGCCGGTCCGGACGAGGACGGCTGCTGGTCCGGCGTGCTCGTCGACGACGGCGGCACGCCCACGATCGTCTACTCCGGCCATCGCGGTGGTCGCGAGCTTCCGTGCGTCGCCACCGGTTCGGCGGACCTGCGGACCTGGCGGAAGCTCCCGGACAACCCGGTGATCGCCGGCCCGCCGGACGGGCTGGACCTGACCGCCTTCCGCGACCACTGCGTCTGGCGGGAGGGCGGGCGCTGGCGCCAGCTCATCGGCTCCGGGATCCGCGGCGTGGGCGGCGCGGCCCTGCTGTACGAGTCGGCCGACCTGCGCCGCTGGGAGTACGTCGGCCCGCTGCTCACCGGTGACGTCACCCACGGCTCCACCGACGACCTGAGCTGGTCCGGCAGCATGTGGGAGTGCGTCGACCTGTTCCGGCTGGGCCCGGACGGGGCGGCCGGCGCCGACGTGCTGGTGGCGTCGGCCTGGCACGAGGGCGCCACGCACTACCCGCTCTACTGGACCGGTGACTACCGGGGCGATCGGTTCCAGCCCGTCCACCAGGGGCCGCTCGACCTCGGCGGACGCTACTTCTACGCGCCGCAGTCCTTCCGCGACGAGCACGACCGGCGCATCATGTTCGGCTGGCTGCAGGAGGGCCGGGACGAGTCGACCGTCGCTGCGGCGGGCTGGTCGGGCGTGATGTCGCTGCCGCGCGTCGTCACCCTCGGTGCCGACGGACGGCCGGCGCTGGCTCCGGCGGCCGAGGTGACCATGCTGCGGACCGACCCGGTCACCGTCGCGGCCGGTCCGCTCGGCGACGCCGATCCGCGCCGGCTGTGGCTCGGCGACCAGTTCGACGTCGAGGCGCGGCTGGTGCTCGATCCCGGAGCCGCGGTCGACCTGGTCGTGCGCGCGACCGAGGACGGCGCCGAGCGCACCGTCGTCACCGTCAGCCGCGCCGCGGACGGGCCCGGCGGCCGGATCGCCGTCGACCGCGCGGCCGGCAGCCTGGACCCGTCAGTGGACGCGACGCCACGCGGCGGCCCGGTCCCCCTCGGCCCGGGCGGCGAGGTCGACCTGCGCGTGATCGTCGACCACTCCGCCGTCGAGATCTTCGCCAACGGGCGCGCCCTCACGACGCGCGTCTATCCGACCCGGCCGGACGCCGGCGGCGTCGAGCTGCGCGGTCGTGCCGGCGGCAGCCGGGTGGAGCGGGCCGGCGCCTGGCGGATGACCGACATCTGGGCCTGACGAGGTATTGACGGCGGGTTCGCCCGGCCTTAAAGTCTGCGTAATCGATTACGCAATCGATTACGTTCGGAGCCCGAGGGAGTGCCTCATGAGCGGACCCACGTATCGGGACGTCGCCAGGGAGCTGGGCGTCTCGACGGCGACGGTGTCCCGCGCGCTCGCCGGCGAGATCGGCGTGAGTGAGGAGCTGGCCGAGCGGGTGCGGCGGACGGCCGAGGCGCTGGGCTACCGCTCCAACCGGGCGGCCCGGGCGCTGCGGAAGAAGCGCGCCGAGGCGATCGGCCTGGTCATCTCCGACGTCGAGAACCCGTTCTTCGCCTCGCTGGCCCGGACGGTCGAAGGCGTCGCCGCCGAGCGGCGGCACGCGGTGCTGCTGTGCAACACCGACGAGGACCTCGACCAGGAGCGGCTCTACCTCGACCTGCTGATCGAGGAGAACGTCGCGGGCGTCATCGTGGCGCCCTCGGCCGAGGAGATCGGGCCGCTCGCGCAGCTGCGCCAGCAGGGCATCCCCACGATCACGCTGGACCGCCGCGTCGAGGACGATCCCTTCGACGCCGTCCTCGTCGACCACCGTGCCGGCGCGCGGGAGCTCGTCGCGCACCTGCTCGAGCACGGGCACCGCAGCATCGCCGCCGTCATGGGCACGACGGCGGCCACACCCAGCCGGGAACGCCTGGCCGGCTGCCGCGAGGCCATCGACGCCGTCGGCGGCGCCCAGCTCAGCGTCGTCGAGGGCGAGATGCGCGACGCCGTCGGCGTTCAGGGCACCTTCGAGCTGGGCGAGCGCCTGGCGATGGAGATGCTGACCGGCGACGACCGCCCGAGTGCGGTGTTCTGTGCCAACGGCCTGCTCTCGCTCGGTGTCCTGCGCGCGGTGCGCCGGCTCGGGCTGCGCGTGCCGGATGACATCGCGGTCGTCGGCTTCGACGACCAGCCGTTCTTCGACCTGCTGGACCCGCCGCTCAGCGTCGCGGCCCAGCCACTGGACCAGCTGGGACGGACCGCCGTCGAACTCCTCTTCGAGCGGATCGCCCACCCCGACCGGGACGTCAGCTCGGTCGTCCTGCCGCCCGAGCTGCGACTGCGCCGCTCGTGCGGCTGCTCGGGCACGTGACCGAAAGGACCAAGCTCATGAACGCTCTGTGGACGCCCACCCGGCGCCGGTTCCTGTCCGGCTCGCTGGCCCTCGGAGCCGGCGCCCTGGCCGGGGGCACCCTGCTCTCCGCCTGCGGCAGCGGCGACGACGGCACCAGCGGCGACAACGCCACCATCGACTTCTGGCAGTGGTACTCGCCGCAGGAGGGCGGCAGCTACTCCGTCGCGGCACAGAGCACCTGGTTCGCCGACCTGGCCGACGAGTGGAACGCCCGCGGCGGCGCGCAGGTGCGACTCACCTACATCCCGATTGCGGAGTACATCGAGGGCACGCAGCTGCAGTCCGCGTTCTCCGCGGGCGAGGGGCCGGACATGTTCGTCATCAGTCCCGGCGACTTCCTGCGCTACTACAACGGCGACGTGCTCTACGACCTGACCGACGCGCTCGGCGACGGGGCCGGCGACTTCTACGCGTCGGCCATGAGCAGCCGGACGGTCGACGGCCGCGTCTACGGCATCCCGATGGAGAGCGAGCCGCTGACGATGTTCTACAGCGTCGCCGCGTTCGAGGAGGCCGGGTTGTCCGAGGGCGACATCCCCGCCACCTGGGACCAGCTGCTGACCGTCGCCGAGCGCCTCACCACCGGCAACCGGTTCGGCGTGCTGTTCGAGACCAGCCCGAACGTCTACCAGAACTTCACCTGGTACCCGTTCCTCTGGCAGGGCGGCGGCGACGTCGTCGACGACAGCGGGCTGGCGTCGGCGTTCGACTCGCCGGCCGCGGCGGCGGCGCTGCAGTTCTGGCAGGACGCCATCGCCGCGGGCGTCGCGCCGCGGACCATGCAGGGCGGCGGTGGCGGCGACCTCGTCGCCAACCTCGCCAGCGGCTACGCCGCGATGGCGCAGATGGTGACGGCGGGCGGCTCGTTCCTCGAGGCCGGCGCGCCGGACTTCGAGTACGGCATGTTCCCGCTGCCGGTCCCCGAGGCCGTCGCCGACCCCGTCACGGACATGGGCGGCTGGGCGTTCTGCGTCAACAAGAACAGCGCGAACGCCGAGGCGGCGGCGGAGTTCTGCGCCTGGGCGCTGTCCGGCGACGAGAGCGTCGACCGGATGGTGTCCTGGGCGTTCGACGCCAAGAAGAGCCTGCCGGTGCGCAAGTCGGTGATGCAGAAGGCCGCCGACGACGGGCTGTTCGAGCAGGACTCCCTGATGGCCTACGCCGCGTTCGAGGTCGTCGGGCTCGACCCGGCCGCCCTCGACAGCGACGACACCCCGTACGGCCGCGGCGAGCCGCGGTTCACGCCCGAGGTGGTCAAGGCGGTCACCGACGCCATCCAGGCCGCGCAGCTCGACGGCGTCGACCCGGCCGAGGCGGCCGGACAGGCCCACGAGCAGATCGACGCCGCGCTGGCCGGGTACGACGGCGCGCCGCTGGGCTCGTAGTCATGGCCATGACCCTGCAGCGTCCGCCCGCGGCCGGCGCTGCCACGCCGCAGCCGCGGCGCCGGTCCCGGCGTCGCCGGGAGGCGCTGGCCGGCTACGCCTTCGTGGCGCCGTCGGCCATCGGCGTGGGCGTCTTCGTGCTGGTGCCGATGCTGCTGGCGTTCGGGCTGAGCTTCACCACCGCCGACGGCTTCGGCCGCATGGAGTTCGCCGGCCTGGAGAACTACCGGCGGATGTTCGCCGACCCGCTGTTCACCAACAGCCTGAAGGTCACGCTCCTGTACGTGGGCGCCTTCGTGCCGGGCCTCTACGTCCTGGCACTGATCATGGCGCTGCTCGTGCACGGCGACCTGCCCGGGCGGGCGTTCTTCCGGGCGGCGTTCTTCGCGCCGTACACGGTGAGCCTGGTGGTCGTCGGGCTGATCTGGCGCTACATGCTGGCCGACCGGGTCGGCGTCGTGGACACCGTGCTGCGCCGGTTCGGCGTGGAGCAGCCGCCGTCGTTCCTCGGCGATCCGGACCTCGCGCTGTGGACGGTCGTGTTCATCAGCATCTGGTTCTTCGTCGGCTTCTACATGATCATCCTGCTCGGCGGCCTGCAGGACATCCCGTCGGAGCTGTTCGAGGCCGCGAAGCTCGACGGCGCCGGCTACGCGCGGACGGTGGTCAGCGTGGTGCTGCCGCTGCTGCGGCCGACGACGTTCTTCGCGCTGGTCCTGGCCACCATCGCCGGGCTGGCGGGGCTGCAGGCGTTCGACCTGATCTTCGTGATGACCGAAGGCGGCCCGGCCAACTCGACCAGCCTCGGCATCTACTACATCTACCAGCAGGCCTTCCGCGGCAACCAGTTCGGCTACGCCTCGGCGATGGCGGTCTGGTACGCGCTGGCGCTCATCGCGCTGACCGGCATCGCCTTCTGGCTGACGAAGGGGGGCCGCTTTGACTCCGCTGACCGCTGACGCGGCCGTCGGCTCCGGCGAACGGCGCCGGCGACGGCGCGGGCGGCGGGTCTCCACCGCCCTGGCGGTCGTCCTGGCCTCCGTGCTGGCGTTCGTGCAGCTGTTCCCGCTGATCTGGATGGTGTCCGGCGCGCTGAAACCGTCGGGGGAGACGGCCGGGGCGAGCCTCGTCCCGGCGAACCCGACGCTGGACAACCTCGTCACCGTCTTCACCCGCATCCCGTTCGCGCGCTACCTGCTCAACAGCTTCCTCACCTCCGTCGCCGTGACGGTGCTGCTGGTCGGCCTCGGGGCGCTGGCCGGCTACGCGCTGGCCCGGTTGCGCTTCCCCGGCCGGGGCGTGGTGTTCGGCATGTTCTTCGCGACGCTGCTGGTGGCCCTACCGGTGATCCTGGTCCCGCTGTTCTACGTGGTGAGCCGGATGGGCCTGACGAACAGCTACGCCGGGCTGATCCTGCCGGTGGCGTTCACCGCGTTCCCGGTCTTCCTGATGCGGCAGTTCTACCTCTCGTTCCCCACCGAGCTGGAGGAGGCGGCCGACCTCGACGGGGCCGGCTACCTGCGCCGGTTCGCCCAGGTCGTGCTGCCGCTGAGCGCGCCGATGCTGGCGTCGCTGAGCGTCATCACGTTCCTGGCCACGTGGAACAGCTTCCTGTGGCCGCTCACCGTCGCCCGCGACAGCGACCTGTGGGTCGTGCAGGTCGGCATCGCCTCGTTCCAGAGCCAGTACGGCGGCGAGTGGAACCTGGTGATGGCCGCGTCGCTGCTCGCCGCCGTCCCCACGCTGCTCGTCTTCCTGGTGCTCCAGCGCCAGATCATCGAATCGATCAAGGCCTCCGGACTCAAAGGCTGAAAGGACTGTCTCGTGCCCGATTCCCTCCCCTTCGCCCTCGGTGACGACCTGCTCGGCCGCGTCGCCAAGCGTCGTCGCGCCCGCTCCGCCCGCGTCTCCAGCTGGGACCAGACCGGCGGCAACGAGGACGCCTTCGTCGTCATGCCGGGCGAGACCGCGGTGCTCGCCGACATCGAGGGACCGGGCTGCATCACGCACCTGTGGTTCACCCAGACCTGCCGGCGCATCATCGGGCCCGGGCTCATCGACCCCACGCAGGCCGGCGTCGCGATGCTGGAGATCCACAACGCGCTCGGGGTGAACTGGGAGATCACCGACCCGGACTACTACCGCAAGGTGATCATCCGGATGTACTGGGACGACCAGGAGCACCCGAGCGTCGTCGCGCCGCTGGGCGACTTCTTCTGCGTCGGCAACTCCATCGCGGGCAACTTCGCGTCGCTGCCGTTCACCGTCTCGGTCAAGGACGACGAGCGCCTGAAGTTCGGCGGACCGGCCGCGCTGAACTGCTACCTGCCGATGCCGTTCAACAGCCGGGCCCGCATCGAGGTCGAGAACCAGAACGATGTCGCCTACGTGCAGTACTACTACGTCGACTACGAGCTCTACGTCGACCCGCTGCCCGACGACCTGCTGTACTTCCACGCGCACTGGCGGCGCGAGAACCCGTGCGACGGCTGGGGCCCGGACCTGCAGGTGAACAGCCTGGAGACGCAGGTGCCCAACCTCGACGGCGCGGGCAACTACGTCATCCTCGAGACCGAGGGCGCCGGCAACTACATCGGCTGCAACCACTCCGTCGCGCACTTCCCGGGCACCTGGTGGGGCGAGGGCGACGACATGATCTTCATCGACGACGACGTCTGGCCGCCGAGCATGCACGGCACCGGCGGCGAGGACTACTTCAACCAGGCCTGGGGCATGCAGCGCAACGCGTACCCGTTCTGCGGGACCATCGTGCACGAGGGCGACGTGCCCGGCTACCAGGTCAGCTACCGGTTCCACCTGGCCGACCCGGTCCGGTTCGACAAGCGCATCCGCGTGACCATGGAGCACGGGCACGCCAACCACCTCGCCGACGACTGGGCGTCGACGGCGTACTGGTACCAGACGCTGCCCGGCCCCCGGCTGGACATCCCGCCGGTGGAGCAGCGGCTGCCCCGCCGGCCGCGGACGCCGCCGTCGGACGGCATCGTGGCGCCGGGCCGCACCGGGCTGGACGAGGTCCGCCAGGCGATGCTGCGTCAGCGCGACGAGCGGATGGGCGAGTTCGAGCGCAAGCGCGCCGAGTGGCTCGAGCGACGGGCCCGCGACACCCGGGCCCGTCAGGTCGCCAACGCCGAGCAGGCCCGCCGGATCCGCGCCGCCTACCTCGACGGCCTGCGATGACGCAGCGAGCACCGGCGCACGCGGAGACCGCCGTCGCCCCCGATCACTGGCGGCCTCGGTACCACGTCACCGGCGTCCGGAACTGGATCAACGACCCCAACGGGCCGGTACACCTCGACGGCCGCTACCACCTGTTCTTCCAGGCCAACCCGCAGGCGCCGGCGTGGGGACCGCCGCACTGGGGGCACGTCAGCTCCGCCGACCTGGTGCACTGGACCCGCCACCCCACGGCGCTGGCGCCGTCGCCCGGCGGGCCCGACGCCGACGGCTGCTGGTCCGGCTGCCTGCGGGTCGTCGACGGCCGGCCGGCCATCTACTACACCGGCGTCGTGGGCGAGGACGACGACCGGGTGGAGTCGGTCTGCCGGGCCTGGGGCTCACCGGACCTGCTGACCTGGTCGAAGGAGCCGGAGCCGTTGCTGGCCGGACCGCCGCCCGAGCTCGGCAGCGGCTTCCACCGCGACCCGTTCCTCTGGCACGACGGCTCTGGCTGGCAGCTGCTGCTCGGCAGCGGCACCACCGCGGGGGAGCGACACGGCCAGGTGCTGCGTTACGACTCGCCGGACGGTTCCCGCTGGCGGTACCGGGGTGTCTTCTTCGCCGCGCCGCGATGGGCCGGCGGGCTGGATCTCGGTGAGCTGTGGGAGTGCCCGCAGCTCGTGGTCTCCGGATCGTCGGTGGCGCTCGTGGTCAGCTGCCAGGTGCCCGGCGCGCCGCGCCCGCTGACGCACGCCGCCGGCTTCGTCGGCTCGATCCACGACGGGCGCTTCCAGGGCGAGCCGGCCGGGATCCTCGATCAGGGCGACGCGTTCTACGCCCCCGCGGTCACGACGGACGCGGCGGGGCGGACGCTGTTGTGGGGCTGGGCGCAGGAGGCGGTGCAGCCGTCGACCCAGGCGACGATGGGCCAGGTCGGCGCGTTGACGGTGCCGCGGCAGCTGACCGTCGTCGACGGCCGGCTCGACCAGGAGCCGGTGGCCGAGCTCACGGCGCTGCGGCGTGCGGAGCTCCGGCCCGGTGACCCGCCGGCCGAGCCCGTGCTCGAGCTGGCCGGGTCGCCGGACGGCGACGGCTGGACGGTGACCGACGACGTGGCGCGGCTGCGGGTCGGGGCCGGCCCGGACGGGCTCGCGGTCGAGGTGGCCGACCCGATCGGCGGCGAACGATCCTTCACGTTACGGCGGCCCGCCGGCGCGCCGGTCCGCGTGTTCGTCGACGGATCGCTGGTCGAGGTGTTCAGCGGGGGCGCCGCTCTGACCACGAGAACGTACTGGGCGCGGCCGCGGGTGCGGCTGAGCGCGTCACGGCGCGGCGACCTTCAGGCCTGGCAGCTCGACGCCGGCGGCCCGCGGTCAGCGGAGTAGGTGGAGCACCATCTCGGTCAGTGCGGCGACGTCGGCCTCGGCCATCGGCGCGCCGGTCATGCCCATCCGGTGCAGCACGGTTCCGACGATGACGTCGACGAGGAGCAGGACCCGGTCTGTGGGCTGGCCCAGCAGCTCCTGGAGCACGAGCCGGCCGGGCTCCTGCAGCCGCGTCTCCAGGATGTCGCGCAGACCCGGATCACTCATGGCGTCGACGAAAACGCCGGCGAACGCCGCGCCCACGCCGGGCTCGCCGACCTTCGCCACGATCACGCGGACGAGCCAGGACACGATATCCTCGCGGGTGGCGCCGTCCGGTGGCGCCTCCGGGCCGAACGCGTCGACGACGCAGTCGGTGATCAGGGCGCCCTTCGACGGCCATCGGCGGTAGATCGTCGTCTTGGCGACGCCGGCCGCCGCCGCGATGCGATCCATCGTCGCGTCGGCATAGCCCAGCTCGTGCACGGTGCGCAGCGTCGCCGCGAACACGGTCGCGTTCAGGTCCGAGCGAGGCCGCCCGGGCGCGGACGGTGTGGAGGCCGGCACCACGGCAGGCTATCCTGAGGCATTACGCTACCGCGAGTAGCGTAATTGACTTCGGGAGGACGCATGAGCGGCAAGGCGCCACTGGGCACCCGGATCCTGCGGGACACCCGCGACTGGGAGACCATGACCGACGACGAGGCGATCGCCGCACGCGAGCAGGCCAACCGCGCCGGATCGTCCCGGCTCGCCCGCATCGTCACCGGCCGGCCGGACCGTCACGCCCGCATCGAGCAGGCCACGATCGATCTTCCGGGTCGCCGCCTGACGCTGCGGGTGCACCGCCCGAAGCGCCCGGACCGGCGGCTGCCGCTGATCGTCTCGTTCCACGGCGGCGCCTTCATCGCGGGCACCGCCGCACAGAACGACTGGCTCAACAGCCGGCTCGCGGCGCACTGCCCGGCGGTGGTCGTCTCGGTGGAGTACCGCCTCGCGCCGGAGCACCCGCTGCCCGAGCCGGTCGACGACGGCTACGACACGCTCGTCCGGATCGTCGACGACCCCGTCGGCTGGGGCATCGACCCCGCCGCGGTGGCCGTCATGGGCGAGAGCGTCGGCGGCATGATCGCCGCGCTGATCGCGTTGCGGGCCCGCAAGGACGGCCCGCCACTGCGTGCGCAGGTGCTCAACTACCCGACCACGGACTGGACCGAGACCATGACCGACTACCCGTCGATCACCGAGAACGCCGCCAATCCCACCCTCCCGCTGTCGCGCCTGCGCGCGGGGCGGAAGCTGAGTCTGCAGCCGACGCTCGACCCGCGCGACGTGTCCCCGCTGAGCTTCGAGAGCCTCGCCGACCTGCCGCCGGCCCTGGTCGTCACCGCCGCACTGGACCCGGTGGCCGACCACGGACGTCTCTACGCCGAACGGCTCCGTGGGGACGGCACCCATGTGCGAATGACCTGTTGGCCGAGGGCCACCCACACCTTCCTCAGCACCCCCGGCCTGGTGCCGGCCGCCCGGCCCGCCAGCCGCGAGATCCTCAGCTTCCTGCGCGACCGGCTGCATCCGGCTCCGCGAGGGTAGCGGCGGTGCGGGCGAGTGCGTCCCGGAGCCGGGCGGTGTCCTCGAGGACGTAGTCGTCGACCATGCGGCCCCAGCGGATGCGAACCCACTGCACGCCCTCGTTGGTGTAGGCGCTGCCGTCGGCCAGGGTGGCACTGATCGCGAGCCTGACCACCACGGTCGTGTTCCACGGCCAGCCCTTGACCAGGATCTCGGTCGGTTCCAGGTGCAGCCCGGGCAAGATCTCGGCCGCCCGTGCGAACCAGCGGGCGAACTCCTCCCGCCCGGTGAGGTCCGCGCCGAGAGCGGAGTCGCCGACGAACCGGAACCGCACGTCGGGAGCCGCCTGAGCCACCGCGGGCCGGAAGTCGCCGGTCTCGGCGATGCGGGTCCAGAGCCGCCGCACCTTCGCTCTGACGATCGCGTGGTACACGGCCATCCCTCCCGGCCCACGCGTGACTTGCTGTCTGCAAGCTGCCTTGTCGGGAGCCTATGCCGCGTTACTTGCTGACTGCAAGTGACTATTCTGGGGTCATGGACCGTGATCGTTTCGCCGGTATCTCCTGTTCGGTGGCGCGGGCGGCGGGAGTCGTCGGCGACCCGTGGGCGCTGCTCGTCCTGCGCGATCTCTACCTCGGCCTGACCAAGTACGACGAGCTGCGCCGTGACCTCGGTGTGGCCACCAATGTCCTGGCCGACCGGCTGAACCGGCTCGTGACGGCGGGCCTGGTGACGCGCGAGGCCTACCGGGACGCGCCGGTGCGGCACGAGTACCGCCTCACCGAGGCCGGCCACGATCTCTACGGCGTCGTGGTCGCGCTGATGGCGTGGGGCGACCGGCATCTGGCGCCGGACGGGCCGCCGATGCTCCTGGTCCACGCCGGCTGCGGCGAGGTCACGGTGCCCACCGTCGTGTGTGACACGTGCGGCGGACCGCTGACCGATGACACCGTCACGGTCCGTCCCGGGCCCGGCGGGCGGCACGCCCCGGGCACCGCCGTCATCGCCGAACGGCTGGCCGCAAGCGCGTAGAGCGGGTCACTGTGATCGTGGTCACATTTACCGGGATGGCGTGCTGACGAGCGCCGCGGTGCCCTCTTCTATGGGAACGGCCGCTCGGAGTTGTGCGGCAGCCCGCGTGCGCGAAGGGCGTGCTCGACTCTCAGCGGTGTGCGGAGTCAATGAGGAGTTGCCGAGTTGTCCTTGCTCGACCAGTCGAGCATTCGTGTCTCGGGCCTGTACGGCGCCCCCCGCCTGCCGGCCCCTCTCGTGGAGCGCCCGCGGTTGCTCCAGTTGCTCGACGGGCCCCAGTCGCTCACCGTGCTGCGCGCGCCCGCCGGTTTCGGCAAGACGACGCTGGTCTCGCAGTGGGTACGGAGCCACCGGCGGCCAGGCGTGTGGATGACGGTCGACGCCGACTGCGGGACCAGGTTGGGCTTCTGGCGACGCCTCGAAGAGCTGTTCCGAGCGGCCGGCGAGGGCCTCCTGCAGACAACCGAAGGACGTGCCGCCCTCGACCTGCGCGGCCGGGTGATCCGGCTGGCCGCTGCGGTGTCGAGGCCGACCGTCGTGGTCGTCGACGACATCGACCGAATCGAGGACGGCGGGGTCCTCGACGACCTCCTGGTCCTGTTGCGGCACGGCGAACGGATCAGACTCGTCGTGATGACCCGTACCTCGGCGGCCTTCTCCGAGCCGGAGGTCCGCCTCGAGTTCCAGCCTCAGGTGATCGAGGGGGGTGACCTCTGTTTCACTCCGGCGGAGACGGCGAGCGCCCTGGCCGGCGCGGGCGCGCTCGACATCGACTCCGATCTCGTCCGCGACGTGACCGCGGGAGTTCCCTTCGCCGTCAGGACTCTGGCCGCAGAGGCGTCGCCGGCCGACGGCGGCGCGGCGCTGGCAGAGCTGCTGGACCAGCACGTGAAGCGCATGCTGCGCCGCTCCTACGGCCGCTCGGCCTTCGGGCGCTTCCTCCTTCGGACGTCGCCGGCGGAGGAGTTCGACGCCGACGTCGCCGCCGACCTCGCGCAGGTGACCCGCCCGGCCGCCGTGCGGTATCTCGCCCAGGCCGAGGCCGACGGTCTGGGATCGTGGACCGGTGGCCGGGCGGGCGACCCCGACGCCCGGTTCACGTTCCTTCCACTGGTCCGCTCCGCGTTGTGGTCGCAGCTACGGCATGACGGCCCCGATCTGGCCAACGAGCTGAGCCGGCGCTACGCCCGCTGGTCGATGACCCACGGCAGTCCGTACTCCGCGACGATCGCGGCGGTCCGTGGGGGTGACCTGACCCTCGCCGCCAGGGCGATCTGGCCGGGCTTCTTCTCGGTGAGTGCGCACGACTCGGCCCGGACGGTGGCGGCGCTGGAGACCATCCCGTGGCGCACGTTGCACGAGTATCCGGCGTTGGCGCTGTTCCTGGCCACGCAGTACGGCGCGTCGGACACCGGGCGCGCCCGGGCGCGACGGCTGTACACACTCGCCGCTGCCTCGGCACGCCGCCTGCTGCAGGCGGCCACCCTGGGCGAGGTCGAGCGGTTCGCCTTCTCCGTGATCGAGATGGTGTCCTCCCGGATGATCGGGCGCACCGAGGCGGCAGTGGCAGCGGCGGGGCGCGTCCTGCAGGTGTACCGGGGCTTCTCGGCGGCTGCTCGACAGGAGTTGGACGGGATGCTCGCCTCCCGGCTCATGCTGGCCGGGCATCAGTTCTGGCAGGCCGGGGAGATCGGCCGGGCGATCGAGGTCTACACCGAGGCGAATCTTCTTGCTGCCGACGAGGACGCCGAAGCCTTCACGGTTCCGCTCCTCGCGGCTGGAGCGGCGGTGCTGGGGAACCTGCCGCTCGCGCAGGAGTGGATCGCACGCGCGCGCCGGCTCGACTGGCCGGTCGACGAGAAGGACGACTATCTCGGTTCGCCCTATCACCTGGCCGAGGCGATCGCCGCGCTGGAGCGGTTCGATCTCACCGCGGCCGAACTCCACGTCCAGGCCGTGGAGCAGACCTTCTCGGCGTACGAGTACTGGGCGTGGTTCCTGCCGGTTCAGGCGTTCGTTCACGCGGCCAGGGGCAGGCCGCACGCGGCGCTGGTGCGGCTGCGGGCGGCGAGAGAGGACACGGAGCGTCCGCCCGCGACCGCTGAGCTGCGAGCCGTTCACGATGTCGTCGCAGGCCTGCTCCACGTCAGCGCCGGCGAGCTCGTGCTGGCCGAGCGGGCGGTGGCCGGTCGATCGCCCGCGTCCGCGGGCGCGCTGATGGTGAAGGCTCTCTCGGCCCTGGCCAGCGGGTCCGCCGAGCCGGCGGCCGAACTGGCGCGGGCCGCGCGCAGCCGGGCCCGGGATCCGCGGTCGACGGCGATCGCCCTGCTCCTGCACGCGGCGGCAACGATCCGGCTCGGTGAGCAGAAGGTGGCGTCCGTGAGCCTCGAGCGAGCCGCCGCGGTGATGGACCTGAACGACCTTCGCACGCCACTGGCATTCCTTCCGCCCGGGGACCTGCGTGCCGTCGGCGACGTCGGCGTCCTGCCCACGGCCTGGTTGAGCGGTGTGCCCCGGCTCTTTCCGGACGCGGCTCCGCGCTACGACCTCACCGCGCGGGAGACGCGTCTCCTGACCAGACTCGCCACGTCGGACGCCACCTTGGCCGATCTCGCCGCGGACCTGCATGTCTCGGTCAACACCCTGCGCGCTCAGCGCGCCAGTCTCTATCGCAAGCTGGGTGTGCGATGCCGCACCGAGGCGGTGGAGGTGGCCGAGGCCGCCGGGATCCTCACGGACGCGCCCTGAAGCGGCTCGGCGACCCGGCATCGGCGGCGACGTCCTCGCGCGCGGCGAGGTCGGCCCTGATGCGGGGGAGCTGCCGGTCCACCGTGTAGGACAGCAGCAGCACGGCGACCAGCACCCAGACGACGACCGGGAGCCCGTAGAAGCAGAACCGGATGGCGGCGACGGCGGCGGCTGACTGCCGATCGGCGTCCGGCCGATAGCCTCCCGCCGCCAGCAGCCAGCCGAGGGCCGCGCCGCCCAGCGCGGAACCGGCCTTGGCGGAGAACGCGGCCAAGGCGGCGATCAGACCCTCGGCCCGCACGCCGCAGCGCCACTGGCTGTAGTCGACGATGTCGGCCAGCACCGCGTACTCCACGGAGATCAGCAACCCGAGCGCGGCGCTCGCCAGCGCCGTTCCGGCCAGCACCGGGGCGATGTCTTGTCCGAACGGTATCGGCAGGGCGAAGCCGATCACTTGGATCATCAGTGCGGCGATGAGGGTGTTGCGCTTGCCGAACCGTCGCGCCAACGGTCCGGCCACGACGAGTCCGGCGACCATGAGGACGGGCAGGAGCCCGAGGATCGGAACGAGGTCCTCGCGGCCCAGATAATCGCGGCAGAAGTACACCGTCGAGGCGACCCGCGTGATCGACGCCGCGTTGATGAGTACGCCGGCGGCGATCATGATCTTGACTGGGCGATTGGCCCGGAGCACCTGCCTGACCCCCGCGAGCCGCAGCCGGTGATCCACGGAGGCGCGTTCCCGCAACGTGGCGAACGCGAACAGGAACAGGACCAGGGAGAGACAGCCGAGCAGGCACAGGGTCAGCGTGTAGCCGCGGCGGTCGTCGCCGCCGCCGAGCCACGCCACCAGGGGGAGTGCGGCGGCCCCGGCGGCGACCGACGTGACGAGGTTGCCCGCGGTCCGGGCAGCCGACAGGCGGACCCGCTCGCGATCGTCCGTCGTCATCCCGGCCAGAATCGAGATCACCGGGATCGTGGCGGCCGAGTACACGAGACTCAGCAACAGATAGGTGACGTAGGCCCACGCCAGCCGGCCCGACTCGGACCAGTCGGGTACCGAGAAGGTGAGCACGGCCAGGCTCGCGAACGGCACGCTCACCCACAGGAAGTACGGACGGGACCGCCCCCACCGCGTACGGGTGCGGTCGATGACGACGCCGATCACCGGATCCACGAGGGCGTCGAGCAATCGCACCAGCAGGAACAACGTTCCCACCGCCGCGGCGGGGATGCCGGCCACGTCGGTGTAGTAGACGACGAGGTAACCGCCGACCACGGTCCAGATCATCGTGGCCGCGCCATCGGCTGCGGCATAGGCGACGAGCGGGGATCGGACGGTTAGCGACCGGCGGTACGACACGGCGCCGATTCTTCCAGTCGCCGCATTCCTAGGAGGACTAAGTCCGAGGGTGAATTCACCCAGCACATCGTCGGCCTTTGTCCTTTTTCGACCGCTTTATCGGTCAATGGGATAGGGCAGCGGCGAGCACCTTGACGCATTACTGACCACGGATTCGTCCGATTCTCTTACGTTCTTGCCGCTGGTGCTCCGGCGGCGTATCCACGTCGGCCGGGGCATCGGCTGCGGGCGACTGGAGCCATGGTCGCGGAGTCAAGCGCGCAGCGCTTGGCGAGGGTGGCCGCATAGCACGAAGGAGAGCCTCGTGAACTCGAAAGCATCCCGTCATATCGATTCGCCTCGCCGATGGCGCCGATCGGCCCTACCTGACCACTCGGTACGCCGCGGCACCGCACTGGGTCTGGTGCTGGCGCTGCTGTCGAGCCTCTTCGTGCTCCTGGGCGGTGCGGGCGTGGCGCAGGCGGCGACGCCGGTCTACGAGATCACCACGGCGTGGGTGGATCCGCCGGCCAGCGTGACCAACGGCACGCCGGTGGTCGCCGAGTGGCGCATCAACGTGAACGACGCCGACAACCCGCCGAGCAACGAGCCGGTGGACAACGTCACGGCCACGTTCAGGGTGGACAAGGCGTTCTTCGACCAGATCCCCGACATCTGCAAGACCGAGGGCGTCGACCCCGTGTCCAGCCTGAACGAGGCCAAGACGGAACTGACGTGCAACTTCGGCCAGGTCGCCATGGGCACCGCTCTGGTGTTGCAGACGCCAGTGGTGGCCAACGGCAACACCAACGACCAGATCGTGCTGGACGGCACCAGCCCGGGCGGTGAGAACCTCGAGCTGCCGCCGATCCTGATCCGCAACCCGTTCCAGATGGACATCGAATGGGTCACCACCACGGCGTACGAGCGGTGGAACAGCCTCGTCGACGGCGAGCGTGAGTACGTCGACGTCGACCTCACCTGGTCGATCCGCACGATCCGGGGCTCGGATCGTGGGCCGGACGATGTGGAATACCGGCTGCGGATCGTGGACTCGAACGGCAACCCGGTGACGGTCGGAACACACCCGACAGACCAGGGCCACGTGGACTGGCGCGGCGTGGTCGGTTGCACGGCCCACGACATGGGCCCGGTGCCGGGGCACCCGTACTCCAGCCAGCCGGGCGTCAACGAGCTCCACGGGAACTTCCTCGCCCCCGGCGGCACCTGCACGCTGACCCCGGTCGCCGGCCAGCCGGGCTTCTTCGACCTCGAGATCAACGGCATCAACTACGACCTGGCCGACGCGGCTTCGCGGGACTCGGTGAACAACCTGCTGCCGCCGAACTGGAGCTACGTGGCCACGGGTTCGGTCTGGGTGCGGGTGCTCACGGACGTGGCGGGGTCGGTGGCTCTGTCGATTCCGGACCCGCCCACGTATGAGTCGCCCGTGGGTAACCAGGAGTCCGCGGACCTGCCGGGTAACAACACCGCCAACAAGCCATACAACCTGCCGGGCGGGTTCAGCGCGGGCTGGGTCCGGCCGTTCACTGAGAGCGGCGGGCAGGTTCACGACGACACGTACCGCGTCCCGCCGGGGACGACGATCCAGACCTACACCGCGCTGGGCCGCGGCAACGACGCCGCCGCGAACGAGCCTCGCGGCCTCTGCACCGTGCTGGACACGGCCTACGTCGACTTCGACCCGAACACGCCGATCGAGTTCTGGGCGTCGCGGCCGAATGGTGGCGCGGACCAGGTTCCGGGGACGTTCGGCCAGCTGCAGTACTACACCGGCCCGGTCGGCGATCCGAACGACTTCAACTGCGGCACCGGAACGTGGAGCGCCAGCCTCCCGCCGAACCCGGCGACCTCGGTGACGGCGGTGCGGTTCATCTACCAGTTCGAGGACTACGGCGCTCTCAACTCGCCCCTCCTGCAGTTCCGGGTGCCGATGACGGTCCAGCAGAACACTCCGATCGGCCAGGACGTCTGGACATTCGGCTCATTCATGTTGAACAACAACTGGCCCGACCTCAGTGGCGACGGCACCATCGTCACCCCGACCGACGATGCCCGCTACGACCACACCAACGGGCGACGCGACATCGTGCGGATCGTCACCGCGGCGCCGTACATCGAGAAGGAGGCGTCGGTCGCGACCGCGACCTACGGGGTGCCGGTGGAGTTCACGCTGACCTACTCGGCGACCGGCTCCGGCAACATTCCGCCGACCGTCGACGACTACGGCATCCGTGACGTGCTGCCGCTGGGCATGACGTACGAGCCCGGTTCGGCCGATCCGGAACCGGTCGTGACGACCGACCCGCAGGGCCGGCAGGTGCTGACCTGGACGCTGGACGGCGTGACGACCAACGTGGATCACACGCTGACGTACCAGGCGGTGGTGGACTCCAGTGTGCCGCCGGGCACGCCGCTGACGAACACGGCGGAGTCCAGTCTGGCCGGGTTCACCTCGACGCCGGTCGACGCGACGGTGACGACCACGACCAACGGCTACACCTTCATCATGAAGATGGCCGACCCGACCTACATCCCGTTCGTCAACGACGAGGGTGTCGGGACGGGCTCGTGGACGGTGACCATCGAGTCGCGCGACCCGGCGCCGCAGGCGTTCACCGACACGATCGACATCCTGCCCTACATCGGTGACCAGCGCGGCACGGCCTTCCACGGCACCTACACGCTGTCCGACGTGGTGCTGCCCAACGGTGGCACGGTGTACTACACCGACGCCGACCCGGCGACGCTGTCCGACGATCCGGCGGCCGAGGCGAACGGCGCCCCGAACGCTCCCTCGGACCTGTGGACCACGACGCGGCCGGAGAACCCGACGGCGATCCGCGTCATCGGCGGTGAGCTGCCGCCCGGTGAGGCGTTCGGGTTCCAGGTGGTCATCGAGACCGAGGGCGCGCAGCCGCAGGACGTGTATGTCAACCGGGCGCAGGCCCGGGCGGGGCACACCGAGTTGGTGATGCGCACGTCGGCGCCGCTGTACGTGTCGGACTACGCGGTGGCGAAGACGTCGGACCCGGCTCCGGGGTCGACGGTGAAGCCGGGTGACACGATCACCTACACGATCACCGTCACCCAGGAGGGACCCGTCCCGGCGGCGGCCGTGTTCACCGACACGCTGGCCGAGGTCCTCGACGACGCGGTCTACAACAACGACGTGACCGCGGACATCGGCACCGCGACCTACGCCGACGGGGTGCTCTCGTGGGAGGGCGTCGTCCCCGTTGGAGAGGTCGCGACCATCACGTTCTCGGTGACGGCGAAGGACGTCCCGGCGCTCGAGGCGGACGGTGCCGACACCATCATCGACAACTCGGTGTGGTCGCCGGTCTGCCCGGACGAGGTGCCCGAGGGTGAGGAGAACCCGTGCGAGCCGCCGCCGCTGCTGCTCGGCTACTACACGGTCTCCAAGACCTCCGACCCCGCGCCCGGCACCACCGTGGGCCTCGGCGACGTGATCACCTACCAGGTGCAGATCACCCAGGTTGGTGAGGGCGCGGTGGAGCACGCGTTCACCGACGACAACATGACCGCGGTGCTCGACGACGCCACCTACAACGACGACGCCGTGGCGACGTCCGGCGAGGTGACGTACTCGGAGCCGACGCTGAGCTGGGACGGTCCACTAGCCGTCGGGGAGGTCGTGGACCTCACCTACTCGGTGACGGTCACCGGTGAGGGCGACTACGAGCTGAAGAACGTCGTGACGTCGGAGTGCGCGGAGGACGACCCCGACTGCCTCGAAGGGATCTGCGTGCCGGCGCCGGACCAGAACCCGGACTGCACGACGATCCACTGGTACGGCGACTACGAGGTGATGAAGACCTCCGACCCGGTCACCGGCTCCGAGGTGGAGCCCGGTGACGTGATCACCTACACGGTCACCGTGACTCATAAGGGCATCGCCGACGTCGAGGCCGGGTTCGACGACGACCTCACCCAGGTGCTCGACGATGCCACCTGGAACGACGACGTCGAGGCGTCGTTGGGTGAGTTCTCCTACGAGGAGCCGACGCTGACGTGGTCGAGCGTGCTGTCCCAGGGAGACGTGGCTACGGTGACCTACTCGGTGACCGTGACCGCCGAGGGCGATCGGTATCTGGAGAACGTGGTCACCCCGGACGACCCGGAGAAGTGCGTGCCGGCGCCGGACCAGGACGAGGCGTGCAAGACCGTTCACATCAACGGCTCGTACACCTACTCCAAGACGTCGGACCCGGTCCCCGGGTCGGTGGTCGAGGAGGACGGCGTGATCACCTACACGGTGCTCATCTCGCACGTCGGTGAGGCACCGGTGGAGGGCGCCTGGATCGAGGACGACCTGTCCGCGGTCCTGGACGACGCGGTCTGGAACGACGACGCCACGGCGGACTCCGGCGAGGTGTCATTCGAGGGGACGACGTTGCGGTGGGACGGCGACCTCGCGATCGACCAGGTCGTCACGCTCACCTACTCGGTGACGGCCAACGCTGTCGGCGAGGGCGACGACGAGCTGCGCAACATCGTCACCACCGACGACGAGCGGGGCGTGTGCGTGCCGGCGCCGGACGGCAACCCGGACTGCAAGACCGACCACTACCAGGGCGAGTACGTCTACTCCAAGACATCGGACCCCGAACCGGGGTCGGAGGTCGAGGAGGGCGAGGTGGTGACGTACACCGTCACCGTCGAGCACGTCGGCGCCGCTCCCATCGAGGACGCCATCGTGGTCGACGACCTCTCCCAGGTCGCTCCGGTCGCGGACTGGAACGACGACGCCACGGCGACGTCGGGTTCGGTGAGCATGGCCGACGAGCAGGTCACCTGGACCGGTGACCTCGCGGTCGGTCAGGTCGTCACGATCACCTACTCGGTGACCGTCGGCGACGAGCCCAACGCCACCATGCGCAACGTGGTCACCAGCCCCGACGACCGCGCGGTGTGCGTCCCGGCTGCGGACGGCAACCCCGACTGCAGGACCGACCACCACACGCCCGATGCGCCGCCGGCTCCCGACCTGCCGGACACCGGCGCCGGCCTCACCGGCTGGTTCGTCACCGGCGGGATGGTCCTGCTGATCGGCGGTCTGGTCCTCGTGGCCACGCACCGTCGCCGGCCGCTCGGCGGCTCGGGAGGCCCGCTGGACCCGGTCTCCTAGTCCAGCAGGCCGCTGTGCGGTGCCACCGTCAACGGGGGACCGTGGCACCGCACAGCCGGGGGGCGAGGCGAGTCGTGCCAGCTGCCGATGCACCGGACGGCGAGGCGATCGCGGCCCTGTATCGCCGCTGGGCGCCGCAGCTCAGGCAGCTGGCCGCGGGCATCCTGAACAGCGTCGACGATGCCGAGGACGTGGTTCAGGAGACGTTCTACGCCATGTGCCTCGCCGCCCGGAACGGCAGAGGGCCGAACAGGTCGGCCGCCGGCTACCTCTATACCGTTGCCAGGCACGCCGCCCACCGCCAGTTGACGCGCAACGAACAGCTCGTCGGCATCGGCGTGCCGATCGAGCCATCGAACGATCCGCAGGCAGCGCAACTGGAGGACCCGACCGCGGCCGCCTTCGCCGGTCTACCGCGCCGATGGCGCGCCGTCCTGTGGCTCATCGAGGTCGAGGGATACTCACCCGCCGAGCTCGCCCCGGCGATGGCCATGACGCCCAATGCTGTCTCGAGCCTCGCGACGCGTGCACGCCGAGCCCTCCGCACGGCCTATCGGCAGCAAGGTCGCGGCTAGTTGCCGGGCGGCTCGGACCCGGCGATCGGCCGGGTCGCGACGCCGAGACTGCTCAGGAGCGCGAGTACCCGGCGCTCGATCTCGTCGCGGATCGGCCGGACGGCGTCGAGGCCTTGGCCGGCCTTGTACCGCCGGACGGGCACACCGAACTCGGCCATGATCTCGAGCAGCGCCTGCCGGTCGGCCGCGATGTCGTCAGCCAGGCGGCGCAGCTGCGTCGCGGCGCCCGGATCACGGTGGGAACCGGCGAGCCGGCGGGTCAGCTCCACGCCACCGGTCGCGCCGCCCAGATGGTCGTTGAGGTAGATGGCCAGCGCCCGGCTGCCGGTTCGAGGTCGAGCCATGCGGCCACGCCTCAGGTCAGCGCGTGGTCGGCGTTGTCGGCGACGGACGTGACGCCGCTCTGCTGAGCGCAGTGGGCGCAGCAGTACACCTGCTCGCCGGCCTGGATGCCGTGTCCGATGACCTTGCAGCCGCAGTGGGCGCAGGCCGGCGCGCAACGGTGGATGGCGCACTCGAAGCTGTCGAAGACGAGCTCCTGGCCATCGGCGGTGCGCAGGGTGAAGGCGTTCCGGTACTCGTTTCCGCAGACGTCACAGCGGTTCATGTGATCCTCCTGACGGCCGTCGGCGACTGTTGTCGCACGGTGGCGTCGTACCCGTCCCGCCGGATCTGTCACGCGGCGTTGCGCGCGAGCGCGTCGCGCAGCCGGGCGGTGTCCTCGAGGACGTAGTCGTCGACCATGCGGCCCCAGCGGATGCGGACCCACTGCACGCCCTCGTTGGTGTAGGCGCTGCCGTCGGCCAGGGTCGCGCTGACAGCGAGCCTGACCACCACGGTGGTGTTCCACGGCCAGCCCTTGACCATGATCTCGGCGGGTTCCAGGCGCAGCCCGGGCAGCGTCTCGGCGGCCCGGGCGAACCATCGCGCGAACTCGTCGCGCCCGGTGAGCTCCGCACCGAGAGCGGAGTCGCCGACGAACCGGAAGCGCACGTCGGGAGCCGCCTGCGCCACCGCGTGCCGGAAGTCGCCGGTCTCGGCGATGCGGGTCCAGAGCCGCCGCACCTTCGCCCTGACGATCGCGTGGTACACGGCCATCCCTCCCGGCCCGGACGTGACTTGCTGTCTGCAAGTGACGTCGTCAGCAGCCTATTCCGGCTGCCTTGCCGACCGCAAGTGACTACGCTGGAGCCATGGATCGTGATCGTTTCGCCGGCATCTCCTGTTCGGTGGCGCGGGCCGCGGGCATCGTCGGCGACCCGTGGGCGCTGCTCGTCCTGCGCGATCTGTTCCTCGGGCTGACCCGGTACGACGAGCTCCAGCGCGACCTCGGCGTGGCCACCAACGTCCTGGCCGACCGGCTGAACCGGCTCCTGACGGCGGGGCTGGTGACGCGCGAGGCGTACAGCGACGCGCCGGTGCGGCACGAGTACCGGCTCACCGAGGCCGGCCACGATCTCTACGGCGTCGTCGTCGCGCTGATGGCCTGGGGCGACCGCCACCTGGCGCCGGACGGCCCGCCGATGGTCCTGGTCCACGACGACTGCGGCGAGGCCACGGCGCCCACCGTGGTGTGCGACCGCTGCGGCCGGCCGCTGACCGACGACGCCGTCACGGTCCGCCCGGGACCCGGCGGGCGCCACGCCCCGGGCACCGCCGTCATCGCCGAACGCCTGGCGGCTCAGGGATAGGTCGAGCCTTCCGTTCCCGTAGATCCGTGGCACACTCGCGCGCCTGAACTGTGGGTGATCGCTCCATAGGCAGCGCTCGCCGCCGTCCGGGACCCTGGCTCTGGGCAGGCCAGCGGCGACAGGAGCCACAGATGAACGCACGCACCGCCCTCGCAGCCGTGGCCGCGCTCGTCCTGGGCGCGGCCGGCTGTTCGGGGGACGACGACAGCGCCGGCGGCGACACCGGGTTCGGCGAGTGCGAGCCGTCGGGGGAGGCCGGCAGCATCGAGCTGGACCCCGTCGTCGACGGCCAGCTGACGGTGGTGACGGCGCTGCCGAACCCGGGCTGGTGGAACGGGACGAGCCCGGACGACCTGGTCGACGGGTTCGAGATGTGCATGGTCGCCGAGATCGCCCACCGCGCCGGGCTGGAGCGGATGGAGGTGCGCAACCTCTCCTGGGACCAGTACATCTCCGGGTCGTTCACCGACTACGACATCGGCGCGACGGTCACCGGCATCACCGAGGAGCGCAAGCAGGTCTTCGCGTTCTCCGAGCCGTACTACGCGTCGAACATCTCGGTGACGCTGGCGGCCGGCTCCACGTTCGACGAGTCGACGATCCGCGACGCCCGCATCGCGACGATCCAGGCCAGCACGAACGCGCAGTGGCTGGCCGACGTCCTGAAGCCGGCGCAGGAGCCGCGGCTGTTCAGCGACGGGCCGGAGATGTTCGCCGCGCTCGCGGCGAACCAGGTCGACGCCGTCATCACCGACACGGAGACGGCGCTCACCCAGGGCAAGCCGTACGAGGGCAAGATCGAGGTCGTCGCGCAGTACGAGACCGGGACGCCGTGGGGCATGGTCATGCCGCTGGACTCCCCGAACGTCGACGCCGTCGACCAGGCGGTGGCCGACATGCGGGCCGACGGCACCTTCGACCGGCTGTCGGAGGACTACCTGGTGCCGCTGTTCGGCGTCGACCCCGCGAGCATCCCGTTCTGGGCGGCTCCGTGACGGCGGCCGCCGAGCAGCGGGCGGCGCCGGTGACGGCGGACGGGGCGCGGCTCAGCCCGCCGCCGCGCGCCACCGGCCTGGCGGCTGCCGCGCTGACGGTGGCGGCCCTGCTGACGGCCTGGGCCGTGGTCGTCGGCATCGGTGTCGGGTCGTCGACGCCCGGCGTGGTCGTCGGGGTCGCCGGCGTGGGGCTCGGCGCGGCGATCGTCTGGTACGCGGCGCGCGGGCTGCGGCTCGCGTACGCCGCGCGGCGCAGCGACGCCGGCGGCGAGCGGCTCGCGGCCCGGGCGCTGGCCGCGCGGTCGCGGACGCACAGCGCCGGCGCGCTCAGCACGTCGCTGGCGCTGCTGGTGGTGCTCGGCCTCGTCGTGCTGCTGACCGCCAACGACGACAGCATCCTGAACACGTTCTTCAGCGTCGACCACATGGCCGACAGCGCCGCCGACATCACCCGCGCGTTCCGCCTCAACCTCTTCATCGCCGTCGTCGCGATGGCGTTCGTGCTGGTCGTCGGCCTGCTTCTGGCCGTGGTGCGGATGCTCCCCGGCGACGGCGCGCGGCCGCTGCGCGCGCTCGCGGTGGCCTACATCGACGTCATGCGGGCGATCCCGTCGATCATCGTGCTATACCTGATCGGGTTCGGCCTCCCGCTCGCGGGCTTCCCGCTGTTCAGCGGGCTGCCGCCGGCCTGGTACGCGATCATCGCGCTGACGCTGACGTACAGCGCGTACGTCGCGGAGATCTACCGTGCCGGCATCGAGGCGGTGCACCCGTCGCAGACCGGCGCGGCCCGCTCGCTCGCCCTGTCCTACGGCCGGACGCTGCGCCACGTCGTGCTGCCGCAGGCGGTCCGGGCCGTCATCCCGCCGCTGCTGAGCGCGTTCATCGCGCTGCAGAAGGACACCGCGCTGGTCAACATCATCGGCGCGGTCGACGCGTTCAACCAGGCCAAGTTCTTCGCCTCGTCCAACTTCAACCTGTCGTCGGTCGCCGTGGTGGCGGCGCTGTTCGTGCTGATCACGATCCCGCAGGCGCGCCTGGTCGACTGGCTGCTGGCCCGCGGCGCGACGCGGCGCAGCGTGAGGAGGCCAGCGTGACGTTCCTGGAGTTCCGCGACGTCCACAAGCACTACGGCAGCCACGAGGTGCTGGCCGGCATCGACCTGTCGATCGAGCGGCACCAGGTGGTGTCGCTCATCGGCGCCTCCGGCTCGGGCAAGTCGACGTTGCTGCGCTGCGCCAACGCGCTGGAGCCGATCACCAGCGGGCAGATCAGGCTGGACGGCGACGTCGTCTCCGGCCCCGGCGTGGACCTCAACGGGCTGCGCCGCCGCGTCGGCATGGTGTTCCAGTCGTACAACCTGTTCCCGCACATGACGGTGCGCGACAACATCACGCTCGCGCCGCGCAAGGTCAGCGGCCTGTCGAGGGCCGAGGCCGAGGCCCGCGCCGACGAGCTGCTCGCCCGCGTCGGGCTCACCGACCGCGCCGGCTACTACCCGGACCAGCTCTCCGGCGGCCAGCAGCAGCGGGCGGCGATCGTCCGGTCGCTGGCCATGGACCCCGAGGTCGTGCTGCTCGACGAGATCACGTCGGCGCTGGACCCGGAGCTGGTCGCCGAGGTGCTGACCATCGTGCGCGAGCTGGCCCGCGACGGCATGACGATGATGCTCGCGACCCACGAGATGGGCTTCGCCCGCGAGGTGTCCGACCTCGTCGTCTTCCTCGACCAGGGCGCCATCCTCGAGCAGGGCCCGCCGGAGCAGGTGTTCGACGACCCGGTCCAGGCCCGCACCCGTGAGTTCCTGCGCATGGTCACCGAGCCGGCCGCCTAGAGGGAGTGGACAGTTCATGGAGACGTTCGACGCGGCCGTCGTCGGCCTGGGCGCCCTCGGCAGCGCCGCCGCGTACCACCTGGCCCGCAAGGGCGCGAGCGTCGTCGGGTTCGAGCAGTTCGAGCTCGGGCACGTGCGCGGCGCCTCGCACGACACGTCGCGCATCGTCCGGACGTCCTACGGCGCCGAGCGGTACGTGCGCCTGGCGCAGTCGGCCTACCGCGACTGGGCCGACCTCGAGCGGGCCACCGGCGAGCGGCTGCTCACGATCACCGGCGGCGTGGTCTTCCTGCCGACGGACGGCCCGTACGCCGCGACGGACTTCAGCACCAGCCTCTACGCGGCCGGTGTGCCGTACGAGCTGCTCGGCCCGGACGACGTCGTCGCGCGCTGGCCGCAGTTCCGGCTCCCGGCGAACGTCGAGACCGTCTACACGCCGGACACGGGCATCGTCCACGCCGCGCGCACGGTCGCGACCCTGCAAATGCAGGCGCGGTCGCTCGGCGCGGTGCTCCGGGACCGGACGCCGGTCGAGGCGCTGAGCCCCGACGGCGCCGGCGTCGTCGTCCACACCGCGGCCGGCGACGTGCGCGCCCGGACGGTGGTCGTGGCCGCCGACGCGTGGACGAACCGGCTGCTGGCGCCCCTGGGCGCGGCCATCCCGCTGGTCACCATGCAGGAGCAGGTCACGTACTTCAAGCCGGCCGACCCGGCGGCGTTCGACCCCGCGCGGTTCCCGGTCTGGATCTGGGAGGACACCCACTGCTTCTACGGGTTCCCGGCCTACGGCGAGCCGACGATCAAGGCCGCACGCGACGTCTCGGACCATCTGATGACGCCGGAGGAGCGCACGTTCGTGCCGGCGCCGGAGCTGATCGACCAGCTCACGTCCTTCCTGGGCGGCATCGTCCCCGGACGCGGCGAGCCGCTGCGCACCGTCACCTGCCAGTACGCGCTCACCCCGGACCGCGAGTTCGTCCTCGGGCCGCTGGCCGAGCACCCGGACATCCTCGTCGCGCTGGGCGCCGGGCACGCCTTCAAGTTCACCCCGGCGATCGGGCGGATCCTCGCCGAGCTGGCGATCGACGGCGAGACGACGGACGACGTCTCCGGCTTCGCCGCGCCGGTCCCGGCGGCTGGCTAGTCCTGCGACGGCAGTAGGACGCCTGCTGTCGTTGGTTGACGGTGCTGCGAACGTTGGCCGTCCCCCTGCTGCCCATTTTCTTAGCCGGGCCGACGCGCCTCAAGTCCGCGGCCTCTGCTGGTCATTGGGTGTTTGTGTCGAGGGCCGCGTACTTGACCCGCGTCGTCCCGGCCAAGAACGGGCAGCTATCAGGGGGACGGGGGAGTGTGGGCACGTCGCACCGCCAACGACCCACGTTCGCCGCCTTTCGGTTCACGTCTGCCGCCTTCCGGCCCCGTTCGGGTCGCTCGGGCTCGGGTTCGCGGCGGTTCCGGCCTGCGTTCGCGCCTCACCAGTCAGTGTGCGTCCGCTTGCGACGTTGCCGGGCTGTGGATGCTCATGATCATCAACCTTTCGGTGCCTCGCTAGGCGTTCTCCCGCTCTACCACCCGTGCATGCCTGGTAGGGCGGGAGAACGCCTGGTGGGCGGCCCGGATACCGCTGCGAGCCGAAGCGGCCCCACGTGTACTAGGTGGCGCGGCGCGCGGTCCCGGCGATCGCGGCGACGAGGTCGGGCCACAGCTCCCACGGGACGAGGTGGCCCATGTCCGGGTACACGCGCAGCTCGGACCCGGCGATCGCGTCGGCCATGTCCACCGCCGCGCACCAGTGCAGCACGTCGTCGTCGCGGCCGTGCAGCACCAAGGTCGGCACGGTCACGCCGCGCAGGCGGTCGAGCCGCTCGGGCGCCCGGCGCAGCGCCGCCCACTGGCGCGCGAAGCCCTCCGGCGCGTAGCCGCGGTCGTAGGCCAGCCCCGCCGCCCAGGCGTGCCACTCCAGCTGCGGGTCGTAGCGGTGCGGGCCGGTGGGTGTCGCGGCCTCGACGGCGAACGCGACGGCCTGCTCGCGGGTCAGCCGCGGAGGAGGGGACAGCAGCTCCTCGCGCTCGCCGTGCAGGATGTAGCGCGGGTCCTGCCCGGGGATCGTGCTGAGCAGGCCGAGGCTTCGCACCCGCTCCGGATGGTCGAGCGCGACCAGCTGGGCCATCATCCCGCCCATCGAGTGCCCGACGAGGTGGGCGGACGGGGCGCCGAGGTGGTCGAGCACCCGGACGATGTCGTCGGCCAGATCGGACAGCTCGTAGCCGCCGTCGACGTCGTCGGGGCCGCCGAAGCGCTGGGAGAGGCCGGTGTCGCGGTTGTCCATGCGCACGACCCGGAACCCCTCGGCCACCAGCAGCGCTACGAGCTGATCGGGCCAGGCGATCAGCTGCGCGCCGCCGCCGGCGACGAGCACCAGGACGGGGTCGTCCGGCGCGCCGTCGACCTCGTAGAAGATCTCGATCCCGTCGGTGTCCGCGTGCGGCATCGCATCCTCCGTCAGTCGGCGTCGGGCGCGGCCCAGACGGCCTCGCCGGTGGAGAGCACGTCGCCCTTGTCGTCGAGCGCCCAGACCTGGGCGCCGCCGTCGTGCGGGATGCCGGCGAGGCGGATCGGGGTGTCGACGTAGGCGGGCGCGACCGCGCGCATGGAGAACCGGGCGACCGGGCGGTCCGGCACGTTGCGGACGCAGAAGTCGAGCAGCAGCAGCTCCAGTAGCGGCCCGTGGACGATGAGGTCCGGCTGGCCCTCGACGTCGCGCACCCAGTCGCGGTCGTAGTGGATGCGGTGGCTGTTGAACGTGAGCGCCGAGAACCGGAACAGGTGCACCGGGGTGATGGTCAGCTCACCGGCCCACGCCCACTCGTCCCCGGCCGGGCCGGCCACCGGCCGTGGCGCGGAACCGGGCGGGGCGTCGCCGAGGAACACGTCGCGCTGCCGGATGGACGTCACGACCTCGGCGCCGGACCGGATGGTGCTCTCCAGCGTGACGAACACCAGCGGCCCGCTGCCACCGGTCTTCTCGCGGACCTCGCCGAGCGTCGTCGTCAGCTCGAGCGTCTCGCCGAACCGGATCGGCCGGTGGAAGGTCAGCTCCTCGCCGGCGTACAGGCGGCGCGGCAGCGCGATGTCCGGCGTGACGCCGTCGGCGCCGGGTGTCCCGTCGGGGCGCAGCTCGTCCAGCGCCGGCAGGGGGAGGAAGTACAGCTTGTGCCAGCCCGGCGGCAGCAGGCCGGGCGCGGCCGGGTCCGACGGCGCGAACGTGTCGCGGTACGCGCGGGCCGGCTCGGGCCGGATCGTGTCGGTGCGGCTGGTCACAGCGACCTCCAGGTCCAGCGGCCGCCGAGCAGCGTCGCGGCGACCGTCATGGCGCGCAGGCCCGGCTCGTCCGCCGTCAGCGGGTCGGCCTCGACGACGACCAGGTCGGCCGGGTCGCCGGCGGTGAGCGTGCCGCGGCCGCGGGCGCTGGCGGCCAGCGCGGCCTGGATCGGCAGCCGCTGCTCCGGATGCCACGGCGCGCGCCCGTCGCGGTGCCGGTGGACGGCCGCCGCGATCGACACCCAGGGGTCCAGCGGCGCGACCGGTGCGTCGGAGCCGAGCCGGAGCACGGCGCCGGCGGCGTGCAGCGACCCGTAGGCGAACGCGTGCTCGGCGTGCCCGGCCCAGTGCCGGTCCGCGACGTCGCGGTCGTCCATGGCGTGCTCCGGCTGGACGCTCGCGACCACGCCCAGCCGGGCGAACCGGGGCACGTCGGCCGGGCGGACCAGCTGCGCGTGCTCGATGGTCCCGGGGATGGCCAGCTCCTCGAACGCGTCGAGGACCTCGGTGTTCGTGCGGTCGCCGATCGCGTGCACGGCGGCGTCGATGCCGTTGCCCGTGGCCGTGCGCAGCAGCCGCCGCAGCTCGGCCCCGTCGACGCTCTGCACGCCGTGGTCGGCGGTGCCGGGGTAGGGCTGCCAGCAGTACGCGGTACGGGTGTTGAGCGAGCCGTCCGCGACGACCTTGAGCGGGCCGACGCGCACCAGCCCGTCCTGGTCGAGCACGTCGTCGCTGCGGTGCCCGGCGCGGATCGCGGCGTCGAGCCGGGACGGCCAGACGGACGCGTCGACGCGCAGGGACGTGACGCCGGCGGCGACCCGTTGCGGCCAGAGCGCGAGGTTGTCGTCGTTCTCGAAGTCGACGACGCCGACGACGCCCCGGGCCGCGGCCGCGTCGGCGGCCGCGCGGAAACCGTCGATACCGTAGTGGGTCTGGGCGTCGATGCGCTGCAGCGTCCCGATCCACTCCGTCTCGCGCAGCAGGCCCGACGGTGGCAGCGTCAGGCCGAACGCGGCCGCGGCGGCGGTGTTGAGCCAGCCGCAGTGCAGGTCGCCGCTGACCAGCACGACGGGATGGGTCCCGGCCGCGGCGTCGAGCAGCGTCACGGACGGCTGGTCCGGCCAGAGCGCGTCGCGGAACCCGTACCCGACCAGCACGCCGGATTCAGCGCCCGCGGCCAGCCGGGCCCGGACCCGCTCGGCGGCGTCGGCCGCGCTGGTCGTCGTGGCCAGGTCGAACCGGGCGCGGGCGGCGACCCACTGGGTGAAGTGCACGTGCGCGTCCCACAGGCCGGGTCCGACGAACCGGCCGTCGAGGTCGACGACCTCCGCCTCGCGCGGCGCCGGTGCGCCGGGCGGGGCGACCGCGGTGAGCCGGCCGTCGTCGATGAGGACGTCGACGGCCTCGCCGCCGTAGCGGCGCCCGCCGCGCAGCAGCAGCGCCATCAGATCGCCCCCGCCTCGCGCAGCGCCGCGACGGTGTCCGCGTCGTAGCCGGCCAGCGCCGTCAGCACCAGCTGGGTGTGCTCGCCGAGCCGGCTGGCCCGCAGCGTCGTGTCGGCCGGCGTCTCGCTGAGCTTCACCGGCTGGCCGAACATGCGCACCGGCCCGAACTCCTCGTGGTCGACGGCGATGACCATCTCCCGCTCCGCCGTGGCCGGGTCGTCGACGACCTCGCCGACGTCCTTGACGGCGGTGAGCGGCACGGTGTCGCCGGCCAGCGCCTCCAGCTCGTCCTTCGTCCGCTCGGCGAACCAGCCGAGCACGATGGGCCGCACCCGCCGCTCGTAGACGTCCTTCTCGAACCGCTTGCGCATGGAGTCGATCTCGGGGTCGGCGGCGTGCTCGGGCGTCCCGAACAGCTCGCAGCTCAGGCGCCAGAACTTGTCGGTGTACCCGCCGAAGAAGACGTAGCCGTCGGCGCAGGGGAACAGCTCGTAGGGCCGCACCCACGGGTGCTGGTTGCCCGTGTGCGTGGCGACCACGCCGTCGACGGTGTAGTTGACGACGGCGTTCTCGGTGAGCGCGACGACGCTGTCGACCTGGGCGACGTCGACGAGCTGGCCGGCGCCGGTCCGCTCGGCGTGCCGCAGGGCGGTGAGCGTCCCCGTCACGGCGAAGAGCGTGGCGGCGAGATCGCCGATCACGGTGCCCACGCGGACCGGCACGCCGTCGGGTGAGCCGTTCATCGACCACAGCCCGCCGGCCGCCTGAGCGGTGCTGTCGAAGGCGGGCTTGGTGCGGTTGCGGCCGGTCTGCCCGTAGCCGGAGATCGCGGTGTACACCAGCCGCGGGTTGGCCTCGTGCAGCACGTCGTAGCCGACGCCGAGCTTGTCCATCGTCCCCGGGCGGAAGTTCTCGATCACGATGTCGGCCCGCTTGGCGAGGTCGATCAGCGCCTGCTTGCCCGCCTCGGTGGCGAGGTCGAGCGTGATGCCGAGCTTGCCGCGGTTGTACTGCGCGAAGTAGCCGCTCAGCTCCTCGTCGCCGTGGCGGAGGTAGGGCGGGAAACCGCGGGTGACGTCGGGGTCGCGCGGGTTCTCGATCTTGATGACGGTGGCGCCGAAGTCGGCCAGGATCTCCGCGCAGTAGGGCCCGGCCAGGACCCGGGACAGGTCGAGGACCACGACGCCCGAGAGGGCGCCGGTGCGGTGCGGCAGCGTCACGTGAGGACCTCCGAGTGGGCCAGCAGGGCGGTGGCGACCCGCGAGGCGATGGCGGTCCGGCCCAGCCGCTCGGCCATCCATGCGCTGGTGCGGACGAGGGCGTCGAGGTCGAGGCCGGTCTCGATGCCGAGGCCGTGCAGCATCCACACGAGGTCCTCGGTGGCGAGGTTGCCGGTCGCGCCGGGCGCGTACGGGCATCGTCCCAGGCCACCGATCGAGGCGTCGAACTCGGTCACGCCGGCGAGCAGGGCCGCGTACACGTTGGACAGCGCCTGGCCGTAGGTGTCGTGGCCGTGCAGCGCGATCGACTCCGGCGGGACGCCGGCCGCGCCCAGCGCGCCGACGACCGTCCCGATCTGCCCGGGTGTGGCGACGCCGATGGTGTCGCCCAGCGAGATCGTCGCGCAGCCGGCGGCGTACAGCGCGGCGGCGATCTCGGCGACGGCTGCCGGCTCGACCGGGCCCTCCCACGGGTCGCCGAAGGCCATCGACACGTAGCCGCGGACGGCCAGGCCTGCGCTCCGGGCCGCCGCGGTGACGTCGGCCGCCTTCTGTGCGGCGGCGTCGCGGCCGTTGTTGAGGTTGGCCCGCGCGAACGACTCCGTCGCGCTGGCGATCACCGCGATCTCGCCGACGCCGGCCGTTCGCGCACGGTCGAGGCCGCGCCGGTTGGGGATCAGGCAGACGGTGCGGACGCCGGCCAGGCCGCCGTCGCCGTCCAGCTCGTCCAGCAGGTCCTCCGCGTCGGCCAGCGCCGGGATGACGCCGGGTGGGACGAAGCTGGTCACCTCGAGGTTCCGGACGCCGGCGGCGGCGAGCCGGCGGCAGAACTCCGCCTTCACCGCGGTCGGCACGACGGCGGACTCGGCCTGCAGCCCGTCGCGCGGCCCGACCTCGTACACCGTCACCGTCGACGGCAGCCCGTCCGCGCGGGCGACCAGGGGCCGGGGCTCCCAGAGCGCGCTCATGGCGTCCTCAGCTCCCGCAGCACCTGCTCGGCGTGCTCGACCCGGATCCGGCCGTCGGCGACCAGCCGGCCGGCGACCGCCGTCACCTCATGGGGGAGGGCGCCGGCGGAGGCGGCGATCGTGCGCGCGTGCAGCGTCATGTGGCCGCGCTGGATGCCCTCGGTGGCCAGCGCCCGGCAGGCGGCGAGGTTCTGCGCGAGGCCGACCGACGCGATGACGTCGGCCAGCTCGGTGGCGGTCTCGACGCCGAGGATCGCCAGTGCGGCGCGGGCGACCGGATGGGCGCGGGTGGCCCCGCCGACCAGCCCGACCGCGAGCGGCAACTCGATGGACCCGGCCAGGTTGCCGTCGGCGTCCTTCTCGAACCGCGACAGCGCCGAGTAGCGGCCGTCGCGGACCGCTTGCGAGTGGCAGCCGGCCTCGACCGCGCGGGTGTCGTTCCCCGTCGCCAGCACCACGGCCGTCACGCCGTTCATGATGCCCTTGTTGTGGGTGGCCGCGCGGTACGGGTCGGCCTCGGCGAAGGCCGAGGCGAGCACGATGCCGTCGACGACCCCGGGGCCGCCGAGCAGCTCGGCGTCGAACACGGCGCGCGCCCGGGTGACCCGCAGCTCGGCCTTGTTGCTGAGGATGCGCAGGAGCGGGCGGCCGCCGGCCAGCTCGGCCAGCCGCGGCGCGACCGCCTCGGCCATCGTGTTGACGGCGTTGGCGCCCATCGCGTCGCGCACGTCCACCGTCAGATGCACGATGACCTGGTCGCCGAGCCGGGTGCCGAGCACCCGTGCGTCGACGCCGCGCATGCCGCCGCCGAGCGATGCGAGCACCGGGTCCTGCTGGTCGGCCAGCGCCATGATCTCCGCGGCGGCCTCGAGGATGCGGGCCCGGGCGCCGTTCGGGTCGACGACGTCGACCAGCTGGATCTGCGCGATCATCACCGAGCCGGTGTTCGACGTGTGGAAGCCTCCGTGCGCCCGGGCCATCCGCGCCGCGTTGCTGGCGGCGGCGACGACCGACGGCTCCTCGGTGGCCATCGGCACCAGCCGGTCCCGCCCGTTGACGGTGAAGTTCGTGGCGACGCCCACCGGGACCGCGATCGCGCCGATGACGTTCTCGATGAGGTGGTCGGCCTGGTCCAGGCCGAGGCCGCGGACCGGGTCGAGGACGTCCAGCGCGTCGGCCGCGACGTCGGCGTGCTGCGCCACCAGGCGCCGCCGGTCCTCGACGCTGTGGTCCCTGAGGCCGGGAATCCGGCTCGTCACGGCCATGAACGCTCCTTCGCTTCCGGCGGGCCGCCACCTTCGGTGGCCGCGCGTCCACGCTAGGCGGCGCCCGCTCGGTGCAGGTATGGGACGAACGCCCACGATCACGGCCGGGTCATGGGTGGTTCGCCCGTCCGCCGGCGCTGACGGCGGCACCGGCACCGGCACCGGCGCCGGCGCCGGCCAGGCCGTGGGCGAGCTCGTCGAGCCGGACGGCCAGCGAGATGCGGAACAGCCGCTCGTCGTCGCGCCAGTCCGCGCCGAGGATGGTGGCGATGCGCTCCAGCCGCTGGAGCACGGTGTTGGTGTGGAAGCGCAGCAGCCGCGCGGTCTTCGTCGGGCTGGCGTTGCACCGCACGAACGCCCGCAGCGTGGCAAGCAGCTCGGTGCCCTTCTCGTCGTCGTAGGCGCGGACCGCGCCGATGGTCGCGTCGAGGAACGCGGTCAGCGTGGCGGCGTCGGCGTCGAAGACCGACGCGTAGGGCAGGTACTCGTCGGTGCTCACCGAGCGGCCGGTCACCCCGATCGCCTCCAGCAGCCGCGCCGTCCGCGCCGCCAGCGTGAACCGTCCGCCGAGCTCCGCGGGCGAGGACGCCGGCGCCGCCGTGACGCCGAGCACCGGGTGTGCGGTGTGCTGGGCGATCCGCTCGCGGAGCGTGCCGGCGTCCATCGTCGTCCGGGTGGAGTCGACGATCGCGGTCACGTAGCCGCGGCACTCGCCGACCAGCCCCTGGCCGCGCAGCAGCCGCATGAGCAGCCGCTCGGCGGCGGCCCGGGCGCCGCCGTCGACGGCGAAGACGTGCACGGTGTCGAGGTCGGCGGGCACGACGTCGAAGGAGCGGGCCCGCCGCGCGATGTCGTCGCCGCGCTCCCGCCAGGCTTCGAGGATGTCGGCGACCAGCCCGGACTGCAGCCGTCGCTCGGTGTCGGCGACGGCCTTGAGCTGCAGCTCGACCAACGCGCAGACCTGGGCGGCGCGCTCTACGGTCCGCCGGTCGACCGGCCCGAGCTCGAAGTCGCCGGGCCCGAGGATGAGCGCGCCGAGCGCTTCGGCGCCCGCGGTGACGGCGGCGACGGCGGCGACGGCGTCGCCTGCGCGGCCCGGTCTGCCTGGGACGATGGCGCACAGGCCCGAGGACCGGCTCCGCTCGATGGCCGCGGCCGTCTCCCGGTCCAGCGCGACGGTGGTGTTGGCCGCCGTCCCGGCCGAGTCGGCGACGACCCGCGCGTCGGCGTCGACGATCGTGACGGTCCGCGACAGCGCGGCGGCCAGCGTCTTGGCGATCTGGCCGACACCGCCGCCGCGCAGCACCGCCTGGACCAGCTCCTGGTGCACGGTGTTGGCGCGGTCGCGCTCGGCCAGGTGCTCGGTGAGCCGCCCCAGCGCCCGGCGCGCCTCGTCCTCGGAGCGGCGCAGGTGCCGCAGCATGTCCGCCGTCTGCAGCACGACCGACGCGTGGTCGGCGAGCGCGGACAGCACCGAGATCTGCTCCGGCGTGAAGACCGACTCCCGCCGCGTCGCCACGAACAGCACGCCGAGCACGTCGTCGCCGGTGAGCATGGGCACGCCCAGCAGCGAGACCAGCCCCTCCGCCTCGACGGCGCGGTCCACCGTGGGCTCGTGCCGCTGCGGCGGGTAGCTGCCGTAGCGGCCCACCCACCGTGCCGTCCGCGACTCGACGATCTCGCTGACCAGGCCGCGGCCGGCCGGCACCAGCAGGTGCTGGAACTCCGGGCTCACCGCGCCGATCGTCGTGCGCACGCGCAGCTCTCGGGTCTCCGGATCCAGAACGGACAGGTAGGTGACATCGCAGCCCATGATCTCGTGCGCGCGGTTCACCAGCCGGTCCAGCAACAAGTCGGCGTCGCGCACCTCGGCGAGCTCGCGGGCGCTGGAGAACAGCGCGGCGATCTCGTGCTCGCGGCGGCGCAGCCGCACACTCTCGCCGTGCGCGCGGTGCACCAGGTCCGCGGCCCGGTCCGCCTCGTCCTCGCCCAGGCCGAGCCGCTCGAACGCGCCGGCCAACTCCCTCGGCCCCGCCCCGACGTCATCGATCACCGCCGAGACGATGGTGTCGACCGCCTGGAGCTTGGAGGATTCGTCCACCAGAACCTCCTCTATATGGGTGGCGTCACCATACGACGCGCACTCGGATGTCGGCGACGGTTGCTGTCCGTGAGGTGGCGGAGCTTGCCCGTGTTTCGTTGCCTGTGCCCGGCTACCTCGCCAAGGGCGGGTTCAGGATCTTGTGGTCCAGCCTCCTAACCCGCTCGCACAGCGCGGGCGGTTTAGGCATCTCGTCGCCCGCGTCTCCTGGCCGCCCAGCGGCCACTCCGCTGCGTTGAAGGCTGCGATCCGCTCGTTCAGCTGCTCACAGATCGCCTTCCCGCGGACGTCGACATGCTTCGAACGGATCTCGGGCCTGGCCGAGGTGGGGGCGTTGGCGGCGAGAGCGGTACGGCGGCGACAGCAGTTCTGCCCGCTCGATCGCCGGACCGGGAGGCTCGGTGCGCCCCAGGGCTGAACCCGCAGATCCCCGCAGCGCACCTAGGCTGGGGTTCGGGCTAGACATTTGAGCACAGCGTCAGTTCGCCCAGAATGACGCAGACATGGTTGCTAAACCTCGACCAGACGGACTCGTTTTGCGCGTGCACCCTTTGGCGTTTGAGCTGGCTCAAACACACAGTGTGCACCTTCGAACAGCGAATCCCAATCAGCCCGGTTCCGCAGGTCGCTGATGTGAAAGAAGAACCTCGCCTTCCCAGCAGTGACGAATCCGAAGCCCTTGTCTACGACCAAGGCATGGATAATTCCGGTCCTACGGTTTTCAAACGATGCGTTACGGCCGAGCACCGTGTCAATGCGAGCGACGAACTGAGCCGCCTGCGCGGCCGCATAGTCCACGCTCTGCTCCGCTAATGCTGCCGAAACATTCCGCAATGCGATCAGGCGATCGGCGGCCTCGCCCTCAATCAACCTGCTGTCCACCTCTTCAGCAAGCTCGACACCCGATTCGACGTACTCCACTGCTTCGTCGAACTGTCGAATGCTTCTCAGCTGCCCGACCGCCGACTGTGTTGCGCGAAGCGTTAGAACGCAAGCCGCCCGACGATGGTTGCTGCTTGCAGTTCGACTGGTAGCGACTCCGGTACCGGCTGTAATGGCCGCAGCCATGTCGCCCAAACAGAATTGCGCCCAAGCAACTTGCCCGGCGACTTCTGAACTCGATGGTTCATTGCGTGCGGCACTCTGCAAGAGCTCCAGGGCCCTTTGCGGGTCTCCAACTGCATCGAGCAGAAACGTACCGAAATGGAAAAGGACAGCAGCCGAGTTCGGAGCAAGTTCCGACGCTCGATCATAAGCGGCCTGAGCTCCACCTTGGTCGCGACTCAGGGCTCGCACGAAGCCCTCCACTCGCCACGCCTCATAGTAGCTAGGCGCAAGTAGTTGCGCCTCAAGGCAGTGCTCCAATGCCGCGCCGGGGTCGGTGAACGCCACGGCGATCGCCGTGCGCAGAAGCCCTGCAGCATGAAAATCACCGGGGCCTCGGACGTGGACGCTGGTAGGCGCAAAGGGCGACGCCGTGTTCGCTGCCGCCATCTCGATACCAAGAGCCCGAAGTTCTTCGCTCCGCTGAAGAAGCCAGTTGCGCTCTTCCGTCTCAACAGGGTGATGCTTGTCCAGGTACTGCCGGGCAAAGTCTGAAAGCTCGTATCCGGTGTCGAGGCTTTCTCCAGAGGTCTGGCTCGACATAGCTGTGAAGTTGGTGGTAAGGAGTTCCAGAAGCGCCGCCTGGGTTTTTGAAGCCGTGAAGTCGTTCAGGAACGCAAGCTCAGCCTGATTCTTCGCACCTGCCAACACTTGCATTGATCGCAACGCCGCTCGAGCGTCCTCAGATAGGTAGTCGTAGACGTTCGACATGCAGAAGTCGAGGAGCAGCTCGTTGTTGCCTAGAAGGTCCTCGGGCCGCCGACCGGACTGAACGCCGGCAACGAACCATCGTATGTATGCTGGATGACCAGCCATCCGTCGGGCCAACAATTCCACGGTCGGCTGGTCGAGTTCGTTGAGTTGGCGCACGTCCCGGATGCGCGCAAGTGCACGCAGCAGCCTCGCTGCCTCGTCGTCGGCGAGGGGCGCCAATTGAACTGGGTTCTCGATACCCAGTCCAATGCGGCTGGTCACGATCACTTTGCTCCCCATTGGCAACTCAAGGAGGAACTGACGCAGGCGGTTATCGAGGACCGTTTCTAGGTTGTCAAGCAGAAGCAGGATCCTGAAGTTCTCCATGTATGCAAGAACCTCTGCGACTGGGTCGGCGGCGTCATCTAAGCCCGACAGCTCGGCAGCCGCAGAACCGATTAGCCCCAGCGAAGTCTCAATGGCGCCATTGATTCGGCGAATCTCATTCGGCGTCAAAATCGTTGCTTTAGCAGTTACCCACACAATAGCGTCGAATGGCTGCTTCGGATCTTCGAGCAGTTCGTATGCCGCTTTCAGTGCGATCGAAGTCTTCCCGACACCACCATCGCCGAGAATCGAGACAACCGGGTACGCGCCCTTGATCGCCTTCATGATGCGACGCAGTTCGCCTTGCCGGCCGAAGAATCCGGTCTCATCGAAGTCCGGAACTGGAAGGTTGTGTTGAGGCCCATTATCGGGGTCAGCGGGAAGACTGATAGTCAGCCCGAGCACGAAGGATGGGTCAGCACTTAAGCGATCCAGAATCGCCTTTAGCTCGTCCCAATATGGACTGGTGAGGGCCGATAGCTCCTTGGCCAGGTCGACCAAGAACGACGAGTCGTCAATTTCCATCGGCCTGGTGTGGGCTACTCGATTGCGAATGGCCACTGTTCTTGCGGCAGATGGCGCCAGGATCTTCAGGCTGGCACGAAGGTCTTGGGGCAGGTCCGCCGCCTTGGATGCCAACGCCTCGTAGCTCTCCGCAAAATCGAGATAGGCCAGCAGCCCTGGTAAATCCGACGTGGCCGATAGCCCGTCCCTCACCCTTCGGGCGTTCGCCTTCACGATTCGATCCGTCGGAATCAGATCGTCAACGCTCTGGTCGCCGAGGTACTCTTGGATGCTCACTCGCATGTCATGCTCCATTGCGGCAAGCAGAGCGAAGCAGGTCAATCTGGTAGCACTGAAGCTCACGAATTGCCCCCGATCCCGCATGTCGAATTCCGCAAGGACGGCATCGATGCCCTACAGCCTGTGGGGCACGATGCCGCTGCAGTCCAAGAAGTCTAGCTCCACAAACAGGCGTAGGGTGGATTGCCTGGTAAAGTTATTCTGCCGCGTAATGGCTTGCTCGGATGCGGATGGAGCCGTGGTGACGCGGTCCGCCACGAGCGGCGAGAGCTAGCTCGTATGGCAGGCAGGAGCGCACCAACGACAGCCGTTCACCTGCCTGAAGTGGTTCTTCGCGGCCTGCACAGCGGAGGAGCAACCTCCGTGGTACCCGAGGTCCACCCGGTTGGCGGGCGTTGGCAGGCATGACTTGTTGGCCGTGACGTCGTGAACCTCGTGGTCGCCGTTCGACTGGGCGATACTGTTCACGCAGAAGGTTGGCATCCGTCAACTCCTAACCGTAGGAGCCCAGGGTGGCAGACACCCCGGACACAACCTTCCGCAAACGATGCAGAGCGCGGCGGCACGATGTTCCATGTTGCCTGAACGACCCCTCGCTCTGGTCAGTCAGACCCGCGCATGGGCGTCCAGACGGATTGCTGGAGCGTGTCATTCCGCCGCGTCTGCAGTAAGGGCACGGCACATGAGCTCCTCTGACCAGTCAGCGCAGGTATGGGACGACCGACGCGCCGAAGAGGCGCAGCTGTGTGATCGGGTCGGCGACCGGCCAGATGAAGACCGCGTCGACGCCGGCGTCGGCGTACCGAGCCAGCCTCGCGGCGCACACCTCGGCGGGCCCGATCAGCACTTGGTCGGCGAGGGTGACCGGGTCCCGGCCGAGCATCCGGGCCAGGGCGCCGAGTCTCGTCCGCGCCTCGGCTGCAGTATCGGTCAGGTAGGTCCACATGGTCGCGAGGGCGATCGGGAAGGCGTGCGGGTCTCGCGCGGCGGATTCCAGCGCGCGGTGCAGGAGGTCGCGGCCCGCGGAGATCTGGTCGGGGGTCGTGTTGTAGGCCGAGGCCAGCCAACCGTCGCCGAGGCGGGCCACCCGGCGAAGTCCGGCTGCGGAGCCCCAGCTGCCGATCCAGATCGGGATCGGCCGGGTCGGCCGGGGCTCCAGGGCGGGCGTCTCGTAGAAGCGGCCCAAACCCGGTACGTGGTCGTCGGTGAGTGCGGCGCGGAGCACGCGGACCGATGCGTCGAACCGCGGCCACCGCTCCTCGAACGGCACCCCGGCCGCGCCGTAGTCGGCGGCCGAGGATCCCGGACCGACACCGAGCACGAAGCGACCACCGGACAGCGCGTCCAACGCCGCGGCGGCCTTGGCCACCGCCGCCGGCCCCCGGACCACAGACAGGGCCACGGTGGTGGCCAGAGTCAGGCCGGCACTGCGATCCATGACGGTGGACAGCGCGACGATCCCGTCCAGCCACGGTCGCTGGAACACCAGGTGGTCATTGGCGCTGATCGCGCTGAACCCCGCCTCGCGTGCGGCATCCACGTAGCCGGCCAACGAGGGGAATCCCGAACCGTCGACATCGATCAGCGGCAGGTGCGCCCCGAACCACACAAGCCGACCTTAGCGGCCGCACAGTCGGCCGTAGATTCTCGAGCCACTACGGCGTGACCACCGGCCGCGGCACCGGACCTCTGCCCTCGTTGAGGCAGACGTACACTCCCGCGTCGCCGAAGCCGACCAGGTCGGCACGGCCGTCGCCGGTGAGGTCGGCGGCCACGCGATGGTGTGCACCCTCACGCCACCCCATGCCGTAGCCCAGGTCGGGGACGCAGAATTGCGGTGACTTCGGGCCCGTCGTGTCCAGGACCAGCGCCCAGATGCCGTCGTCGCCGAAGCCCACCACATCCATGGCGCCGTTGCCCGTCAGGTCGGCCAGCAGCCGCGGGTCGCGGCCGACGTGCCACTCGAGGTCTGGCATCGCCTGGCGCCCGAAGAAGGACACCAGATGGAGCGGCGGGTCGAAGGTGCCGTCACCACGACCCCGCGCCACCTGCACGCCCTGGTCGCCGAAGGCCACGACGTCGGCGCGCCCGTCGCCGGTCACGTCCGCGACGAAGCGCGGATGCCGGTCGGCCCGCCACCCCTGGGCCGCGCACAGCGCGTGCAGTCCTTCATGCGCCTCGGCGAACACGCCATCGCCGTTGTTGAGCGAGGTCCACACGCCGGCCGACCCGAACGTGACGAGGTCCGGCCGGCCGTCACCGGTGAGATCGGCCAGCAGGTCGGGATGGTCGGCGTTCGATCCATGGCGAAACCGATCGGACGTCTGCACCAGCTGCGGCGGGCCGAACCCGCCCGTGCCATCGCCAAGAGCCACGACCACCCCGTCGTCTCCGTAGCCCAACAGGTCGGCCCAACCATTGCCGGTGAGGTCCACGACGAACCGCTGGTGCTGCTCCACGCGCCAGCCCTGATTGACGCCGAAGCCGGCCAGCACGTACGCCGGCGGCGAGAAGCCGCCGGAGCCGTCGCCAAGCGAGATCCACACCCCGTCGTCGCCGAACGCGACGATGTCGCGGCGCCCCTGCCCGGTGAGGTCGGCCGGCACGCGCAGATGGCGACCCGACGACCAGCCGCCCTGATTCGGGGCGTACGCCGCCAGCACGTACGCCGGCGGCGAGAAGCCGCCGGAGCTGTCGCCCAGCGAGACCCACACGCCGTCGTCGCCGAACCCGACGATGTCGCCGCGCCCGTCACCGGTGAGGTCCGTGACGTATCGCGGATGAGTGTCCTCACGCCAACCCTGATCGGAGCCGAAGCCGGCCAGGACGAAGCGCGCCAGCGAGAAGGCCTGCCCATCCGGCACCGCCCAGGCACTGAACGGCGACTCCACCGCTTCCGATTCGGAGACGAACCAGTACCCCCGGGAGATCTGGTCCGGCAGGAGTGGTGGCACCCGCAGCCACGAGCCGAGACCGGGACCGAGAGAGACCCGGCAGGTGACGTTGAGGCCGGTGGTGCGATGCACCTCGACCGTGTCCCGCGAGAAGACGCCGAAGTCGGTCGCGGGCGGACGAGGAAAGGCTGCAGGGTGTTGGCCGACAAGTCCCATGGTGGAACCACCTCCAGAGCGTCGAGCCTGGCACCGACAGCGCCGCCGGACAATGACCTGCCGAGACAGGCCACAAGATGCGCGGCTGGAACATGTCGAGATCCCGGCCCCGGTTCCGTCCCAGCATCGAAGCGACCGGATCACCAACGGAGGATGGATCACATGACACACGTACGACGCTTCGACCACATCGGCATCACCGTGGCGGACCTGGAGCCGGCGACGGCGTTCTTCGTCGGGCTGGGTTTCGAGGTCGAGGGCACCGGATCCGTCGAGGGCGAGTTCGTGGAGACCGTCTGCGGCATCCCCGGCGCGCACTGCGAGATCGCGATGCTGCGGCTGCCCGCCGACGGAACCCGGCTGGAGCTGTCCAGCTTCGTCACGCCCGACCATGTGCCCGGATCGCCCGCGCCGATGGCCAACGAGCTGGGACTGCGCAATGTGTCCTTCGAGGTCGACGACCTCCAGGCGGCCGTCGACGCGGTGGCCGCGGACGGCTACGGGCTCGTCGGTGGTGTCGGCGAGTACGAGGGCAGTGTCCGCATGGCCTACGTCCGCGGCCCCGAGGGGATCATCGTGTCCCTGTTCGAGCAGATCGGCTGACGCGCCGTCACGCCGCCGCGAAGCGGCAGCCGCTGAACAGGGGGGCGTGGCCAGAGACCCTGATAAGGTTTCCTTATGGCACTGCTGGCCGAGTATCGCGACGCCAGGCGCGAAGAGGATCGCGCGCGGCTTCGGCGCGTGCTCGCCCTGCGCGCGATGGTGGCGACCGGGATGAGCCAGCGACAGATCGCCGGGGCACTCGGCATCACCCAGCCGGCCGTCAGCCAGCAACTCAAGTTCGCGCCCGAACTCGACGACGTGCACCCCGAGGTCCTGCTGGATGCTGCTGCGCCGATCCTCAAGGCGATAGCGACCGAACACGGCTACTCACGACTCGCGGTGTTCGGCTCCATCGCGCGCCACGAAGCGCGCGCAGACTCCGACATCGACCTGCTGGTGGAGGCACCTGAGGGCACGTCGTCGTTCGGGTTCGTTCGCTTCAAGCAGCTCCTCGAGCAGGTTCTCGGCCGCGAGATCGACCTCGTGTCGTATGGAGGCTTGAAGCCGAAACTCGATGACGACATCCGCGGCGATGCGGTCCTCCTCTGATGGACCGCAAGGCAGCCAAGGAGCTTCTCCACATCGAGGCTGGCTCGAACGCGTCGACGAGATCATTCAGCGTGGGAAGGACGCCTACTTCGCCGATGACCTCCTTCAGGAAGCCGGTGACTCGCTGATGATGAAGCTCGGCTAGGCCGCCAACGGGCGTGGAGTGGGCGCTGGCAGTGGCGAACCGACGAGATCAATCGCGACCTGATCTGGCTCATCTCTCGCGAGATCTCCCTTCCTTGCGGATCGTCGCGGGCACCGTTGTTTGCGCAAGCCGCTTCGACCATCGACGATCGCGACTGAGCATGGCTGGGCGCCCAGCGTGCTGCCACCTGCTCTGGACTGGATTGCGCTGGTTGTCGTGGGAGGGATGATGGCTACGCGCCCGATTGACGGGACTGCGATCCGGCGGTGGGCTCTTAGAGCCGCTGCGGTGTCCGCGCGTCTTGAGCGTCGCGAAGTGCCCGAAGGTCATGTCCGCTCCCGCGAGGTCGAGGAGTTCTTGGAGTCGACTGAGCCGCCGACGTCCAAGGCCTGATGTCTTTCGACCCTGAGTACGGCGAGACGCTGGTTGCCGCTGAGGACTTGGAGTCCCTGACGGAGCAGGTCCGTGCGTTGGTCTGTAATCCGGCCCGCAAGGCGGACGTGTTCGACCTGGAGCAGGCGATCTGGGCCCAGGTCGCCGCCGATCGGCTAACTGCGGTGTTGGAAGGGTCGCTCACGGCGGAAGAGATTCTCACCGACCACTTCGTGCGCCGGTTGCACAGCGACCTGTACGCCCGGATCTGGACGTGGGCCGGTCGTCATCGATGCTTGGAGACCAACGTCGGGGTCTCGCCCGAGCAGATTGCGGTCCGCTTGCGTTCTGATGTGGATGACTTGCGTGGGCGATGGTTACACGCGGCCGATCTGACCCCTCGTGCCCTGGGTGTATGGGGCTGTGCCACCGCCACAGTTCTGCCGACGAGCTCAGTGCTGCCGCCACATTGTGAGCGGGCACCAGCGCGCCTAGCGTCGGCGGCATGCGGCTCCTCGGCTTCAACACGGGCCGGATCCGCACCCAGGTGATCGACGGCGAGCGGGTCCGGACGCGTATGTGAAGGAGCCGGTCGCGCGGCCGTGGGTCATCATGCCGACCGGGGCCGCCGGCGACGAGGTCGCCGCGCACAGCGACCACCTGTACGCCTTCGACCGGGCCGGGTACGACCACTGGGCCGCGGAGCTGGGCGTGGGCCGCGACACGTGGAGCGACGGGTGGTTCGCCGAGAACCTGACGCTGGACACGATGGACCAGTCGGAGCTGCGCGTCGGTGACCACTACCGTGTCGGCGAGGCGGTGCTCGTCGTGACCGGGCCACGGGTGCCGTGCTGGAAGCTGACCTGGCGGCTGGGCCAGCCGAAGTCGTTCATGCGGCAGTTCCGGCTGTCCGGCCGGTCCGGCGCGTACTTCGGCGTCGTCGAGCCGGGCGTCGTGGAGGCGGGCGACGAGTTCACGCTGATCGGCCGGGAGGGCGGCGCACCGACGGTCGCCGAGCTGGCGCGGCTGTGCGACTCGGGCACCCGGATCACCACCGAGGAGCGGGCCGTGATCGACCGCGCGCTGGCGTCGCCGCATCTGAGCCCGACCGCCCGCGGCGCGCTCACGCTGAAGGTCGCGAACCTGGAGCGCGACGCGAGCGCCTCGGCCGCGGGGTGGCGGGGCTGGCGGCGCTTCGAGATCGACGGCGCCGTCGCGGAGACGGCGGAGGCGACGTCGTACCTGCTCCGGCCTGCCGGCGGCGGCGCACTGCCCGCGTTCCGGGCCGGACAACACGTCGTGGTCCGGCTGAGCGAGCCCGGGGCGGAGCCGGTGGTGCGGACGTGGAGCCTGTCGAGCTACGCGCGCGACCCGAGCCGGTACCGCATCACCGTCCGGCGCCGGCCCGGCGGGCGGGGCGGCGCGGCGCTGTCGCGGGCACCGGCCAGTGGGCTGACGGTCGAGCTGCGCGCGCCGGCGGGGGAGTTCCGCCTGGACCGCGGTGCCTTCCGTCCGGTGGTTCTGGTCGCGGCCGGCATCGGGATCACCCCGATGATCGCGATGATCCAGGCCCACCTCGACCGCGACGGGCACCGGCCGCCGCTGTGGCTGCTGTACGGGACGCCGGGCCCCGGCCGGGCCGCCTTCCGCGACTACCTCGACGATCTGTTCCCCCGGCACGACGACCTGCACCTGCACTACTTCCACTCCCGGACGTCCAAGGCCGAGCCGGGCGCCGCGACCGTCCACCGCGGCCGGATCACCGCCCCGCGGGTGGTGGACGTGCTGCGCGGCAACTACCTGCGGACAGCGGACGGCCCGGCCGCGATCCCGTGGTTCGAGAGCGACATCTACGTCTGCGGCTCCGCCGAGTTCACCGCGGCGGTGCGCGGCGGCCTGATCGAGGCCGGCGCCAACCCCGACCTCGTCCGCGCCGAGGACTTCGCCGCGGCCGCCACGCCCACCTTGCCGAGCCGCCAGCAGGACGCGACGGTGCGGTTCGGTCCCAACGGGCCGAAGTTGACCTGGGTGGCCCAAAGCGAGCGCAGCCTGCTCGAGCTCGCGGAGGACCACGGCCTGGAGCTGCCCTACGACTGCCGCGCGGGCAGTTGCCGCACCTGCGAGTCGCGCCTGGTGTGCGGCGACGTCGACGGCGCCGTCACGACGACGCCGGACGGCGCCCGGCGCGTGCTGCTGTGCGTGAGCTACCCGCGCTCGGACCACGTCGAGGTCGAGGCCCCATGATCATCGGCAATCCACCACGGCATGGCGGGGTCGATAGCCGATGATCATGGGGAGGTCGAGCGAGTGCGCCGTCAGTGGCGGCTGGCGCCGAGCAGCCGCACCCGGCAGGCCAGCTCGACGGAGAAGCGGGTGTCGGGGTCGTCGAGGTCGAGCTGCAGCACGTCGCGGATGCGCTTGAGCCGGTAGCCGACGGCGTTGGGGTGCAGGTTCAGCTCGCGGGCCGCCTGTGCCGGCGAGTTGCGGTGGGAGAGGTACGACAGCAGCGTCCGGACCGCCGTCGCCGAGCGCTCCGGGCCGAGCGCGTCGAGCGGGGCCAGGATGTCGCCCAGCAGGTTGCGGCTGATCGGCGACGCGTACAGGTCCAGGAGCACGCGGCGCAGGCCGGTCACGTCGGTCAGCTCGACGTCGCCGGGCCGGCCGGCGGCCACGGCCGACTCCGCGGCGATGCGCGCCTCGGCGGCCGACTGGCGCAGGCCGGTCGCGCCCAGCTGCGGCGTGCCCAGGCCCAGCGTGTACGCCCAGTCCGGGCCGGCCAGCGCGCCGGCGTGCCGCTGGATCCGGGTGGCGACCTCGCGCAGCCGGCGCTGGTGGTCCCCGGCGCCGTGCGCCTCGGTGCTGACCACCAGCACGTCGTCCTGGATGAAGGCGATGTGCCACATCTCCGCCCGCGCGGCCACCAGCTCCAGCGCGAACAGCTCGAGCGCCGGCTCGACGCTGCGCGGCGGGCGCGCGTCGGGGTCGGTGAGGCCGGTCGGCTTGAGCCAGCCGACGACGTGGGAGAGCTGCAGCGGGAAGCCGAGCTGGGCGGCCTGCCCGACGAACCCCTCCACCCGCGCGGACTCGGCGAGCACCAGCTCCACGATCAGGTCCGCGCGCGACCGGGTCGGCGCGAACCGGTCGCGCACGTGCCGCTGCGCCACGCGCGATGCCAGTGACGCCACCACCGGGCCGACGAGGGCGGTCGCGCCGTCCGGCGCCGCGGCGACCAGACGCCCGATCGGCACCTCGCCGACGCACACGGCGTCGTTGTCGGCCCAGGTGACAGCGGGGTCGTCGACGAGCGAGAAGGGCACGCCGAGCGCCTGGCTCGCGGCCAGCAGGACGTCGTCGACCGACGCGTCGGCGCCGGCCGCCGCCGCGGTGGCCCGCTCGATCGCGTACCCGGCCCGGGTCAAGGTCTGCGACGCGCCTCCGGACAGCAGCCGGTCGATCGCGACGGCCAGCTCGGACAGCTTCGCCGCGGGCGCCGCCAGCACGGCGACGCCGCCGCGCTCGGCCAGCGACACGGCCGTCTCGGCCAGGGTGAGGTCGGTCGTGAACACCAAGCCGGCCAGCCCCCGCGCGCTGGCCCGCCGCAGCGCGACGTCGACCAGGTACGGCGCCGGGTTCTCGTGCGCGGGCACGATGGCCAGCGTGCCGGCCTCCAGCGCGTCGAGGGCGTCCAGTCCGGCGATGTCGACGCGCTCGACCCGGGCGGCGGCGGGTCCGGTGGCGGGTCCGGCGACGAGCCGCAGCCCGAGCCGGTCGCCGTGAGCGAGGAGGTCCGCCACCGACCACTGTGTCATGAGCACAATCATGCCGGATTCTCTGGACGCTCAACACATTGCGGCCCGCCCACCCG
>NZ_POTW01000040.1 GCF_003236295.1 Jiangella anatolica
CCTCGATTCCTCGTGGTCGGCAGCCCCGCCCATCCCCCTGCGCGAGGCGTTGAAATCGAGCATAGACATGATCACGTGGCCGGGCGGGCCGATCACGCCCATCTTTTCCCCGCGTCGAGGGGTGGCTGGTTGGACAGAGGACCCCGCGAGTTTGGTATGGTTACGCAGCCGCTGGCGCTCCTCGAAGCGCCGCAAGTCCGGGTGGCGGAATAGGCAGACGCGCTAGCTTGAGGTGCTAGTCCCCGTCAAGGGGGTGGGGGTTCAAGTCCCCCCTCGGACACATCGACTCCCCTGGCACAAGCTCCGCTGGAGCTGATGTGCCAGGGGTTCGTAGGTCGCATTCAGACCCAGCTTCTGGTACCGGTCAGCCTTCTCGTCGTCCGTCGCGCTCCCCAGAGCTAAGGCAAGTCCACCGACCTGGTCGATCTGCGCCTGAAAGTCTTCAGCCGCCATGGCCTGCCGCGCGGGCAGGTGAGAGATCAGGATCTCGGGCGCGTGGCCTGATCCCTCGACTGCCGACACGAGATTGGCGATCTTGCGTTCGAGAGCGGCGAGGTTCCCCTGCAGACTCTCGATCCGCGCTGCCTCTGCCTCGGCGATCATGCGGAATCCGCAAAGCCCACACGACAACCGCCCGGACAGGGGCATCGACGACTTGCCGCCCGTGGTCTCCTGGTGTCCGGCTTGACCCTGGCCTGTAGACGGTTCTCCCGGCGAGGGAACAGCCGTCGTCAGCGAGCGGCTCCGGCGTGCGGCACCCGCACGGCTCGTGGTGCGGGTTGCGCCGCGGGTCGTACTCCGACGGCGACGGCGCGCCTTTGTCGGTAAGTGCTTGCGCGACCGCACGCAAGCCGTAGCCGGCGACGTCGGATCGGGCTCCAGCCGATGCAACCGCTGCCCGATCGCCGCTTTCGCCGGATTCGGATGCGGGCCCGCGTCCGCGAGCCGACACCCATACGGCGGCCGGCGACCCAGGTGCCGGTCGGGCCTCTCAGCGAGCGCGAACATCGACGACTTCACCCGGGTCTGGATACGCATCCGCTCGGCTCACCCTGTCGAGAATCCAGCTGCCGCTCTTCGAGCAGATCGAGGTGGCGCTCGAGCGATCGCCGTGAGCGGTCCGCCAGTGGACTAACGCCCTCTTGCCTCGCTCAGTCTGCTGGGTAGCCGGTCGCTCAAGAGCCCGGGGAGGCGGCCATCTCTGCCAGCAGGCTCTTCATCCGGGCGATCTCGATGCTCTGGTCGGAGTCGATGTGCTGGGCGAGCTGGAACAGCGCCGACTCCTGGCCGCCCTCACCGCCGGAGAGCAGTTCGTCGACCATGACCAGTGCGCCCTCGTGGTGGCGGATCATGTACAGGAGGAACAGCTCGTCGAAGTCCCGGCCGGTTGCGGCCTCCAGCCGGGACAGGTCGTCGTCGGTGAGCATGCCGGGCATCGACTGGTCATCCTCGCCGTGCTGGCCGTGGTGACCGTGCTCGCCGGACGCGTCGGGGACGTCCTCGCCCCGGCTCTCCAGCCACTCTTCCATCAGGGCGATCTCGTCGCGCTGCGAGACGTCCATGCGCTCCGCCATCAGGGAGAGGTCGTCGCTACCGGCGCGGTCGGCGACGAGGTCGGTCATGACCAGCGCCTGCGCGTGATGCTGGATCATGCCGTGGACGAAGGCGACGTCCGCATCGGTGTACTGGGGCTGGTCCAGCTCGGCGACCTCGCCGTCGGTGAGTGGTGTGCCCGTCTCGCCCGGCGGGCCGAGCTGGACGACCGGAGGTGGGTCCGCCTCGTCGTCGGACGTACACCCCGCGACGACGCCGGCCGCCAGCACGGCGAGGAGCGTTCGGCGAGCGATCAACATCACCGGCGATCTCCCCTTATGTCGGAAATGGGTGGATAGTAAGCAGCCACAAGGATAGGGCCGGAACGGTTCCTCGGAGGTGGAGAGCCCGTGGCAATGAAGCCAGCAGTTCCCACACGCACACCGCGCATCAGACGCCGCAGCGTCACGGTCATCGGGGCCATGCTCCTGCTCGGCGGCCTTCTCCCCGCGGCGGCTTCCGCGCAGGACGACGACCCTCGGGTCGGCCTCGAGCCGGGGTATTTCCCCTGGTCAGAAGCCAGCAGCAACCTCGACCTGCTCGACAACGACCCGCGGGTGGCGCCGTTCGACGCGCCGCCGGGCAACTTCGGGTTCGTCAACTCCGACCTGGCGTTCACCGGCGACAACGCGATCGTCGGCAGCTTCAACGGCTTCCAGATCTACGACATCTCCGACCGGACCAACCCCGTCCTGCGCAGCTCGTTCGTCTGCCCGGGCGGGCAGGGTGACCCCTCGGTGTTCGGAGACCTGCTCTTCATCTCGGTCGAGGAGACGCGTGGGCGCATCGACTGCGGCACGCAGGGCGCACCCGGCGCGGTGAACCCGGAGCGGTTCCGCGGCGTGCGCATCTTCGACATCAGTGACCTCGACAACCCGGTCCAGCTGCCTGGCGTGCAGACATGCCGCGGCTCGCACACCCACACGCTGGTCACCGACCCGGACGACCCGCACAACATCTACGTCTACAACTCGGGCACCGCGGGGGTGCGCCCGTCGGCCGAGCTGGCGGGGTGCGAGAACGCAGCGCTCACTCAGGCCCCGGTGACCAGCGGGAACCCGACGCAGTGGCGCATCGACGTCATCAAGGTCCCGCTGGACGCACCCGAGGACGCCCACGTCGTCAGCCAACCGCGGATCTTCACCGACCCCGACACGGGCGCCTTCAACGGCCTGCAGAACACCCTTCCTGGCGCGCTGCACCCGTCCGGTACGGCCTACTCGCCACTGCCCAACACCAACACCTGCCATGACGTCACCGCGTTCCCGGAGGTCGGGCTGCTCGCCGGCGCCTGCCAGGGCAACGGCATCCTGCTGGACATCTCCGACCCGGTGAACCCGGTACGCATCGACGCGGTCTCCGACCCGAACTTCTCCTACTGGCACTCGGCCCAGTTCAGCAACGACGGCACCAAGGTCATGTTCACCGACGAGTGGGGTGGCGGCACCTCCGCCCGCTGCCGGGTGACCGACCGGCTGGAGTGGGGTGCCGACGCACTGTTCGACATCGTCGACGGGCAGATGGAGTTCGCGAGCTACTTCAAGATGCCGGCGGTGCAGACGTCGCAGGAGAACTGCGTGGCGCACAACTCGTCGGTCATCCCGGTGCCCAACCGCGACATCTACGTCCAGGCCTGGTACCAGGGCGGCGTCTCGGTCATCGACTTCACCGACACCGCGAACCCGGTCGAGATCGCGTACTTCGACCGTGGCCCGATCAACTCCCCGAACCCGTCCGGGCTCAACCTCGGTGGCTTGTGGTCGGCCTACTGGTACAACGGCTTCATCTACGGCACCGAGATCGCCCGTGGCTTCGACACGTACGGGCTGGTGGCGAACGAGCTGCTGACCGCGAACGAGATCGAGGCGGCCTCCGAGGTACAGCTGGACCAGTTCAACTCCCAGCTGATGTCCGAACTGGTCGCGGCGCCGAGCTTCGCCGTGGTGCTCGCCAACCTCGACCAGGTCGTCCGGGCCGCCGACATCGACGCCAACACCGCTGAGAGGGTCCGGCAGGCTGTCGACCAGGCCGAGAAGCAGGCCGACAAGGGCAATGTCAGGTCGGCGTTGGCTCAGCTGAACCACGCCGTCGGGGAGGTCGACGACTCTGCCGGCCAGGCCACGCTCGAGCAAGCACTGCTGGATCTGATCGACGCGCTCAGCTGAGTCATCGGGCCCACCGGCAGACGCGGCGCGCCAGACATCACGTCCGGCGCGCCGCACCGGTGCGGGCGTCTCGGGTCAGAACGACGACAACCTCGCCCTCGGCATGGGCGCTGGCCTTTCGTGCCCTCGGGCATGATGAACCGATGCGCGACGAGGTGGGGTGGGCGACGGCCGGGTATCCGCGGCCGTTCCGGCGCCACCAGCGGCTCGCCCTGGACGCGCTGAGCGAGGCGTTCGCCGCGGGGCGGCAGCGGGCGTGGGTGGTGTTGCCGCCCGGCGCCGGCAAGACCCTCGTCGGGCTGGAGGCGGCCCGACGCCTCGAACAGCCGGTCGTGGTGTTCGGGCCCAACACGGCCATCCAGGGACAGTGGGTCGCGGCGTGGCGTGAGTTCACCCCGGCGCACATCCCGGCCGGGACGGACCGCAGCCTGAGCGCCCCCGTGACGGCGCTGACGTATCAGGCGCTGGCCACCTTCGACCCGGACGCGGAGGTCGACGAGGAGGGGCACTGGCGTACGGGCGGCCTGCGCGGCCGCCTGCACGAGAACGGCCGCGCGCTGGTCGAGGCGCTGGAGACGGCCGGGCCGATCACCCTCGTCCTCGACGAGTGCCACCACCTGCTGGAGGTGTGGGGCCGGCTGCTGGCCGAACTGCTCGACGACCTGCCCAAGGCGCACGTCATCGGGCTGACGGGGACGCCGCCGAGCACACTGACCGCCGGCCAGGCCGAGCTGGTCGACCGGCTGTTCGGGGCGCCGCTCTACAGCACGTCGATCCCCGCGGTCGTGCGGGAGGGACACCTGGCGCCGTTCGCCGAACTGGCCTGGTTCACCTCGCCGTCGCCGACGGAGTCGCAGTGGCTGGCCGCGGAGGCGGAGCGGTTCGCGGAGCTCCAGAACGACCTGCTCGCACCGGACTTCGCCAGCGTCGGCCTGCTGAGCTGGCTGGACGAGCGATTCGTGACGCGACGGACCGGCACCGGCCCGGCGTCACCGCTCGCCTGGTCCCGGCTCGAGGGGGACGCGCCGGAGCTGGCGGCGGCCGCGCTCCGGTTTCACCACGCCGGGCTGCTCGCCCTTCCCGACGGCGCCGTCGTGCGCGAGGAGCACCGGCACGACCCGACGGCGCAGGACTGGGTGGCGCTGCTGCAGGACTGGGTGTCGGCAGGCCTGCTGACGTCGGATGACCCGCGCGACCGAGCCGCCGTCGAGGCGATCAAGAACGCCCTGCCGGGCATCGGGTACCAGCTCACGAAGCGCGGCATCCGCCGTGGCCGCTCCCCCGTCGACCGGGTCCTGGCCCGGAGCGAGGCGACGACCGACGCCACGGTGGAGATCCTGGCCGCCGAGACGGTGAACCTCGGCGAACGGCTGCGCGCGCTGGTGCTGTGCGACCACGAGCGCGCGGCGGCGACGCTGCCGGCCCGCCTGCGCGGCGTCCTGGACGCCGACGCCGGGTCGGCGCGGCTGGTGCTCGCCCGCCTGTTGTCCGACGCGCGCACTGCCGCATTGCGCCCGATCCTGGTCACCGGCCGCGCCGTGGCTGCCGACGCGGTCACGGCGCGCGAGCTGGTGTCGTTCGTCCGCGACCACGCGCCCGGCCTCGACCTCGACGACATCCCGGAACGTGCCACAGGGACGGTGGACGTCACCGGCCACTGGCGGTCGCGGCACTGGGTGCCGCTGGTCACCCGCTTCTACGAGACCGGCGCGACCCGTGCGCTGGTCGGCACCCGGGCCCTGCTCGGCGAGGGCTGGGACGCCAGAGGCGTCAACACGCTGGTCGACCTCACCACCGCCACCACCCCGACCGCGGTGGTGCAGACCCGCGGCCGGGCGCTGCGCATCGACCCGGACTGGCCCGAGAAGGTCGCACACACCTGGACCGTCGTGTGCGTCTCCGAGGAGCATCCCGGCGGCACGAGCAGCTGGGACCGGTTCGTCCGCAAGCACGACGGCTACTTCGCCGTCACCGACTCCGGCGAGATCGCCGCCGGGGTCGGCCACGTCGATCCCCGGCTCTCGCCGTTCGCGCCGCCGCCCGTCGCCGAGTTCCCCGCCGAGAACGCCCTGATGCTCACCCGGGCCGAGGACAGAGAGCGGGTGCGAGCGCTGTGGCAGGTCGGCACGCCGTACCGCGACGAGCTGGTCCACACCATCCGGGTGACGCCGCAGCGTGCCGGCTCTGCGCCACCCGGGCTCCGCCCGGAGTCCAGCCCAGGCCACCGGCCGCCCGCTCTCGTCCCGGCCTCGCACGGCGCCGCCCGGCCCGGCCACCCTGCGGCCCGGCCCTACGGACGGTGGAACCGCTGGCGGACCGCGGCCGCGCTGGCAGCGCTGCTGACGACCCTGCTGGCTGCGGCGGCGCTGTGGTGGCCCGCCGCCGTGACCCTGACGCTCGGGGCCGCGGCCGGCTGGGTACGGGTGCGCCACGTCCGCGCCGCCCAGCTGCGGGCCGGACGGGACCTCGCCGAGCTGGCCACCACCGGGCCGGACCCGCTCGCCTTCGCCTGCGCCGTCGCCGACGCCCTGCACGAGGCGGGGCTGTCCGAGGCCGGCGCCGCCGCGGTGACCGCCGCCGTCGAGCGCGACGGAACGTACCGCCTCGTCCTCACCGGGACGAGCGCCGATACATCCGCCCTGTTCGTCACCGCTCTCGACGAGGTGCTCGCGCCCCTGGTCTCGCCCCGGTACGTGGTGCCGCGCTACATCGTCGGGACCATCCCGGACCGTCCCGAGGCGCTGCGCCGGGCCGGCCGCGCCTGGCTCTCAGGAGATGCGCCACCGAACGCGGTGGTCTATCACGCGGTGCCGTCGGTCCTCGGCGCGAACCTGCGCCGTGTGCGCGCCTTCGCCGCGGCCTGGAACCGCTGGGTGAGCGGCGGCGACCCCGTGCGCACCGCCACACCCGAGGGCGAGGGGATCCTCCTCACCCACCGCGGCCAGGACCCGTTCGCCTCGACGACGGCACTGCGCGTGGCGTGGCTGTGACGACCGGACGGACGAAGGCGCCCTCACCCGACGTCGCCGCGGGCGCCGCGCCTGCCCGCCCTGCTCCGATCGCTTCTAACGCGCCAGGGCGTGGTGGGCCGCCGGCCGCAGGCGCCGGCCCAGCGCGACGAGCGCCAGGCCGGCCACGGCCCAGGCGGTGAGCACCAGCACCGGACCAATGGCCGCGGCCCCGTCGAAGTACGAGGTCGATCGCAGCAGTGTGCCGCCCGCCCCGGCTGGCAGCGCCTGGCCCAGCGCTCCCCAGCCGGTCGGCAGGAACTCCGGGGCCGACGAGACGCCGGAGATCGAGTTGCCGACCAGGAACATGACGACGGCGCCGAGGCCGATGCCGGCGGGGCCGAGAAGCGCCACCAGGCCGGTGATGGTCAGCGAGATCGCGGCGACGATGAGGGCGACCGCTCCCGCGTTGGCCCACACACTGCCCTGGAGGGCGCCGAGCCAGGTCTGGGCCACGAGGGTCACGACTCCCCCGGCGGCCGCGGCCGCGACCAGCGCGCCGGCCACCCGTCGCCACACGCCGGTCACGAGGAACGACATGAGGATGCCGACGACCATGCCGCCGAGCACCATCGGCAGGGCCGCAGCGGCAAACGCCGAGCCCCGGGGGTCGGCGTCGGGCAGCGGAACGACGTCCTCGACCGGCGGCGAGGCAGCTGCGGGTTCCGCGACCTGGCCGGCGATCCCCGTCAGCACCTGGGCGACGACCGGGCTGCCGGCCGACGCGGTCAGCACGCGGGCCGTTCCCGTGGGCTCGAAGACGATCGCGCCGTAGACCTCGCGGTCCTCGATGAGCCGGCGGGCGGTGTCGGCGTCGGCCGCCCGCCGCAGGTCAAGCGCGTCGGGCTGGGTCTCGGCGAGCTGCCGCTCGAAACGGTCGGCGGCGGCAGCGGAGCCGACGACGGCGACGGGGATGTCGCGCGGAGCCGACTCGGCCGGCGGCCATGCGAACGCCGTCACGAGCACGCCGACCAGCACGGCGAAGCCGAGCCCGAGGCCGACGACACGGCGCCAGCCGGTCGGCGCGCCGGGCGGTTCGGCGGCGCTGGGGGTGGTGTCGGCTGTGGTGAGTTCGTCGAGTTCCATGGTGCTCCTTCTACGAGCGGGTGCGGCGGATGAAGTCGTCGATGGCGGCGGCCACCTCGTGGGCCTTGTCCTCCTGGAGGAAGTGGTGCGCACCGTCCAGGACGGTGTGGGGCTGGCCGGCGGCGCCCGGGATCCGGCCGCTCAACGCCTCGTGCCGGCCGCCCGTGACGTGGTCGTCCGCGCCGAACACGCACAGGAACGGAAGGTCCAGCGTCTCGAGCACCTCCCACGCCGCCTCGAACGCCGGCGTCGCCTCGTCGTGCTCGGAGAGCGGGATCAGCACGGCGAACCGGCGGACGCCGTGCTGGTACCGGTCGTCGGGGAACGGCGCGTCGTACGCGGCCAGCACGTCAGGATCGAGCGTCGACGTCGTGAAGCCGGCGACGACGTCGGACACGGTGAGCGGGTTCGCGCGCTGGGTGAACTGCAGCCAGGTGGCCAGGTGCATCCATCCGTCGCCGTCGATGTCCTCGCGGCCGGTCTTCAGGCCGGTGTTCATCGCCACGACGCGACGGAACCGGTCCGGGTGTTCGGCCAGCAGGCGCAGGCCGAGGGTGCCACCCCAGTCGTGGCACACCATCGTCACGTCGCGCAGGCCCAGCCGCTCGAACACGGCCTCGGTCAGCCAGTCCATGTGCTGCTGATACGTGTACAGGAACCGGTCGGTGGGCTTGTCCGACCTCCCCATGCCGACCAGGTCGAGCGCCACGCACCGATGCCCCGCAGCCACCAGGGCCGGGATCACGTGACGATACAGATAGCTCCACGACGGATTGCCGTGCAGCAGCAGGATCGTCTCACCGGACGCCCGGGCCGGCCGCTCGTCGATGTAGTGCATCCGCACCGTGGTGCGCGATCCGTCGCCGAGCGGGACCCGCAGGTAGTGCGGTTCGAACGAATAGTCCGGCAGGCCGGCGAAGCGGTGGTCCGGCGTCCGGAGCACTGTCGGGCCGGGCGCTCCCGCAGGCACGCGGACGGCGGCTGCCGGGCGGCTCGTGCCGGCGGCCAGTGCCCCGGCTGTCAGCGCGGCGGCGCCCGAGAGCAGCCTCCTGCGGTCGACCTCATTCATGACGTTCTCCTCGGTGTGCGGCGTCGGTGTCAGATGTCGGTGTGCGAATGAGCAGCGCGGCCGCGGTCAGGCAGCCGAACGCCGCGACGGCGGCCGCCGTGCGCACGGCGTGTGCGAGCTGCCAGCGGTCCCGAACGTCCGACCAGTCGGCCGGCGGCGCCTGGACGTCCCAGTCGAGCTGATCACCGTTGATCGGCAGGTTGACGGCGAGGGTCGTGACGAGGACAGCCACCAGCAGAACCAGAGCGACGACGACGAGACGGCGGCCGGCGCCGCGGTTCCTTGCGGCGACGACGAGGACCACGGTGGCGGCCAGCGCGGGGAGCAGGGTGGCGGAGGCGAGATCGTCGAGCCCGACGAGCTCCACCTGGCGGACCTGCGTGTAGATCGCGGCCTCGAAGTCACGCAGGCTGAGCTCGAGGACGAGGACCGCCACCAGGAACCCGGCGAAGACTCCCCCGAACAGGAGGCTCACACCGCGCGCGACCGCGGCGACGGTGAGCTTCATCGGCGTTCCTGCCGGACGGCGAAGGCGGCCGCGTGGCCGGCCACCCACCGGGCGAAGGTGCCGGCGGGCCGGCCGAGGATCGTCTCGACGTCGTCCGAGACAGGCTGCCGGGTGCCACTGAGCCGTCCGTACCTGGCCATCAGCGCGACCGCGAACGGCTCGGGCAGTCCGTGCGCGACCAGTCGCTCGACGGCGTCGCCCGGGCCGATCTCCTCATAGCGCAGCGGGCGGCCGAGGACGTCGCCGATGACGCCGACCATCTCGGCATGAGTGAGCGACTGCGGCCCCGTCAGCACGACCCGCCGGCCGATCAGCTCGTCGGTGAGCAGGGCCTGCGCGGCCACCCCGGCGATGTCGTGCTGATGGATCGGCGCCTCGCTGACGTCCGGGTAGGGGTAACGGACGACGTCGCCGTTGCGGATCTGTGCGCCCCACATGGCGATCGTGTTGGCGGCGAAGAAGCTCACGCGCAGGCTGGTCCATTCCAGGCCACTGCCGGCGGCGGCCTCCTCGGCCTCACGATTGCGGTCGCCGGCGAACCGCGACGGCTGCTCCGACAGGTCGTCGTCGACGTTCGTGGCCGAGAGGGCGACGATCCGCCGCACTCCGCCTCGCCGGGCGAGGTCCGCGAGCTCGGCGGCCGCGTCGCCCACGGCACGCGGATGCAGGAACAGCGACGTGACGCCGTCGAGCGCCGCGGCGAGCGTGTCCGGCCGGGCGGGGTCGCCGTCGACGACCTCGACGTCGGCCGGCAGGTCCGCGGCCGCCACGTCGCGGCTGACGGCGCGCACGTCGGCGCCTGCGATGCGCAGCAGGTTGATCAGCGGCCGACCAACGGTTCCGGTCGCTCCGGTCACCAGCATCATGATGAGTCTCCCCATTACTCAAAGGCTCGTACGATACGAGAACCGTAACATCTATTTTGAGTTCCGTATCTTATGATGAGCATCACAGCCTGCGCTGCGATAATCTTTGAGGGGCAGACCATATGAAGGCGGAACCAACGGCGAAGGGCGCGGCAGATGACCTCCACGACGACCGGCGAGGACGCCGACGCGCGACGCCGGCGGCGCCGGGCAGGTGCCGACATCAAGGAGTCGATGCGCGAGCTGAGCGTTCAGCTGTCCCTGTTGAACCACCAGATCAGCGCGTCGTTCGAGCTCCGCGACACCGACTTCGACTGCCTCGACGTCATCAAACGCCACGGTCCACTGAGTCCCAGCGCGCTGGCGCGGCGAACCGGGCTGCATGCCGCCACACTGACCGGCATCCTCGACCGCCTCGAGCGTGGTCAGTGGATCGCGCGCGAGCGCGACCCCGACGACCGCCGGGCTGTCATCGTCCGCGCTCGCCGCGAGCGCAACCCCGAGCTGTTCCGCAAGTTCGCGGGCATGAACAGCGCCATGGACGGCCTGCTCGCCGACTACGATCCGGACGAGCTGGAACTGCTCGCCGACTTCCTGCGGCGCACGGCCGATGCCGGTCGCGCCGCCACCGACGCTCTCGTCGAGGGCGGACGCGCTCCTGGCTGAGCCCACCCGCCCTCAGTGCCGGGTCACCGTGCGCCGCAGGCCGCCTTCGACAGCGGCGAGATCGAGATCTCAGGCCGGACGGCCGGCTCGCCAGCCCCCATGAGGGCGGCGAGCCGCCGGTGTCAGGCGTTCTGACGGTTGCGGGCGCTGATGGCCTCGGCGGTCCCGACCAGGAGCACGGCCGCGATCACGGCGACGACGAAGCCGACGACGTTGAGCTCGAAGATGTCTCCGGTGCCGAGCAGGTTCGCGACCAGACCGCCGATGACGGATCCGGCGAGTCCGAGCAGCAGCGTCGCCACCCAGCCGAGGTCCTGCTTACCAGGCTTGATCAAGCGAGCGAGTGCGCCGATGATCAGCCCCGCGATGATGAATCCGATCATGACTGCCTCCTGGTGTGCATGCGACCGCGCGGCCGTTTCGTAGGGGTTTGTACCCGACGTCGGCGCCGGCACACTCGTCGCCGGCGCTCGCGCGCGAAGCCGTCTCGCCAGGCTCAGCTCTCGTCCGGCGGAGCGGCGAGCCGGTTCAACCGGGCGCGGCACGACGCCAGCGTCGGGTGGTCCTCGGCGACCTTGCCGGAGAGGATGCCGATCGCTGTCTGGAGCGATCGGCGCGCCGCCGCTACGTGGCCCAGTTCGAGCTGTGCCGCGGCGAGGTTGTGGTGGCTGATCGCGACGTCGGGGTGATCGGGACCCAGTGCCCGCTCCTTCAGCCCTACGGCGCGGGTCAGGGTCACCACGGCGGCGGCGAACGCACCGGATCGATGCTCGAGAGAGCCGAGATTGTGGAGCGTCACGGCGACCTCGAGATGGTCGTGGACCTCTTCGTACCGCTCGAGCACCTCGGTGAGGATCGTGTGTGCCTCGGTGAGCCGGTCCAGGTCGACGAGGATCGCTGCGAACGCGGCAAGATCGGCGGCCAGTTCCGGCGACCGGTCGCCCGCGAGTCGCCGGCGCAGGGCGATGCCGTCACGCGCGATCGGCTCGGCCGCCGTGGCGTCGCCGCACGCATGTGCGAGGCCGGCGATGTTGTGCAGCAGGCCCGCCCGGAGGAGGTCCAGTGAGGTGTCGGCGCTGTCGAGGATGGCCAGGGCGCGACAGTACGCCGCCTCCGCCTCATCGAAGTCGCCGTGATACTTGCCCACGACACCGATGCCGTTGAGCAGCGGTACGAGCTCGACGGCATCCGGTCCGACGACGCTCTCCGCAAGCTCCAGGGCCACCTGGAACTGCTCCCGCGCCGCACCCAGCCGGCCGGCGTCGAGCAGCGCGGTGGCGCACGCTGCCGCCTCCTCGGCTGCGGCGAGGACCGATGGTGGAGTCACGGCGATGTCCTTCGGGCTGGCCGGTGCGGGGCCGGTTGGGGCGACCGGCCCCGCACCTCCTCCCTAGTCCTGGAGAAGCACCTGGTTGTGGTTGGAGACGATCCGTGCGAGATAGAACATCTGCCCTCCTCAGGGTGGTGTCGCACCGCGGGTCGGTGCGACCTCGTACGCCGATGATGGCGGCCGGCGCTGGGCATCCGATGGGAAGGATCAGAGCGACGGGAGCGTGACGGTGAGCGGCTGACTATGGCCGGCGTCGGCCTGAACCGTGAAGGTGTACTGCCCAGGCTCCAGGCACCACTCGAACAGCAGCTCCCGGACGCTGATCCGGCCGCCGGTCGCAACCGCGACGACGTTCGGGCCGGAGTAGATGGTGGCGCTGTTGCTTCCACCCTCCTGCCCGAGCGGCGCGTCCCAGGCGATGGCGTCGACAACGCCGTTGACGAGCACGGCGCGAAGGTTGGTCGGCGGCGGCGAGGGCGGGTTCGGGCCCGGCGTCGTGAACGTGACGGAGTTCCACGCCGACCGATTGCCGGATCCGTCGACCGCCCGGACGGACACTGTGTAGCGCACGCCGGCTCCAAGGCCGTCGAACCGCTGGGTTCTGGTCGGCCTGGCGGTGGTCGCGGTCCATGGGTCCGGGGTGTCGATCATGATCTCGTAGTACGGGTAGGACGGATTTGCGCTGTCGTCGGTCGACGGGTCCCAGGCCACCTCGACCGCGGTGCCCCACAGGTTCGCGACCCGGACGTTCGCCGGCACGGTCGGCGGGGACGTGTCGCCGGCGGCCGCGGCCGGTATCGCCGGAGCCGCCAGAGCGGCGAGCGTCACCATCGCTGAGATGGCGCCGGTGATCATCCGGCGCCGAGTGGTCGTTGACATGCTGCCTCCCTGCACGTTGGGTGACTGCGACACATCACGCTTGCACGAGGCTCTGGGCAAATAGTGGGCAAATTGTCGGAGCTGAGCCCACCAACTTTGCTCCCAGGACGTGTCCAGCGGCTGCCCTGCGGCCGCGCATACGGTCCGCGTCTGGGCGGTTCGCGCCCGGACACGCGACTACGGAGGAAACGTCATGGGCTTACTGCGTCGTGGGCGGCTGGCCGCTGCCATGATCACGGCAGTCCTGCTTGCAGCGAGCATGCAGCTGGCGCCGCCGGCCTGGGCGGAGCCGCCGCCGGAGCGGAACGCCGCCACCGAACCGGCCGGACAGATCGCGGTACTGACTCACAATCTGTTCGTCGGCGCCGATCTTCGCCCGGCGCTGTCCGCGACCGATCAGCCGACGTTCCAGACCGAGCTCCGGAAGGCCTTGGACCAGATCGCCGACAATCGGTTCCCCTTGCGCGCCGTCTCGCTTGCGCACGAGATCGCGCAGGCGCGGCCACACGTAGTCGCGTTGCAGGAGGTCTTCGACATCCGGCTCAACGGAGCCAACGCCTCCGGCCCGTACCGCAATCACCTTGATCTGCTGCTGCAGGCTCTGAAGCTGTTCGGCGACGAGTACCGGGTGGTCTCGCAGGTCCGAACCCTCTCCGCGACGTTTCCGGTCGACCTCGACCGCAACGGCTCGCTCGAGGCCCAGGTCAGCCTGGCCGATCACAACGTCCTCCTCGTCCGCAAGGACATCCCGGCCGCACCGACTCCGTTCGGGCCGAAGTGCAATCGTCCGAGCCAGGACGGGTGCGTCTACGGGGTCGTCGATCATGCGGACCTGCCGAACGGTCGCGTCATCATGGAGCACGGCTATACCGGGGTCGATCTCGCGGTGAACGGCCGTGACTACCGGGTCGTCACCACCCGGGTCGAAGACCGCGACCGGCAACTGTCGAACACACCCGAGCCGATCGACCCGCTCTTCGCGACGTTCCAGTCGTTCCAGACGTCGGAACTGATCACGCTGATCGAGAGCATGCCGGGCGGGCCGACCGTGATCGTCCTCGGCGATCTCGCCTCCCGGCCTGAGGACGAGGCGGTCGGCCCGCTGGTCGTTCCGCCGCACACCATCTTGTCGACGAACGGCTTCCGTGACGTGGCGAAGCTCGATCCGAGCCCGCCGGCTCCTGGTCATACCTGCTGCCAGGCCGTCAACCTCCGCAAGAAGAAGCCCCAGCTCAACCGCCGGCCCGACCACGTCTTCGTCACCGGAACGCCGGTCGAGGTGCAGACGGACATCCTCGGCGACACCTCGCTCGACCGGCTCCTCGCAGGAGGACGTTGGCCGTCCGACCATGCCGCGGTGTTCGCGACGCTGCGCTACTGAGCAGCGTCCAGCCACGTGGCCGCCTGCTTTCGCGCCTCGGCCCGGCTGTGTACGCCGAGCTTCGAGAGCACGGCGGTCACGTGGTTGCTCGCGGTTCGTACCGAGATCACCAGCCGTTCGGCGATCTCCGCGTCGCTCACGCCGGCGGAGAGCAACTGCAGCACCTCGTACTGACGGGCGGTCAGTCCCTGCGGGTTCGCCCGGGTGCTGATGGTCGGACCGCGCGGTACGGAGCTGACGCCGTTCTGCCGCAACCTCCGCCGCACCAGCTGAGCCAGCGGACGTGCGCCCAGCGCGTGCAGGACGTCGAGGGCCGCGAGTTGATCGGCCGGGTCCGGGCTCTCGCTCAACGCGAGCGCGTGCTCATACCGGTAACCCGCCGCGTCCCATCGCATCGCGGCTTCCTGCCAACGACCCGCCATCAGCAGCGAGTACGGGTCATCGGTCCCGAGCGGCTCGACCGGATGACCGGCCTTCGTCAGCCAGAAGGCCAGCTCGGGCCAGGCCCAACTGGAACGGATCCGTAGCCGTCGCGCTTCCTGGTACGGACCGGTGGCGATGTCCGCGATCGACCCAACGTCACCGCGGAGCCAGGCGTGCTCGGCGGCGGCCGCCGCCGCATAGCCGATCCAGAGCGTCTCCCCGATTCGATGGCTGAGGTCCAGCGCAGCGGAGAGCACCGAGGTGGCCTCGGGGTCGCCGGTCCTGGCCTTGACCCGGCCCAGCACGTTGAGCGCCGGGCAGCGGAAGTGCGCCCTGGGCCCGATCGCCAGGCGTGCGGTGCGCCCCGCCTCATCCCACGAGCCGCGAGCGGACAGGGCTGTGGCGCGAATGATGTAGAGCATGTCGACCCAGCCGAACTGCTCGGTCCGTTCGGCGAGCTCGAGTCCTGCCGTGATGTACGGCTCGGCGTCACCCGCCCGGAAGGTGTCGATCAGTTCCCAAGCAAGGTAGACGTAGGTCCGGCAGGCATCCTCCGTGGCACCCGTCTCGAGCGCGATCTCCAGGGCCTCGTGCAGAACGTCCGTCGACCCCGGTTCGCCCAGCTGCCACCGCGCGGCACCGATCGTGGTCAACGCGTGGGCGACCGTGGCCCGATCGCCCGTCGCCCGGGCCATCGCGACCGCACGCTCGGCACCCAGCCGAGCCTCGGTCGCCTTGTGCGCAAGAACGTCGAGCTGAGACTGATGGCTGTACGCGCGCGCCAGCTCCCTGGACGGACCGAGCCGGCCGAGGACCTCGATCGCCTCCGCAGCCGTTCGCTCGGCCGCTTGCCGGTTTCCACCCCACCACTGCATCCGAGCCAGCCAGCTGAGACCCTGCCCGACGGCGAGATGATCGTGCAACGACCGGCGAAGTTCGAGGGCCGACAGTTGGGCGGACACCGCCTCAGCACCGTCACCGACGATGTAGGCCTCGACGGCGTACCCCTCCAGCAGCCGCGCGTGCTCGTCCCGGGTCAGCTCGCCGGCGTACTCCAAGGCGGCGCGATAGTGGGTGCCGGCCTCACGATGAGCGCCGCTGACGGCTGCGTCCCGGGCGGCGATGGGCGCGAACCGGAGAATGGCCTCCCGATCTCCGGCCGCCGACGCGTGATGGACCATGTGGGCGACATCGGAGCCCGGACGGCCGATCAACGCCGTCAGCACGACCCGGTTGAGTTGGGTCCGCTGGATGCCCGACAGCGAGTCGGCGACAGCGCGCCGGGCGAGTTCGTGGCGGAACGCCACCCGTTGCGGCGTCACCACCAGCAGGCCCGCCTCCTCCGCCTCGGCCAAGGTCGCCAGCCCGCCGGGGACGACCTCGTCCACCAGCCACCGGTCGATCGCCGACGGGATCACGGCGAGCTGTTGAACCGCCGCGCGGCCGGCCGCGGGCAGGCGCAGCAGTCGATCCTGGACCGAGTCGACGACGGTCGGCGGGACATTTCCAATCGAGCCCGAGGCGAGCAGCTCGCTGACGAAGAACGGGTTTCCCGCCGTGACCTCGTACAACTGGTCCGGGTTGAGCAGGCTCCCTGCCGCCAGCTCGCGGACCGCGGCCGCGGACAGCCGGCTCAGCGGCATCCGCCGGCACCGGTCGCTTCCGCCGGCGGCCGCCAGCAACTGCTGCAGGGACGGCCCGACGGGCGACTCGTCGTCGCGGTAGGTCAGCATCAGCACCGCGGGGAGCTGCTCGATGCGTCGCGCCAGATAGCGCAGGACGTCCAAGGTCGCCTCGTCGGCCCAGTGGATGTCCTCGACGGCCAACAACGTCGGCCGGTCGCGGCGCTGGAGCTCCGCCAGCAGGGCGGTCAGCAGTCGATCACGGTCGGCGCCGCCCTCCAGCTCGGCGGCGAGGTCGGCACCCACGCTGTCGACCATGTCCCGGAACGGTCCGAGCGTGCGCGGCGTCACCAGGTCGTCGCAGTGGCCGACCAACATCCGTCCGTTGGCCGGCATCCGAGCCCGCATCGCGTCGACCAGCCGCGACTTGCCGATCCCGGCCTCGCCGAAGACCAGGACCACATGCCCGGCGCCGGTGGCCGCCTGCCGCACCAGGTGGGTGAGATCGACCAGCTCACGATCCCGCTCGACAAGTCTCCGGTCCATGCTCCGATGCTCGCACGACGCGGCTCCCGAGCGGCCACCGATCCGCGGGCCGCTGCCGAGGAACTGCCGATCTTCTGCCCAGCCGCCACAGGCAGGGTCTCTGGACCGGGAGCTCTTCGCACCGACGACGGGATGATCAATGAACTCGCAGTCCTATGACGCCATCGTGATCGGCAGCGGTCACAATGCCCTGATCACGGCGGCCTACCTGGCCCGCGCCGGCTGGAGCGTCGTGATCCTGGAGCGCAACGACCGGCCGGGAGGCCTCGTCCGGACCGACGAGCTCACGCTGCCCGGGTTCCGTCACGACACCTATTCGACCGCCCACCCGCTGTTCGTCGCAGGCCCGGCCTATGCCGACCTCGGCCCCGAGTTGACCGAGCTCGGCCTGGAGTATCGCAACACCCGTTACCCGACCGGCATCTCGCTGTCGTCCGGCGAGTCCGCGGTCCTGTCGACCGATCCGGACGAGAACATCGCCGAGGCGGATCGGCTCGCCCCGGGCGACGGCGCGGCCTTGGCCAAACTCCTCGAGGACTTCGAGCCGATGGCCGGGCCGATCTTCGGACTGTTCGGCGCGGACCTGACCGATCCGGCATCGGCCAAGATCATCTTGGGCCTGCTGCATGACTCCGACGGTGGGCACTCCGAGTTCGCGCACCTGTTCACGCGGACCGCGCGCGACCTGCTCGAGCAGCGGTTCCGGTCACCCGTCCTGCGCGGCATGCTCGCGCCCTGGGCGGTGCACCTCGGGCGCGGACCGGACGACGCCAACAGCGCGCTGTGGACGATCTTGGTCTTGCTGGCCCTGACCGGCGCCGGTATGCCGATCCCGGCCGGTGGCAGTGAACGCCTGGTCGACGCCTTGGTCGGCCTGATCAGGCGCCACGGCGGAGTCGTGGGGTGCGACCGGCAGGTCGACAAGATCGTGGTTCGGCACGGTCGCGCGGTCGGCGTGGTCACGTCGGACGGCGACGTCGTCCATGCCACGCGGGCCGTGGTGGCCTCGGTCAATCCCGATCAGCTCTATCTCAAGCTGCTCGCCCACGAGCCCGCGGTCGTACCGCCGCTGATCCGGCGGCAGGCCTCGGAGTATCGCTACGGCCGCGGCTGTGTCCAGGTCCACCTCGCCCTGTCAGAGCCGCCTCGCTTCGCCGACGACCGGTTGGCCCGCGTCGGGCAGCCCCACCTCGGCGGCGGTCTCGACGCGACGTCGAAGGCGATCAACGAGGCGGCGCGCGGGCTGCTGCCGGCCGAGCCGACCATCTCCTTCGACACGCCGTCGACGCTCGATCCGTCTCGGTGCCCACCGGGGAAGTCGATCGCCCGGCTGCAGTTGCTCGAGGTGCCCTGCGTCGTCCGCGGCGACGCCGCGGGCGAGATCGCGGTCGGCGCCGACGGCTGGACCGAGAGTGTGAAGAACGCCTTCGCCGATCGGGTGATCGAGCAAGCCGGGCGGCATGCGCCGAACCTGCCCAGGGCGATCCTCGATCGGCACGTCATCGGCCCCGACGACCTGGCCCGGTTCAACCCGAACTGCGGTCCGGGAGATCCGTACGGGGGCAGCCACGATCTCAGCCAGAGCTACACGTTCCGGCCCCTGCCCGGCCAGCCGAGCCATCGCTCGACCGTACCGAACGTGTACCTCGTCGGCGCGGCTACCTGGCCGGGGCACGGTGTCAACGGCTGCTCCGGCTACATCGTCGCACGACAACTGCTGAACCGATGATCAACTCGACGAGAGGAACTCGATCACCGATGCGAGACTCGCAGACGCAGGCCGGCGGCCGGAGCGCCGTGGAGGATCTGCGCGAGATCTTGTCGAAGCCGATCTTCAATCCGGTGCTGAAGACCTGGGTCGGCGACGGCAGCCACGACTACGAGGTCTACCTGCGGACCAAGGACCTGCTGTCACTGCAGACGTCGGCCGAACTGCTGACCGATTCCGATGAGCTGATGTTCCAGATCGTTCACCAGGCGCAGGAAGTCTGGCTCAAACTGATCTCCCATGAGCTGACCGAGATCGTCGGCGATCTTGATCGCGACCGCCTCTGGGAGGTGGCCGCCCGGCTGGACCGGGTGATCAGGATCAGCTCCTGCCTCGGCGACGAGATCCGGATCCTGGAGACGCTCACGCCGGACACCTATCAGGTGATCCGGCGCAGTCTCGGCAACGGGAGCGGTCAGGAGTCACCGGGCTTCAACTCGACCCAGACCGCTGCGCGGTACGTGGCGGAGGCGCTCGACCGGCTGCTGGAACGCCGAAACCTGCAGGTCACTGACGTGTACGGAGCTGAGAGCGAGGTGGAGCTGAAGCGCATCTGCGAACTGCTGGTGGACTTCGACGAGCGCTACCAGCTGTGGCTGGTGGCCCACTTCATGCTGGTCCGGCGGACGATCGGGGTCGGGCGGGACGTCAAGGCGCTCGACGGCGTGCCGGCCAGGATCCTGATCGGCCGGATGACCAAGCCGCTGTTCCACCCGCTCTGGCGCGCCCGGGACGAGATGACCCTGGCCTGGAGCCGGGAGGGCGGACACCGGCCCGGCGCGGAGCGGGCCGGGTGACCGGCGTGCTCGATGCCGTCCGGGCCGAGTTCCCGGTGCTGACCGACTGCGTCTACCTGAACAGCAACTCGACCGGCGCGATCCCGCGTGGCGTCGAACCGATCCTGCGAACGTACTGGCACACCCTGAGCCATTGGCGCGACACGGCCTGGATCGGCTGGCTCGACGAGTTGACCGCCTACCGGGACACCCTCGCGGACTTCATCGGCGCGCCCCGGGGAACGGTGGTCACCGACACGAACGTGAGCACTCTCCTCGGCCGGATCGGCAGCTGTTTCGACTTCCGCGGTGAGCGGAACCGGGTGGTCACCAGTGACCTCGAGTTTCCGACGGTCCCGTTCGTCTGGGCGGGGTTCGCCCGCCACGGCGCCCACCTCGTGGCCGCCGGATCCGGCGGCCCGGAGTTCGATCTCGACGCGCTCGAGGCCGCGATCGACGAGCGCACCCGGCTCGTCTGCGTCTCCCACGGCAGCTACACCACCGGCGCGATCCTGGACCTCGATCGAGTCATCGCCCGCGCCCACGAGGCAGGGGCGCTGGTCGTGGTCGACGCCTTCCAAACCGTCGGTTCGGTGCCGCTGGACGTGGGCGCACTCGACGCCGACTTCGTCCTCGGCGGGGCGCACAAGTGGATGTGCGGCACCCACACCGCCTTCCTGTACGTGCGCCCCGACCTGCTCCCGACCCTCCGGCCGGCCGCCACCGGGTGGTTCGCCGGCGCCGATCCGCTCGCGTTCCAGGAGTCCTCGGAACCCGCGGCTGACGCGCAGCGCTTCGCCGGCGGGACGCCGATCCCGATCACCGCGATGATGTCGCGAGTCGGCCTGGACCTGCTGGCGGCGGCCGGCTCGGCGCAGATCCGGGCGCACTCCCTGCGCTGCACCGACACGATCATCCAGCGAGCCGACGCAGCCGGGATCGAGGTTCGTACGCCACGTGAGCCCGAGCGTCGTGGGGGCATGATCAACTTGCGCTTCCCCGGCGATCGTCAGGTCGTACCTCGACTGGCTCGGCGCGGCCTGATCTGCAGCTGGCGCGACGGACTGCGGGTCGCGCCGCACCTCTACAACACCATCGACGAGGTGGAGACGTTCATGGATGCCCTGACGGAGCTGGCCCGATGACACCGCGCGCTCTGATCAGCCTGCTGTACAACGGATCGAAGGCGGTCGACGTGCTGCAGGCGGCGCTCGACCTGCGAATCCTCGACGCGCTCGACCCTGGGCCGGTCACGCTGGGCGAGCTCAGCGACCGTCTCGGGCTGATCCCCGGCCGGCTGTACAAGCTGCTCGACTGCCTGGAGTCCCTTGGCCTGCTCGAGCCGGCCCGGCCGCGCCCCGGAGAACGGCGGGAGTATCGCGCGGTCGCCGGTCTGCGGGAAGCCGTCGATGACGTGCTCGGTCCGGCGTCGATCGAGCGTGACCGAGACCGTCATCCCTGGACCGTCCTGCACGGCCGGCTGCCGGAGGTCCTTCGTGGAGACTTCGGCATGCCCGACGAGGCCTTCAGCTGGCCTCCCGCCGACGAGGCGCAGATCGCCTCGTTCGAGCAGAGCATGGCGGCGGGCCTCGGGCCCTTCGTCGAGAGCTTTCGATCCAACGCCCCGCGGCTCTGGGGCGGCCGGGAACGGGTCCGGCTGCTCGACGTCGGTGGCGGCGACGGCACGCTGGCCGCGCGCCTGCTCCCCGGGACTCCTGGACTGACGATCGACGTGTACAACCTGCCCGCGATCCGGCCGTTGGTCGATCGGACCCGGTCGGCGCTGGACTGCGGATCCCGGCTGGGCTTCGTCGGCGGCGACTTCCTCACCGAACCGCTGCCGACGGGCTACGACGCCATGTCCTTCGTCCGCGTCCTGCACGACTGGCCGGCGGAGACTGCGCACCAGCTGCTGCGGAGGGGCTTCCAGGCCTTGGCACCCGGTGGCCGGGTGATGATCAGCGAGGAGTTCCGGACTCCCGAGCGGCTCGCGCGGCAGTTCTTCTGGTCCTACTTCCTGATCGGCGTGGACAGCTGTTCCAGCATGCTCCGTGAGCTGAGCGAGTACGCCGGCATCCTGGACCTGGTGGGGTTCTCCGACATCGAGATCCTTCCCGGACCGGTCGAGATCCTGCTGGCGACCAAGCCCGGCACCGCTCCAGGACTTGAGCAGACTCAGCCGAGATCTGAGTAGTGATTGCTCAGTGCCTACCGCACCGGCGACGGCGATGCTGGCTCCACTGCGACCCGAGGGGGGATTCTGCATGTGGTATGGCATCTTGGGGCCGCTGGAGGTTGCCCGGAACGGACGTCCGGTCCTGGTGGGAGGCCCGCAGCAGCAGGTGCTGCTCAGCGTGCTGTTGCTGAGCGCGAACGTGCTGGTGCCCGCCGATCGGCTGGTCGATCATCTCTGGGGTGACGAGCCGCCGTCGAGCGCACGCCAGCTCCTGCACGGCTGTGTCGCGAACCTGCGCCGGGCCCTGGCAGGCGCGGACGGCGAGCACCAGCCGCTCGAGCGCCAGGGACCGGGCTATCTGATCCGGGTCGGCCCAGGGGATCTGGACCGGAGCAGGTTCGACGACCTGGTGGCCGCGGCGAGGACATCCGGCGCCGACCGAACGCGAGCCGGGTGGGAGCACCGTTCGTCGTTGTTGCAGCAGGCCTTGCGGCTCTGGCGTGGACCCGTGCTCGACGGGATCGCGCTCGAGAGTTGCCTCCCCGAGACCGTCGCGCTCGAGGAGGCACGGCTGCGGGTCCTGGAGCAACGGGTCGAGGCGGACCTGATCCTCGGCCGGCACGCCGAGGTGGTGCCCGAACTGCAGGCGCTCACGCGGGTGCACCCGCTGCGGGAACACCCACGGAAGCTGCTCATGGCGGCACTGGCGCGATGCGGTCGGCCCGCCGATGCTCTGGCGGTGTTCCGTGACCTTCGCGAAGCCTTGATGGGCGAGCTCGGCGTGGAACCGTCGATCTCGGTTCAGGAGCTGCATCAGCAGATCCTGACCGGCGGCGACGGGCTCGAGGACGACGACCAGACGGTCGTCGAGATCGCCGCGCCGCCGCGCAGGCTCGGGCCGCGATCGGTCGCGGCTGAGTCACACGGAGCGGCGGCCGGCGAGCAGGTGATTCGCTACGCGATGCTCGACGGACGATCGATCGCATGGTCCGCTCTCGGCAGCGGGCCACCGTTGGTCTTCGCCAGCTGGAGCTTCAGCCGGCTCGAACCGGACTGGCACGACCCAGCCTTCCAGCGGTTCGTCCGGAAGCTCGCCGAGCATCAGACGGTGATCCGATACGACCGGTGGGGAACGGGACTGTCCGACGCCGGCCCGGTGTCGAGCTCGCTGGCCGAGGAGGTGGAGGTCCTTGCCGCCGTTGTCGATGCGGCGACCGGGGTGCTGGGCGTTCCCGGCGCACCGGTCGACCTGTTCGGGGCTTCCAGCGGGGGATGCATCGCCGGCTCCTACGCCGCGACGCGACCCGAACGCGTGGATCGTCTCGTCCTGTTCGGAGCGTATGCCTCCGGCGACCGCATCGCGTCACCGCGGACCCAGGAAGCGCTGCTCACCGTCGTCGGCTCGCATCCAGATCTGAGCTCACACATTCTGGCCGGCCTCCTGCTGCCCGGCCAGACCGTGGCCGAACGCGACGATTTCGCCCGCGTCCTGCGCTCCTCCACCAGCCCGGAGCGCGCGGCGCAGTCGCTCGAGGCGGCGTTCGCGTTCGACACGCGGGCGCAGCTCGGGCAGATCGACGCCGCGACCCTCGTCGTCCATCGCCGGGCCGATCGCGTGGTGCCGGTCGGGCTCGGCCAGGACCTCGCCAGCCGCATCCCGGGCGCCGCGTTCGTCCCTCTCGACGGCGTCGACCACCTCCCGTGGAGCGGCGATCTCGACACGCCCGCACGACTGGTGATCGACTTCCTCGACGACGAGTCCGCCGCGGCGATCACCCGCCGGCGAGGTCGCCACGTCGCCTGACCGGCGGCCGCTCACCCACTCACGCACGCGGTGTTGCCGCAGAAGCGCGACGCAAGCACAGAAAAGGGAGCACATGACCATCCGGAAAGCTGGCCACACCGTGCGTACGGTGTGTCGTCTTGCGATCGCTGGGGCGCTGACCCTGGCACTGAGCGCAGGCGCTGTCCTGACCACGACGGGGTCGGCCAGCGCGTCGAAGATCCACGCGATCGGCGTCGTCACGCCGCCGGCACCGCCGGACAGGTTGGAGCCGGCGAGTTTCAGGGAAGTCCACGCATATCTCTACCCGGACAGCACCGGCCGCGCCGGCGGCTATGTCTCCTGTCCGCAAGGCATGAAGGCCGTGACAGGCGGCGCCACCGCCGCCGCCCCGAACGCAGGGCTCCTCACCGGTCTGACACCGACCTACGACGGGAACGGCTGGTACGCCAGCGCCGTGCTCCCTCTTTGGGCTCCGGACACGGGGGTGCTGGACCTGGAGGTGATCTGCGCCTGGCCGGAGCAGCTGTCCAGCGTCGCCACGCTGACCCGCACGGTGCAGGCTCAGTATGACAGCTCGATACACACCACGCATTACCGCGACTTTCGCGGCTGCCCTGACGGGAAGGCCCTGTTTGGCGGCGGAGCATTCACGACACAGGATGGCGTGATCGTGAACGCGCCATCCGGGGGCTCCGGCCCGTTCCTCAACGCCATGGCGCCGCTCGGCAGCTTCTGGGTCAATGGGAGTGCGAAGGCTGACTCGCCGACGACGGGCGTCGCCATGGAGAGCTACCTGCGTTGCATCGATCCCTTCCAGCTCGGCACGTCCGTGAGCGCCACAGCCTCTGGACCGTCGAGGACTGACGGGGTACAGACAACGGTGACGGCGTTCTGCCCCTCTGGCCACACCGCCTACACCGGCGGCGCCTACTGGACAGACGGACACGGCAGCCTGCGAATTTCGCACATCTCCTTCAACCGAACAGCCTGGACCGCCCAGGGCAAAGGCAACAACGGCGCCAGCCTCCAGGTCGAGGTGCGGTGCATCCGCACCGACCAGGTCGCTACTCCCCCGGTGATAGCGACGCTGAACTCGGTGCCTCGCTAGGCGTTCTCCTGCTCTACCACCCATGCATGCCTGGTAGAGCGGGAGTACGCCTGGTGGGCGGCCCGGAAATGTGGGGTCTACCGGAAGCGCGAGAGCACGTCGGCGACGCACGCGGGCTTCGTCCGGCCCTCGATCTCGAGTGCCAGACGCGTGTGCACCTGGATGCTGTCGCCGACGGGTTCGGCCCGCACGATCTCTCCGTGGGCCCGCACGCGCGAGCCGACGGGCACGGGGCTGGGAAAGCGCACGCGGTCCAGCCCGTAGTTGATGACGGCCGACGCGTCGACGACCTCGAGGAGCTCGAACACGAAGCCCGAGATCAGCGAGAGGGTCAGGTAGCCGTGCGCGATGGTCGTGCCGAATGGACCGGCGGCGGCGCGCTCGCGGTCGACGTGGATCCATTGGTGATCGCCGGTGGCCTGGGCGAAGGTGTCGATGCGCGCTTGATCGACTGTCGTCCAGCTGGAGCGGCCGAGGTCGATCGGAACGGCCGAGGTGAGCTCCGCGAGCGTGATGGAGGTCGTCACATCGAGGCCCCGCCGTCGACCGGCAGGGTGATCCCGGTGATGTATCCGGCCTCCTCGGAGGCGAGGAACGACACGGCCGCCGCCATCTCGTCGGGGCGGCCGAAGCGGCCCATCGGCACGACGGCCGCGAGCTCTGCGAGCTTGGCCTCGGGGATCGACTCGATCATCCGCGTCGCGGCGTTCGGGAGCAGCGCGTTCACGGTGATGCCGAAGGCGGCGACCTCCTTCGCGACCGTCTTGGTGAAGCCGATGATGCCGGCCTTCGCCGCGGAGTAGTTCGCCTGGCCGGTGTTGCCACGCACGCCGCTGTACGACGTCACGTTGATGATGCGCCCGTACTCCTGCTTGCGGAAGTGCGGGATCGCGGCGCGCGTCATGCGGAACGTGCCGCCGAGGTGGATGGCCATGACCTCGTTCCAGTCGTCGTCGGTGAGCTTCCAGACGACGCGGTCGCGCAGGATGCCCGCGTTGTTGACGACGATGTCGAGCCGGCCCGACTCGGCGACGACGCGAGCGACCTCCGCCTCGACCGCCGCCGTGTCGCTGACGTCGAGCGGGAGCGCGTCTGCGTCGATCGCGGCCGCCGCGACGCCGGCCTCCTCGACGTCGTAGTCGGCGACGTAGACCGTCGCGCCCGCCCTGCGGAGGTGGGTCGCCAGAGCGAGGCCGATGCCGCGTGCCGCGCCCGTGACGATGGCCGTGCGACCGGTGAAGTCGAAGGACAGGTTGCCCATGGGGATCCTTCCAGTGCGGATGGGATGTCGAGCCGGCGGCGACCGCCGCCGGCTCAGAGACCGAGGTCGCGGCCGATGAGCTCCTTCATGATCTCGTTCGAGCCGGCCCAGATCTTGGTGACCCGGGCGTCCTGCCACGCGCGCGCGGCCCGGTACTCGGTCATGTAGCCGTAGCCGCCGTGCACCTGCACGCAGTGGTCGAGCACCTCGTTCTGGATCTCGGCGGTCCACCACTTGGCCTTCGCCGCGTCGACGGCGCTCAGGTCGCCGGCGGCGTGCGCCGTCACGCAGTCGTCGACGTAGGCCTGCGTCACCTCGACCTTGGTGACCAGCTCCGCGAGCAGGAACTTGAGGTGCTGGAAGCTGCCGATCGGCTGCCCGAACGCCTCGCGCGCCCGCGCGTACTCGAGCGTCTCGTCGAGGATCCGGCGCGCGTGTGCAAGGTTGCACACGGCCGAGCCGAGACGCTCCTGCGGCAGCAGCCGCATCATGTGCGCGAAACCGCGATCCAGCTCGCCGATCAGCTGGTCCTCGGCGACCCGGACGTCCTCGAAGAACAGCTCGGCGGTGTCGGCCTCGGGCTGGCCGACCTTCTCCAGCTTGCGTCCGCGACTAAACCCCTCGCTCGGGAAGTCGATCGCGAAGAGGCTGATGCCGTGCGTGCGTGGCCCGCCACCCGTGCGCGCCGCGACGAGCACGAGGCCGGCGGAGGCGCCGTTCGTGATGAACGTCTTCGACCCGCTGACCAGCCATCCCCTGTCCACTCGCGTCGCCCGCGTCTTCAGCGCGCCGAGATCGGTGCCGCCCGAGGGCTCGGTCATCGCGATCGCCGACACGAGCTCACCCGTCGCCATCCGCGGCAGCCACCGCTCGCGCTGCTCGGGAGTGCCGAACCGCACGAGGTACGGAACGACGACGTCGAAGTGGATGCTGAGCGACGAGGCGAGGCCCATCGTCACCTTCGAGAGCTCCTCGATGAAGACGGCGTTGAACCGATAGTCCTCCGGGGCCGAGCCGCCGTACTCCTCCGGGATTTCCAGACCGAGCAGTCCGGCCTCGCCCGCCTTGCGCCACACGTCGCGGCCGATCGCGTGGCCGGCACGAAACTCGTCGATGTGGCCGACGACCTCGCGCTCGAGGAACGTCCGCGCCATCGCCCGGAACGCCTCGTGGTCCTCGAGGTAGACCGTCCGCTTCATCGTTCGCTCCTTCGGATCGGCGAGCCGCCTCACCAGATTCTAAGCGATCGCTTAGAATCTTTGGCGATGATACTCTGCCGGCCGACGCACGGGTGTCAAGCGTTGAAGGGGTGGGTCGATGGTCACGTCCCCGCCCGCGCCGGGCGCGAGGAAGAGCAACGCCCGCGGCATCCGAGGTCGCGCGCGGCTACTCGACAGCGCGTTGCGGGCATTCGCGTCGAGGGGCTTCCACGGTGCGACCACGCGCGAGATCGCCGACGACGCCGGCATGAGCGCGGCCGCGGCGTACGCGCACTTCCCGACGAAGGAGTCGATGCTCTACGAGCTCTCGCTTCGCGGGCACACGGAGGCGCTCGCGACGATCGAGACCGCGGCGGGCGAGGACGGACCGCCCGTCGAGCGGCTCCAGCGCGCGATGACCGCGTTCTCGACGTGGCACGCGAGGAGCCACACGACGGCCCGCGTCGTGCAGTACGAGATGGCGGCGCTCACGCCCGAGCACGCGGCCGAGATCGCGACGATCCGCCGGCGTACTCAGCGCATCGTCACCGCCCTCATCGAGGAGGGCATGGCGACCGGCGAGTTCGGCGACGACGACGCGCACGCGGCGGGGCTCGCCATCCTCTCGATGGGCATCGACGTCGCGCGCTGGTACCGCGACGACGGCGCCTGGTCGCCCGACGAGATCGGCGCCCGGAACGGTCGCTGGGCCGTCACCATGCTCGGCGGCCGGCCCGCCTAACCTCGGACGATCGCGACGAGCACCGGCATCGCGACGTCCACGAGGGTCTCCACCTCGGCGTCGGACCCGCACGCCACCACGCGCTCGGCGACCTCGCCGATCGCGGCGGTGAGGATCGCCACCCGGAGATCATTCGCCGCGGACTCGGGCCAGCCGAGCAGCGTCAGATTCCGCCAGACCCACCTCTGCGTACGTCGCCGCTGAGCGGTCGCGAGCTCGGCCGGCACGTCGATCCCGCGATAGACCGCCTCGATGCCACGGTGCTCCCAGACGGTGCGCAGATAGACCCGCGTGCCGACCTCGAGCAGGGCCAGCGGGTCGGGGTCGCCCGACCGCCGCGCGCCGCGGACCGCGTCGGCGACCCGCTCCTCGTACCGGTCCTGGTGCGACTCCCACGCGGCGACGAAGAGATCGGCCTTTCCGCCGAAGTGGTGGTAAAGGCTGCCCGTGCTCACCCCCGCGCGCACCGCGACGTCGCCGATGCTCGCCCCCTGGTAGCCGTCGGCCTCGAACGTCCTCGCCGCGGCGTCCACGATGTCCCGCCTGCGCTGGACGGAACTCCCCCAGGTCCGCTGCCCGCTCGCGCCCATCTCGACCCCGCCCTTGACATGCGATCCGCTGGATCAGCATCATTCGAGAATTGATTCCAGAATGGATTATAGAATGAACTCCTTCGCGACGCTCCCCCTGCCCGATTTCCGGAAGGCCGTGCGCTCGTGGATCGCCGAGCACGCACCGCAAGGCCTCGCGGAGGTCCACGACTGGAACCGGCCCGTCATCGGCGCCATGGACACGGAGCCGTTCGACCGCGCGGAACGTCATCCCCTCTACCGCGAGTGGGAACGCCGGCTGCTCGCCGCGGGCCTCGTGTGCCCGCAGTGGCCGGTCGAGTACGGCGGCAGCGGATGGACCCCCGACCGCGCGGCCGCCTTCGTGGAGGAGTGTCACCGCGCCGGCGTGCCCCGCGTGACGCGCCACATGGGCGAGGACCTGGTGGCCCCGGCCCTCCTCGCCCACGGCACCGAGGAGCAGAAGGCGTACTTCCTGCCGCGAATCCGGACCGGTGAGCACCGGTACTGCCAGGGGTTCTCCGAGCCCGACTCGGGGTCGGACCTCGCCTCGCTACGCACCCGGGGCCGCGTCGACGGCGATCGCGTCGTGGTGAGCGGGCAGAAGACCTGGACCTCGCTCGCGGAGCTCGCGACCCACATGTTCACGCTCTGCCGCACCGAGCCCGGCAGCTCCCGGCACCGCGGGATCTCCTACGTGCTCATCGAGCTCGACGACCCCGGGGTCCAGATCCGCCCCATCCCCCAGATCACCGGCCGCTCCGAGTTCTGCGAGGTCTTCCTCGACGAGGTGCCGGCCCCGCTCTTCAACGTCGTCGGCGGCCTCGGCGACGGGTGGCGGGTCGCGATGACGACGCTCGGAGCGGAGCGAGGCGGCAAGGCGAGCACGCAGCGCCTGGGCTTCGAGCGCGAGGTCACCGACCTCCTGCGCCTGCTCACCGACCAGGGCCGGATGCGCGATCCCCTCGTTCGCCGGCAGCTGGCACTGGCCCTCGGCCAGGTCGAGGTCATGCGTATGCAGGGCGATCGCGTGCTCGCGGGCGTCATGAGCGGGCGCCTCGACCGCGGTCTGGACCCGTCGACGGGAAAGCTCATGTGGAGCGAGTTCCAGCGCGAGCTCGGCGACCTGCTCGCACGCGTCCTGGGACCGGAATTCGTGGTCCGGCCGGACGGCGCGGGGTTCCCGCTCGACGAGTGGCAGGACCTCTTCCTCGCGAGCCGGGCCGACACCATCTACGCCGGCACGAGCCAGATCCAGCGCAACCTCATCGCCGAGCGCGTGCTCGGCCTGCCCCGAGGAGAGCACTGACGTGTACTTCAGCGACACCGTCGAGTGCGAGGATCTCCGCGAGGTCCTCGAGCGTTTCCACGCGGCGCACCCCACGCCCTACCCGTCCGGTCCGGCGGAGACGATCGGCGTGGACGAGAGCCGCTGGTCCGAGCTCGCCGCCATGGGGGCGATCGCGCCGCAGATCGACGACGCCCTCGGCGGCGCCGGCCTTCCCTTCGAGGCGTTCGCCGTGACGGTGGAGGCGGGTGGCGCCGTGGTCAGCGACCTGCCCCTGCTCGCCTCCGCGGCGGCCGCGGAGGCGCTGGTCAGGTGCGGCGAGTCCGGCGCGGCCCTCCTTTCCGAGGTCGCCGCCGGTGTCAAGGTGGCCGTGGCGCTCGACGACCGCTGCCCGTGGGGAACCGTCGTCGAGTCCGGTGTCGTCGCGCGTGAGCACGCGGGGTCGTGGACGCTGACCGGCGCGAAGCAACTGGTAGCGGCCGACCTCTCGGCGCAGACCTTGCTCGTGCTGGCCGACGCGGGGCCGCACCGGGGCCTGTTCGCGGTGTCGATCGGCGCGGCCGGCGCCACGGTCACCCGCACGCCGCGGCCGGCCCTCGACCCGACCGTGCCGCTCCTTCGCCTCGACCTCGACGGCGCACCCGCCGCGCCGCTCGCCCTCGGCGCGGGCACCGACGCGATCGTCGCCGACGTGCTCGACCGGGTCTGGATCGGCGCGGCCGCCGAACTGCTCGGCGCCGCTCAGGCGGCCCTCGACCTGGCCCTCGACGTCGTCACGACGCGCCGGCAGTTCGGCCGGCCCGTCGGCGTCAACCAGGCCGTGAAGCACCGCCTCGCCGACACCCACACCACCGTCAGCGGGCTCCGCAGCTCCGTCCGGTACGCCGCTCGCCGGGTCGGCGAACCCGATGCCGCGGCTGAGGTCTCGTGGCTCGCCCCGCTCGTCGTGTCGCTCGCGATCGACGCGGCCGTGCGCAGCGCGAACGACGCCGTCCAGTTCAGCGGCGCGATGGGCTACACCTGGGAGCACCACGCGCACCGGTATCTCAACCGCGCCGCGAGCGCAGCGGCGCTGTTCGGCAGCGCCGACTCCCACCGCGAGACCATGCTCACCCGACGCGGCTGGTGAGCCGGCGATCACCCCCGCGGGAGCTGGAATCGGTCGAGGAACCGGGTGTCGGCGTCGCCGCGCTCGAAGGCCGGATCGCCGAGCACGGCCGAGAGCAGGGTCAGGTTGACGCTCGGCGCGTCGATCTCGAACGCCTCGATGGCGTCACGCAGTCGTCCGACGGCCGCCGTGCGGTCCTCGCCCCACGCCAGCACCTTCCCGAGCATGGGGTCGAAGTACGGGCCGATCGTGGTGCCCGCGTGGTAGCCGGCGTCGACTCTCACATGCGCTCCGCTCGGCTCGACCCAACGCTCGATGCGACCCGCGCGAGGGCGGAACGTGACCGGGTCCTCCGCGTAGACGCGCGCCTCGACGGCATGACCGCGGATGCCGGCGGCGGCACTCGCGAGCCCGTCCGGCTCGCGCCCCTCGGCGATGTCGAGCTGCGCCGCGACGAGGTCGACCCCGTGAACGAGCTCGGTGACGCCATGCTCGACCTGGAGCCGCGTGTTCATCTCGAGGAACGCGAACTGCCCGGTCTCGGTGTCGAGGATGAACTCGACGGTTCCGGCGTTGCGGTAGCCGACGGCCTCGGCGGCGGCCACCGCGGCGCGCCGTAGCCGGTCGCGGAGCCTCTCGTCGACGCCAGGCGACGGCGACTCCTCGATGACCTTCTGGTGGCGGCGCTGCACCGAGCAGTCGCGCTCGGCGAACGCGAGCACCTCGCCGCTCGGCAGGCCGACGATCTGGACCTCGACGTGCCGCGCCCGGCGGATGAACCGCTCGATGACCAGCGCGTCGTCGGAGAAGGCGGCTCGTCCGCGCGAGCGCGCGGTCTGGATCGCCGGGCCGAGCTCGTCCGGCGCGTGCACGACGCGCATGCCGATGCCGCCGCCGCCCGCTGCGGGCTTCACGATGAGCGGGAAGCCGATGCGCTCCGCGACCGACAGCGCCTCGGCCGCCTCACGGACCGGTCCGTCGGATCCCGGCACGATCGGCACGCCCGCAGCCCGCATGGTCGCGCGGGCGACGGCCTTGTCGCCCATCTCGGCGATGGTCGACGCGTCCGGTCCGATCCAGACGAGCCCCGCGTCGGCCACCCGGCGCGCGAACCGCGCGCTCTCGGAGAGGAAGCCGTAGCCGGGGTGCACGGCGTCGGCGCCGCACTCGGTCGCGAGAGTGGTGAGGAGCTCGGCGTCGAGGAACGAGCGCGGGCTCGGGACCGCCACGGCCAGATCGGCCTCCGCGACATGGGGTAGCCCGGCGTCCGCCTCGCACACCGGGACGACGCACTCGATGCCGCGGGCTCGGGCGGTCCGCATGACGCGCCGGGCGATCTCGCCGCGGTTGGCGATGAGCAGACGCGCGATCCGCCCGTTCATCCGCGATAGCCCCAGGCCGCCGGCCCGCGATCACGGAGCGGAGCCGCGAGGTTCGCGAACTCGCAGAGCAGCGGCCGCGTGTCGCGCGGGTCGATCATCTCCTCGATCCCGAACGCCTCCGCCGTGCGCATGGGGTCGGCAAGGCGCTCGAGCCGATCGGCGATCCGGGAACGCTCGGCCTCGGGATCCTCGGCGGCCTCGATGCGCGCCTTGAACCCCGCCTCGACCCCACCCAGGGTCGGCAGGGAGCCCCACCGGCCCGACGGCCAGCTGTAGCGGAACTGTGCTCGCGCGGCATTCGTGTGAGCGGCCCCGCCGACCCCGAAGACGCGCCTGACGAGCACGCTGCACCACGGCACGGTCGCCTGATGCACGGCCGACAGGGCGCGGACGGCGTGGCGCATGGTGCCGGCCTGCTCGGCCGCGGATCCGATCGGGATCCCCGGCTGGTCGACGAGCCGCACGACCGGGAGGTGGAACGTCTGTGCGAGGTCGACGAACCATTCGGCCTTCCGCGCGGCGTCCGCGGTCAGCGCGCCGCCGTAGCGGCAGTCCTCGGCCATGACGGCGACGGGCCAGCCGTCCAGCCTCGCGAGTCCCGTGATCATCGACCGGCCCCACTCGGCCCCGAGCTCGAAGAAGGAGCCGGTGTCGACGACGGCCTCGATGACCCGGCGCATCGCGTAGATCTTGCGTGGATCACGCGGGACGGCGCCGAGGAGCCAGTCGTCGCGGCGCTGCGGATCGTCGGCGGTCTCGCCCCGAGCCGGCGTCTCGAAGACGGACTGCGGAAGGTAGGACAGGAACCTCGCGGCGCGTGCGAACGCCTCGTCCTCGGAGCCGACGACGTCGGTCACCGTGCCGTTGCGCGTCTGCACGCGGCTGCCGCCGAGACTCTCCTTGTCGATCTGCTCCCCCGTCTGCGCGACGAGGGGCGGTCCGCCCGCGAAGACCTGCGACGTCTTCGCGACCATGACCGAGTAGTGGCTCGCCGCGACGCGGGCGGCCGCGATCCCGCCGCACGGTCCGAGCGCGAGCGCGACCACGGGAACGGTCGCGAGATTCCGCACCACGTCGTCCCAGCCGGGATTGTCGGGCACATAGCTGTAGCCGAGGGACTCGATGCCGCTCAGGGAACCGCCACCGCTCTCGACGAGCCGGACGAGCGGCAGCCGGAACTCGTGCGCGAACCGCTCGGGGTACACGTGCTTGGCGAACTCGCTCTTGTCGAGCGAGCCCCCGCGGATCGTGAAGTCGTCGGCGGCGACGACCACCGGCCGGCCGTCGACCCTGCCCCGGCCGACCACCTGGTTGTTGGGGACGAAGCGATCCTCGGCGTCGCGCCGGCCCGCCAGGGATCCCACCTCGCGGAAGGATCCGTCGTCGAGCAGCCTCGCGACCCGAACGCGTGCCGTGAGCCGTCCGTTGGCATGCTGCCGGGCGACCGCGGCCTCGCCGCCCATCCGGCGCGCGAGGGAGCGCCGCTCCTCGATCGCGTCGACCTCGGCCGACCAGTCCTCGTTCACTCGCCGAGCTCCACGAGGACCTGGCCGTCGTCGACCGTCTCACCGACCGCGACGTGGACCGCCGTGACAGTGCCGCTCGCGGGTGTCTCGATCGGGATCTCCAGCTTCATCGACTCGAGGACCGCGACGACCTGCCCCGCGTCGACCGCGTCGCCGACCGCGACACCGAGCTCGAGCACGACGGCCGGCAGATCCGCGCAGATCTCCATCTGGATCCTTCTCCCCAACGGGCACGATTATACTGATGAGAATAAACCTATCAGAATATTCCCGGCCGGCGAAGGTCGCGTGACTCGGCGGGCGGGCGCCGTTAGCATCGTGGAGCCATGCCTGACGAGACCGCGCCGAGCACACCCCGCATCGGGCTGCGCGGAAGCGTGATCCGCGACCCCGGCCACCGGGAGGAGCAGCGCCAGCAGATCCTCCTCGCGGCGGCCAGGGTCTTCGCGCGCAAGGGCTACGTCGCCGCGACGATGGACGACATCGCGCACGAGATGGGCGTGAGCAAGGGCATCCTCTACTACCAGTTCCGCAGCAAGCAGGACCTCATCGTCGCCGCCCGCGTCGAGGCGTCGGGAGGCGCGCTCAGCCGCCTGGAGGAGATCGCCGGCGGCCCCGGCCGCCCGGCCGAGCGCATGGCTGCCGCGCTTCGCGACCTCGTCGAGGCGACCTTCAGCGAGCTCAGCCGGCACGTCATCCTCACGCCCACCGCGCTCGGCCTCGACGAGGAGCATGCCGAACGGATCCGCTCGGTCGAACGGCGCTACGAGGCACTCCTCGTCGAGATCTTCGAAGCGGGGGTCGATGCGGGCGAGTTCGTCGCCGCCGACCCGAAGTTGACCGTCTTCACGCTCATCCGTGCCGCCGAGTCCCCCGCCTTCTGGTACCAGCAGGGGGGACGCATCGGCCGTGACGACCTCGTCGACGGGGTCACGGCCATGCTCATGCGCAGCATCGCGGCGGGCGCTCGCGCCTGATCCGGCGCCCTTGAGCGATCATACTGGCGCGAATATACTCGCACGTATAACGTCGGCGAGCTCGAAGGGCACCCATGGAAGACGCAGTCATCGTCTCGGCGGTCCGCTCGCCGATCGGGCGCGCACGGCGAGGCTCCCTCACGGGCATCCGGGCCGACGAGCTCGCGGCGCAGCTGATCCGCGCCGCGCTCGACGCCGTGCCGGAGCTCGATCCGAACGAGCTCGACGACCTGCTCCTCGGCTGCGGGCTCCCCGCCGGCGAGCAGGGCTACAACCTGGCGCGCACCGTCGCCGTGCGCCTCGGGTACGACCGGCTCCCCGGCTCGACCGTCACGCGCTTCTGCGCCTCGTCGCTGCAGAGCACCCGCATGGCGTTCCACTCCGTCCGCGCCGGCGAGTCGACGGCGGTCGTCTCGGCCGGCGTCGAGTCGGTGTCGCGCTACGGCGAGCACAACGATGCCGGCTCCAGCGAGCGGACCCGCAACCCCTACTTCGCAGCAGCCGGACGCCGCTCGAACGCGAGGCCGGCCGCATGGACCGACTGGACGGATCCGCGCGACTCGGGTCAGGTGCCCGACGCCTACGTGAGCATGGGCCTGACGGCCGAGAACGTCGCAGCGCTCATGGGCATCGGCCGGGCGGAACAGGACCGCTGGGCCGCTCGCTCACAGCAGCGGGCGCAGCAGCACATCGCGAATGGGCACTACGCCCGCGAGATCACCCCGGTGACACTCGACGACGGCACGATCGTCGCACACGACGACTCGCCCCGGGCTGGCACGACGGTCGAGGTGCTCGCCGGCCTCGACCCCGTGTTCCGGGAGGGCGGCAGCGTCACCGCGGGCAACTCGTGTCCGCTCAACGACGGCGCGGCCGCACTCGTCATCATGTCGGCGACGCGAGCCGGACAGCTCGGCCTCACGCCGATCGCACGCCTCGTGTCGACTGCGGTCTCGGCGCTCTCCCCCGAGATCATGGGGCTCGGGCCGATCGAGGCCTCGCGCAGGGCACTCGCCCTCGCGGGGATGTCGATCGGCGACATCGACCTCGTCGAGATCAACGAGGCCTTCGCGGTCCAGGTGCTCGCCTCGGCCCGCGAGCTCGGGATCGACGAGGACCGCCTGAACGTCGCGGGCGGCGCGATCGCGCTGGGCCATCCGTTCGGGATGACGGGCGCGCGCATGACCGTCTCGCTGCTCAACAACCTGCGCGCCCACGACGCGACCCTCGGCCTGGAGACGATGTGCATCGGCGGCGGCCAGGGCATGGCGATGGTGCTCGAGCGGCTCAGCTGACGACCTCGGGCACTCCGCCCGGGAGCAGCGCGGCGACGGCGAGCAGCTCCGCCTCGTCGATCCGGACGCCCACCAGCTGCACCCCGACCGGCAGACCGGGGCCGGGCGCGGGAATCGACAGCGCCGGCCAGTCCAGCACGCTGAAGGGCGTGCAGTCCGCGAGCAGGCGAGCGTGCACCGCCCGATCGACGCCGGCCGCGCGCGGCGCCGTGACGGGCACGGTCGAGAGGAGCAGCACGTCGACCCCGAGCTCCTCGGCGACTGTCGTCCGCGCCGAGGCCAACGCGACGAGGGCCTCGGCGTACTCGCCTTCGCCCGGAAAGCGGGTGGCGTCGAGCAGCGTGCGCAACTCCGGCTGAAGCAGGGCCGCGCGCTCCCCCTGACCGTCGACCAGCCGGGCGAACTCGAACGCCGAGACCACCCGGTAGATCGATCGGAGCTCGTCCGCGCGGCCGAAGCGCAGCTGCGTGACCTCGTGGCGTGCGTCCAGCGCCCGGGCGGCGGCAGCGACCCCGAGCGCGACCGCGGGCTCGGCGCCGGTCGCGACCACCCCGATGCGAAGCGGCCGGTCCAGCGGCACCGGTGGATCGGCCAGCGCGGTCCAGACCCGACGCATGGTGCGCAGGTCTCTCGCGAGCACGCCGACGCGGTCGAGCGTGGGATTCAGCGGCGTCACACCGTGGCGGGGCAGCCGATCCTGCCTCGGCACGAACCCGACGCAGCCGCACAGCGCGGCGGGGGCACGCACGCTCGCCCCTGTGTCGGTGCCCAGAGCGAAGTCGGCCGCGCCGAGCGCGACGAGGGCCGCCGCTCCCGACGAGCTGCCGCCCGTGATCCGCTCGGGATCCAGCGGATGCCGGGCCGGACCATCCCGGCCCACCAGCCCCGACACCCCGGCACCGAGCTCGTGCAGGTGCGTCTTGGCGGCGATGACCGCACCGACGCGGCGCACGGCGGCCACGACGGCCGCGTCGACGCCGGCCGGCCGATCGTCGCTCGCGTCACTGCCGAGCCGCGTCGGAAGGGACGCGACATCGATGTTGTCCTTGACGGCGGCGACGAGGCCTTCGAGGGGGCCGGCCGCGACGGCCGCCTCCGCCCTCGCCTCGTCGTCGCGCCGGGCGACGACGAGGTTCCCCCACGGTGTGCCGGCGAGCGCGTCGAAGTACGCGAGCGAACGCTCCAGCGCCGGCTCCGCGCGTCTCCGGCGCGGTGGCCCCGTCCCCATCAGCGCCCCACGACGACCGTCTCGCGCCGCGCCGTGGCCCGGCCGAGCCCCTCCGGGTCCGGCTCGACGCCGAGACCCGGCCCGGCCGGGACGTCGATGTGACCGTCGGCCATCTCGAACGGCGCCGTCACGTCGAAGGGGAAGTAGTGCAGCGACGGCGACGTGTCACCCGGGAGCACGAAGCCGGGGAGCCCTGCCAGCGCGAGGTTCGCCGCCCTCCCGAACCCGGACTCGATGAGCCCGCCGCACCACACGGCCACGCCGTTCGCGCGCGCGAGGTCGTGGATGCGTCGTGCCTCGAGGTATCCGCCGACCCGGCCGGGCTTGATGTTGACGATGCGACACGACCCGAGTGCGATCGCGGCGGCCGTGTCGTGGACGCTCTCGATCGACTCGTCGAGGCACAGCGGAGTCCGCAACCGCCTCGCGAGCTCGGCATGCTGCACCAGATCGCCCTCGGCGAGCGGTTGCTCGACGAGCAGGAGGCCGAACTCGTCGAGCTCGGCGAGCCGGCGGGCGTCGGAGAGCGCGTAGGCCGCGTTGGCGTCGACCTGCAGCGGCACGTCGTCGCCGAATCGCTTGCGAACGGCGCGCACGGGCTCGACGTCCCAGCCCGGCCGGATCTTCAGCTTGATGCGCGCGTAGCCCTCGGCGATCTTCTTCTCGACGTCGGCGAGCAGGCCGGGAATCGTCTCGTGGATGCCGATCGAGACGCCCACGGCCACCCGCGTGCGCTCCGCACCCAGGTGATCGGCGAGGCTCGTCGACCTGGCGCGGAGCCACACGTCGAGCACGGCCATCTCCAGCGCCGACTTGGCCGCTCGGTGGCCCTTGACGCCGGCGAGCGCCGGCGCGACCCGCGACGGGCCGGCGATGGGTCCGGCGAGGCGGGGAAGCAGGTGGTCACGCAGGACCGCGAGGGCGCCCGCCGTGAACTCGTGCGTGTAGACCGGCTCCGCGAGGGAGGGGCACTCACCCCAGCCCTCGCCGAGGTTCGTGAACAGCCGCACGAGCACGAGCTCCCGCTCCCGTTGCACGCCGAACGACGTGACGAACGGCCGGTGCAGAGGAAGCGTGATCACCCGCAGCTCGGCCCGCTCGATGAGAATCGGATCGATCATGCCGGCTCCTTCGGTTCAGCCGAGGTCCAGGACGATGCCGGCCGCGAGCGCCGCCCGGATCGGCAGGTCGTCGACGACGACATGCTCGTCGTCCGCGTGGGCGCCGGCCCCGACGGCGCCGAGCCCATCGAGGGTCGGCACGCCGGCACCGGCGGTGAAGTTCCCGTCGGACGCGCCACCGACGTGCGCCTCGCCGAGCCCGCCGATCCCGAGCTCCCCGGCGACCCGCTGCGCGATCGCCGCCAGCGGACGAGACGACTCCGCCTCGAGTGGCGCGCGATCGATGCCGCCCGCCCAGTCGAGCCGGACGCCCGGGTGCACCGGGCCGAGTGCCCGCAACGCCGCGTCGACGCGCTCGAGCTCGGCCGCCGTGGCCGCCCGCACGTCGACGGCGACCGACCCGGCGGCCGGCACGGTGTTGATCGTCGTACCCGCGCTCATCCGGGTCGGCACCACCGTCGTGCCGAGCTCCGGGCTGCCGAGCCCCGCGATGCGGAGCACCTGCGCGGCGAGCTCCACGCCGGCGTGCCGCCCGAGCTCGGGCTCCAGACCCGAGTGCGCGGCCCGGCCGGTCACGTGGAGCGTGTAGCGCCCGACGCCCTTGCGCGCCGTCTTCAATGCGCCGTGATGGCTTGCCTCGAAGACGAGGGCCGCCCGGCAGCCGAGCGCCGTCTTCTCGATGATCGCCCGGCTGCCGGGCGATCCGACCTCCTCGTCCGGCGTGGCGAGCAGGATGATCGCGACGTCGCCGAACTCCGCGGCGAGCGCCGCCGCGTGCACGGCCTGGACGAGGCCCGCCTTCATGTCGAAGCATCCGGGCCCGCGCGCGACGCGCCTGCCGGCCTCGACGGCGATCCCCCAGGGATGGGTGTCGATCGATCCCGCCGGCCACACCGTGTCGTAGTGGCCGAGCAGGAGCACCGGGCGCGGGCCGGAGCCGAGGCGCCACAGCAGGGCATCGCCGTCGCCCGCCGGAGTGCGCTCGGGGTCGACGCCGAGGCGCGCACGCACGAGATCGGCGAGCACCCGCGCCGTCGCGGCGAGGTGCGGAGCACTCTGCGAGGGCGACTCCGAGCGCACGAGGCGTTCGAGGTCGGCCTCCATGAGCGGGGCGCGGGCGCCGGCGGAGTCGCCCAACGCGCTCACGCACGGCCGCCGGGGATCGTCGGGTGCCCCGGCGCCTGTGCGCCCGCGAGGTGGAGCCAGCCGAGCACCGTCCGCAGTGCGCCGTCCGCGGTCTCGGTGACGCGGCGCACCAGCCGCCCGCCGAGGCGTTCGGTGTCCGGAAGCAACGTGCACAGGTCGGCCGCTCCCCCATTGGGCAGAGTGGCCTCGACCACGTAGCGCTCGGGCAGTGCGAGGAGCGGCAGGTCCCCCGCGATCGCCCGTTCCACCGCACGTCGCGCCGCGACACGGATGCGCTCGCGCACGAGCGACGGATGCATGCTCGAGGAGACGTTGTAGCCGAATCCCTGCTTGACCGCGACCGTCTCGATCCCCGGGATCCGCTCGGCGACCGCCGCACAGAAGACGCCGTCACCCGTCGCGAGCCCCACGGGAACGCCGAGCTCGGCCGCGAGTGCGGCGTTGAACTCCGCTTCGCCCCACACGTCGCCGTTCACCCGCAGATCCATGAACAGCCGGCTCGAGAACGTGTGCTCGAGCACGGATCCGCCGGTGCCGGCCGGGCTGTGATAGCCGATGAAGCACACGACGAGGTCGGCCGGCTCGATGCCCTGCATCATCGCCCACGGCACCTTCGGCCAGCCGCTCAGGAGCACGGCCGCCGGGTGCAGGTCCGCCGCCCGCAGATTCGTCATGTCGCCGTGCGCGTCGTTGACGAGCACGGACTGCGCTCCACCGTCGAGCGCGCCCTCGACGGCAGCGTTGACCTCGGCGGCCATGAGCGCGCGAGCGTCCGGGTAGTCGTCCGTCCCGCGCATCGTCTGGCGCAGGTGTGAGACGCCGGCGACGCCCTCGAGGTCGGCCGACACGTACACCCGGTGCGTCACGACGCTCCGAAGGCCGCGGGCCGGTCCTCGAGGAACGCCGTGGTCCCCTCCCGGATGTCCGGCGTGAACAAGCACGCCGCCATGCCCTCCGCCTCGCGCGCCAGGACGCCTTCGAGGTCCAGCCCGGGCTCGTCGACGAGCAGGCGCTTGGTGAGGCGCATCGAGAGCGTGGCGTTGCTCGCGAGCCGTTTCGTGAGCGCGGCGACGGCCGCGGGAAACTCCTCGTCGGCCACGACGGGCGCGAGGATGCCGAACCCCGCGACGGTCGCGGCGTCCACGATCTCCCCGCTGAGCAGCAGATAGGCCGCCGGTCCCGACCCCGCGACGCGCGGAAGGAGTTTGAAGACGCCGTTCGTGCCGAGGAGGCCCCTGGTGACCTCGGGAAATCCGAACCGAGCGCTCTGCGCGGCGATGCGGATGTCGCACGCGAGCGAGAGCTCGGCGCCGACACCGACGGCGACGCCGTTGATGGCCGCGACCGTCGGCTGCGGAAGGGAGAGCAGCAACCGGGTCAGGTCCTGGAACCGATCGAGGTGCGCCTCGTGACCCGGCTGCGCCTCGTCGCCGTCGAGGTGGGCGGACAGCTCGTTCAGGTCTTCGCCCGAGGTGAACGCGCGTCCCGTGCCCGTGAGCACCACCACGCGAACGCCCTCGTCGACCGCGATCTCCCGCAGCAGCTCCCCGACCCGGAGGATGTCCACCGCGCGGAGGGCGTTGAGCGTCGCGGGACGATTGAAGCGAATGGTCGCGACTCCCTCGTCGTTCGTGTACACGACGCCTTCGTGGTCAGACAACGGACTCTCCTTCGGGCTCTGCGGTGAACAGGGTCGGCACGACGGGGATCTGAACGGACGACGGGCGGCTCGCGGAACGATGCACCGTGAACGTCGGCGTGCCGGTCGCCGGGATGCGCACGAAGGTGCCGGCATCGGCTCCCGCGATGGCGATCCGGAGCCGCCAGCCGGCGTCGATGCGCGCGGCGAGCGGGAGGAGCGCGAGCGCGATCTCGGCGACCTCGCCGCGTTCGAGGGGCGCGGCGTCCCGCTCGTGGAACGTGCGGTACGGCCCGGCGTGCCACTCCCCCGGCGGAGCCGGACTGGTGCGCCGGTGAAGGAGCCGGAGCTGTCCCTCCGTGAGGTAGCGGACCTCGCCGTCCGGGGTCACCGCCTCGAGGTAGACGTACAGAGCGCTGTCGGGGGTGCTGCTCTCCAGGTGGAGCGTCACGACCGGGTCGCCGATGATGTCGACGGCCTCGGTGAGCGGCGCCGTCGTGTACGTCAGGCAGCGCTCGCCGGCCTCGCGTCGATCCGGATAAATGACCGGGCCTCCCCCGGACTGGGTCGCCCAGCGGTTCGCCGGTCCCGTCGTGGTGGTGAAGTCGACTCGATAGGCGTCCGCACCCTCGGCGATCGGCGCCTCGACGAGTGCGCCGTCCGGCCCGCAGTACAGCGTGAGCGCGCCCGAGCCGTGCGGCGGCCACTGCTCGGTGACGCACCAGCGGTCCGCGAACAGCTGCCAGAAGCGGATCGACCTCGTCGTCGTGCCGCGGGCTCCGGCGTCGAGGTTCTCGTGCAGGAAGCCGAACATCTGCTCGGCCTGATCGTCCGGTGTCACGGCCGCGGGCATGGGCTCGTCGCCGGTCAGGCTGGCGTCGAAGGCGGCTCCGTGGCTCCAGGGCCCGATGAGCACGGCCATGGGGTTGCCGATGTTGTTGAAGCGGCTGAGCGCGCCGGCGGCCGTCCCCGCGTCGAACCACGACGCCCAGGCCTGGATCGCCACCCCCGAGCGTTCGATGCGATGCCGCAGGTGGTGAGGGCTGGACTCGACGACGCGGAGCGCCTTCGCGGACGCGTCGTCGGCGAACGTCAGTGCGCTCCCGACCGCCCAGACGTCCAGGTTGCCGGCATGCTCGGCGAGGGCGGCGGCGAGCAGTGATCCGTCGACGTCCTCGTCGGCCCGATCCGGCGCGCCCATCCGGGCCATGACCTCGTCCCTCGTCTCGCCGGTCAGGGCCATGACCGGCTCGGGGTCCATGCGGTCGAGGGCCTGGTTGCCCGCGGCCCAGGACTGGATGAACGAGTCGAGCAGGATCCCGCCGGGGAACGACAGGTGGATGAACGGGTCCACGTCGCTGAAGCGCGGGATGATCGCGCGCAGGCTGGGCGGCTCGGCGGCGGCGATGAGCTCCGCGGTGTTGCCGTCGTAAGAGACCCCGTGCGAGCCGACGCGGCCGTTCGACCAGGGTTGCGCCGCGACCCACTCGCAGAGAGCGCCGAGGTCGGCGACCTCCGACGGCGACCACGGACCGTCCCAGCGCCCGAACGAGGCGCCCGTGCCGCGCACGTCGACCAGGACGAGCGCGAAGCCCGCGTCGGTGAAGGCGGCGGCCTCACCGCCCCGCGGGGCGAAGACCCCCGGAGGGCGCCCGCGCCAGTACCGCGTGGCCCGGATGACGGCGGGCACGGGAGACGCGGTGGCCGAGGCCGGCACGTGGGCGGTCACGGCGAGCCGTACGCCGTCCGGCATCGCGACGTAGGTGTCGAACCGGCTCGCGCTCGTGCCCGTCATGCCGTCGCCCGGGTCAGAAGGCGCCCGTGGGCGTACATGCGGTCGTTGGCCCCGCCGGGGAACTCGTAGCCGAACAGCCCGGAGGACCCCTTCGGTCCGAAGATCCACTCCCCGACCATCTCGACGCGCTCGTCGGTGCTCGGCGTGCCCGCGCGCACACCGTGGTAGCCGGTGCGGATCCGCAGGCCCGTGCCCTCGAGGCCGACGTCGCACACGACGCCGAACCGTTCGTAGCGACCGGCGAGGTGCGCGAGTTCCGCTGACGCGAGCGGAGCCGAGCTCACGAGCTGCGGCGTGAGCCCGGTCGCCGCCGCGCAGACCTGGAACGCCAGCCCCGCGGCGACGTCGGCGACGTCGGGTGTGCTCCCGGCGATCGCCACGGCGAACCGCCGCGCCGGTGCGACGACGAGCATCGCGCCGAAGCCGAACGTGTCGCCCGCATGGGCGAGGAGTGGGTCGGGTCCGTCGCGGAGCACGAACCAGCCGAGGCCCTGCCCGGCTCCCACCGACCGGGGCTGAGCGAGCCACCGCCGCCGCATGAGCAGGCGGGACTTCTCCGTGAGCAGGTCGTCGGCGCCGTCGAAGTGTGACGCGGCGAACCGCAGCAGGTCGCCGATCGCGCAGAACGGGCGGGAGCCGGCCGGCGCCATCGAGACCGGGAGCTCCCGGAGCGGGCTGGGCACGAGCGCGCCGTCGCGGCGGCGGTGGCCGACGGCGCAGTGGTGCGACAGGGCGTCGTCGGCGAGCACGACCGGCGTCGCGATGCCGAGCGGCTCCGTGACCAGCGTGCGGACGACTTCCGGGAAGGCGAGTCCGGTGAGCTTCTCGGCGATGCGCCCCGCGAGCACGAACCCGATGTTGGAGTAGGACCAGGCCGCGCCGGGCTCGTGCACCGTGCCGACGTCGGCGAGGCGCTCGACGAGTCGCTCGAGCGCGTCGGGGCCGCCTCCCGTGTCGAGGTAGACGTCGCCCTCGATCCCGCTCTCGTGCGTGAGCAGGTGGCGGACGATCAGGCCCTCCGTCGAACGGCCGGCGAGACGCAGCTCGGGAAGATAGGCCGCGACCGGGGCATCGAGGTCGAGCTGTCCGGCGTCGACGAGGCGCATCGCGATCGTCGTCGTGACGACCTTGGTCACCGAGCCGATCTGGAAGAGCGTGCGTTCGCCGACCGCGTCGCCGACCGTGGGGTCCCCGACACCGCTCGCCGCGACGGTGATCGCGCCGTCGGCGAGGATGCCTCCGACGGCGCCCGGCGCGACACCGCGGTCCACGATGCCCGCCACCGCGCGCTCGAGCAGCTCCACCGCCTCGGATACCAACGACTGGGTGCTCACGTGTCTCCTTCATCGGCCTGGGCGGCCGCCCTGGCGCGCGTCAGGGTGGGAACGGCCGCGAGCAGCGACCGCGTGTACTCGTGCTGGGGCGATCGGAGCACGCGCTCCGCGGGCCCCGTCTCGCAGATCTCGCCAGGACGTAGCACGACGACGTCGTCGCAGAGCAGCCGCACGACGGCCAGGTCGTGGGAGATGACGAGCAGCGAGAGGCGCAGATCGCGGCGCAGCCGGTTGAGCAGGTTGAGCACGGTCGCCTGCACCGAGACGTCGAGGGCCGACGTGACCTCGTCGAGCAGGAGGGTCCTCGCCCGCGTCGCCAGGGCCCTGGCGATCGCGACCCGCTGCCGCTGCCCGCCGGAGAGCTCGTGCGGGAAGCGCTCGGCATGAGCCGCCGAGAGGCCGACGACGCTGAGCAGCTCGGCGACGCGTCCGCGCTGGGCGCGAAGGGTGCCGCCGGCGGCGATCGCGGCCGTCTCGGCGAGGGTCTCGCCGATCCGCATGCGCGGGTTGAGCGACGCCGACGCGTCCTGGTACACGTACTGGACCCGGTCGCGAAGTCCCCGCGGCCGCACGCCGTGGCGTGCCACCGTCTCGCCGTCCAGCCGGACCTCGCCGCTCGTGATGGGTGCGAGCCCGACGATCGCCTTGGCGATCGTTGACTTGCCCGATCCCGACTCGCCGACCAGACCCAACGCGTGGCCGTCCCGCAGCTCGAACGACGCCGACCGCACGGCGACGTGCCCGTGCGTGCCCGGATACGCCACCGTGAGCTCGTCGACGGTCAGCACGACGGCTCCAGCCGGACGGGGTGCTGCGCGAGCTCCTCCTCGACCGCCCAGCAGGCGACGGTGTGCGACTCGTCGAGGGCGATCCGCCGCGGCAGCTCCGTCGCGCAGCGGGCTCGAGCGAGCGGGCAGCGCGGCTCGAACGGGCAGCCGGCGAGCACGTCGCCGGGGTCCGGCGGCGATCCGGGGATCGTCGGGAGCTCGGCCTGCGTCGGCGTCTCGAGCGACGGGACCGAGCCGATCAGGGCCCGCGTGTACGGATGACGCGCGGACGCCATGAGGTCCGCCGCGGCGAGCGACTCGACGATCGTCCCGGCGTACATGACGATCACCCGGTCGCAGTACTCGCCGACCGCCACGATGTTGTGCGAGACGAGCAGGATGGCCACGTCCTTCTCGCTGTTCAGCCGCACGAGGAGGTCGAGGACGCTGGCCTGCACGCGCACGTCGAGCGCGGTCGTCGGCTCGTCGGCGATGACGACCTCGGGGCCGGCGAGCAGGCCCATCGCGATCACGACCCGCTGCTTCATGCCGCCGCTCAGCATGTCGGGATAGCTCGCCAGCACGCGCCCGGGATCGTCGATGCCCACCTCGCGAAGCCGGTCCGCGGCCAGCCGCAGCGCCTCGGCGCGGGACACGCCGAAGTGGAACCGCAGGACCTCGATCATCTGCGGTCCGATGCGCCGGACGGGGTTGAGCGAGGCCGACGGGTCCTGGAGCACGAGCGCCACCTTGCGGCCGAGGAGGGCGCCGCGGCGCTTCGCGGGCAGAGCGTCGAGCGCCTCGCCGTTGACGCGCACCGACCCCGACGCCCGGACGACCCCCTCGGGCAGGAGGTCGGCGATCGCCAGGGCCACGGTGGACTTGCCCGAGCCCGACTCGCCGACGAGCCCCACGAGCTCACCGGCGCGTACGGTGAGCGAGACTCCTCTGAGGATCACCACGGGATCGGAGCTCTCCGTCGTCACGACGAGGTCGGAGAGGCCGATGACGTCGGCCGGCACCTCGTCGCGCGTCGTCGGCGCGGTTCCCATCAGCTTCTCCTCGGGTTCAGCGCACGCGCCACGACGTCGCCGAGCAGCGCCATCGCGATGCCCGCGAGGGCGATGAGCACGGCCGGGAAGGCCGCGGCGGCGGGCGCGGTGTAGATGTTCTTGACGCCCTCCGTGAGCAACTGCCCCCAGTCCGTCTCCGGTGACCGGGTGCCGAGGCCGAGGAAGCTCAGCGCGGCGACCGCCACGAGACACTCGCCGAACCCCGCGAAGATCGCGGTCGCGAGGCTGTCGCCGATGTTCGGCGCGATGTAGCGGGTGAAGATGCGCCTGCGCGGCACTCCGGCCAGACGCGCCGCCGCGACGTAGTCGCGCTCGGACACCGACGTCGTGAGGGTCATGGTCATGCGCGCGAAGTACGGGGAGAAGGCGATGCCGATGGCCAGGAAGGCGCCGGACGGCCCCGGTCCGACGATGGCGACGATCACGAGGGCGAGCAGGATGGCGGGAAAGCCGAGCCACGCGTCGACGACGCCGCCGCCGAACGAGCTCCACCGGCCGCGCGCGAGGCCGACGACGAGGCCGAGCGTCACACCGAGCGCGACGGCGATGCAGAGCGAGAGCGCGGCGAGCACCAGCGAGAGGCGCGTCGCGACGAGACCGCGCAGCAGGATGTCCCGGCCGAGCTCGTCGGTGCCGACCCAGTGCTCGGTGCTCGGCGGGGCGAAGATGTTGGAGACGTCCTGCTCGAGGGATGCCTCCTGCCAGAGCACGGGGGCGAAGATCGCCAGCAGCACCAGCAGGACGGTCACGACGATCGAGAGGATGCCGGTCGGCGTCGCGAAGGACCCCTTGCGACGCGAGCGCCTGCCGCGGAGGGCGGCGAGCGCGATCGAGGTGGTCTGAGTCATCGGACGACCGCCCGCCGGACGCGAGGGTCGATGATCGCGGCGAGGACGTCGGCGATGAATGACGTGAGCACGACGACGCCGCCCAGGAAGATGACGAGGCCCTGCACGACGGGGAAGTCGCCGACCTGCACGCCCTGGGCGAGCTCTTCGCCCAGGCCGGGCCGGGCGAACACGCGCTCGATCACGACCGAGCCGCCGATCAGCGTCGCCGAGAGCGCGCCGAGGATCGGGAGGACGGGCCCGAGCACGTTGGGCAGCAGGTGATCGGTGAACAGCCTGATCCCCGGCAGGTGCTTGCTCCTGGCCAGACGCATGTAGTCCTGCCCGAGCACCGTGAGCGTCTCGACGCGCACCACGCGCGCGAGCATCGCCATGGGCGCGAGGCCGAGCGCCATCGCGGGGAGGATCGCCTTCGCGAGGCTCCCGGATCCCGCGACGGGCAGCCACTGGAGCTGTACGGCGAAGAGCCAGACGAGCAGGGTGCCGAGCAGGTAGGGAGGAAGGATGCCGATGACTCCCGTGATCCCGCTGAAGGTCGCCTCGGTCACCGGGCGGCGGCGCTCGGTGACGACGCCCGCCCAGAGGCCGACGAGGAGCCCGCCGACGGCGACGAGGACGATCGCGAGGAGCGCCGCCTGGAGCGTCGGCCACACCCGGTCGGCGATGATCTTGCTGACCGTCTCGCCGGTCTGGAACGACGTGCCGAAGTCGAACGTGAGGACGCCATTGACGTAGTCCGCGAACTGCGTGAGCCACGCGGCGTCGAGCCCGAGCCGCTCGCGCGTCGCCGCGAGCGCCACCGGGTCCGCGTTCATTCCGAGAATGCGCTGGGCCGGATCGCCGGGCACCAGGCGCACCATGGCGAACGTGACGACGACGAGCACCACCATGACGACGACCGCGCGCACCAGCCTGATGAGCAGGAAGCGCGCCCACTGCATCGTCGATCCCCTCGCGCGGACCGTCGTCGTGGTGGTCATGGGTTCTCCGTACGTTGTCGGGTGGGCCGGGTGCGGCTCTAGTCGGCCTTGAACGAGAACGGGTCGATCTTGCCGGCCGCCGAGAACGTCAGACCGTCCGCGAAGTACTGGGAGACGACCTGCACGAGGGGCACCAGGTCCGCCTCGGCCAGCAGCGCCTCCTGAGCGTCGTTCCACGCGGCGCAACGCGCCTCCTCGGTCTCGGCCGCGAGCGCCTCCGGCACGAGCGCCTCGTAGGCCGCGTTCTGGATGCGCCCGAAGTTGAGCGACTCCTCGAGCGGGCCGGACACCTGGAGCACGTACAGGCTCGGCGAGGCGATGCCCGACTGATAGGGAATGGTGATCAGGTCCCAGCCGTCCGTGTACAGGTTCTCCAGCGCCTCGTTGTACGAGAGGGACTGCAGTTCGACCGTCAGGCCGACCTGCGAGAGCGCGTCCTTGACGTACTCGGCCTCCGTCGGGTTGGTCGCGAGCTGCATCATGCGGATCGTGAGCGGCGACCCGTCAGGATTCGTCCGCACGTCGCCGCTGAGCGCGAAGCCCTTCTCGTCGAGCAGCGCGGCGGCCGCGTCGAGGTCCCCGCGCACCTGCGCCTCCCCGATCTCCTCGGAGTAGCACGCCATGTTCGAGGTGTACAGGGCGCTGGCCGGCTTCGCCTGGCCGCCGTACGCGGCCTTGTTGTAGAGCTCGGGGTCGAGTGCGAGCGCGATGGCCCGGCGCAGGTCGGCGTTGCCGCCCACGGGTGTGTCGTGGTTGATCGCGAGGCCCGTGACGCCCCACGCCTCGCTGTCGATCTCGTTGATGCCCTCCTGGCCCTGCACCCGCTCGACGGCCTGCCCCTGCAGGTTCGCGATGGTCAGCTCTCCCGAGGTGAGCAGGTTCGCCTGCGTCGAGTCGTCGGCGACGACGCGCAGCTGCACCTCCCGCGGCATGTCCTCGGCCGTCACACCCTCGGGATACGCGACGTAGTCGTCGCGGAGCGTGAAGGTGTACGACTCGCCGCGCTGCTGCGCCGTGAGCTCGTAGGGCCCCGTGCCGAGCGGCGTGGTGGCAAGTGCCTCCGGATCCTCCAGGCCCGCGGGACACACGATCCTCGCGACGTTCGTGAGCCCGGCGAGCATGTCGTTGTTCGGCGCGTTGAGCTCGATCGTCACCGTGTTGGCCGTGTCGTCCGCCGTGATCGACTTCGCGCCGCCGAACCCGAAGACGCGCGACGCTCCGGGCGATCCGTTCGCCGGATCGGCGACGTACTCGATCGACTTCGCGATGTCGCTCGCCGTGAGTGCCGTGCCGTCCGAGCACGTGATGCCCTCGCGCAGGGTGAACGTCCCGCCCAGCGGTGTCACGTCCCAGCTCTCGGCCAGCCCCGGCGTGATCTCGCCGTCGGGTGACGTCCGCACGAGACCGTCGTAGAGCAGCGCGAACGCCTGCGCCGCGCCGATGTCGCCGATCGACTTGTTGGGGTCGAAGACGTCGATGTCGGCACGGATGCCGATCGCGACGGTCTCGGGAACGGAGCCGCCGTCGGCGGTGTCCGTGTCGTCCCCGCAGCCGGCGAGCAGGAGCGCGGTCCCTGATATGGCCGCGATCGTCAACACACGTCGCTTCATCGCAGTTCCTCTCGATGGGTTCAGGAGATCTCGTGGTTCGCGCGCTCGTCGCACGCCGGTCGCGCTCAGCGAGCGGCGTCGGCGGTCGACGCCGGTGGGGCGATGCCGAGGAGCGGGATGAGCTCTGCCGGATCGCCGAGCGCGAGAGCGGCCGTGTCGACCGTCCTCCCCGCCGCATCCGTCGCTCGCAGGAGAGCCAGAGCGAGATCGGAGAAGTTGACCGCGAGCTCGGCGGGCGAGGCGCCGCGGTTCGGCTTGTACCAGTGGGCGACACCCGTCGACATCGTCATGATCGCGAGCCGCGCGGTCGAGGCGTCGGGCACGGTGAACACGCCGTCGTCGCAGCCCCTGACGATGGCCTCCCGCCAGAGCTGCTCGTACTCGTCGCGGGCGTCGAGGATCTCCTGCAGCGCCGACGGGTCGAGCACGCGGAGCTCGGTGTCGACCGTGCGGGCCTCGAGCTGGAAGATCGCGTGGGCGAGCACATGGATGTGGACGAGCCGGACGATCCGCGCGGCGGGATCGTCGATGCCCGCGAGCGCCCCCTGCGCCGCCGCCAGCAGCCGCGCCTGCGCGTCGCGCATGATGTCGGTGAGCAGCTCGGCCTTGGTGCCGACGTAGTGGTACAGCGACGCGGTCGTCATGCCGACGCGGTCGGCGAGCTCGCGGATCCCGGTCGCCTCGTAGCCCTGCGTCGAGAAGAGCTCGAGCGCCGTCCGCCGTATCCGCTCGCTCGTCGTGGCGGCGTTGCGCTTGCGGCCCTCGCGCCTCGGAACGAGTTCGGTCATGCCACGCCTCCGATGGTCGTGCCGCGGTGTTCGCGAAGGTCGAAGACCACGCCGGTCCTCGAGCGGGAAGTGAGCTCTGCCTTGGCGACGCGCGCGGACGGCGTCATGGGCAGTTCGTCGGCGAACTCGACGAAGCGAGGGAGCTTGAAGCGTGCCAGCTGGGTCGAGAGGCGATTCACGAGCGCTCGCGCCGCCTCCGCCCCGTCGGTCGCGCCGTCGTCGAGCACGACGACGGCCTTCACCTCTTCGCCGAAGAGCTCGTCGGGTACGGGCACGACGGCGGCGATCCGCACATCGGGATCTGCCATCAGCGCCGCCTCGACCTCCGCGGCCGCGACGTTCTCGCCGCCGCGGCGGATCATGTCCTTCTGCCGGCCGACGAGCCGGATCGAACCGTCGGCATCCCGCCGCACGAGATCTCCGGTGTGCAGCCAGCCGTCCCGCAGCGTGCGGGCCGTCTCCTCCGGCCGTCGCCAGTAGCCGCGCATCATGGGCGTCCCGGCGACGAGCAACTCCCCCGCCTCGCCGGGACGCACGTCGGCTCCGTCCGCGTCGACGATCCGGATCGCCTTGCCCGGCGCGGGAACGCCGAGCACGCCCGTCCCGACCGATGCCGAGTCGTCGACCGGCACGTACAGGTCGACGCCGGACTCCGTCAGCCCGTAGGCCTCGCGCCAGGCCGCACCCCATCGCTGCTCGAGCTCGGCGTGGCGCAGCGGCGGAATGGCCGAGCACCAGACAAGGCGCAGGGCGTTGTCGCGGTCGTCGGGCGCCGGAGGCTGCTGCAGGAGCAGCGTGGGCATGGTGCCGAGCATGTACAGGGTCGTCACGCCGTGCTCACGAACCGAGCGCATGAATCCGGATGCGGAGAATCGCGGCAGTACGACGAGCGGGATGCCCGCGGTGAGCGCCATGGCGGTGTTCCACATGGGATCGATGTAGGAGAACGGCTGCGACGTGAGCGTCACGTCCGACTCGGTCACGCGCGCGAGGCGCGCGGCGAGGGCGCCGAGCCCGACCCAGTAGTCGTGACCGAGCATGCAGGCCTTCGGGAAGCCGGTCGTGCCCGACGTGTACTGCAGGTTCGCGAGCGCGTCCGGGGCAACCGGAGGCACGTCGGCCCGGTCGCCGTCGTCCACGAGCTCGCCGGGCGGCACGACCGGGACCTCGGCGCCGGCGAGCGCGAGCGCACCCTGGACGACCTCTGTGAACTCGGGCGCCGCGACGACGAGACCCGGTTGAGCGTCCGCGATCACGTGCGCGAGGTCGGCCTCGCGGTAGGTCGCGTTGACTGGCACGGCGACCAGACCCGCCGACAGCGTGCCGAGCCAGGTGATCGGCCAGGCCGCCACGTTCGGAAGCATGATCGCCACGCGGCTGCCGGTCCGCAGTCCCCGGGCGCGAAGGGCGGCCGCGGTCCGCTCCGCCGCCTCCCGCGCTTCGGCGAACGTGATCGAGGCGTCGGGGAAGCGCAGGAACTCGCGGTCCGGCCACTGCTCGGCCGCACGGGCGAGCAGTTCAGGGACCGTCTTCGGCTGCGAGTCGACCACCGAGCATCCTCCTTGCAGGGGCGCTGGGGCGACACTAACCGATCGATCGATCGGTAGTCTACAGCTGAGACGAAATCGTCCGCGTCGTTCCAACGAGGTCGAGCGCTTGGCGTACGGGCTCAGATGATCTTCGGGAAGGAGATCAGAAGCCCCACGCCGACGAGGAGCAGCACGACCGCGAACCCCAGGACGACCCAGGCCAGCGTCGTGGATCGCGGACGCTGCGAGATCGCGGCGAAGAACAGGACGAGAGCGAAGAGCACTGTGAGCAACGTGTAGTCATCGCCGCGCTGGTTGTTCTCGAGGGCGTCGGCGAACAGCGCGTCGGCGCGAGCGTCGGCATCGGCCGCCTCCGCCTCACCCGGAGGACGGTACTCAGGCATGGCGAACGGGCCCTTGGGCGCGTCCGGATCCTCGAGGGGCGACGTGGCGACCCAGGCGTCGAACGCGACGGCGAAGTGATCGGTGAACCTCGTCTCGACGAACTGACGCAGGACGTCGTCGCCCTCGGCGACGGCCTGGACGTAGACCCCGAAGACGGTGAGGTCGAAGGTGCGGGCGGCATCGGCCTCGGCAGCACTCCGGGACGCCTCGCTCCGGGCACCCGACGCGCGGGAGAAGGCGATGGACATCTCGCCGCCCCACTTGCTCGCCTCGAATCCGCTCCAGGCGGTGAGCACAGCCGTGATGGAGAGGACGATGACAGCCAACAGCTCGCGAACCCCGACCTGACGATCACGTGCCGCGTTCGCGCCCGTCTCCGGCATCTTCGGCTCCTCGCCCCGTGCGGTCGCACTCGTACGAGTGCGCAGCGATCCCGCACGCCACTCTCACGGTCCACCCGTCCCGGCCCGACGTGGTCACCCCGAGCGGGTGAAGAGCGCATCCTTGCGGGTCACGGGCAGCTCGGGAGGGTTCAGGCTCGGCGGCGCGGTGTCACGAAGGCTCCTGGATGCCGTCCGGAGCGATGACGGGTCCGGCCAGCGCGGGATCGTTGGTCTCGACCATCCACTGCGTCAGCCGCGCCGCAAGGTCGGCCTTTACCGGCGCGTAGGAGGCATCGTCGGCGAGGTTGCGCTGCTGCCAGGGGTCCTCGTGCAGGTCGTAGAGCTCCTCACCCGGACGTGGCCGGAAGTGATCGGCGCCCAGGCCGCGCCGTGCCGGGCTGCGCTCGATGTCCCCGGACAACCTCGGCGGCGTGCCCGGCTGCAGGTTGCGGATGTAGGCGTACCGGTCGGTGCGGATGGCCCGGATCGGGTCGTACTCGTCGTGGTAGTTCTTCTCCGCGAACACCTCACCCCGCCGCGGCCCGGGTTCACCGCGCAGCACACCGGCGAAACTCTGCCCCTGCACGAACGCCGGAACCTCACCCCCGGCCAACTCCAACAGCGTC
>NZ_POTW01000041.1 GCF_003236295.1 Jiangella anatolica
ACCACAATCCCCCAGCACCCCACCGCGCTTGGACTTGAGGCGCGTCACCGCGCCCCCGACAATCGAAACAGCAGGGGCCGCCCACCACTGTCGCCAAGCGGCGAACTCACCGACTGAGCAACCCCACCAACGCCACGGCTTCAACACTGCGAACCCCCGGCCGCCGCACCCCGTCAGCCACCTCGCGGTCGGACGACACCACGACAACGGGCCGGCCCTGGGGCTCGGCCCGGACCAACCGCCGGATCAGCTCGTCCGCCGTCTGTCCCGTCGGGCTGAACCGCACCCGGATGCCCGTCCCCGGCACGGGCGGCGGGACCGTCACATCCGCACCGTCGAAGACGAGCGTCACCTCGGCGCCCGTCCGGGCGGCCACCGCCGCCAGGCCTTGCGCGAGCCGCGACCGTTGCGCGTCCAGCGGCATGGCCGGCCACGCAGTCTTCGTGACGTTGTAGCCGTCGACGATCAGGTGCACCCGGGGCAGCGACAGCAGCTCGTCCAGATAGCCGGGTTCGTCAGCGGCCCTGGCCCGGCCGACGGCGCCGCCGTCGAGGGGTCCGCCCGGTACCGCGGCCTCGACGGTGTCCGCCGGCGCAAGGGTGGACGCCGGCAGCGCGAGCTCGCGCCGGAGCCCGGCAGCCGCGTCGCCCAGGGTGTCGAGCAGCAGCGCCAGCCGCGCGGTGCCGAGCCCGCGCTCGGCCCGGCCGGTACGCCGGGCCGCCTCCAGGGCCGCCTCGGCGTCGGCCAGGCGGGCCCGCAGGCGGCGCGCCTCGGTCTCGGCGCTGCGCAGCGCCGCCCGCGTCTCCGCCAGCTCGCGGCCGGCCTGCTCCTGCTCGTCGTGCTCCTGCTGCCGCGCCTCGCTCAGCCGCTCCCGCGTTTCCTGCACCCGCCGCCGCAGCGTGGTGTTCTCGTTCTTGAGCCGGTCGATCTCCGCGCGCATCGTCGTGCGCATCTCGCGGGTGGTGGCGCGCGCCGCGTCGAGCTGCTCGCGCAGCCGCTCGGCCGCCGCCGCCTCGCGCGTCAGCCGGGCAGCGTCGTCGCCCTCGCGGACGGTCGCGGCGGCGGTCTCGACCATCGCCTCCCAGCCGTCCGGCCTCAGGAGATAGGCGAGGACGGCGACGTCGACGGGGTCGGCGGCGGGCGGCGCCGTGCCGGCCTCCAGTGCCTGCGCGAGCGCCGGATCGGCAGCAGAAGCCGCGTCGAGCACGCGCCGACGAAAGCCCGGCTCGGTGTCCAGGGCCGCCGCGATCGCGGCGCCGCCGAGCCGGGCCCGCTTGGCCGCCGCGAACTTCGCGACCGGCCGCAGCACACCGGGCACGTCCGCCGCGGGCAGGGCGCCGAGCACGTCAGACCCGAGCGCGACCAGCCGCGCCCGTACCGCGTCGGGCAGTGTGCTCACGCGGAGTCTGGCCGCGCGACCAGCTCCACCGTTCCCTCGCCGCCGCACCACCGGCAGACCACGCGCTCGACGGACTCGGCCAGGACGTCGGTCTCCTCGACCTTCGGCTCGCCGGCGAGGTCGACGTGGACGTACTCGCGCACGCGGCTGGACCGCACGACGTCGAACCGGGTCAGGTTGCCGCACTGCGCGCAGCGCCACCGAGTGGTCTCGGTCGGCTGGGGAACGGGCATGGGCTGCTCCTCGACGTCGGTTCTCCGGACGTGTTCCCGCCCAGCGTAGGCCGTACCCCGGCGGGTCGCGCCCGGAGATTGTCAGTGCCGCTGCCTACTGTGCGATCAGGTGGCCGACGAACCGGAAGGGGTGGGCGATGACGGCCGTGGCCATCCAGGGCACGCTCGACGAGATCGGCATGCCGCTGGTCTCCACCACGTTCGTCGTCGTCGACCTGGAGACGACGGGCGGCGCGCCGGACGGCAACGAGATCACCGAGATCGGCGCGGTGAAGGTCCGCGGCGGCGAGGTCGTCGGCGAGTTCGACACGCTGGTGCGCCCGGCCTCGGCGATCCCGCCGTTCATCGCGGTGCTGACGGGCATCACCGACCACATGGTGGCCAGCGCGCCGCGCATCGGCTCGGTGCTGCCGGCGTTCCTGGAGTTCGCCCGAGGCAGCGTCATCGTCGCCCACAACGCGCCGTTCGACGTCGGGTTCCTGCGGGCCGCGTGCGACCTGACCGGCCGGGCGTGGCCTGCGTTCCAGGTGCTCGACACCGCGCGGCTGGCCCGCCGGGTGCTCTCCCGCGACGAGGCCCGCGACTGCAAGCTGTCCACGCTGGCCCGGCTCTTCCGCGCCTCGACGACGCCCAACCACCGGGCGCTGGCCGACGCCCGGGCGACCGTCGACGTGCTGCACGGGCTGCTGGAGCGGCTCGGCAACGTCGGCGTGCACACCGTCGAGGAGCTGGCGCTCTGGCAGAGCAAGGTCACCGCGGCGCAGCGGCAGAAGCGGCACCTGTCCGAGCAGCTGCCGCACGCCCCCGGCGTCTACCTGTTCACTGCGCCCGACGGCGAGACGCTCTACGTCGGCAAGAGCAAGGACATGCGCACCCGCGTGCGCACCTATTTCACCGCGTCGGAGACCCGGCCGCGGATGACCGAGATGGTCTCCATCGCCACCGGCGTCACCGGCATCCAGTGCGCCACGCCGCTGGAGGCCGAGGTTCGCGAGCTGCGGCTGATCGCCGAGCGCAAGCCTCGGTACAACCGGCGCTCGCGCTTCCCCGAACGCGGCAGCTGGCTCAAGCTCACCGTCGAGGCGTTCCCGCGGCTCTCGCTGGTCCGGCAGGTCCGCGACGACGGCTCGGCCTACCTCGGCCCGTTCGGGTCCCGGCGCATCGCCGAGGCCGCGATGACGGCGATCCACGAGGCGGTCCCGATCCGCCAGTGCACGCAGCGGCTGTCCGCGTCGCCGTCGTCGGCGGCCTGCATCCTGGCCGACATGGGCCGCTGCGGCGCGCCGTGCACGGGCCGGGAGTCGGCGACGGAGTACGCGGTCCACGTCGACCAGGTGCGCGAGGCGTTCACCGGCGATCCGGGCCCGCTGGTGCGCCGGCTGCTGGAGCGCATCACGGTGCTGGCCGGCCAGGAACGCTACGAGGAGGCCGCGGTCCGGCGCGACCGGCTGGCGACGCTGGTCCGGTCGCTGGTGCGCTCGCAGCGGATGGCGTCGCTGGCGTCGGTGCCACAGCTGGTGGCGGCGCGACGCCGTGAGGTGGGTGGGTGGGAGCTGCACGTCGTCCGGTACGGCCGGCTGGCCGGCGCCGAGGTCACCCCGGCCGGCGTCGACCCGCGCCCGGCCGTCGAGGCGCTCGTCGCGACGGCCGAGACGGTGCGCCCGGCTCCGTCGCCGCTGCCCGCGGCGACCGCCGAGGAGACCGAGTGCGTGCTGCGCTGGCTGGAGACGCCAGGCACCCGGCTGGTCCGTGTCGACGGCGTCTGGACGCTGCCGTGGCCCGGCGCGGCCGGCTACTCCGCCGTCGCCGACGCCCGCGACGACGACCAGCGCGCGGCCCGTCCGTTCGCCGACCGCCGTCCCCTGCGGCCGCTGCGCTGAGCCGGGTAATGTCGGCGCCGAACCGGTACACCCCGAGGAGACATCACGTGATCACCGCCATCGTGTTCATCCAGGCCGACGTCGCGCGCATCCCCGAGGTCGCGGCGGAGATCGCCGCCCTCGACGGCGTCAGCGAGGTGTACTCCGTCACCGGCGAGATCGACCTCGTCGCGCTGGTCCGGGTCCGGACCCACGAGGCGATCGCCGAGGTCGTCGCCGACCAGCTGAACAAGGTCGAGGGTGTGCTCAACACCGAGACGCACATCGCGTTCCGGACCTACTCCAAGCACGACCTCGAGGCCGCCTTCGCCCTCGGCGCCGAGGACTGACGCCGTCAGGCCGACGCGGCGGCGATCCAGCGGTCCAGCAGCCGCTCGGCCGCACCGGAGTCGACGGCGGCCGCGGCCTTCTCCAGCCCCGCCGCCAGCCGGTCGGTCAGCGGCGCGTCCAGCCCCTCGAACGCCGCCAGCCCGGCCGCCGCGTTGAGCAGCACCGCGTCGCGCACCGGGCCCTTCTCACCGCCGACGAACCGGCGGGCCACGCCGACGTTGTAGGCGACGTCACCGCCGCGCAGCGCCTCGGCCGGCACCGGCTCGATGCCCAGCGACGCCGGGTCGAACCGCTCCTCGGTCACCTCGCCGTCGCGCACCACCCACACCCGCGACGTCGTCGTGGTGGTGAGCTCGTCGAGGCCGTCGTCGCCGCGGAAGACCAGGGCGGACGTCCCCCGTCCGGCCAGCACGCCGGCGATCAGCGCCGCCACCCGCGCGTCGGCCACCCCGACGGCCTGGGCGCTGGGCCGGGCCGGGTTGGCCATCGGGCCGAGCATGTTGAACGTCGTCTGGATGCCCAGCTCGCTGCGGGCCGTCGACGCGTGCCGCAGCGACGGGTGGAACGCCGGCGCGAAGCAGAACGTGATGCCGGCCTCGACGGCGATCTCCGCGACCCGCGCGGGCGGCAGGTCCAGCCGGATGCCGAGCCCTTCGAGCAGGTCGGCCGAGCCGCACAGCGACGACGCCGCGCGGTTGCCGTGCTTGACGACGCGCGCGCCTGCCCCGGCCGCGGCGATCGCGGCCATGGTGGAGATGTTGACGGTGTGCGCGCGGTCTCCGCCGGTGCCGACGATGTCCAGCGCGGGCCCGGGGTCGGGGAACGGCGTCGCGACCTCGTACATGGCCTGGACCAGGCCCTCGAGCTCGGTGACCGTCTCACCCTTGGCACGCAGCGCGACCGCGAAGCCGGCGATCTGCACCGGCGTCGCCTCGCCGCGCATGATCTCGCCCATCGCCCAGGCGGCCGCCTCGGTGGAGAGGTCCTCGCGGTGGACGAGCGCCGTCAGGACGGCGGGCCAGGTCTGCTGCGTCTCGCTCATGATGTGGCGGGGACGCCGGCGGAGCGGCGCCGCATGAGGTCGGCCACGGCATTCGCGACGGCGATGGGGTCCAGCGGGTGCGACACGACGGACTCCGCGCGCGACCAGGTCGCCAGCCACGCGTCCTGCGGCCGGCCGATCAGCACCAGCACCGGCGGAGCGTTGTAGATCTCCTCCTTGATGGTGCGGGCCAGGCCCATGCCGCCGGCCGGGACCGCCTCGCCGTCGAGGACGGCGACGTCGATGCCGCCGGCGTCGAGCGTCCGGATCGCGACGGCTGGGGTGGCGACCTCGACGAACTCGACCTTCGGCAGGTCCGCCGCCGGGCGCCGGCCGACGGCCAGCCGCACCTGCTCGCGCGTCGTGCGGTCGTCGCTGTAGACGAGGATCGTCATGGTCGGCTCGGTGCTGCTCATCCTGCGGGCCCTCGCTGGAATCAGTCGTGGTGGCTGGCGGTCGGAACGATGGTACCGGTGCGCGCGTTGTCACCGGCGAGGGCGCTGCCGCGTCCGCATAGTGAGGTAAGGCTTGCTTTACCTCTGGCGCTGCGGCGAGTATCCACAGGGACACGCCGGGGCGTCTCACCCCGGGGTCCTGTCGTGCTCGCGAAGAGCGACCGACATAATGACGGGCGTGGCTTCTGCAACCGCCGTCGACGCTGCCCACACGCGGCAACCCGAGCGACCGAATCTCGTCGCCGTCGGGGTGATCGTGTGGCTGTCCAGTGAGCTGATGTTCTTCGCGGCCCTCTTCGCGATCTACTTCACGCTCCGGTCCAACGCCCCCGCCCTCTGGGACCAGCAGTCCGAGCTGCTCAACGTCCCATTCTCGCTGCTGAACACCACCGTTCTGGTGCTGTCGTCCGTCACCTGCCAGTTGGGCGTGCTGCGGGCCGAGCGGGGGCAGGTCGGCCGGCTGGGCAGCCTGCTGCAGGTCGGCAAGTGGGGCATGCGCGAGTGGTTCGTGCTGACGTTCCTCATGGGCGCGTTCTTCATCGGCGGCCAGGTGTTCGAGTACGCCGAGCTGGCGATGCACGAGGGCCTGACGCTGTCCAGCGACCCGTACGGCTCGATCTTCTACCTCGCCACCGGGTTCCACGGCCTGCACGTCACGCTCGGCCTCATCGCGTTCCTGTTCCTCCTGGGCCGCACCTACATGACGCGCCGGTTCACCCACGAGCAGGCGACCAGCACGATCGTCGTGTCCTACTACTGGCACTTCGTCGACGTCGTGTGGATCGCCCTGTTCCTCACCATCTACGTGGTCAAGTGACGAGGAGAGACGTGCCCAGATCGTTGCCCGGCCGATCCCGCGGCTCGTGGATCGGGCGGCTGCTGTCCAGCCGGCGACGGCACCCGCTCGCCGCCATCGCCGTTCTGGTCGCCGTGCTGTTCACCGCCGGCGGCGCGTACGCCGCGCTGGCGCCGTCGACCACGCAGAACGTCCAGGCCGCCTCGTCCACGCAGATCGAAGAGGGCCGGCAGCTGTTCGCGGTCGGCTGCTCGTCCTGCCACGGGCTCAACGGCGAGGGCCAGGTCCAGGAGGACGGCGAGGTCCTCGGCCCGTCGCTGATCGGCGTCGGCGCCGCCTCCGTCGACTTCCAGGTCGGCACCGGCCGGATGCCGCTGGCGGCCCCGTCGGCGCAGGCCGAGCGGAAGCCCCCCTCGTACAACCAGCGTCAGATCGACTCGCTGTCGGCGTTCGTCGCGTCGCTGGCGCCCGGGCCGGCCGAGCCGGACGAGGAGTGGCTGGACACCTCGCAGGGCAACGTCGCGCGCGGTGGCGAGCTGTTCCGCACCAACTGCTCGCAGTGCCACAACACCACCGGCCAGGGCGGCGCGCTGACGATGGGCCAGTTCGCGCCGAACCTCACCGGCGTCGAGCCCAAGCACATCTACGAAGCCATGATCACCGGCCCGCAGGCGATGCCGGTGTTCAACGACAACACGGTCACCCCCGAGGACAAGCGCGACATCATCGCGTTCCTCGAGAGCGTGCAGAACGAGCCCGACCCGGGCGGTCTCGCCATCGGGCGGGCCGGCCCGGTCGCCGAGGGCCTCTGGGCGTGGCTGGTCGGTATCGGCCTGCTGATCGGCATGGCCACCTGGATCGTGACGAGGTCGTCCAAGGCATGAGCACGCACAACGAGAACCCCAGCGGAGACGAGCACGCGATCGTCCCCCACGGTGACCACTCCCTGGCGCCGGCGGACCCGATCGCCGACCCCGGGCTGCACCACGACGAGCCGCGTCTGACCGACGTCGAACCGAAGGCCGAGCGACGCGCCGAGCGCCAGGTGGCCGGCATGTTCGCGCTGGCCTCGCTGCTCACCGTCGCGTTCATCGTCTTCTACGTGGTCGTCGGGATCCATCCCGACGACCCGCACGACGGCGTGGACGTCGGCGACGTGCAGGTGTCGAACCTGACGCTCGGCCTGACCCTCGGCCTGGCGCTGTTCCTCGTCGGCGCCGGCGCCGTCCAGTGGGCCCGGTCGCTGATGACGTCGCCGGAGGTCGTGCACGAGCGCCACGAGCTGCGCAGCGACGACGAGACCCGCGCGGCCACGCTGAACGACTTCGAGACCGGCACCGAGGAGACCGGCTTCGGCCGGCGCAAGCTGATCCGCAACTCGCTGCTCGGCGCGCTGGCGCTGCTGCCGCTGCCCGCGGTGATCCTGCTGCGCGACCTCGGCCCGAACACCGGCGGGACGCCCGCGCAGCGCAAGGAGCACACGATCTGGGCCGAGGGCGTGCGCGTCCTCACCGACGTGACGTTCATGCCCATCCGCGCCGCCGACCTCGAGATCGGCCAGCTGGTCAACGCCATGCCGGCGACGTTCGAGGAGCTGCCCGAGCACGGCCCGGAGCGCATCAACGAGCGCGCCAAGTCGCCGGTCATGCTCGTCCGCATGCTGCCCGAGGACCTCCACATCGCCGAGGGCCGCGAGAACTGGGGCGTCGACGGCATCCTGGCCTACTCCAAGATCTGCACGCACGTCGGCTGCCCGATCAGCCTCTACGAGCAGACCACGCACCACATGCTCTGCCCGTGCCACCAGTCCACGTTCGACCTGTCGGACAACGGCAAGGTGATCTTCGGCCCGGCGGCGCGGAGCCTCCCGCAGCTGCCGATCGCCGTAGACTCGGAGGGCTACCTGGTCGCGCAGAGCGACTTCACCGAGCCCGTCGGGCCGAGCTACTGGGAGCGCACGCGATGAGCAGCATCGTGAACGGTGCCGGCAAGGTCGTCGACTTCGTCGACCAGCGGATCACCGCGTCGAACTGGCTGAAGCGCAACATCCGCAAGGTCTTCCCCGACCACTGGTCGTTCCTGCTCGGGGAGATCGCGCTGTTCAGCTTCATCATGATCCTGCTGTCCGGCGTGTTCCTGACGCTCTGGTTCAAGCCGAGCATGGCGCACATCGCCTACGAGGGCGCCTACCTCCCGATGCGCGATGTCGGCATGTCCGAGGCGTACGCGACGACGCTGGAGCTGTCGTTCGAGGTACGCGGCGGCCTGCTGATGCGTCAGGTCCACCACTGGGGCGCGCTGATCTTCCTGGCCGCGATGTCGGCGCACATGCTGCGGGTGTTCTTCACCGGCGCGTTCCGCAAGCCGCGTGAGATCAACTGGCTCATCGGCGTGACCCTGCTGGTCCTGGGCGTGGCGGCCGGCTTCACCGGCTACTCGCTCCCCGACGACCTGCTGTCGGGCACGGGCCTGCGGATCATCGAGGGCGGCATGCTCGCCATCCCGATCATCGGCACCTACGCATCGTCGTTCCTGTTCGGCGGCGAGTATCCGGGCGACGACATCATCGCGCGGCTCTATCCCATGCACATCCTGCTGATCCCGGGCCTCATCCTGGCGCTGGTCACCGCGCACCTGATGATCCTCTGGTACCAGAAGCACACGCACTGGGGCGGCCCGGGCAAGACCAATCACAACGTCGCCGGGGCGCCGTTCTACCCGATCTACGTCGCCAAGGCCGGCGGTTTCCAGTTCATCGTCATGGGCGTCATCGTCCTGCTGGCCGCGACGATCCAGATCAACCCCGTCTGGCTGTGGGGTCCCTACGATCCATCCGTCGTGTCGGCCGGCACCCAGCCCGACTGGTACGTCGGCTTCCTCGACGGCGCCCTGCGCGTCATGCCTGCGTGGGAGTTCTACGTCTTCGATCACCCGGTCTCGCTGAGCGTGCTGATCCCGGCGATCCTCCTGCCCGGCATCATCCTGACGCCGCTCGCGCTCTACCCGTGGCTGGAGCAGAAGGCGACCGGCGACACCCGGGAGCACCACCTGCTGGACCGGCCGCGGAACGTGCCGGTGCGCACCGGCATCGGTGTCGCGTTCATCGTCTTCTACGTCCTGCTGTGGATCGCCGGCGGCAACGACTTCTTCGCGACGATCCTGGAGATCCCGGTCAACTGGATCACCTGGTTCATCCGCATCGGGATCTTCGTACTACCACCACTGGCGTTCATCGCGACGAAGCGGATCTGCCTGGGTCTGCAGCGGCGCGATCGCGACAAGGTCATGCACGGCCGCGAGACCGGCATCGTCATGGTCAGCCCGGACGGCGAGTTCTCCGAGCTGCACGCCCCGCTGACGCAGTCGCAGGCCTACGAGCTGACCTGGCACGAGCGGCAGCTGCCGTCCGACCCGGGCCCGGCCACCGACGCCAACGGCATCCCGAACCCGAACTACCGCAGCAAGCGGGTCCAGGCACGCCTCTCCCGCTTCTACTTCGGCGACGTCGTGCAGAAGCCGACGGTGGAGGAGCTCGAGGCCGCGCACCACAACGGCCACGGCTCCGACTCCGCCCACCGCGACGAGCTGCCGAGCGGCCAGCAGTAGCCGGAGTCAGCGCTTCACCGGTGCGCCCGGGCTCGTCCACACGGACGGCCCGGGCGCATTGCGTTGCACCCCGTCACACCGGCGGATCCTGGATGATCGCGGGAGCACTCGAGGAGAACGCGGCGGCGTGGTCGGCTCGGGTGCCGACGCTCGTCCGAGCCCGCAGCCACAGGCCCGACCAGCTGAGCTCGATGCCGTGGGTGGACCGGCGCACGCCGGCCGAGGACGGTGGCCGCCACCGTTCGTCGACGCGAGCGAGCTCGAACGTGCCTGCCACGAACGCCTGACCCACCGACGCGAGGTCGAGGTCCACCGGCCGGTCGGCGGCCAGCAGGACGATGTCGACGGCCACACGGTGGCCGTCGCGCCGGAGGCGTCCCCTTGGTTTCGTGTGGCCGAACGCGGCGTCCACCACGCCGATCGTGCACTCCACTCCCCCGGTGACCACGCTGACCGGCGCGTCGAGCCCGAACTCGTCGCCGTCGCCGGCCGTCCGCTCGCCCACCCGCACCACCGCGTCGGCGGCGCCGGCGAAGTCCAGCGAGACCACGAGCGACGTCGCCGCGACCGGCGCACCTCGGGCCAGCATGTCCAGATGCAGATGACGGTCGCCGCCGGGCGAGGCGAACCCGACGACCCACAGCGCGGCCTTGCCGTCCTGCACCGAGGAGAACGAACCCGAGGCGAAGTCGGCGCCATCCTTCAGCACCCTGAGCCGCACGCACCGCGCCGGCCGGCGCCAGGGCCGGTCGCCCGGCGCCACCCACTGGCCCAGCAGGTTGCGGCGCTGCAGCCAGGTGTCGGCCTGGTTGATCGTCCCCAGTGCCAGCACCGGGTCCAGCCACGTCGTTCCGACGATCTCGCCCACGACAGCGGCGCCCCGCTGCTCGACGGCGGCGTGCGCGGTGTCGCCGCGGGCGAACAGCTCGCGACGCAGCGACCCGGCCGGGACGCTGGTGAAGCCGGCCACGTACCGGGCGGGCACGGACGGCTCGAGCACCGCCGGCCAGACCAGCTCGACGTCGGGGCGCGGCTCGAACGAGCCGAACGGCTCGGCGTCGTCCAGCGCGGTGCGCAGGAACGTCAGCAGCCACGGGTTGTCCGCGGTGTCGTCGCCGTAGGTGCGCGACATCGGCCCGGCCAGCTGGCCGGACGGCGCGTGCCAGCGGGCGGCCAGATGCCGCCAGGCGATGTCGCACAGCCGTTCGGCGGTCGCGCGGACCTCGTCGTCGTCGATGTACTGGCCGATCGCGGTGATGGCCTGCGTGGTGATGGTCCAGTAGGTCGGGCTGTTGTACTCCACGAGGCTGCCCGTGGCCTCGAGATTCGCGGCGAAGCGCCGCAGCCGGTCCCGCGCGTACCCGGCGAGGTCCGCGTCACCCAGGAGCCGGCCGGCGGCCAGCGTCACGAACGTGCCCTTGGCCGCGATGTTGGTGTAGTCCATCGAGACGTCGCGCCGGGCGACCGACCGCGCCGCATGCCGCAGGGCGGCGCCCATGGCCTCGGCGACGGCCGGGTCCAGTGCGCTCCGGTGTCGCAGCAGGACCATGGCGAGCGTCCGGCCGTTGAAGTCGGCCTGGTTCCGGTCCGGCGGCCGCATGTCGGCGAGTGGCTCCTCGGCGTAGTAGCTCCACAGCCCGTACGTGTCCGAGCGCGGATCGGTGTCCTGGTCCGCGACGCACCGCAGCAGGACCCTGCCGTGCGCCCGCCCGTGCCGTGCGCCCCGCGCCGTGCGCCCGCCCATGCCGTGCGCCCGCCCGTCTGACCCGCGCCGTGCGCCCGCCCATGCCGTGCGCCTCGCGCCGTGGTTCCGCCCATGCCGTGCGCCCCGCGCCGCGGTTCCGCCCGTGCGCCCCGCGTGTTGATCTAAGGCGTCCCAGCCGCGCTCACCTCCTTCCGTGCCCGGTCTGCCGCCGCGAGGGCCTGGCGGGTCATGGCGGTGATGTGCGCCGGACTCACCTGGCCGTCGAGGCAGGCGCGCAGCAGGAGGCCCAGCGTGTGCCCGGGATCGGTGTCCAGAACCCGGTCCAGCGCGACGTTCGCCAGGGCGCCGTCGCCTTGCTGGTAGGCGATCCACGCCACGAGGCTGCAGATGCCCGCCGACCGCGCGTCAGGCGTACGCCGGGCCGCGGCGGTCAGCAGTTCCAGCCAGGCCACCGGATCAGCACCCTCGAGCGCGATGAACCGGTCGCGCAGCTGCAGGTCCGCCGCACCCAGGCTCACCCGGGCGACCTCGTCGTCGGTCAGCTCCAGCCGGCCGTCGGCGGACCGCGCCAGCAGCAGCCGCACGAGGGTCAGCGTCCGGCCGCGGACCGCATCGCCGCCGTCGGCCAGCATCTCGGCCGCCAGGTCGCGGTCGACCCGTTCGAAGAGGCGGCGCAGCACCGCCGCGTCCTTGCCGACCGGCCCCCGCACGGCGCCCTCGAGCTCGAGCCGCGACGCCAGCGTCCGCCGTCCGTGCAGCGCCGCCCGTGTCGCCACCTCAGCCGCGGCACCGGCGTCGGAACCGGGCACCGGGACGCCGTCAGCGGGACAACAACCCGGGTGGTCGCAGTCGTAGGTCCACCATCGTCCGTGGTCGACGTACGCCGTCCCGGCGACTGCGATGTGGCGGCTGGCCAGCTCCCTGGCGATGTGCTCGATCATCGCCGCATACGGCAACTCGCCCCGGCGACCGCCGGACGCCGCCGGCACGCGTTCCTCACCCGGCGGCCCACCGTCGCCGGCCGGGGTGCCACCCGGGGCAGCCCGCGCTCCACGTGGACCCGGACCCAGGCCTCCCGCGCCCGGTGGCGCTCCTCCCCCGCCCGCTGGCGCGCCGCCGCTGCCGTAACAGACGAGGATGACGCTGTCGGGCTGGCCCTGCTCGACGATCGTCGCCAGCTCCGCCGCGTAGCGCTGCTGGTCCTCCCGGGCGGCGGGCAGATCGAGCCGCAGCAGCGTGCCCGTGCGCTGCCGCTTCCGGTCGACGTGGATGACCACCATGCTGGCGTACGGATGGAAGCCGACGAGGTGCGGGATCGCCGCCAGGAGTTCGCCCGGGCCACCTGCGATCGCCGCGTGGCTGTGGTGTTCGCGTATCTTCATGACGGCGACATTCCCCCGCCCGGCCCTTCGGCTCAACCGCCGATCGCCGAAATGTGGACAACTGCCGCTGCGAGAATTGCTTGTGGACAACCGCGTTCCGATGGGGCGCGCGAGGGTCGAGGAGGGCCGCTGTGTCCCGTCGAGGATGGATGCTCTTCGTCGCGCTGGGGATCATCTGGGGAATCCCCTACATGCTCATCAAGGTCGCCGTCGAAGAGCTGACGCCGGCCTCGATCGTGCTGGGGCGGACGGCGATCGGTGCGGCGCTGCTGCTGCCGCTGGCGGCGCGGAAGGGCTATCTGCGACCGCTGCTGCCGCACTGGCGGCCGCTGCTGGCGTTCACGCTCGTCGAGGTCTGCATCCCGTGGTATCTGCTGGGGTACGCCGAGCAGGAGCTGTCCAGCTCGCTCACCGGCCTGCTCGTCGCCGCGGTCCCGCTGGTCGGCGCGGTGCTGGTGTGGCTGATGGGGACCGAACGGCCGGGCGGGCGGCGGCTTGCCGGCCTGCTGGTCGGGTTCGCCGGCGTCGCGGCGCTGGTCGGCTTCGACGTGGAGGCGAGCAGCCCCACGCCGGTGCTCGCGGTCGCGGGTACGGCGGTCTGCTACGCCGTCGGCCCGATCATCCTGGCGCGGTGGCTGTCGCAGCTGCCGGGACTCGGCGTGATGGCGGCGTCGCTGACGGCGTCGGCGGTCCTGTACCTGCCCCTCGGCCTCGCGCAGTGGCCGGGCGAGGCGCTGTCCGGCGAGGTGTGGCTGAGCGTCACCGGCCTCGGCCTCGTGTGCACGGTGGCGGCGTTCCTGGTGTTCTTCGCGCTTGTCGCCGAGGTCGGGCCGAGCCGGGCGACCGTCATCACCTACGTCAACCCGGCGGTCGCGCTGCTGCTCGGTGTGGCGGTGCTGGACGAGCGGATCACCGTGTTCACCGGGCTCGGATTCGGTCTCATCCTCGTCGGCTCGGTGCTGGCGACCTCGAGGGACAAGGTGCCGGACGCGGTGCCGGCGATCGCGGCGGCCGGACAGGTCGCCGAGCCGGTGGAGGCGACCGATCGGGAGGCGGCCTCGGCGCCGGGACGGACGGTGGGATCGGCGAACGGATCGACGGCGGGCCGGGCGGCGCCGCACCGGGATGCGCTCGACGTCACGTGCGACGACATCGCCCGGCCCGTGCCGGAACCCTGAGCCGCCGCCGACGCCCCAGGTGACGGCGGACCGCCGCGATGACGGTGTGAGATCCCTGTCGCCCCCACGACAGCGCTGCCGCAGCGATCCCACACCGACGCCGGCCGAGTCGCCAGCGGTGGGTCAGCCGCGGTGCTCGCCGGCCGCGGCGAGGCGCGAGTCGTCGTCGCGGGTTCTCATGAGGAGGAGGCGTTCGTCGAGACAGCGGTCGATCGACTCGGTGGTCTGCAGGAGGTCCGCCGGGTCGTCGCAGTTGTCGCGGCGTTCGATCAGGGCACGCAGGGCGTCGTCCACACGGCGGAGCTTCGCCGTCAGAGGCTGGGTCAACATCGCGGCCTCCTCCGAGGGTCAGGCGGCTGACATCAACAGACGTAACCCGTAGCGGGCGCGGCCAAACCTCACAACCGGAGAAACAGCAACGGCTCCGGCGGGACGACGGACCGTCCCACTGGAGCCGGAGCCGGGCCCGAAGCCGGAGCCCGAAGCAAGAGCCTCAGTGGGCGTACTCGCCCCGGTAGTACTCGAACACCCAGCCGATCGCGGCCATGGCAGCCAGCGCGACCCCGATGATGAAGATGAACCAGGCGAACACGAGCCCGATGAACACCACCGCGACAGCGCCCGCGGCGGCCAGCGGCCACCACGAGTGCGGGCTGTAGAAGCCGTACTCGCCGGCCAGCTCCTCGACCTCGCCGTCGCGGTCCTCGGGACGAGGTGCGATGCGCCGCGACAGCAACAGGAAGTAGAACGCCACCATCGCGCCGAGGCCGAACGTCAGCACCAGCGCCGTGGTGCCGGTCGGGTCCTCGGACATGAACCAGTAGACCGGGGTGACCACCGCGAAGAAGACCGTCACGATGGCGAAGATCAGGCCTTCGATCTTCACTTGGTGTCCTCCTCGATGTCAGGCGGGCCGAGTGTCTGAGTGAGCGGCCCGGCATGCGCCGGCTTCTTCTGCGCGAGGCTTGCCACCTCGGGGTACTTGAGGTCGAACGCCGGCCGCTCACTGCGCACCCGCGGCAGCGACGTGAAGTTGTGCCGCGGGGGCGGGCAGGACGTCGCCCACTCCAGCGAGTTGCCGAAGCCCCACGGGTCGTCGACCTCGACCTTGGGGGCCAGTCGCGTCTGCCAGACGTTCCACAGGAACGGCAGCGTGGACGCGGCGAGGACGAACGCGAACACCGACGAGAACTGGTTGAGGAACGTGAACCCGTCGGAGGCGTCGTAGTCGGAGTACCGACGGGGGAAGCCCTCGACGCCCAGCCAGTGCTGCACCATGAACGTGCCGTGGAAGCCGATGAACAGCAGCCAGAAATGCAGCTTGCCGAGGCTCTCGTTCAGCATGCGCCCGGTGAACTTCGGCCACCAGAAGTAGAAGCCGGAGAACATCGCGAACACGACCGTGCCGAACACGACGTAGTGGAAGTGGGCGACGACGAAGTAGGAGTCGGAGACCTGGAAGTCCAGCGGCGGCGAGGCCAGGATGATGCCGGTCAGACCGCCGAACAGGAACGTCACGAGGAAGCCGATCGCGAACAGCATCGGTGTCTCGAACGTGATCGAGCCACGCCACATCGTGCCGATCCAGGCGAAGAACTTCAGACCCGTCGGGATCGCGATCAGCATGGTCATCGCCGCGAAGAACGGTAGGTTGACCGCCCCGGTGACGAACATGTGGTGTGCCCACACCGCGACGGAAAGACCCGCGATGGACAGCGTCGCGAACACCAGCCCCTTGTAGCCGAACAGGGGTTTCCGGCTGAACACCGGTATCACTTCCGTGATGATGCCGAAGAACGGCAACGCGATGATGTACACCTCGGGATGGCCGAAGAACCAGAACAGGTGTTGCCAGAGGACGGCGCCACCCGCGGTTGGATCGTAGATGTGGGTGCCGAGGTTCCGGTCGGCGAACATCGCGAACAGCGCGGCCGCGAGCAGCGGGAACGCGATCAGCACGAGGATGCTGGTGATCAGGATGTTCCAGGTGAAGATCGGCATCCGGAACATCGTGATGCCGGGCGCCCGCATGCAGACGGTCGTCGTGATGAAGTTGACGGCGCCGAAGATGGTGCCGAAACCGCTCATCGCCAGGCCGGCGACCCACAGGTCACCACCGACGTTCGGACTGTAGACGGTGTTGTGCAGCGGCGCGTAGGCGAACCAGCCGAAGTCGGCGGCGCCGCCCGGCGTGATGAAGCCGGCGCAGACGATCAGCCCGCCGAACAGGAACAGGTAGAAGCTGAACATGTTCAGCCGCGGGAACGCGACGTCGGGCGCGCCGATCTGCAACGGCACGATGATGTTGCCGAAGCCGATGAACAGCGGTGTCGCGAACAGCAGCAGCATGATCGTGCCGTGCATGGTGAACAGCTGGTTGTACATCTCGTCGCTGACCACCTGGCGGCCGGGCGAGAACAGCTCGGCCCGGATGAACAGCGCCAGCACGCCGCCGAACAGGAAAAACCCGAACGACGCGATCAGGTACATGTAGCCGATGATCTTGTGATCGGTGGAGGTCATCCACCGGACGACCACGTTGCCCTTGCGCTTCGGCCGGGCGATGGCGCTGGCCGCCGCGGTGCGCTCCAGATATGTCGTCACTCGTGGCCACCCCCCGTGTTCTCCTCGTCGAGCACCTCGTCGTCGTAGGCGCCACGGATCGGCGGCTCGATGATCCCCTCCTGGCCGGCCTCGCGCAGGTCGGCGATGTGGTCCTGGTACTCCTGCTCGGAGACGACCTCGACGTCGAACAGCATGGACTGGTGGTAGGCGCCGCACAGCTCGGCGCAGCGGCCCACGTACGAGCCCTCGCGGTCCGGCGTCACCTGGAACGCGTTCGGGTGGCCCGGGATGACGTCCATCTTCATGTAGAACGCCGGGATCCAGAACGAGTGGATGACGTCGGGCGACTCGAGGTCGAAGCGGACGGTCTGGCCGATCGGCAGGTACAGCGTGGGCCGGTCGTTGATGGTGCCGATGTCGTGCACGTCCTCGTCCATGTAGTTGAACGTCCAGGACCACTGCTGGCCGATGACGTTGACGACGAGGTCGGGCTCGGCCGACGTGTCGGTGATCTGCTCCTGGTGGTCCGCGGTGAACCAGAACAGCGGGACCAGCACGAACAGCGGCGCGACCGTGTACAGGAACTCGATCGGGATGTTGAACCGGGTCTGCTTCGGCAGCTCGTCGTCGCGCCGGCGGTAGGCGATGACCGCCCAGATGATCAGGCCCCAGACCAGGACGCCGACGGCGAACGCGGCGATCCACGAGCCGATCCACAGGTTGCCGATCAGCGACGTCTCCTCCGTGGCCGGCTCGGGGAGCGCCAGCCGCGACCACTCGTCGCGCTGCTGTGCCGAGCAACCACCCAGCACGAACACCGTGCCGAGGAGGAGAACGGCGGCGGTCGTGACCCGGCGTCGCGCCGAGCGGACCCTGCCAGACTGACTCACGTGGCGCCCTTCTCTTTCGACCCGCTCGCCAGGGCGGGCGGATTGGCAACCGGCACCATGGCGAGAGCAAACTTCTCCTGTCGCGCCCAACCCTAGCGGTTGCCCTTCGGCAGGAATCCGGGAGGTACACGATGAACACCCGCGGCGTGTCGGCCTCCCCGCCGGGGTACTTCGACACGGCGTCGACGGAGCCGCTGCACCCCGCCGCCCGCGAGGTTCTGCTGGCCGCCGCCGACGAGGGCTGGGCCGATCCGGCGCGGCTCTACGGCGCGGCCCGGCGGGCCCGGATGCTGCTGGACAACGCCCGCGAGATCGTCGCCGCCGTCATCGGCGCCCGGCCGGACGAGGTGACGTTCACCGGCAGCGGCACCCAGGCGATCCAGCTCGGCATGCTGGGGACGGCTGCGGGCCGACGGCGTCAGGGTGACGGCCCGCGGGTGGTCGCCGTCTCCGCCGTCGAGCACTCCGCCGTCCTGCAGACCGCCGCCCACCTGGAACGACACGACGGAACAACGACGCGCGAGGTGGGCGTCGGGCCCGACGGCCGAGTGGATCCGGCGGCGTTCACCAAGGCGATCGACGACGACACCGTGCTGGCCTGCCTGCAGGCCGCCAACCACGAGGTCGGCACCGTCCAGCCGGTCGACGAGATCGAGACCGGCGACGTCCCGCTGCTGGTCGACGCCGCGCAGGCGGCCGGGCGGGCGCCGCTCCCCCGAAGCTGGTCGGTGCTGACGGCCAGCGCGCACAAGTGGGGCGGCCCCGCCGGCGTCGGCGTCCTCGCGGTGCGCAGGAACGTCCGCTGGCGCTCCCCGCTGCCCGACGACGAGCGCGGCGGCGGCCGGGCGCCGGGGTTCGAGAACGTGCCCGGCGCGCTGGCCGCGGCCGCGGCGCTGTCGGCGCGCTGGGAGGAGGCGGAGGCGGTCGCCGCCCGTCAGCGTGAGCTGGTCGACCACATCCGCGCCCGCGTCCCGGAGCTGCTCGACGACGTCGACGTCGTCGGCCACCCGACGCTGCGGCTGCCGCACCTGGTGACGTTCTCGTGCCTCTACGTCGACGGCGAGGCGCTGGTCACCGAGCTGGACCGGGCCGGGTTCGCGATCTCCAGCGGCTCGTCGTGCACGTCGAGCACGCTGCGTCCGAGCCACGTGCTGGCGGCGATGGGCGCACTGACGCACGGCAACGTCCGGGTCTCGTTGACCCGGGACGCCACCCGTGTGGACGTCGACCGCCTGCTCGCCGCGGTCGTCGACGTGGTCACCCGGCTGCGGGCCGGGCTGGAGGCGCTGTGAGCGAAGGTGCGCTCGTGCTGGACTGCCGTGGTCAGCGCTGCCCGCTGCCGATCATCGAGCTGGCGAAGCGGATCGGCGACGTCGAGGTGGGCCAGACCGTGACGGTGCTGGCGGACGACCCGGCGGCGGCGTCGGACGTCCCGGCGTGGTGCCGCATGCGCGGCCACGAGTATCTGGGCGCCGACGGCGACGCCTACGCCGTCCGCCGGCTGCGCTGAGGCACGCGAAAGCCCCCGCCGACGTACCCGGCGGGGGCTATCGGGCGTCGATCAGTGGAACGAGTCGCCGCAGGCGCAGGAGCCGCCCGCGTTCGGGTTGTCGATGGTGAAGCCCTGCTTCTCGATGGTGTCGACGAAGTCGATCGTCGCGCCGCCGAGGTAGGGGGCGCTCATCCGGTCGACGACGACGTTGACGCCGCCGAAGTCCTTCACAGCGTCTCCGTCGAGCGACCGCTCGTCGAAGAACAGCTGGTAGCGCAGCCCCGAACAGCCACCGGGCTGAACGGCGATGCGCAGCGCCAGGTCGTCGCGGCCCTCCTGGTCGAGCAGCGCCTTCACTTTCGAGGCCGCGCCATCCGTCAGCACGACACCGTCGGTGACCTGTTCCTGAACCGTCATCTCGTTCTCCCGCTCCGAGTGGACTACGTCTCCACGCTACAACGTGACCCACCGGATTGACATTCCTTCACCGGCTCCAGGTCTTCGCCACCCGTTCGGCGACGGCGGCCAGGCTCTCCCGCGGCCGGCCGAACGACTCCTCGGCGCCCACCATGTCGACCATCGCGTACGCGGCCTCGATGCCGTTGGCCCGCAGCTCACGGTTGCCGACCTGCACGGCGCCGGCGAACGCGACGCACGGGCGCAGCGCCGGCCCGGCCAGCCCGGCCAGTCCGGACACGACCTTGCCGCTCATCGACTGCCAGTCCAGCTTGCCCTCGCCGGTGATGACGAGGTCGGCGCCGGCGACCAGGTCGGACAGCCCGACGGCGGCGGCGACGGTGTCGAAGCCGGGCTCGCGGACGGCGCCGAGCAGCAGCAACCCGTAGCCCAGCCCACCCGCCGCACCCGCACCGCGGTGGTCGGCGACGCGACGGTCGGCCAGCTCGGCGAACGTCGTCAGCGCACCGTCGGCCGCCAGCCGGTCGGCGTCGCTGACCAGGCCCTTCTGCGGACCGAACACGTTGGTCGCGCCACGCAGCCCGAGCAGCGGGTTGTCGACGTCGGACGCGGCGACCAGCTCGACGCCGGCCAGCCGTTTCCGCGCCGGCGCCAGGTCGAGCGCCGTCAGCGCGGCCAGCCCGTCCGGTCCGCCGCGCAACGCGTCGCCGGGTGTCGCCTCCGCGCCGAGCGCCGCGAGCAGTCCGGCGCCGCCGTCGTTCGTCCCGGACCCGCCCAGCCCGACGACGATCCGCCGGGCCCCGGCCTCGACGGCGTGCGCGATCAGCTCGCCGACGCCGTACGTGGACGCCCGCGCGGCCGTGCCGGTCGCGGGGAGCCGGCCGTCGCCCACCGGCAGCAGCGCCAGCCCGCAGGCCTGCGCCGACTCGATGTACGCCGCGTCGCCGGCCAGCAGCAACGTCGCCGGGACCGGCTCGCCGAGCGGCCCGGCGACGGTCGCCGCGAGCAGCTCGCCGCCGAGGCTGGAGTGCAGGACGTCGACGAAGCCCGGCCCGCCGTCGGCCATCGGCACGGTGACGACCTCGTCGTCGGGCGCGCTGCGACGCCAGCCCTCGGCGATGGCGTCGGCGGCCTCGACCGCGGTGAGAGTGCCGGCGAACTTGTCCGGTGCCACCAGGATCCGCATGCCCCGAGTGTGCCGTATCACGGGATTCGGTCCGGATACCCGGGCCCCGGCCGGTTAGACCGGCCGCCGCGTCGGGTATCTTCCGTGCAGCGATATGACCAGCGGCTACGACTCCCAGATCGCGCTGGTGCAGCCAGGGGCGGACGACGACGGCGCTGCCTGGTTCACCGCGCCGCTTGGTGGTGCGTGATGACGGACGGGGCCGGCGCAGGCGACTATCCTCACCCGCACGGGCGGGTGTCCGGTCCCCCGATCCGCACGGCGCTGGTCGGCGGGACGCTGCTCTGGTCCGACGGCCGGCTCGCGCCCGGCACCGTGGTCTTCGGCGGCGGCGTCGTCCAGACCGTCGCGGCCGGCGAGGTGCCGGCCGGCACCGGTCCCGCCGACGCCATCCGGGTCGACGTCGTGCACGACGTCACCGGCCGGATCGTCGCGCCGGGCTTCGTCGACACCCACGTCCACGGCGGCCTGGGCGCGAACTTCATGACCGCCGACGCCGACGCGGGCGCCCGCATCTCCGGGTGGCTGGCCGCCGGCGGCGTCACGTCGTGCCTGGCCACGACCGTCAGCGCGGCGCCGGAGCGACTGGAGCGGACGCTGCAGGGGCTGGCCGGGCTGCGCGGCCGGCTGGCCGGCGGCCGGGGTGTCGAGCTGCTGGGCGTCCACGTCGAGGGGCCGTTCCTCAACCCGGCGCACCACGGCGTGCACTCCCCCGAGCACCTGCGAACGCCGTCGGCGCAGGCCGTCGACGCGCTGCTGGCGGCCGGCGACGGCGCGATCCGGGTGGTCACGCTCGCGCCGGAGCTGCCCGGCGGGATGGACGCGGTCGCCCGCTTCGCCGCCGCCGGCGTCCACCCGTCGCTCGGCCACTCCGCCGCCTCGTTCCAGCAGGCCAAGGCCGCGATCGGGCGCGGGCTGGACCGCGCGGCGCACCTGTTCGAGTATCTGGCGCCGATGCACCATCGCGAGCCGGGCGCGGTGCCGGCACTGCTCACCGACCCGCGGGTGCGCTGCGAGCTGGTCGCCGACGGCGTCCACGTCGCGCCGGAGATGCTCCGGTTCGCCTTCGACGTCGCCGGCTGGGAGCGGATCCTGCTGGTCAGCAACGGGTGCGACACCTCCGGGCTGACGCCGGGGCGGCACCGGCGCTGGGACGGCGTCGAGGTCGAGGTCGGCGCGACCGAGTCACGGACCCTCGACGGCGCGCTGGCCGGCAGCGTCAGCCGGCTGGGCGAGGCGCTGCGGGTCCTCGTCGCGCAGGCGGGTGTCGCGGTCGCCGACGCGCTGCGGATGGCCGCCGCGGTGCCGGCCGCGTCGCTCGGGCTGACCGACCGGGGCCGGCTCACGCCCGGCCGGGTCGCCGACATCGTCGTGCTCGACTCCGACCTGGGCGTTCGCCGCACCTACGTCCGCGGCGACGTCGTCTTCGACGGGTAGACGAGCTGGCGCCGCGGCGCCGGACCTGGTGATGTGGGGGCATGCGGATCCGGCCGATGCGTCCCGAGGACGTCGAGGCGGCGCGGCCGCTGGCGGCGGCCGGCGACGGCTGGGCCGAGCGGGCCGGGCACCTGCTGACGACCGACCCCGGCGGCTGCTGGGTGGCCGACGACGCCGGCGCGGTGGTCGGCGTCGCGATCGCGCTGCGCCGTGACCTGCTGTGGGTGCTGTCCAGCTTCGCCGTCCGCCCCGATCACCAGGACGGCGGCATCGGCGCGGCGCTGCTGGACGCCGCCGTCGGCTACGGCGCCGGCTGCCTGCGCGGCCTGCTGACGTCAGGGCCGGACCCGCAGGCGCTGCGGCTCTACCGGCGGGCCGGGTTCACACTGCACCCGACCATGCGGCTGAGCGGCGTGGTGGACCGGTCCGCGCTGCCCACGGTCGACGGGGTGCGCGGCGGCACCGCGGCCGACCTGGACCTCGTCGACTCGGTGGACCGCCGCGTGCGCGGGGCCACCCACCGGTCCGACCACGCGTTCGTCATGCGGCACAGCGCGCTGCTGGTCTGCGACCTGCTGACCGGCAGCGGGTACGCGTTCGCCACCGAGCGGGGCGTGCAGCGGCTGGCGGCGACGAACCGGGCGGTGGCGCAGCGGCTGCTGTGGGCGGCGCTGGCCCGGACGGCGCCCGGATCGTCCGCCGACGTGCGGAATCTCACATCGGACCAGGAGTGGGCCATCGACGTCGGTCTCGCCGCTGGTCTGCGCCTCGACCAGGACGGCTACCTGGCGTTACGGCAGCTGCGGCCGCCCGCGCCGTACGTTCCGTCCAGCGGATTCGGTTAACGGCGTGGGACGATTGTGAGTACGGCGCGTGTTGTCACCAGCGCCGAGCGCGAGAAAGGGCTGACCAGCCGTGACCGTGACCCAGACCCCGTCGAACCCCGTCCCGCTGCTGCTGCTCGGGCGCGGTGCCGACCCCGCTAGCGAGCGCGGCGTCGAGTGTCCCGGCGACCTGCCCGCCGCCAGCGACCCGGACCTGGTCGAGCGCGCCCGGCGCGCCCGCGCGGCGCTGGGCGACCGCGCGTTCGTCCTGGGGCACCACTACCAGCGCGACGAGGTCATCCAGTTCGCCGACGTCACCGGCGATTCGTTCAAGCTGGCCCGTGACGCCGCCGCCCGTCCGGAGGCGGAGTTCATCGTCTTCTGCGGCGTGCACTTCATGGCCGAGTCGGCCGACATCCTGACCGGCGACCACCAGCAGGTCGTCCTGCCCGACCTCGCCGCCGGCTGCTCGATGGCCGACATGGCCCGGCTGCTGCAGGTCGAGGACGCCTGGGCGCGGCTGGAGGAGGCCGGCGTCGCCGCCTCCACCGTCCCGATCACGTACATGAACTCGTCGGCCGACATCAAGGCGTTCTGCGGCCGCAACGGCGGCGCCGTCTGCACGTCCAGCAACGCCAAGCAGGCACTGGAGTGGGCGTTCGAGCACGGAGAGAAGGTGCTGTTCCTCCCCGACCAGCACCTGGGCCGCAACACCGCGGTCCTGCAGCTGGGCCTGTCGCTGGACGACTGCGTGGTGATCGACCCGCACAAGCCCGGCTTCGGCGTCACCGACGAGGAGCTGCGCGCGGCGACCATGCTGCTGTGGAAGGGGCACTGCTCGGTCCACGGCCGGTTCACCGCCGAGTCCGTCGCCGACGTCCGCGCCCGCATCCCCGGCGTCAACGTGCTCGTGCACCCGGAGTGCCAGCACGAGGTCGTCACCGGCGCCGACTACGTCGGGTCGACGGAGTACATCATCAAGGCCATCGCCGAGGCGCCGGCCGGCTCGGCCTGGGCCGTCGGCACCGAGCTCAACCTGGTGAAGCGGCTGGCCGCCGAGCACCCGGACAAGACCGTCGTGTTCCTGGAGAAGACGGTCTGCTTCTGCGCGACGATGAACCGGATCGACCTGCCGCACCTGGTGTGGACGCTGGAGAGCCTGGTCGAGGGCCGCGTCGTCAACCGCATCGAGGTCGACGCCGACACCGCCCACTGGGCCCGGGTCGCGCTGGACCGCATGCTCGCGCTCCCCGGCAGCGGCGCCGTCAAGGACTGACCGCTCCGCCGGCGATGAGTTCTCGCCGGGTCGCGGGTCGGTACTGGTGACTGCCCGCGACCCACGGAGGACACCATGAGCACGCCCGCCGGCTCCGCCATCCGCCCCGGCCTCCCGCCCGTGGCCGACCTCGCCACCTGGCAGGCCGCCCGCGACGAGCTGCTGGTGCGGGAGAAGGCGCACACCCGCGAGGGTGACGCCATCGCCGCGGCCCGCCGCCGGCTGCCGATGGTGGAGTTCGACGGCGCCACCGAGGTCGTCGGGCCAGACGGCCCGGTGCCGTTCCTGGACCTGTTCCAGGGCCGCGACGAGCTCGTCGTCTACAAGCACATGTGGTGGGACGGCGCGCCGCACCAGGGGCAGTGCGAGGGCTGCACCTACGCGGCCTGGAACCTGAAGGACGCGGTCTACCTCAACGCCCGCGGCGTCTCGTTCGCCATCCTCACCACGGGCCGGTGGGACGAGGTGGCCGCCTACGTCGAGTTCATGGGCTACACGCAGCCCTGGTACTCGGTGCGCGACGTCGCCGCGCCGGTCGGCGACTCGATGGGATCGTTCACGTGTTTCCTGCGCGACGGAGACCGCACGTTCCTCACCTACTCCACCACCGATCGCGGCACCGAGACGGCGAACGGGACGTTCGGCCTGCTCGACCTCACGCCCTACGGCCGCGGCGAGGCGTGGGAGGACCAGCCCGCGGGCCGGCCCGAGGGACACCAGGCGTGCTGGTACTGGCGCACCGACGCCAGCGGCGCCGCCGGGTGGGGTCCGGACAGCCGGCCCGCGCCGCAGTGGACCCGGCCCGGCGCGACTCGCGAGCAGACCCTCGGGCGGAGCGGCCAGCACCACTGAGCCGGGCCTACCCCGCTGGGCTGATCACGTTGAGTTGGCCTGCGCCCGCTTCACGAGGCATGCATGCCTGGGGAAACGGGAGCACGCCTGCTCAACGTGATCATTCCCAGCGCTCCTGCTGTGGGCTCTGCTCTGCCGTGATCATCAACCGGTGGCGACGTCCCCGGAACACACAGACGACACCATGACGTCGCCCGCGGTTGATGATCACGGGAAGGAACCAGTCGAGCCCGCGAAACCGGCGGATGCACGCCACAGCGACGGTTCCGGGCCGGCGCCGGTCTGCATCCGGCGGTTTCGCGGGCATCGGCGGTCGTCGCGGGTACCTGCGCCGGCCGCCCCGTCCGCCGGCCTTCATGTTCGCCGGTGAGCACTGCCACCCACGGAAGCAGCAGAAGAACCGATTCCCCAAGGTCAGACGCCGGGGGCGCCCCAGACGGGGAACCAGCGGGCGACGTCGGGCTCGATCGGGAGGTCGCCGCCGACGAGGGCGCGCACCTGCAGCTCCAGTGCGTTGTCGCGATCCTGCCGGCGCGCGTCGACCGGGGCGAACGGGTAGAACGTGCCGCGCTTGTAGAGGTAGACCAGCGCCAGGCCGCGGCCGTCGTCGGAGCGCAGGCCGATGGTGGTGCACAGCAGCGACGGCCCGAACCCGGCCTCCTCGAGGGTGGAGTTGACCGCGTGCAGGTCGGTGCACAGCTCCGACATCTGCTCCGGCTGCCGCTTGACCACCAGCCAGGTATAGCCGAAGTCGTCGTTCACCTGCTCCGGCTCCGAGCCGCCGAGCAGCGTCGTCACGTCGGCCTTGAGCCGGGCGAACGGCGCGCCCTCGACCTGCCGGAAGCACACCGCGCCCACCCCGCTGGGGTGCATCTGCGCGGACGCCTCCAGCGTCAGCGCCGCCGTGGGCAGCGCGAACAGTGCGTCGAGATTCGGCTGGACCTGCTTGGAACGCCCGAAGATGGCGTCGAGGATCCCCACGAAGTCACTCCCGGCCCAGCTCGACGGAGATGCGGCTGAGCTGATCGAGCCGCTTCTCCAGCGGCGGGTGCGAGGCGAAGAGCGAGGCGATGTCGAGCTTGCCGGTCAGCGCCGGGACGAAGAAGAACGCGTTGTACGGCTCGGCCGCGCGCAGGTCCTTCTTGGGGATTCGACCCATGTCGCCGGAGATCTTGGTCAGCGCGCTGGCCAGGGCCGACGGCTGGCCGGTGAGGATCGCGCCCGCACGGTCGGCGGCCAGCTCGCGGTAGCGCGAGAGCAGCCGGGTGAGCAGGAAGCTGACGCCGTAGACCACAGCCGCGACGACCGTGACGAGGAGCACCATGATCGCGGCGTTGTTGTTGTTATTGTTCCGGCTCAGCCCGGACCACAGCAGCATGCGGGTCATGAAGCCGGCCAGCACGCCGACCACCGAGGCGATCGTCATGACCAGCACGTCGCGGTGCGCCACGTGCGACAGCTCGTGGGAGAGGACGGCCTCGACCTCGCGCTCGTCCAGCCGGCGCAGCAGGCCGGTGGTGACGGCGACGACGGCCCGCTCGGGGCTGCGGCCGGCGGCGAAGGCGTTGGGGATGTCGGTGTCGGAGATCGCGACCCGCGGCTTGGGCATGTCCGCCAGCGCGCACAGCCGGTCGATCATGGCGTGCAGCTCGGGCGCCTCCTGCGGCGAGACCTCACGGGCGCCCATGCCGGCCAGCGCCAGCTTGTCGGAGAAGTACCACTGGCCCCAGAACACGCCGAGGCCGATGATGACACCCAGCCAGAGGCTGCTGGTGCCGTAGGAGATGGCGCCGATCAGCACCACGTAGAGCAGGGCAAGGACGACCATGGTCAGGCCCATCCGGGCCGAGAGTCCACGGTCCGGGGCGAACCTCGAGCGCGCCAACGCTGTGTTTCCTTTCCTCCTGCGGCGGGGAGTACCTGCACCGCATTCACTAGGGAGAACGCGCCACGGGTGCCCGTTCGTTCCCCGCCGCCGCCGAGGCAGGTCCGTGCCGACCCACCTGGCGGCGCCGGGTCACTTGACCGGCGGCTCCGAGGGGACCAGGCCCTCGTCGGTGAGGAGCTCGCGCACCTCGTCGATGTGCGCCTCGTCGTACGGGAGCACCAGGTCGCTGTCGACCAGGACGTCGTCGGCGACCGCGGTGCCCGCCCGGCGGACCTCGTCGAGCAGCGCCTTCAATGCCGCGCGGAACGCGTCGTCGTCGCCGCTGTCGATGGCCTCGCCGAGCGCGTCGTCGAGCCGGTTGAGCTCGTCGAGATGGGTCTCGTCGACCTCGAACTGGCCCTCACCCATGATCCGGATGATCACAGCTGGCCCTCCTCGCGCTGCCGCTGCGGCTCCGCCGCCTCGGCCGCCGGCGCCGCGCCGTTCCCCTCGAGCTGCTTCGGCGGCTCGGCGCCACCGGTCAGCTCGCCCTTCATGCGGGCCAGCTCGAGCTCGACGTCGCTGGTCGAGGCCAGCCGGTCCAGCTCGAGACTGATGTCGTCCTTCGACGTGCCGGTCGGGTCGTCGAGGGCGCCCGACGCCAGAAGCTCGTCGATGGCGCCCGCGCGCGCCTGCATGTTCGCGGTCTTGTCCTCGGCGCGCTGGACGGCCAGGCCGACGTCGCTCATCTCCTCGGAGATGCCGCTGAACGCCTCGCCGATGCGCGTCTGCGCCTCGGCCGCGGTGTAGCTGGCCTTGATCGTGTCCTTCTTGGTGCGGAAGGACTCGACCTTCGCCTGCAGCCGCTGGGCGGCGAGCGTCAGCTTCTCCTCCTCGCCCTGCAGCGACTGGTGCTGGGTCTCCAGGTCGGTGATCTGGTTCTGCAGACCGGACCGGCGGGTCAGCGCCTCGCGGGCGAGGTCCTCACGGCCGAGCGACAGCGCCTTCTGCGCCTGCTCCTGCAGCTTGCCGGACTGCCCCTGCAGCTGCGTCATCTGCACCTCGATGCGCTTGCGGCTGGTGGCGACGTCGGCCACGCCGCGGCGCACCTTCTGAAGCAGTTCGAGCTGCTTCTTGTACGAGTAATCGAGCGTCTCCCGGGGGTCCTCGGCGCGGTCGAGCGCCTTCTCGGCCTTCGCCCGGAAGATCATGGACATTCGCTGGAGGATCCCCATGAGGCCAGGTATCCCTTTCTCGAGCTGGTGAGCACTGCGACACACAGTGTTTCCACCCAACCCTACGGCGTACGGCGGCGGCGTGGCAGGGCCGGTGTGAATACTGTCCTACCCTGGTAGACGTGTTCCGTCGCCGAACTTCTCCCGAGCCCGCCGCCGCTCCCGTCGAAGCCGCCGCGGACGACGTCGCCCAGCCGGCCGGCAAGGGCCGCCCCACGCCGAAGCGTTCGGAGGCCGAGAAGGCCCGCAAGCAGCGGGTCCGGCCGGCGCTGAACCGCCGCGAGGCGATGCGCCGCGACCGCGAGCGGATGCGCGAAGAGCGGGCCAAGACGCGCCAGGCGATGAACACCGGCGACGAGAAGCACTACCTCGCCCGCGACCAGGGCGACGTGCGGCGGTTCGTCCGCAACTACGTCGACTCCCGGCGCACGGTGGCCGAGTTCTTCCTGCCGATCATCCTGATCATCCTGCTGACCAGCCTGATCGGCGTCCCCGTCATCCAGTTCGCGTCGACGATCATCTGGGTCGGCGTCATGATCCTGCTCATCGTGGACTTGACGATCCTCGGCATGCGGGTGAAGCGTGAGGTCCGCAAGCGCTTCCCCGACGACCCCGGGAAGGGACACGTGCTGTACGCCATCACCCGCGCCACCCAGTTGCGCCGGCTCCGTCTCCCCAAGCCTCAGGTCAAGCCCGGGGCGCTCGTGTGAGCACGGCGCCAACGGCCGACCGCGACGACACCGGCCTGTTCATCCGCGCGCTGCGCTACTCCGACCCCGTCGTGCGGGCGCTGGAGAGCGAGCTGCAGCTGGAGTACGCCGAGCGCTACGGCGATCCCGATGAGGGTCCGATCCACCCCGAGCAGTTCACCCCGCCCGAGGGCCTGTTCCTCGTCGGGTTCGTCGGCAACGAGCCCGTGGCCACCGGCGGCTTCCGCCGGCATGACGACGGCGTCGCCGAGATCAAGCGCATGTACGTCGCACACGAGCACCGCGGCGGCGGCCACGCCCGCCGGCTGCTGGCCGAGCTGGAGGCGCAGGCGGTACGGGCCGGATACACCCGGGTCGTGCTGGAGACCGGGCTGAAGCAGCCCGAGGCGATGGCGCTGTACCAGTCCAGCGGATACGTGCCGACCGAGCCGTACGGCTACTACAGCCAGGAGGAGCTCAGCCGGTTCTTCACCAAGGACCTGGATCTGTCAGCCGGCGCGTGAGCCGATAGATTCGCACGCATGGAATTTCGCAGCCTCGGCCGGTCCGGCCTGAAGATCAGTGAGATCGCCTACGGCAACTGGATCACCCACGGCTCCCAGGTGCAGGACGACACCGCCATCGCGTGCGTGCGCGCCGCCCTCGACGCCGGCATCACGACGTTCGACACCGCCGACGTCTACGCCGGCGGTCGCGCCGAGGAGGTGCTCGGCCACGCACTGGCCGGCGTCCGGCGCGAGTCGCTGGAGATCTTCACCAAGGTCTTCTGGCCGGCCGGACACAACGGCCCGAACGACCGTGGCCTGTCCCGCAAGCACATCCACGAGGCGATCGACGCCTCGCTGCGCCGGCTCGGCGTCGACTACGTCGACCTCTACCAGGCGCACCGCTACGACGCCAGCACGCCGCTGGAGGAGACGATGGAGGCCTTCGCCGACGTCGTCCGCGCCGGCAAGGCCCTCTACATCGGCGTCTCGGAGTGGACGGCCGACCAGCTCCGCCAGGGCCACGCGCTGGCCCGCGAGCTGCGCATCCCGTTCGTCTCCAACCAGCCCGAGTACTCGATGCTGTGGCGAGTGATCGAGTCCGAGGTGGTCCCGGCCTCGGAGGACGTCGGCGTCTCGCAGGTCGTCTTCTCCCCCATCGCCCAGGGTGTGCTCACGGGCAAGTACCAGCCGGGGCAGGCGCCGCCGTCGGGTTCGCGCGGCGCGATGACCAGCGGCGGCTCCGACATCGGCCAGCGGCTGCTGACCGACGACGTGCTCACGCGGGTGCAGAACCTGCGGCCGCTGGCCGATCAGGCCGGGCTGACGCTGGCCCAGCTGGCGGTCGCGTGGGTGCTGCAGAACGACAACGTCGCGGCCGCCATCGTCGGCGCGTCGCGGCCGGAGCAGGTGGTCGAGAACGTCGCCGCCGCCGGCGTCACGCTGGAGGCGGACCTGCTCAAGGCGATCGACGACGTGCTCGGCGACGTCGTCGTGCGCGACCCGGCCGAGACGGCCAAGCGCTCACCGAAGTACTGACGACGACGGGCGGCGGGACCGGACCACACCGGACCGGGTGGACCGGGCCTGCCGCCGCTCGTTGGGCCCTCGCCGGTCGTGCCGTCGCGCGCCGCCGGACTCGCGTCGCCGCACTCGCATCGCCGCCGGACTCGCGTCGCCGCACTCGCATCGCCGCCGGACTCGCGTCGCCGCACTCGCATCGCCGCCGGTCGTGCCGTCGCGCGCCGCCGCGCGTGGTAGGCATGTCCCGCCCCTCTAGGGAGGGTGCCCACCCTACGGGCGGGCACCGACAACGTCGGCGCGACCTGGCCCGGGGCCCGCTCGGCGCGACCCGACCCGGCCCGGGGCCCGCTCGACGCGACCCGACCCGGCCCGGGGCCCGCTCGGCGCGACCCGACCCGGCGCAGGACCCGCTCGACGCGACCCGACCCGGCGCAGGACCCGCTCGACGCGACCCGACCCGGCGCAGGACCCGCTCGACGCGACCCGACCCGGCGCGCGACCCGCTCGGCGCGACCCGACCCGGGGAGCCAGCCGTGGCCGGTCCGGCCGCCCGCTCCCGACAAGGCACTGGCCGGCCGCCAGGCGCCGGTCAGTCCGGCGGGGCCAGGCTCATCGGGCCGTAGACCTCGCGGCCGTCCTCGACCAGCACGACCGAGTCGACGCCGGCTTCGACGAGGTCGCGCCAGTGCTCGCCCAGCCAGCTCTCGGCGTCGGACTGGGTCGGGAACCCGGCCTCCGGCCGCCCGGTACCGTCGTCGACGCCGGGCGCCGGGGCACCGTCCGGTGCCAGGAACCGCCACGTCCAGCTCATCTCGCGCCTCCGCTCCACACCGGTCACTGCCCCGACAGTACGGCGCCGGCCCACCGCCCCCGCGTCCGGCCCACCGTGTAACTCACGTCACATCAGATTTCTCCGCCGGAGCGCGTCATGACCCGCCGCCTCCTCTGTCTTGACGGGTACAGGGGCGCGTCGTTGCCGCGCAGGGGACGGCAACGACGCGCCCTGGTTTCTACCCGCCGGTACCTTTCTGACGGGCACCGCGACCCGCCCCCGAGGCGCCTTGACAAGACACCCGTCATGCTGTTGCCTTCCGCGTAAAGTTCAGTTCGCGGGGGGCGGGAGTTCATCGACGTGGGTAGTTCAGCGCCCGCACGGCGCCAGCGTCTCCTCAACGACCCGGACATCTTCCGGTACGTGGCGGCGCGGATCGTCTCGTTGACCGGCTCGGCGGTGACGTTCATCGCCATGCCGGTGCTGATCTACGGCATCACCGGGTCCGCGACGTGGACGTCGCTGGTGATCGTCGCCGAGGCGGTGCCCTACCTCGTGTTCGGCCTGTGGGCCGGCGCGCTCGCCGACCACGTCGACCGGCGCCGGATGATGGTCGGCGCCGACCTGCTGGCCGCGCTCTCGCTGGCCACCGTCCCGATCGCGTTCTGGTTCGACGCTCTCACCGCCGGGCACGTGCTGATCGCCGCCTTCGTCGTGCGGACCATCTACGTCTTCTTCGACGCCGCCAACCAGGGCGCGCTGCCCAGCCTCGTCGGCCGGGAACGGCTACCGGCGGCGAACGCGCTGGTCGCGGGCGGCAGCACGGTCGCCGAGACGGTCGTGCCGATGATCGCCGGCGCGCTCATCGTCGTCATCTCCCCCGCGTCGATCATCGCCATCGACGTGCTGACGTTCGTCGCGTCGGCGCTGCTGATCCGCGGCATCGTCCGGCCGCTCACCGGCGTCCGCGACCGCGACCGGGAGAGCACGCTGCGGCTGTCCGCCGTCGCCGAGGGCACCCGGTTCATCCTCCGGCACGAGATCATCCGCGTCATGATCGTCATCGGCGTGCTGGTCGCGTTCAGCGCCGGCTCCCTAATGGCGATCCTCGTCGTCTGGGCCGACCGCACCCTCGGCGTCCAGGAGGGCGACTGGCGCCTGGGCATGCTGTTCGGCGCCTGGGGCATCGGCGCCGTCGTCGGCAGCATCCTCATGCCACGCCTGATGCACCGCTTCGGCGGCGCCCGGTCCGCGTTGATCGTGCTGCCGTTCGCCGCCGCCGCCGGGATCACCGTCGCGCTGGCCCAGAGCTGGCTGACCGGCGCGCTGGCGATCGCCGGCTGGTCCTTGATGTACCTGGTCATCGCCACGATCTCGGTCACGCTGCGCCAGCAGGTCACCCCCGAGCCGCTGATGAGCCGCGTCATGACGGCCGGCCGCATGGCGACGTTCGGCGTCGGCTACCCCCTCGGCGCCGTCGCCGCCGGCGCCCTGGCCGGGGCGCTGGACACCGACCGGGTGATCCTGATCTGCCAGCTCTCGCTCGTCGTCGCGGCGATCGTCGCTTGGTCGTCGCCGCGGTTGCGGTCCGCGCCGCGTCGGCTGGACGTCGCCGAGTAGGCCCGCTGGGGCCCTCTTGGCGCTCAGCTCTCTTTCGTCGAGGGCTGGACGAACGGGGGTTTGACGACCTCGAACGCCTCGGAGCGGCCGCGGACGTCGACGTGGACCTCGGCGCCTTCGGCGACGTCCGGCGGGAGGAGGGCGAGGCCGATGCCCTGCTTCAGGGTCGGCGAGAACGTCCCCGACGTCACCATGCCGACCGGGGCGCCGCCGGCCGTGACCGTCATGCCCGGCCGCGGAATCCCGCGCCCCGACGCCTTCAGACCGACGAGCCGGCGGGCGGGGCCGGCGGCCTTCTCGGCCAGCAGGGCGTCGCGGCCCCAGAACGCCGGCTTCGACCAGCCGACCGCCCAGCCCGCCCGCGCCTGCACCGGCGAGATGTCCAGCGACAGGTCCTGGCCGTGCAGCGGGTATCCCATCTCGGTGCGCAGCGTGTCGCGGGCGCCCAGGCCGGCCGGCGCGATGCCGTACGGCTCGCCGGCCGCGAGCAGCGCGTCCCACACGGCGCCGGCGTCGGCCCAGGGCACCAGCAGCTCGTAGCCGCGCTCGCCGGTGTAGCCGGTGCGGCAGACGGTGAGCGGGACGCCGTCGTGCGTCGTCTCGGTGAAGGACATGTAGGGATGGTCGGTCGGCAGGCCGAGCGCCGTCAGCACCTCGTCGCTGTTGGGGCCCTGGACGGCGAGGACGGCGAAGTCGCGGTGCCGGTCGCGCACCTCGACGCCGTCCGGCGCGGCCGCGGCGAGCCGGCGCACCACCTCGGCGTTGTTGGCCGCGTTCGGCACCAGCAGCAGGTCGTCGTCGGCACGCAGGTAGACGATCAGGTCGTCGACCACTCCCCCGGACTCGTCGCAGCACAGCGTGTACTGGGCCTGGCCGGGCGCGATCTTCTCCAGCGCGTTCGTCAGGCAGGAGTCGACGAACGCGCGCGCCCCCGGCCCGGTGACCGACGCCTTGCCCAGGTGGCTGACGTCGAACAGGCCGACCCGCTCGCGCACCGCGGTGTGCTCGTCGACGATGCCGGAGTACTGCAGCGGCATCGACCAGCCGCCGAACTCGGCGAACTTGGCGCCCAGCGCCACGTGGCGGTCGTACAGCGAGGTCCTGGCGAGGTCATCCATGGTCACGGCCACACCCTAACGGGACTCACCAGCCGGTGTCGGCGGCGCCGACGGCGGCGCCGGTGGCCAGGAGGTCCGGTGGCAGGACGCGGCCGACGGCGAGCCCGGCGCCTTCGACGCACCGGCCGTCCGGCTCGTAGGTGAGCGCCGTGCTCACGCTGAGCACGACGCCACGCTGGAGGGCGACGGTGCGCGGCCGGCCGCTGCCGCCGCCGCTGTTGCCGCGGACGTCGACGATCAGCCGGTCGGACGCGCCCAGCTCGGCGAGTGCGGCGTCCAGGGCGTCCGGGTCGGACCAGGCACGGGTCCGCAGGTAGCCGGTGCCGGACGGCAGCCGCGACCAGCTCACCGGCGCCGCCTCGACGCCGTCGAGCCAGGCCAGGTCCCCGCCACTCCCGCGCCGGACGGTGACGTGGGCAGCGGTCGCGCCGGGCACGGTGAGCGCCCTGCGGCCGGCGAACCGCGCCAGGGTCCGCGCCTCGGCGCCGGTCGTGGCCAGCAGCCGCGCCGCGTCGACCGGTGCGCCACCGACGTCGACCAGGAGATCGCCGGGACGGCGCCGGCCGCCCAGCCGGCGCTCCACCGCGGCACGTGCGCGAGCCTGACGCCGTCGGCGCCGGCCAGCGCCGTGTACGGGAGCACCCGCCGTGGCCCCGCGGCCCGCACCGACGTGTGCGGGCCGCGCAGCTCCGCCACCCATCGCTGCAGGTCAGCGAGGTCCGCCGGCTCACGGTGGCGAGCAGAGATCGCCGGCCAGTCCAGGCCGCGCAGCGCGAACGCCGGATACGTCCATCCGATCTCGGCCGCCAGCCGGTCCGCGGCCTCGGCAGTCGTCGCGGCGGGGCGCGGCGTCAGCACGCCGGCCACGCCGGTGCGGACGGCCGTGCGCAGCAGGCTCAGCGCGGTCCCCGGGTCATCGCCCGCCGTCACCACGACGACGTCGCCGGCCAGCTCGACGGCGGGCCCGGCCGGCGCTCGGTCTGCCGGCGCCAGGCGGCCAGTTCCGGATGCGGCGCACCGGGCGGGTCGAGGAACAGCCGCGGCCCGCCGTCGGAGCCGGAGCGGCGCACCCGCACCCGCGCGCCCAGCTCGGCGGCGAACTCCGCCTGCTCGCGGACGACCAGTTCGGCCAGCTGCTCGTCCCCGCCGGGGGCAACACCAACCAGGCGAGCTCCGCGCCGGCGAAGGGCCGTGGGTCCATCGGCCTATTCTCGGGGCATGGTCGCCTCGGTCGCCGTCCTGTCCGACGTGCACGGGGCGCTGCCCGCGCTCGACGCGGTGCTGGCCGAGCCGGACGTGCGCGCGGCCGAGCGGATCGTGCTGACCGGCGACATCGCCGCCGGGCCCATGCCGGTCCAGACGCTGGACCGGCTCGTGTCGCTCGGCGAACGCGTGGTCTGGGTGCGCGGGAACGCCGACCGCGAGCTGGTCGCCGTCGCCCGAGGCGGGACGTCGGGCATCGACGTATCGGACTGGGCCGGGCGGCAGCTGCGGCCGGATCAGGTCGAGCTGCTGGCGAGCCTGCCGCACCCGGTCACGCTCGACGTCGACGGGTTCGGGCCGGTGCTCTTCTGCCACGGCACGCCGCGCGACGACGACGAGGTCGTGCTGGTGGACAGCTCGCTGACGCGCTGGGCCGAGGTGCTGTCCACCGTCCCGGCGGACGTCCGCACGATCGTGTGCGGGCACACGCACATGCCGTTCCTCCGCCTCGTCGACCGCCGGCTGGTCGTGAACCCGGGCAGCGTCGGCATGCCGTACGGGCAGGCCGGCCCGCACTGGGCGGTGCTGCGCGACGGCGCGGTGACGCTGCGGCGCACCGCCGCCGACCCGGACGCGCTGGCCGACGCCGTCGTCGCGGCCAGCGACTACCCCGGCGCTGGCGCCTGGGCGGACGAGTATGCGCGCACCGTCCACTCCGACGCCGAGGCGCTGACGGTGTTCGCGCCGCGGGACGGGCGAGCGCCGGGCCCGCCGTGACCCGGCGGTAGCATCGGGCGGAATCGACTGAACGAGCGACGTCAGGAGAACCGTGACCAGCATCGCCCTGTCCTCTGCCGCCCCGAACGGCCTCAAGGTCGACGCCGTCGTCGTCGGGGTGGCCCCGGGCGACGACGACGTCGTCCTGCTGCCGGGCAGCGAATCCCTCGACAAGGCGCTCAAGGGCTCGCTGGCCAAGGTGCTCGGCCAGCTCGGCGCCACGGGGAAGGCCGACGAGGTCACGAAGCTGCCGGCGATGGGTGCGGCGAAGGCCGGGCTGCTGGTCGCCGTCGGGACGGGGCCGCTGGCCGAGGCCGGCACGCCTGCTCGACACGAGTCGCTGCGCCGGGCCGCCGGAGCCGCTGCCCGCGCGCTGGCCGGCCAGCCGTCGGCCGCCGTCGCGCTGCCGATCCTGGACGAGCAGGACGCGGCCGCCGTCGTCGAGGGCCTGCAGCTCGGCGCCTACACGTTCGACCAGTACAAGAGCGGCGACCCGACGACGCCGGTCGGTTCGGTGACGCTGATCGGTCCCGGTGTGAAGGCCAAGGGCGTCAAGGACGCCGTGGCCCGCGCCGAGACCGTCGCCGCCGCCGTCAACCGGGCCCGCGACTGGGTGAACATGCCGCCGCGCGACCTCACCCCCGCGACGTTCGCCGAGGCCGCGACGAAGCTGGCCAAGAGCGCCAAGCTCGACGTCGAGGTGCTGGACGAGAAGGCGCTGGCCAAGGGCGGCTACGGCGGCCTGATCGGCGTGGGCCAGGGCTCGGCCAACCCGCCCCGGCTGGTCCGCGTCGCCTACCGTCCGTCGCGGGCGAAGAAGCACGTCGCGTTCGTCGGCAAGGGCATCACGTTCGACTCCGGCGGCCTGTCGCTCAAGCCGGCCGACAGCATGCCGGAGATGAAGAGCGACATGAGCGGCGCCGCGGCCGTCGTCGCCGCCGTGCACGCGATCGCCCAGCTCGGCACGAAGGTCGCCGTCACCGTCTACGCCGCGATGGCCGAGAACATGCCGTCGGGCAGCGCGCAGCGCCCGTCCGACGTCATCACGATCTACGGCGGCAAGACCGTCGAGGTGCTCAACACCGACGCCGAGGGCCGGCTGGTGCTGGCCGACGGCATCGTGCGGGCCGGCGAGGACGAGCCCGACCTCATCGTCGACGTCGCGACGCTGACCGGCGCCGCCATCGTCGCCCTGGGCAAGCGGGTCTCCGGCGTCATGGCCAACGACGAGGAACTGGGCGCGGCCGTGCAGGACGCCGCCGGGCGGACGGGCGAGGCGATGTGGCCGCTGCCGCTGCCGGTCGAGCTGCGCGAGAAGCTGGACTCCCCCGTCGCCGACATCGCCAACATCGGCGACCGCTGGGGCGGCGCGCTGCAGGCCGGGCTGTTCCTGCAGGAGTTCGTCGCCGACGGCATCGGCTGGGCGCACCTCGACATCGCCGGGCCGGCGTTCAGCGACAAGGCGTTCGGCTACACCCCGAAGGGCGGCACCGGCGCCGCCGTCCGCACGCTGGTCCAGCTCGTGGAGGATGTCGCCGACGGCCGCATCTGACGGTCCGGCTCCGGGACGGCGGTCGCAGCGCTCAGGCGCCGCGGCCGCCGTTCTTGCGGTTCCAGTCGCGCATGCGCTGCGGATAGCCGACCACCTGCGCGTCGTAGGCCGGGATGCCCAGCTTGCGGGCCAGCGCGTGCGCCGCGGCGGCGTCGCGGACCCGGCGCCGGGTCCACTCCCCGTCGTGGGCGACGAAGACGACGGTGGTGGCGGTCATGGTCGTCGGCGGCTCGACGAACGCCTCGACGCCGCGGCGGGACCGGGCGAACTCCTCGAGGTGCTTGACGTCGGCGGAGTCGGCAGCGCGGTCCAAGCTGCCGTCGGCGCTCTTCCGCCGTCGCCGGAACAACCCCATCGTCGTGACCTCCGAGTCCGTTCTCGCCTGGTGGAAACCTGACACTACCTGCTCACAGTGCAACGTCCCGGTCCGGTGAATGGTGTCGGAACAGCGAATGGAAGGATGCTGTTGGACGTCTCGAGACAACGACGACATCGAGGAGCACCATCGTGGCCGACACCGCCGGTTTCGACGTCATCATCCTGGGCGGCGGGAGTGGCGGCTATGCCGCGGCGTTCCGCGCTGCCGAGCTGGGGATGAGCGTCGCGCTGATCGAGAAGGACAAGGTCGGCGGCACCTGCCTGCACTACGGCTGCATCCCGACCAAGGCGCTGCTGCACGCCGCCGAGGTCGCCGACCAGTCGCGCGAGAGCGAGCAGTTCGGCGTCAAGACCTCCTTCGAGGGCATCGACATGGCCGGCGTGAACTCCTACAAGGACGGCATCGTCGCCCGGCTGTACAAGGGCCTGCAGGGCCTGGTCAAGGCCAACAAGGTCACGCTGATCGAGGGCGAGGGCAAGCTCGTCGCGCCGAACGCCGTCGAGGTCGGCGGCACCCGCTACGAGGGCCGCAACATCGTCCTGGCGACGGGGTCCCGGTCCCGCTCGCTGCCGGGCCTGGAGATCGACGGCACGCACGTGATCAGCAGCTACGAGGCGCTGACGCTGGACCGCGTGCCCGCGTCGGCGGTCGTGCTGGGCGGTGGCGTCATCGGCGTCGAGTTCGCCAGCGTGTGGCGCTCGTTCGGCGCCGACGTCACCATCGTCGAGGCGCTGCCCCGGCTGGTGCCGGCCGAGGACGAGGCGTCGTCGAAGGTGGTCGAGCGGACGTTCCGCAAGCGCGGCATCGGCTTCAAGACCGGCGTGCGGTTCGCCGGCGTCGAGAAGCGCGACGGCGGCGTCACCGTGTCGCTGGAGAACGGCGAGACCATCGACGCCGAGGTGCTGCTGGTCGCGGTCGGACGCGGCCCGGTCACCGAGGGCCTGGGCTACGAGGAGAACGGCGTCACGCTGGACCGCGGCTTCGTCACCACCGACGAGCGGCTGCGCACGTCGGTGCCGAACGTCTACGCCGTCGGCGACATCGTCCCCGGCCTGCAGCTGGCGCACCGCGGCTTCGCGCACGGCATCTTCGTCGCCGAGCAGATCGCCGGGCTCAACCCGGTCCCCGTCGAGGACGCCGGCATCCCCCGCGTCACCTACTGCGACCCCGAGGTCGCCTCCGTCGGGCTCACCGAGGCGCAGGCCAAGGAGCGGCTGGGCGAGGACAAGGTCGAGTCGCTGGAGTACAACCTGGCCGGCAACGGCAAGAGCCAGATCCTCAGGACGCAGGGCTTCGCCAAGCTCGTGCGCGAGAAGGACGGCCCGGTCATCGGCGTGCACCTGGTGGGCGCGCGGGTCGGCGAGCTGATCGCCGAGGCGCAGCTGATCTACAACTGGGAGGCGCTGCCCGACGAGGTGGCCCAGCTCATCCACCCGCACCCCACGCAGAGCGAGGCGCTGGGCGAGGCGCACCTGGCGCTGGCGGGCAAGCCGTTGCACGTCCACGGCTGACCTGCCGGGGCATAAGCTTGCCTCGGCCTTGTAGCGACGGACCGTACGTAGCACTCGAGAGGACAGACGATGGCAACCTCCGTCACCTTGCCCGCACTCGGCGAGAGCGTCACCGAGGGCACAGTGACCCGCTGGCTCAAGCAGCCGGGTGACACGGTCGCCGTCGACGAGCCGCTCCTGGAGATCTCCACCGACAAGGTCGACACCGAGATCCCGTCGCCGGTCGCCGGCACGCTGCTGGAGATCAAGGTCGCCGAGGACGAGACCGTCGAGGTCGGCGCCGAGCTGGCGATCGTCGGCGAGGCGGGCGAGTCCGCGGGCGACGGCGGCCAGGCGGCCCCGGCCGAGGAGGCTGCCGCCGACGAGGCTGCGCCGGCCGAGCCGGAGGCTCCGGCCGCGGAAGAGGCTCCGGCCGAGGAGCCGGCGCCCGCCGAGGAGCCCGCGCCGGCCGCCGAGGAGCCGGAGCCGGCGCCCGCGGCCGCGGCCGCGTCGAGCAACGGCGCGAGCGGTGAGAGCACCGAGGTCACGCTGCCCGCGCTGGGCGAGAGCGTCACCGAGGGCACGGTCACCCGCTGGCTCAAGCAGCCGGGTGACACGGTCGCCGTCGACGAGCCGCTGCTGGAGATCTCCACCGACAAGGTCGACACCGAGATCCCGTCGCCGGTCGCCGGCACGCTGCTGGAGATCAAGGTCGCCGAGGACGAGACCGTCGAGGTCGGCGCGGTGCTCGCGCTGGTCGGCGCCGAGGGCGCCGCGCCGGCGCAGCAGCAGGCGCCGGCCCAGGAGGCGCCCGCGCAGGAGGCCCCGGCCGCGACGCCGCCGGCGCCCGCCCCTGACCCCGTCCCGCAGGCGCCGCAGACCGCGGGTCCGCAGGCGACCGCCACCCAGGCCCCGCCGGCGCCCGCTCCGGCCCAGGCTCCGGCCGCCGCGCCGTCGGGCAACGGGACGCCGTACGTCACCCCGCTGGTCCGCAAGCTCGCCGCCGAGCACGGCGTCGACCTGAGCTCCGTCGAGGGCACCGGCATCGGCGGCCGGGTCCGCAAGCAGGACGTCCTCGCCGCCGCCGAGGCCGCGAAGGCCGCCGCCGCGCAGCCGGTCCCGTCGGCCCAGCCCGCTCCGGCCGCCGCCGCGAAGGCCGAGGCGCCCGAGTCGGCCGAGCCATCGCCGCTGCGGGGTACCACCGAGAAGCTGACCCGCATGCGCAAGGTCATCGCCAAGCGCGTGCACGAGTCGCTGCAGGAGACCGCCCAGCTCACCAGCGTCGTCGAGATCGACATCACGACGCTGGCACGCCTCCGCGACCGGGTGAAGGCCGACTTCGCCCAGCGCGAGGGCGTGAAGCTGTCGTTCCTGCCGTTCTTCGCCAAGGCCGCGGTCGAGGCGCTCAAGCAGCACCCGAAGATCAACGCGTCGATCGACGTCGAGAAGGGCGAGGTCACCTACCACGACCGCGAGAACCTCGTCATCGCCGTCGACACCGAGGCCGGGCTGCTGGTGCCGGTGGTCAAGGACGCCGGCGACCTCAACATCGCCGGGCTGGCCCGCAAGATCGCCGAGGTGGCCGAGAAGGCGCGCACCGGCAAGCTGACGCCGGACGAGATCACCGGCGGCACGTTCACGCTGACCAACACCGGCAGCCGGGGCGCGCTGTTCGACACGCCGATCTTCTTCCAGCCGCAGGTCGCGATCCTGGGCACCGGCGCGGTCGTCAAGCGGCCGATGGTCATCGACGACCCGAACCTGGGCGAGACCATCGCCGTGCGGCACATGGTGTACTTCGCGCTCAGCTACGACCACCGGCTGGTGGACGGCGCCGACGCGGCCCGGTTCCTCACCACGGTGAAGAAGCGGCTCGAGGGCGGGCGGTTCGAGGCCGACCTGGGTCTCTGACCCGGTGCTGGTCGCGGTCTCCGGCTCCAGCGGGTTCGTCGGCACAGCGCTGGTCGCCGGGCTGACGGCCGCCGGCCACGACGTCGTGCGGCTGGTCCGGCACCGGCCGGCCGCCGCGAACGAGGCGCAGTGGGACCCCGAGCAGGGCGTGGTCCCGCTCGCCCGCCTCGCCGGCGTCGAGGCCGTCGTGCACCTGGGCGGCGTCAGCGTCGGCGCGCACCGCTGGACCCGCAAGTTCAAGCGGCAGCTGCACCAGAGCCGGATCCGCTCGACGACGGTGCTCGCGTCCGCACTGACCGGGCTAGCCGCCCGGCCGCGCGTGTTCGTCTGCGCGTCGGCGATGGGCTACTACGGCCCCGACCGCGGCCGCGAGCTGCTGGACGAGGAGTCCGGCCCCGGCGACGGCTTCCTCGCCGGGCTGTGCCAGGACTGGGAACAGGCCGCCGCCCCCGCGAAGGCCGCCGACATCGCCGTCTGCCACACCCGCTTCGGCTTCGTGATCGGGCCGGACGGCGGCGCGCTGAAGCCGCTGCTGCCGCTGTTCCGGCTGGGGCTCGGCGGGCACTTCGGCAACGGTGAGCAGTTCTGGAGCGTCATCTCGCTGCACGACACGGTCCGGGCGCTGCGGTTCCTCATCGAGCAGCACGGCAGCGTCGGCCCCTACAACGTCACCTCGCCCGAACCGGTCTCCAACGGCGAGTTCAGCCGGGTGCTGGCCGCGGAGCTGCACCGGCCGCGGCTGCTGCCGGTGCCGGGGTTCGCGCTCCAGCTCGCCGTCGGGCAGGCGTCGGAGGAGCTGCTCGGCAGCCTGCGGATCGTGCCCGCCCGGCTGGCCGAGGCCGGCTTCGAGTTCGACCACCCGGACGCGCGGGCGATCATCCGGGCCGCTCTTTAGCCGAACCGCCAGGAGCTGGTGCCGTCGGGGTTGGCGACGGCGACGAGGTCGGCCTGCCAGGTCTGCTCCTCGGTGCCCTCGATCTCCTGCTCGACCTCGCCGTCGTCGTTGACGAGCGTGTAGTCGGGGATCCGCTGGGTGATCGACACCGTCGCCCGGCCGCCCTCCTGAGACACCAGCTCGGCGTTGACCACCTCGAACGACAGGCCCTCGGTGTGCACACCGGCGTCGGCGTACTCCTGGAGCAGCTCGGCGTCGTCGTCGAGGATGGCGTTGGTCGGCGCGTGCACCTGGCACAGCAGCTCGGCGTCGCCCTCCTCGAACGCCTGGGCGCGCAGCGTGTAGAGCCGCTGCACCTCCTGGGTCCAGTCGGTGACGGTGGGCGGCGGCGCGGTGGGCGCCGGCTGCGGCCCGCCGCACAGGTCGGGCGCGGACTCGGAGTCGCCGGGGCTGGCGCCGCTGCCGGGTCCCGCCGTCGGGGTGTCGTCGCCGAAGATCCGCCAGCCGACGATCGCCACGCCCGCGACCACCAGCAAGGCCACCAGCGCGCTGACGATCCACATGCGGTCCTTGCGACGGGCGCCGCCGGGCTCGTCGTCGCCGGGCGGCGCGCCGCGGCCACGGCGCGACTCCTTGGCCGACGGCGTGCGCGGCGCGGCGGCGAGCACCTCACCCGGCGTGCGGCGCGACCGGCGCTCGTCGGGCAGCACCCCGTCGGGCACCGGCACGTTCACGCCGTCGTCGAGCCCGCGGCCGGGCGGCGGCTCGGCGGGCGACTCCTCGCCGCGGCCACGACGGCCCCGCCGCGGGGTGCGGATCGGGCCGGTCGGTGCCGTCGGGCTCACGCCGGCCCCGCCGGGAACGGTGGCGCCGCCGGCCGCGGGCGCGGCCAGGCCGCCCACGGCGCCGGCCGCGGGTGCCGGCGGCGCGGTCTCGCGCGCGTCGCCTGCCTCGGCGCGACGGCGGGCCCGGCGGCCGGTGGACGTCGAGCGGCGCATGAACGCGGCCACGTCGTCCTCGGCGCCCATGACGGGTGCGTCGACGATCGGGCGCATCGTCCCGGTGGTCGCGTGGTTCTCCTCGAGGACCAGCTCGACGGGCGCCGGGTCGGCCACCGCGAAGAACACGTTGCCGATGCTGCTGACCGGCGGACGCCGGTTCGGCACCGGGTCCAGCGCGCTGGCCAGCAACGCCTGCGTGGCCGGCGGGACGGCGGGCAGCGCCAGCCGGGCCGACGGCAGGTACCCCGTCAGCGCCACGACGGCGGCCGTGACCAGCCCGTACACGTCGGCCGGCGGGCCGGGCGGCGATCCGGCCTGGACCTCCGGCGGCACCGGGCGGGCGCGCTGGCCGACCCGCAGCGGGACGCCGGCCTGGATCAGCCCGGCGCCGGCCACCATGGGCCGGCCGTCGAGGCTGAAGACGATGTCGTCGAGCGTGAGGTCGCCGTGCACGATGCCGCGGCGGTGCAGCTCGGTGAGCCCCTCCGCGACCGGCGCGCACGCGGTGACGACCTCGCCGGCCGGCAGCACGCCGCGGGCGCCGATGATCCCGGCCAGGCTGCCGCCCTCGGCCGCGCCCAGCACCACGACCGGCCCGCCCGGCCCATCGACGACGTCGTAGAACTCGATGACGTGCGGGTGGTCGATGCCGCGCAGCGCCTGCGCCGCCATGCGCAGCCGGTCGCGCACCTGCGGGCCGATCTGGCCGAGAAACCGCAGGGTGACTGACGCACCGGTCGCGTCCTCTCGCGCGAGGTACATGGCCGACGCGTCGGAGCCGAGCCGTCGGGTGATGGTGTAACCCGCGGGAGTCTCGAGACCCTGCATCCGCTTATCGTTGCAAACCTTCCTCCCAGATGCCGCATCGGCCGTGTCACAACTCGCGTCGCACCTCAGGCCGTGGCCCCGGATCCGCGCCATTACACCCAGGCAAACCTTCCTCCCAGATGCCGCATCGGCCGTGTCACAACTCGCGTCGCACCTCAGGCCGTGGCCCCGGATCCGCGCCATTACACCCAGGCAAACCCTCCTCCCAGATGCCGCATCGGCCGTGTCACAACCTTGCGTCACACCTCAGGCCGCGGCCCCGGATCCGCGCCATTACACCCAGGCAAACCTTCCTCCCAGATGCCGCATCGGCCGTGTCACAACCTTGCGTCACACCTCCGGTCGGCCGTGTCACAAGGCTGGTTACGATCAGGGACATGGACGGGGTCACGCCGCTCGCAGCCCCCGACAGCCCGTTCGGCCTGCCGCTCTGGCTGGGCATCGCCGTCATGTTCGGCATCGTCGTCGCCCGAGCTCAGGCGACGTACTGGCTGGGCCGGGCCGCGGGGACGAGCATCGCGCGGTCGCGCTGGGGCGACCGGATCGGCCGCGAGCGGCTGGACCGCGCCGAGCGCTTCGTCGCCCACTACGGCCCGGCCGCCGTCACGCTCTCCTTCCTCACCATCGGCGTGCAGACCGCCGTCAACGCCGTCGCCGGCGCCACCCGCATGCCGTTCGGCCGCTACCTGGCCGCGATGCTCGTCGGATCGGCGCTCTGGGCGGTCATCTGGACCGTCGGCGGGCTGGGCGTGCTGTGGGGCGCTGTGACGGTGGCCTCGGCGGCCCCGCTGGCGGCCGCGGCGGTGGTGGTCATGGCCGTCGCCGCCGGCGTGGCGGTCGTCGGCTACCGTCGGCGTCGCGCCGCGTTCCACGACCAGGAGGCCCGATGACCCGCACGCCGACGATCCTCGCCACCAGCGGCGGGTTCTCCTACGACGCGCGCGGCGTGCTCCGCCCGGCCGGGCTGGCGAAGCTCGCGCTGCGGCTGACCGGCGCGGACCGGCCGAAGCTGTGCTTCGTCCCGACCGCCTCCGGCGACAGCGTGAGCTACGTCCAGCTCATCTACGCGGCGTTCGCGGGCTGGTCGGTCGACGTGTCGCACCTGAGCCTGTTTCCCATGCCGAACGTCGACGACCTGCGCAAGCACGTGCTGGCACAGGACGTGCTGTGGGTCGGCGGCGGCTCGGTCGCCGGTCTGCTGGCGATGTGGCGGCTGCACGGCCTCGACGACGTCATGCGCGAGGCGTGGGACGCCGGCGTCGTCCTTGCCGGCGTGTCGGCCGGATCGATCTGCTGGCACACCGGCGGTCCGACCGACTCGTTCGGCCCGGAGCTGCGCGCCATCTCGAACGGGCTGGGGCTGCTGCCGTACGGCAACGGCGTGCACTACGACTCCGAGGACCAGCGCCGCCCGCTGCTGCACCGGATGGTCGCCGACGGCACGCTGCCCGCCTCGTACGCCACCGACGACGGCGCCGGCCTGCTGTACCGCGGCGCCGAGCCGCCCACCGTCCACGCCGAGCGCGACGGCGCCCAGGGCTATCTCGTCGAGGCGGCCGGCGGCGAGGCCAAGGAGACCGTCCTCGACGCCGAACCCGCTCCCTAAGGCAGCAGCCGCGCCAGCAGCTCGTACGAGCGCAGCCGCTCGGCGTGCGGCGTCACCGTCGTCACGACCATCAGCTCGTCGGCCGCGGTGCGCTCCAGCAGCGCCTCGAGCTCGCGGCGGACGGTGTCCGGGCCGCCGGTGATCTGGCCGCTGAGGAACGGCGCCAGCAGCTCCAGCTCGGCCGGGGCGAACTCGTGCGCCGCGGCCTCCTCCGGCGTCGGCAGCGGGCCCGGCTGCCCACGTCGCAGCCGCAGCATCGACAACTGCATCGGCCCGGCCAGCCACCGCGCGCGCTCGTCGTCGCCGGCCAGCACGACGCTGACCGCGACCATCGCATACGGCGCCGGATGCGCGGCCGACGGCTGGTACCCGTCGCGGTAGAGCTTCAGGGCCGGGACGGTATTGGCCGAGCTGAAGTGGTGGGCGAACGAGAACGGCAGCCCCAGCGCGGCGGCCGCCCGGGCGCTGTAGTCGCTGGACCCGAGCAGCCAGACCGGCACGTCGGCGCCGCGGCCCGGCGTCGCGGTGATCGCGGCGTACGGGTGGTCGTCGGGCCACTCGCCGGACAGGAACGCCCGGACGTGGGCCAGGTGCTGCGGGAACTCCTCGACCAGCCGCGGGTCGCTGCTGCCGCGCAGCGCGTGCGCCGTCAGCCCGTCGGTGCCCGGCGCCCGGCCGATGCCGAGGTCGATCCGGCCCGGGTGCAGCGCCTCGAGCGTGCCGAACTGCTCGGCGACCACGAGCGGCATGTGGTTGGGCAGCATCACCCCGCCGGACCCGACCCGGATCGACGACGTCGCCGCGGCCACCGCCCCGATGAGGATCGGCGGCGACGAGCTGGCGATGCCCGGCATGTTGTGGTGCTCGGCCAGCCAGTAGCGGCGATAGCCCAGGTCGTCGGCGAGCCGGGCCAGCTCCAGCGTGTTCGCCAGCGCCGTCGAGGGCGTCGACCCCGTCACGACGGGGGCCAGGTCGAGTACGGACAGCGGTACGCCGTTGAATGTCGCCACGACAGGTGCCAACCGCGCGGTTGCCGCAGGACTTCCCGGCGGGCGTAGGCTCGACGTTCGTGGGCGAGCTACGGATCATCCGGCATGACGGGTTCGTGCCGTATCAGGAGGCGTGGGACGAGCAGCGGCGGCTGCACGCCGCGCGGGTGGCCGGCGAGATCGAGGACACGGTCGTCCTGCTGGAACACGAGGCGGTCTACACCGCGGGCAAGCGCACCACGCCCGAGGAGCGGCCGCTGCTGGATGCCGGCGCGCCGGTCATCGACGTCGACCGCGGCGGCAAGATCACCTGGCACGGCCCCGGGCAGCTCACCGGCTACCCGATCCTGCAACTGCCGGAGCCGTACGACGTCATCGGCTACGTCCGCCGGGTCGAGCAGCTGATGCTCGACGTCTGCCACGACTTCGGCGTCCCCGCGGTCCGGGTCGACGGCCGCAGCGGCGTGTGGATCCAGCCCGGCGACGGCGGGCAGGACCGCAAGCTGGGCGCCGTCGGGCTGCGCGTCGCCCAGGGCGTCACCATGCACGGCTTCGCCCTGAACTGCGACAACGATCTCGGCTGGTACGACCGCATCATCGCCTGCGGGATCAGCGACGCCGGCACGACGACGCTGTCCGCCGAGCTGGGTCGCCGGGTCACCGTCGCCGAGGCGCTGCCGTATGTCGAACGTCACCTCGACGACCTGCTCGCCCTGCAGCCGCAGACGTAGGGTGGAGGGGTGACTGTCGCGCCGGAGGGACGTCGGCTGCTGCGCCTCGAGGTGCGCAACGCCGAGACGCCGATCGAGAAGAAGCCTTCCTGGATCAAGACGAAGGCGACCATGGGCCCGGAGTACCGCGAGCTGCAGTCGCTGGTGAAACGCGAGGGCCTGCACACGGTGTGCCAGGAGGCGGGCTGTCCCAACATCTTCGAGTGCTGGGAGGATCGCGAGGCGACGTTCCTCATCGGCGGCGACCACTGCACCCGGCGGTGCGACTTCTGCCTCATCGACACCGGCAAGCCCGAGGACCTCGACCGTGACGAGCCGCGCCGGGTCGCCGAGTCCGTCCAGGCGATGGGGCTGCGCTACGCCACCGTCACCGGCGTCACCCGCGACGACCTGCCCGACGAGGGCGCCTGGCTCTACGCGCAGACCATCCGCGAGATCCACAAGTTCAACCCGAACACCGGCGTGGAGATCCTCACGCCGGACTTCTCCGGCAAGGCCGACCTGCTGCAGCAGGTGTTCGACGCCGCGCCGCAGGTGTTCGCGCACAACGTGGAGACCGTGCCGCGCATCTTCAAGCGCATCCGCCCGGCGTTCCGGTACGAGCGTTCCCTCGACGTGATCTCGCTGGCCCGCGCCGCCGGCATGATCACCAAGTCCAACCTCATCCTGGGCATGGGCGAGACCCGCGAGGAGATCTCCCAGGCCCTGGCCGACCTGCACGGCGCCGGCTGCGACCTGATCACGATCACCCAGTACCTGCGCCCGTCGGTGCGCCACCACCCGATCGAGCGGTGGGTCAAGCCCGAGGAGTTCATCGAGCTGCAGGCCGAGGCCGAACAGCTCGGCTTCGCCGGCGTCATGTCCGGCCCGCTGGTGCGCTCGTCCTACCGCGCCGGGCGGCTGTACCGGCAGGCCATGGAGGCCCGCGCGGCGCATTGACGGGGAAGAAGTAACCTTCTCCCCATGGCACGCGACGACGACCAGGGAACGCCCGAGAAGACCGGGCGGATTGCGCAGATCCGGCAGACCTACAAGATGGCCCGCCGGTCCGACCGCTGGGTCGGCTGGATCACGCTCGGCATCATCCTGGGCGTCATCGCCCTGTCGGTCATCGTCGGCATCTTCGTCGGGCCGCTGTGGCTGTGGATCATCGTCGGCCTGCCGATCGCGCTGCTGGCCGCCGCCATCGTGTTCGGGCGGCGGGCCGAGCGGGCCGCGTACTCGCAGATCGAGGGCCAGCCGGGCGCCGCCGCGGCCGCGCTCGGCACGCTGCGCCGTGGCTGGGACACCACCCCGATGGTGGGCGCCAACCGCTACCAGGACGTCGTCCACCGCGCCGTCGGCCGGCCCGGCATCGTGCTGATCGGCGAGGGCGCCGTCGCCGGCCGCGTCGCCCAGTTGCTCGCGAACGAGCGCAAGCGGCACGCCCGCGTCTCGCCCGAGACGCCGATCATCGAGGTCATCGTCGGCCGCGAAGAGGGCCAGGTGTCGCTGCCCCGGCTGACCCGGCACCTCAACAAGCTGCCGAAGAACCTCCGGCCCGGCGAGGTGACGGAGCTGCGCGCGCGGCTGCGCGCGCTGGGCTCGACGCCGATCGGCATCCCGAAAGGTCCGCTGCCGAAGGGCGCCCGGATCCCGCGCGGGACGCAGCTGCCCGGACGCTGAGTCCGAACCGGGTCGCGGCGCCGCGCGTCTCATCAGCATGCGTCGACGATCGCGGACCGGCCTGCCCCTACGAGCGCTGCTCGCGGCCGCTGTCGTCGTCGCGGCCTCGGCGTGCGGCGGCGACGAACTGGACGTAGCCCGTTCGGAGGCTGCCCGCGAGGAGGCGACCGCCGCTGACGCCCAGGCCGCCGGCGGGGTCGTCCGCACCCTGGCCGCGAACCTGTACACACCCCTGGCCGGCGCCGACGACGGCAACCTCGTCTACTCGCCGACGAGCATCGTCGTCGCTCTGGGCATGCTGCGCGCGGGCGCGACCGTGGCGTCGGCCGACCAGCTCGACGCGCTCCTCGGCACGACCGGCCCGGACGAGCTCCACGAGGCGTTGAACTCGCTCGAGCAGGCCCTGGCCGCCCGCTCGGGCCAACGCGAGAACGCCGGCGGCGAGACCGCCGAGGTGGCGCTGTCGTCGGCCAACTCGCTCTGGGCGCAGGACGGCGCGCGGTGGGAGGAGCCGTTCCTGGACACGCTGGCGCGCTACTACGACGCCGGCGTGCGCCAGGTCGACTTCGCCGACCCCGAGGCCGCACGCGGCTCGATCAACGGCTGGGTGGCCGACAACACCGAGGACAAGATCGGCGAGCTGATCCCGCCCGACGCGCTCAGCGACGCCACGAAGCTGGTGCTCGTCAACGCGCTCTATGCGAAGGCGCCGTGGGACACCGCATTCCACGACGCGGGTCAGCGCGACTTCACCACGGCCGGCGGGCAGGTGGTGCAGGCCCCGGCGATGAGGCTGGCGACGACGTTCCCCTACCAGGCCGGCGACGGGTGGCAGTCAGTGACCATCCCGTACGCCGGTCGCGAGCTGGCGATGACGCTGCTGGTGCCCGACGCCGGCGCGTTCGCGGCCGTCGAGGGCCGCCTCGACGGCGAGCTCCTCGGCACGGTGCTCGGCGCCACGCAGACCGCCCAGGTCGATCTCCAGCTGCCGATGTTCGACCTGCGCACCGCGACGACCCTCTCCGAGACCTTGGCCGGCCTCGGAGTTACCGCGCCCTTCGACCCGCTGACCACCGACTTCGCCCCCATGAGCACGGACCCCGATGTCGTTCCGCTGACCGTGAGCGAGATCCGGCACGAGGCCACCATCACCGTCGACGAGGAGGGCACCGAGGCGGCGGCCGCGACCTCCGTCGAGATGGGGCCCGGGTCCGCGCCGGTCGATGGCCCGGTCGAGCTGACCGTCGACCGCCCCTTCGTCTTCGTGCTGCACGACGTCGAGACCGCCACCCCGCTGTTCGTCGGGCGGGTCACCGACCCCACGCTGCTCAGCGCGCGTTGACGACGACGGTGTTCGACGCGAGGTCGTGCAGGCCGCGGCCCTCGCTGGTGAACACCAGCGGCGGGATGATCAGCGCGATCATCAGCGTCCGCACCGCCGCGATGACCGGGCCGAGCCGCCGTCCGCCCAGGTGGGCGACGCGCAGCCCGAGCATCAGCTGGCCCAGGCTGCCGCCGGCCAGCGTCGTCGACGCGACGACCAGCACGTACCAGCAGATCAGCGGCAGCCAGAACACGTCGCTCTGGGCGTCCCAGATGCCGGAGTCGCCGCCGGTGACGATGAACGCGACGAGGTTGCCGGCCAGCCAGTCCAGCAGCAGCGCGAGGAACCGGCGCCCCCAGCCAGCCGCCGAGCCGGGTCCGTGGTCGGGCAGCTGGAGGTCGGAGCTCACCCTGTGAGCCTAGGGGGTGGCCGGAGATCGGCTCCGCCCACCCTCTCACGTCGCACGTAACACTGGTGAAACACTTGGGACACCGCCGGGAAATCCCGGGAATCTAGCGTCCAGGCCACGAGGGTAATACGGTCAACGCCGACCGTTCGTCGGATGCGGAGTGTGCGCCGCTCAGGCGCGAAGGAGATGCGGATGTTCACCAACCCGGACGAACTGCTGAAGTTCGTCAAGGACGAGGGCGTCGAGTTCATCGACGTCCGCTTCTGCGACCTGCCAGGCGTCATGCAGCACTTCAACGTGCCGGCAACGGCGTTCGACGCCGACGCGATCGCCGAGGGCCTGATGTTCGACGGCTCCTCGATCCGCGGCTTCCAGGCGATCCACGAGTCCGACATGAAGCTGATCGCGGACCCCGCGACGGCGTTCGTCGACCCGTTCCGCAAGGCGAAGACCCTCGCGCTGAACTTCTCCATCGTCGACCCGTTCACCGGTGAGCCGTACAGCCGCGACCCGCGCAACATCGCGACCAAGGCCGAGGCGTACCTCGCCTCCTCCGGCATCGCCGACACCGTCTACTTCGGCCCCGAGGCGGAGTTCTACGTCTTCGACGACGTCCGCTTCGAGACCAAGCAGAACGAGGGCTACTACCACATCGACTCGATCGAGGGCGCCTGGAACACCGGCCGCGTCGAGGAGGGTGGCAACCGCGGCTACAAGACGCGGTACAAGGGTGGCTACTTCCCCGTCCCGCCGGTCGACCACTACGCCGACCTGCGCGACACCATGGTCCAGGCGCTGACCGCCGTGGGCATCCCGGTCGAGCGGGCCCACCACGAGGTCGGCACCGCCGGGCAGGCCGAGATCAACTACCGGTTCGACACGCTCAAGCACGCCGGCGACCGGCTGATGCTGTTCAAGTACATCATCAAGAACGTCGCCTGGGAGGCCGGCAAGACGGCCACCTTCATGCCGAAGCCACTGTTCGGCGACAACGGCTCGGGCATGCACTGCCACCAGTCGCTGTGGAAGAACGGCGACCCGCTGTTCTACGACGAGCTCGGCTACGGCGGCCTGTCCGACACCGCCCGCTGGTACATCGGCGGCCTCATCAAGCACGCCGACTCCCTGCTGGCGTGGACGAACCCGACGGTGAACTCGTACCACCGCCTGGTGCCCGGCTTCGAGGCGCCGGTCAACCTGGTCTACTCGCAGCGCAACCGGTCGGCGGCCGTCCGCATCCCCGTCACCGGCACGTCGCCGAAGGCCAAGCGCATCGAGTTCCGCGTCCCGGACCCGTCCAGCAACCCGTACCTGGCCTTCTCCGCCATGCTCATGGCCGGCGTCGACGGCATCCGCAACAAGGTCGAGCCGCCGGAGCCGGTCGACAAGGACCTGTACGAGCTGCCGCCCGAGGAGCACGCCAACATCGCGACGGTCCCGTCGTCCCTCGGCGAGGCCCTCGACGCCCTCGAGACCGACCACGACTACCTGCTCGAAGGCGGTGTCTTCACCGACGACCTGGTCGAGACCTGGATCGACTGGAAGCGCACCAACGAGATCGACCCGATCCGGCTGCGCCCGCACCCGCACGAGTTCGAGCTGTACTTCGACATCTGATCCACAGGGCAACCCCCTGACGGGAGCCGCCGGCCGCCTGCCTCGAGGCGCGGCCGGCGGTTCCATGTTTCCGGGCCGCAGTCCGTACGTCCTTCGGCGGCGTTTGCTGATGCGAACGCCGCGCCGTAGGCTGCGGCCCGGAAACGGGCCCGTCAACGAGCGATACGAGAGGCAAGTGCGTTGTCGCATTCGAGGATCGGCGTCGTGCTGGCTATCGCTTTGGCGGTCGGTCTGTGCGGCTGTTCGGGTGACGACGAGCCCGCCGGTCTCGCGACCACCCCGCCACCGGCCACCACGGCCACGACAGCCACCACCACCCCGCCCAGCGCCGACGAGCAGGACGCCGCGGCGATCCGCGACGTCTACGCCGCCTACTGGGACGCGCTGATCGACTCGGAGAACGGCCCCGACCCCGATCCCGCGTTGTTCGACGGCATCGCCACCGGTGACGTGGTGGAAGCGCAGCTGGCCCGGGTGACGAACATGATCGACGAGCAGCAGCGCCGCATCGGCGAGCCGGAGATCGGCGAGGTGCAGGTCAGCGTCGACGGCGACGACGCCAGCGCCGAGGCCTGCGTCGACCAGCGGCCCTGGGGCGTCGTCGTGCAGGAGCAGACCCAGCCGCCGCTCGAGATCGTGACCGGGCCCATCGGCGTCCGCCTGCAGCGCGAGGGCGACGGATGGCTGATCGTGGCGCGGATACCGGTGGCGGAGGCGACGATCTCGTGCTGACGCTCTAAGCTCGGCGCCGCGCGGCGGCGCGCTCGTGGATGGCGCGCATCCGCTCGTCGAACGGCGGGACCGGGCCGATGACCTCCAGGCCGGGCACGACGTCGGTGA